>NZ_JBITJA010000009.1:10010-309372 GCF_044459545.1 Micromonospora sp. NPDC050276 | reverse complement strand
CCGCCCAGTCCTCCACGCTCAGCACCTCCCGATGCTTCAGGAGGTGGTCCCGATTCAGCCGGAACCACATGGTCAGTTTTCAGGCGGAGCCGACAATCGTCCGGGCGGTCCGTCGCCACGCCGACCTCAGCCAACGTGAGCTGGCCCGACGGGCAAAGGTGCACCATGCCACCATCGGCCGCATCGAAGCCGGTCGGACTGTTCCCAGCATCGAACTGATCCGCCGGATAGTCGGGGTCGCCGGATGTCGACTGGCCGTCGTCGACGAGTTCGGCCGCGTGCTCAAGCCGATGCGGGACTGGGAAGACACGCGCGACGGTGCGGGGCGCCGCTACCCGTCGCACCTGGACACCATCCTCGACCCTGAGCCGGGGGAGTGGTGGGCGGACATCTACGGGCTGGCCCGCCCGCCCGAGACGTTCTACCGCAATCGGGAGGTCCGGGACGCGATGCGTCGGCGCAGCCAATGGGAGGTACGGGTAGCCAGGCATCGCGGCGATCCGCCGCCGCCACAGCTCTGGCGAAACCGCTGACCCACGGATGGACGACGGCCCGCCGATCCCCATCGGGACGGCGGGCCGTCGTCGCGCACGTTCCGCGATCAGTCGTCGTTGGTGATCGTCCCCGTCGCCAGCGGGTCGGCCAGTCGGAGGCCGGGCACGCCGGCCACCAGCAGGGTCAGCTTCTCGTCCGCCTCCCGCTTACGGTCACCACGCACCGTCACCGGGAAGGCCACCGACGTCTGCCCGGCGGCCAGCACCTTGCAACCGGCGTACGGGTCGAAGTCGGAACCGGCCTGGGCGGTGAGGCCGACGGTGGCGGCGCAGAGCAGCACCGACTGGGACAGCGGCCGGGACACGGTGGCGGTGAAGGTGAGCTGCCGGGTGCCCTGGTTGCCCTCGACCACCGCCGTGTCGGCCACGGTCAGCGACGCCCGGGACCGGAACCGGGCCACCTGCGGGTCGTGGTCACTGGACCCCCGTGACCCGTCACCGGCGAACTCCGCCGGCCAGTCGGCGTTGATGTGCGCCGCCCGCACCTGCACCAGGTCGCCGTAGAACGCGTCGTTGACGAACAGGTGGTCGAGTGTCTGCGCCTGCCCCTCGAAGCTGTACGAGTAGGCGGAGGCCGGCACGTCCGCGACCAGGTTGTCCCACAGGTTGTGCAGGCCCGCCTCGTAGAGCGGGGCGAGCTGGTCCGACGGCGTCGGCTGATCACCGGTGGCGATGGGATCATCCGGACGCGGGAAGACGTTCAGGTCCCCGCCGTAGACCACCCGGGCGGTCTGGTCGGCGGCCTCGATCGCGGTGACGATCGCCGCGCCGTAGCGCGCCTGCTCCCGCCGCTGCCCCACCCGGCTGTCCGGACCGGAGGAGTAGTGGTTGCTCAGCGCGTACAGGGTGAACCGCTCGGTCGAGCCGGGTGCCGCGGCCACGCTGAACTTGCCCAGCTGTGGAGCACGGGTGAAGACGTTGTTCCCGTCCCGACCGGTCGAGGTGTCCACGTCCGGCGGCAACACCGCGTTGAGAGCCTTCGGGTTCTGCACGTCCGCGTTGGCCGGCAGCCCCGCAGCCCGGTACTGGACCGTCGGTGCCGAGCCCAGCAGGGGGTCGCTCGCCGTCGCGGCCCCCAGCGACAACCGGTCCGTGCGGTACAGGAACGCGGCGGTGATACCGCGGGCGTCCGCGCCGGTCCGGTCATAGGCTGCGGCGTACGCGGGCCCACCGGCCGCCGCCACCGTGAGCGCCAACTCCTGGATGCTGTCCGGAGCGCCATCGGCGTTGTTGGTGTCGCCGCAGCTCAGCGCCGCCCCGGAGATCGTGCAGATGTCCTGGTCCTCGGCCTCCTGCACCAGGATCAGGTCCGGTGCGTGCAGATCCTTGACGATCTGGTCGGCGAGTGCGGCCAACTGCTCGCGGTACTCCGCCTCGCTGCTCGGCACGTAGTCGAACGGCGGATTGACGCCCACGCAACCCGCGTTGCCGGCGAAGTCGCAGCCGTCGAACGGGTCGTCGCGGTAGTCGTACAGGTTCTCCACGTTGTAGGTGG
This sequence comes from Micromonospora sp. NPDC050276, assembly GCF_044459545.1. Taxonomy (NCBI): domain Bacteria; kingdom Bacillati; phylum Actinomycetota; class Actinomycetes; order Micromonosporales; family Micromonosporaceae; genus Micromonospora; species Micromonospora sp. NPDC050276. The sequence continues at coordinate 307,323 of NZ_JBITJA010000009.1, read as the reverse complement.
CCACGGCCACCTCCTGCGATCGGTCGGCCGGCTTGGGCGGGTTGTTCTTCGACGGGTCGGCTCCGGCGTCGAATTGCGCCCGCTCGACCTGGACGCCGTACTTCTCGAACGAGTAGTAGACCCCGCCCACCGCGTCCGCCCGCAGCGTGTCGAAGGTGTGCACCGGCGGGAGCAGCGCGGCGCTGTCCCCGGTGGTGGCCTTCACGCCCATGCTGCCGAGCAGCGTCCGCTGGCCGTTACCGTCGTCGAAGCGGCGGGTCGGGTCGTTGTCCAGCGGGTGCGAGTCACGGAAGACCCGCCGGGAGTACGGGTCGGCGCGGTCCAGCAGCGGGTCGTCGCGGTCCACCACCCACAGCTCCGCGTCGGCGGTGGAGGAGAAGACGTCCCGGCCACTCACCGCGCCGCTGCCCGCGCGGACCCGCATCCGGGAGCCCTCGTGCCGCTCCCAGAAGCGCTGCGCGTCGGTCAACACGGCCGGCGGCACCGCGTCGGTCACCGCGACCGCGGTGTCCACGGCCAGGCCGCCCGCGATCCGGCGGACCAGCGAGGCGCCGGAGAGCTGGGTGAGGTTGTAGTACTCCGACACCCGGGCCCGCAGCACCACCTCGTCGCCGACCGTCGGCACGTAGCCGCCGATCAGCGAGGTGAACGTGCCCATGAACACGAAGATGCCGTCGGAGCTGGTCGGGTCGCCGTCGGTGTCGCCGACCCGGCTCTGCAGGAAGAACCCGTGCTGCGCCGCCCCGGCCGAGGTGCGGGCCAGGGTCAGCTGGGTGATCACACCGCGTACGTCGTACAGCGTGCTGCTCGTGCCGTTGCCGCTCGCCGGTGCCAGCGGCGACCGGTCGGTCGGACCGGACTCGGCGTCGGTGGTCGGACCCTGCACCTCACCGACGGTCAGCTCCCGGGTCACCTGCACGGCCAGCGCGCAGCTGGCGGTGCCACCGCCCGCGTCGGTCGCGGTGAGGGTCACGGTGTACGCCCCGGCGGCGAGGTCGGCGCTCGCGCCGACCGTGGCGCGGGCGGTGCCGCCCAGCCCGTCGGCGGGGGTGAACGCGGTGCGGGTGATCGAGCCGGAGGTCGGGCTCGGGTTGATCGCGGTCACCGCCAGGTCGACGATCGTGTCGTCGGGGTCGGTGGCGGTCACCTCGCGGCTCGCGGCCGTGCCACCGGCGGTGACCAGCGGCCCACCGCAGGTCAGCGTGGCCGGTACGTCGACGGGCCCACCGCCGTCGATGGTGTGTGCGCCCAACCCGTCGAACGTGTCGACGGGGAGGCCGGCCCACTGCGCGGCGGGGTCGAACGCGTCCGACGGGTCGGTGTCGCCGGCGGTGACGCTCGGCAGCCGACGCAGCGTGTTGTCCGCCGTGCTGGTGACGCCGGCACCCCACTCGGTGCCCGGGTCGACACCCACCTGGCCGATCGAGTCGAGCACCGTGGTGCCCCGGCGCAGCACGATGGCGTCGTCACCGTTGAAGAGGCTGGCACCGGTGGTCTGGTCGGCCTGAGCGAGGATGGCCGCCCCGGCCGAGGCGCTGGCGAAGACGAACGCGTCGCCGGCCGCCACGGTGCCGGTCAGGGCGATCGTGGTGGCCGTGGTGGAGCCGTTGAAGTAGAGCTGCAACTGGTAGCCGCCGGCCGTCAGGTCGACGGCGGCACCGGTGCCGTTGAACAGCTCGATCGCCTTGTTGTTCGACGAACCCTCGACGTACTCCGAAATGAACAGGTCGGTGGGCGCGGCGCTGGCCGCGGTGGGTGCGACGCCGAGCGCCGTGAGGGTCACGGCGGCGGTGGCGGTCGCGAGCGCGGCGATTGAGCGGCGCGGGCGCATAGGGCCTCCACGATGGGCGGATGGGAGTCAACGCACGTTAAGGTGCGCGACTGTCCACCGTCCATCCTCAAGTGGACAGTTTCGTGAATTCCTCAGCGGGCCGGATCGAGGCGGTGCACCAGCTCGGCGACGTCGACGCTGTATTCGCACCAGTCCCGGTCGGGGCGGTAGCCCAGCTCCGCGTTGACCTTGAGCATCGCCTCGTTGGCCTGCGCGTTCCAGGTCTGCACCTCGATCAGCTCCGGCTCGGCGGAGCGCAGCTCCAGCAGCATCCGAGCCTTGATCGCCCGATCGATGCCGTAGCCCCGGTGATCCTGCGCGACGATCGTGTCGTACTGGTCCGCCCGGGTCGGGTGCTGCGCCGGCACCACCACCTCGGTCAGGCCGGCCACCTCGCCGCTCTGCTCGTGCCGGGCGAGCACGATGTACGGCTTCATGCCCCGCCGGTGCAGGGTGTCGAGACTGTCGCGCAGCCGCTCCGGGTCGTACGAGCTGGGGCGCAACTCGCCGTCCTCGACGTCGCGCACCTCGGCCTTGGCCCGCGCGTACGCCTCGATCAGGTCGTCCGGCGGCCCGCCGGGGAAGAACTCCAGCTGGTAGCCCGCTCCGATGCCGGTGGCCATCTCGGTCAACTCGGCCCAGTCGACGGCGGTCAGGTCGAGCACGCTGCGCGTCTCCACGTACTCCCGGTTGAAGCCGAGCGACTCGTAGAACCCGACCGCGGGCGTGTCGCCGACGACCTCGACCCCGATCGACCGGAAGCCCTCCTGGTAGACCCGGCGCGCGGCGCGCAACACCAGGTCGCGACCGAGGCCGCTGCGCCGCACCGACGGGTGCACCAGCACCTCGAGCACACCGATGTCGCCCAGCAGGAGCACGTGCACCTGGCCGAGCACCGCGCCCGTGTCGCCGGGAGCGGTCGGCTCGGCCTGGGCGATCCAGGAGATCCGCCGCTCGCCGGGCATCACCTCGGCGAGGTATTCCCGCAGCGAAGTCTCCCGCCAGGGCGGGTCCTGCGGCAGATCGGCCGCCAGGACCGCGTTCAGCGTGGCCAGCAGCGACGCGATCTCGGCGGACGACGCGGTCCTGGGGTCCCACTCGCGCACCATCACCCGTCTAGCTTGCCGCTAACAGCTGCCCGGGGGAAGTGTCCAGTTCTCCAACGTATCGAGACGATCACTTCACGAGCGACTCGCCCGTCCGTACCGGTTCGCGGTGTCGTAGACGTCCTGGGCGTACCGCCGTACATCGTTGTAGGACAGGATCGCGTTCCACCAGTCGGCCGCGATGCTCAGGTTGCGCCCGCCCTTGCAGAGGTAGTTTCCGGCTGCCAGGGCGGCGTCGTCCAGGTCGTGTGGGTCCTTGCGACCGTCGTTGTCGGCGTCCGCGCCGATCTCCTGCCAGGTGGTCGGGATGAACTGCATCGGCCCGATCGCGCGGTCGAGGGTCGAGTCCCCGTCGAGCGCCCCACGGTCGGTGTCGATGATCCGCATCCGACCGTCCTTCCCGTCCAGCGGCAGCCCGATGATGTTGGGCAGCGCCTTGCCGTCCTGGCCCAACCGCGCGCCGTTGGCGGAGCCGTGCCCCGATTCGACCTGGCCGATCGCGGCCAGCGTGGTCCAGCTCAGCGCACAGCTGCGGTTGGTCTGGGCGAGCACCAGCTCGGCGTAGCCGTACGCCTGCATGGCGACCGCAGGGACGCCGACCTTGGCGCCGACCTGCTGCGCCCAGCCGGCCAGGGCGTCCGACGGGCGACCGCCGATCACCGGCCCGCCGGTCGGCAGCCCGTTGCCGGGCAGCCCGCCGCTGGGCAGTGGCACGGTCGGCAGCGGCCCGGTGGGTAGCGGCCCGGTGGGTAGGCCGGACGGCACCGCCGACGGCGCCACCCCGGCCGGTGTGGCGGAGGCGTCGGCCGCGACCGGGCGCGGTGCGCGGATCGCGGCCGGCACGACCAGCGCTCCCGCCGCCGCGGTAGCGGCCACCAGCGCCAGCAGGAAGACGCCGGGCAGGGTCAGCCGACCACTCGGGCGGCGCGCCCAGGCGCGGGTCGCGCGGGCGGCGGAGGCCGCTGCCTGGCCGGGCGGCAGGCGTACCGCGTGCGCGAACGGCACCCGACGCCGGCGGGCCGGCTCGGACGCCGGCACGACCGGGAGCTCGTCCACAGTGGTCTTCGCCGGGTCCACGGTCTTCGTCGGGTCCGCGGTCTTCGTCGGATCCGCCGCGCCGGCCACGGTGACGGTCTTCGCGTCGTCGGCCGGCGCGTCGGCACCCGACTCGTCGGCCGGCTTCGGCGCGGCCGGGGCACTGGCGCTGCCGGTCTTCCGCTCGTCGGTCTCCGCAGCATCGGCCTCGGGGAGATCGGCCTTCGGGCCTGCGGCCTCGGCGGCGTCGGCCCTGGCGTCGTGGGCCTTCGGGCCTGCGGCCTTGGCGTCGTGGGCCTTCGGGCCTGCGGCCTCGGCGGCGTCGGCCTTGGCGTCGTCGGCCTTGGCGGTTTCGGCCTGCGGTGGCGTGGTCGGCGCACCTTCGGAACGCCCGCTCAGCCAGGGGCGGCGGGGGCGGGGCACCTTGCGCACCGGATCGGGCGCGGCCCCCGAGCCTTCGAGTGGCCCGTCCAGCGGCGCGGCCGGTCGTAACGGTTGCACACGCGTGTCGTCCTCGCCGTCCACCACCCGTCGAGTATCACCCATGCTCCGCCAGCCGTCAGATCCACGTACCCTGAGTGGCATGCCCAGGTACGAGTTCCGCTGCCGCGCCTGCGGTGACACCTTCGAGGTCAACCGTTCGATGGCGGCGGCCGGTGAGCCAGCCAGCTGTCCGCAGGGACACGCCGACACGGTCAAGTTGCTTTCCGCGGTCGCGGTCACCGGCCGGGGTGGTGCCGCCGGTGCTGCTCCGGCACCCGCCGGTGGTGGCTGCTGTGGCGGTGCCTGCGGCTGCTGAACGGGCCAATCCACCGCCGCATGGTGGGGCGGCCTTGCCGGGAGCGGGTCCGAGTGGCACCTTGAGGCGGCACCTGCCCGGCCGTTCTCACGATGTGTGATCGTTCGGACTCAGGCAGCATGAACCCGACGTCACGGGCGGAGGTTCCTCGCATGTCGCCACGGATCCAGCTCCCGAGCGGTTGGGTGACCTTCGTGTTCACCGATATCGAGGGCTCGACCCGGCTGGCCCAGCTGCTCGGCCCGGACTACCGCCCGGTGCTCGCCGAGCATCGGCGGCTGCTGCGCCGGACGCTGGCCAGCACGGGTGGCGCGGAGCTGCTGACCGAGGGCGACTCGTTCTTCCTCGCCTTCGAGGACGCCACCGCCGCGCTGACCGCGTGCCTGACCGCCCAGCGGGCATTGTCCAGCCACGACTGGCCCACCCCCGAAGCCGCGCCCCGGGTGCGGATGGGCTTGCACACCGGTTATGCCGAGCCACGAGACGGCGAGTACGCCAGCGCGGAGGTGCACCGGGCCGCCCGGGTGGCCGCCGCCGCGCACGGCGGGCAGGTGCTCTGCACGGCGTCCACCGCACGTCGGGCCGAGCCGTTGCCGCCGGGTGCCGCCCTGCTCGACCTGGGCCTGCACCGCCTGCGCGGCTTCGACGACCGGGAACGACTTTTCCAGCTGGTCGCGCCGGGCCTGGAGCGGCAGTTCCCCCGGCCACGTACCGCCGACGCGGTGGCGCACAACCTGCCCACCCAGGTGACCTCGTTCGTTGGCCGGCAGGCCGAGCGCATCGAGCTGGGCCTGCTGGTGCGGCAGCACCGCCTGGTCACCGTGCTGGGCGCGGGCGGGGCGGGCAAGACCCGGCTCGCCGTGGAGTTGGCCAGCGGGATGGTCGAGGCGTACCCGGATGGGGTCTGGTTCGTCGACATCGCCTCGGTGACCGACCCGGGGCTGGTGGCGTTCGCGATCGCCGCCGTGCTCGGCCTGCGCCCCGAGCCGGGTCGGCCGATGGTGGACACCCTCGTCGAGTACGCGGCCGGCCGCCGGATGCTGGTCGTCCTGGACACCTGCGACACCCAACCGGCCGCCTGCGCGGAGGTGATCGCCCGGTTGCTGTCCGGCGGGGGTGGCGTACGGGTGCTGGCGACCAGTCGGGAGTCGTTCAGCCTGCCCGGCGAGGTGGTGTGGCGGATTCCGCCGCTGTCGGTCGACCCGAGCGCGGACGGCGCGGAGAGCGACGCGGTGGCGCTGCTGCTGGACCGTACGGCGGCGGCCCGCGGTGGTCGGCAACCGGACCCGGAGGAGTCCGCCGACCTGCGTCGGGTCGTGCAGCGGCTGGACGGCCTGCCGCTCGCCATCGAGTTGGCCGCCGCCCGGCTGCGGGTGCTCTCCGTCGGCCAACTCGCCGAGCGGTTGGACGATGTCCTCGGCACCCTGGACGCCGGCCGGGAGGATCCGGATCCGCCACCGGTGGAGCGGGGTTGGTCCGGCAACCAGCAGGACACCGTGGACCTGGTCGCGGCGGCGGCCGGTGCGTCGCCGCCCACCCCGGCGAGCCGGGCGGTGCAGCGCTCCGTCACCGAGCGGCATCTGACCATGCAGGCCACCGTGACCTGGTCGTACCGGACGCTGGGGCCCCGGGCCGCCCGCCTGCTGCGGTGGCTGGCGGTCTTCGCCGGCCCGGTGGATCTGGCGACGGTGGAGTGGCTGCTGGGTGACGATCCGCTGGACCCACTCTCGGTCCTGGTGGACAAGTCGATGGTGTTGGCCGAGCCGCGGGCCGCCGGCAGCACCTATCGGATGCTCGACCCCATCCGGGCGTACGCGGCGCGGCGGTTGGCCGAGGCGGGTGAGGAGCAGGCCGCCCGGGACCGGCACGTGGCCTGGTCGGCGCACGCGTTGGACCGGGCGCACCTGGGGCAGGACGGCCGGCCGGTGACCCTGTCGTTGTACTCCCTCGATCCACTGGCCGGGGAGCTGCGCGCCGCGCTGCGCTGGTGCGCCACCGGCGGCAGCGCGCGGGCCGGTCTCGGTCTGGCCGGCGGGCTGGACCAGTGGTGGCTGGAGCGGGGCCTGGCCCGGGAGGGGCGGCTGTGGCTGTTCCGGCTGTACGGGCGGATCGCGGAGACGGGGGAACGGATCCCGGAGGCGGAGCTGGCGGCGGCGTACCACATGCACTCGCTGCATGCCAGCGCCGACGGTGAGTTCGCCGAGGAGCTGCGCTACTCCCAGCGGGCGGAGGCGGCCGCCCGGCAGGCCGGCGACGCCGGCCTGCTGGCCCGGGTGCTCGCCGGCCGGGCCGCGCCGCTGGTGGACATGGGGCAGTTCGCCGAGGCCGAGCGGGTGTGCCGCGAGGTCATCGACTGGGCGCACGGGCAGGACGTGGTCGGCGAGGCGCTGTTCGCGGTGTTCAGTCTGGCCGAGCTGCTCTGGCGGCGGGGCGCCCTGGAGGAGGCGGCCGAGCTGCTGGGGGCGGTGCGCCCGGTGGAGGCGGCCCGACCCGTGGAGCGGGGCCGGCGGTCGGTGGACATGCTGCTCGGCATGGTCGCGTTGGCCCGGGGCGACGTGATCGCCGCGCACGAGCATCTGTTGGTGGCGCTGCGTTCCCGGATGGGCCACGGCTACCACGGCCGGGCGTGCGACACCTTGAACGCGGTCGCGGTCCGCTGCGCGATCGGTGGGGAGCAGCTGACCGCGGCCCGGTTGTTCGGGGCCGCGCAGGCCACCCGGGCGAGCATGCGTGCCACCCCGGGCATCTTCGGCGGCTACTGGGCCGAACAGCAGGCGGAGTTGCGAGCGGTGTTGGGCGACGCGGCCTTCGACGACGCGTACGGCGAGGGTGCCGAGTTGGGGCTGGACGAGGCCGCGGCGCTGGCACTCGACGTGGAACACCCGGACCTGGCGGCCGATTCGACCCGCTTCAGCACCGGCCTGTCCCAACCAGCCCCGCGCCGCCCAGCCGACCCCGACCGCCACCCCGCCACCCGAACCGAACGCGCCTAACTCGGAAGTAGACCTACTTCCTCCCGGTTAGGGCCGCTTCGCGCAGCGGAGCGACAGGGACTAACCCCCACCCACCCCACCCCTCCCCGCTCCCTGCCCGGTCTGGCCGTGTTGATCAAGAGGTTTGCGTCAGGAAACACGCTTCCGGTGACCGAAACCTCTTGATCAACACCGTCTAGGGGTGGGGTGGGGGTGGGGGTGGGGTTGGTGTTAGCGGCGGGCGGCGTTGGCTTCGGCTTGGGCCTTCATGCGGGCGGCGCGGTCGATGTCGGCCTGCTGGACGGCCGCTACCGAGCCGAAGATGCTGACCGCCTGGTAGTAGGTCCAGGCCAGGCTGTAGCAGGCTGGCCGGACGACCGTGTTGTACGTGGCGCAGACGCGCTTCAGGTCCTCGTAGAAGGCGCTGTCGAGGCGGGACTTGTTGGCCGGGAACTGGCCGACCGCCTTGTAGTTGCGGTAGCCGAAGTCGTGCCGGTAGCAGCCCAGGTTGAAGGTGAAGCCGAGGGGGTTGTCCGGGCTGGACGAGCAGTAGTCGGTGGACCAGTTGAAGTTGTACTCGGCCCAGGGGGCCCGGTTGACCCGGGCGCTGTTCCACGAGTTGTAGCTGGATGCGCTGGTCTGGGTCCAGCTGGACAGTACGGAGAGCCGTTGTTCGGTGGTGACGGCGGCGGCGGGGGAGGCGATGGTGAGGGTGGCGAGCAGCGCTAGCGCGCCCGAGGCGATCAGGGTGGCGAGACGTCGGGACACGGGTTACCTCCGCGGGGGTGAGCGGGTGGGCCGGAAGTTACCGGCGGGTTACCGGATGTCGATGAGTGTCGATCAGCTGATCAACTAGGCGGTATGCGTGTCGCCAACTATTGGTGACATACGTTGAAACAGACGAATGCCCCGGGCGCGCACGGCGTCCGGGGCATTCAGAGGAGCGGGTCAGCGCAGGGTGAACACCGGCGGGCTCGCCGGGCTCTCGTTGGCCGACCGGTCCAGCGCGGTCAGCTGGTACGTGTAGCGCCGACCGGGCTCGGCCGACGTGTCCACCCAGGACTGGGTGCCGCCGGAGGTGGCCCGGACGGTGTCGATCAGGTGCGCGGCGTCGGCCGTGGCGCACCGACCGGGCAGCGCGGTGCCGTCGAACCGGTAGATCGCGTACGAGGTGGCGGTGCCCAGTGGGCCGGCGCCGTCGGCGGGCTGGCGCCAGGTGAGCCGAACCCCGTCGGCCTCCCGGGCGACCTTGGTGACCACCGGGAAGAGCAGCGGCCGGGCCGGCAGGTGCGGCATGGCTGGCACCAGCGCCCGGCGGGAGTAGTGCTCGCTGGCGTAGATGTCGGTGGCACCGAGCCGGTTGGCCCGTACCTGCACCGCGGAGAAGTGCACGTTGCCCTGCACCTCCGGGTACGACCGGTTGAGCGTCAGGTGGTCGGACAGCTCACGCGGGTTCTGCCAGTACGGCCCGTACGCCGGGTCGCCGCTCTTGTAGTCGGCCTGGCCGATGTAGAGCTGCACGCGCGTGCCGCGCACCGTCTCGGCCCACCACGGCACGAGGCGCGCGTAGTCGGCCGCCGGGTACTGGCCGATGTACCAGTAGAGCTGCGGCACCACGTAGTCGATCCACTCCTGCTTGATCCACTTGCGGGTGTCGGCGGAGATGATGTCGTACGACTGGCTGCCGGTGGTGTCCGAACCGAGCGGGTCGGCGGTCTGGTTGCGCCAGATGCCGAACGGGCTGACCCCGAACTTCACCCACGGCTTCGCCGCCTTGATCTTCCCGTTCATCTCCTGGATCAGCAGGTTGATGTTGTCCCGCCGCCAGTCGGCCCGGTCGGTGAAGCCCCGGTTGTGCGCCGCGAAGGTCGCGTCGTCCGGCACCTGGTAGGTGCCGCTGGGGTAGGGGTAGAAGTAGTCATCGAAGTGGACGCCGTCGATGTCGTACCGCTTGACCGCGTCCAGCATCGCGGTCTGGACGAACTCGCGGACCTCGGGGATGCCGGGGTTGTAGTAGAGCCGGCTGCCGGCCACGCCGGCCGGCGGGTAGGCGAAGGTCCAGTCGGGGTGCTGCTGGGCCGGGTGGCCGGGGGCGAGTTGGGTGAGGTCGGCGCCGGCGCCGCCGGGGGCCGGCATGGAGACGCGGTACGGGTTGAACCAGGCGTGGAACTCGAGGTTCCGCTTGTGCGACTCGTCGACCAGGAAGGCCAGCGGATCCCAGCCCGGGTCCTGGCCGCGTACGCCGGTCAGGTATTCCGACCAGGGCTCGTACGGTGAGGGCCAGAGCGCGTCGGCGGTGGGTCGGACCTGCACCACGACGGCGTTGTGGTGCAACCGCTCGGCGAGGTCCAACAGTGCGCGGTACTCGGCCTGCTGCGCGGCGATCCGATCCGGGCTGGTCTGGGATGCCTTGCTCGGCCAGTCGATGTTGACCACCGACGAGATCCACATGGCCCGGAACTGCCGCTTCGGGGTGGCCGGGTCGGTGGCGCAGGTGGCGGTGGTGGTGCCGGCCCCGCTGGGTGCGGCGCTCGCGGGGGTGACGGTGACGAACGTGCCGACCAGGGCTGCGACCAGCCCGGCGGCTCCGATTCGGGTGGCTTTCATGCGGTGCGTCCCTTCGTTGGGGCTCCCGGATGCTTCGCGCGGCGTACGGCAAGATTCGCCGTCGATGTCCGCGTTGCTGGTAGGAAATTTTCATAGTCTGGCCGTCGCCGCAAGGGTTCGTGGTTGACCAATCGCGCCGCTGGGTAGCAACGGCGGTCACCGGCTGCCACGGAGGTGGTCGTACGGCGGGAGGGGTGACCGGGTGTCCGTGCTGCGCACGAAGCCAATCAAGGACGTGATAGCTCAAGGTGAGGCGGACGGCACCGACGGCCAGCTGGGGCTGAAGAGACGGCTCGGCGCGATCGACCTCACCGGCTTCGGCATCGGCATCGTGATCGGCACGGGCATCTTCACGCTCACCGGGATCGAGGCCCGCGACAGCGCCGGGCCGGGCGTGGTGATCTCCTTCGCCATCGCCGGCGTGGTGGCCCTGCTCGCCGCCCTCTGCTACGCCGAACTGGCCTCCAGCGTGCCGACCGCCGGCAGCGCCTACACCTACGCGTACGCCACGATGGGCGAGATCGTCGCCTGGATCATCGGCTGGGACCTGCTGCTGGAGTTCGCGCTCGGCGCCGCCGTGGTGGCCCGAGGCTGGTCCGGCTACCTCGCCGAGCTGCTCGACCTGCCGACCCGATGGTTCGGCGAGGAGGGCAGCACGATCAACGTGGGTGCCATCGCCATCGTCCTGATCCTTGGCGTCGTGGCGATCGTCGGCATCCGGGAGTCCGCCCGGATCACCAACCTGCTGGTGCTGATCAAGGTGGCCATCTGCGTTTTCGTGGTAGTTGCCGGGCTGTTCTTCGTCAAGGCCGCCAACCTCACCCCGTTCATTCCGCCGGCCGAACCCGCCGGAAGCGGTGACGACGGCATCAAGCAACCGGTCACGCAGGCGCTGTTCGGGCTGGAACCGTCGGTCTTCGGCTTCGTCGGCGTGCTCAGCGCCGCGGCCGTGGTCTTCTTCGCCTACACCGGCTTCGAGGCCGTGGCCAACCTGGGTGAGGAGACGAAGAAGCCCAAGCGGGACCTCACCCTGGGTCTGCTCGGCACGTTGCTGATCTCCACCGTGCTCTACATCGGCGTCTCGCTGGTGGTGGTCGGGATGGTGCCGTACACCGAGATCGACCGGGGTGCCCCGATCGCGTCCGCCTTCGAGTCGGTCGGCGCGGGCTGGGCCGCCGTGCTGGTCTCCATCGCCGCGGTCGCCGGCCTGACCAGCGTCATCCTGGTCGACCTGGTGGCGATGGGCCGGATCGGCTTCGCCATCGCCCGGGACGGGTTGATCCCGCCGTCGATCGCGAAGGTGCATCCGCGCTGGGGCACCCCGTACCGGATCTCGGTGATCATGACGGTGGGGGTCGCGCTGCTGGCCGGGCTCCTGCCGCTGTCCGCGCTGGCCGATCTGGTCAGCATCGGCGCGCTCTGCGCGTTCGTGCTCGTGTCGGTGGCGGTGCCGATCCTGCGCCGTCGGCGGCCGGACCTGGAGCGGCCGTTCCGGGTGCCCTTCTCGCCGGTGCTGCCGATCGTCTCGGCGCTGGCCTGCCTCTACCTGATGCTCAACCTGTCGGTGGAGACCTGGCTGCGGTTCCTGGCCTGGATGCTGCTCGGCGCCTTGATCTACTTCGGCTACGGCTACCGCCGCAACCGGTTGGCCCGACACGAGCCGGCCGTCGCCCCGGCCGCCCGGGAGCCGACCGCCGACAGCTGATCCGGCGATGAGAAAGGGCCCTCTGTCGACGGTATGGTGCGCTCCTCGCGCGAGTCCACCCAGCCCTCGCGTTGATCATGAAGTTATTGCCATCGATGACGGCGTGTCGCCGCAATAACTTCATGATCAACCAAGGGTGGGTAGGTCCTAGTCGAAGAAGCGGGCCAGGTGGGACTGGGGTGCCGGGTCGGCGTCCGGGGGGAGGGGGGTGAGGTCGGCGAAGATCGAGGCGCCGTCGCAGCCGGCGTGCAACGGGTACCAGCGTGGGGTGCCCGGTGGCCGGAGCTGGCAGATCCCCTTGAACGTCTGGACGTCCATCAGCCGGACGTGGGTCGGGTCGGCCACCGCGTTCACGTGCCCCCACCACGGGCTCATCACGTGCAGCACGCCGCCGGGGCGGAGGACCCGGTGACACTCGTCGACCAGGGGCAGGAAGTCGATCAGGTGCTCCAGGATGTGCACCGCGAAGAGCACGTCCACCGAATTGTCGGCGAGCGGCAGCGAACCGGACAGGTCCGCGACCGCGTCGACGCCGGCTGCCGGGTAGATATCCAGGCCCAGGTTGCTCGACCACTGCTTGGTCGGCCCGCAACCGAGGTCCACGACCACCGGCGCCCGTCCGCCGATGCCCACCCGGCACCAGACGCCGTAGACACCGGCCAGCTGTCCCACCAGGTCGCGTACCAGCCGTAGTTGGGCGGCCTCGGCCACATCGCCGCTCAGGTGGGCCACTCCACGGTCGAACCGCACCTCGACCGCCAGCTCCCGCAGCCGATCGTCGTTGCGGACCTGGTCCGCCCATGCCTGGGCGAGGAATTCGTCGATCGCCCGCAGCCGGTCGGCCGAGGGCGGAGTCTGTGCCAAAGCGACCATTCGGGCCACCTCCCGCCGCGCGATACCCGCAATCGCGCCCGTTATGCCCCGCTAGTCCACCTCGTTGCCTGCTCGGGCGCGGCCAACCACCGGGCGTGTCGCACCAGGCGGGGCAGGGCCGCAGTCATCGTGATGCCACACCGGCATCACGATGACTCACCGGCATCACGCTCAACGGGGACACCGGGCCCCGCGCCGACATGGCCGAGCGGGCGGATCAGCCGGAGATGGTGCGGCGGCCACCGCGCATCCGCTGGCGCGGTGGCGGGGCGGCGGGCTTCGGCCGCTTGAGGTGGTAGCGGTGCAGTTCGTTGTTGCCGGGCAGGGACGGATCCTCGCTCATCGCCACCAACTCCCAGCCCTGGTCGCCGGCCCGGTTCAGGTGGGCCAGTGCGGTGTCGCCGTACGGCGTCACGTCGACCATCGAACCGTCCGGGCCGTACCAGACGAAGACGACCTCCCAGCCGAGGTCGTTGGTCGCGGCCTGACGGCGGCGGACCAGCAGGGCGTACTCCCACTTGAGCATGGCGCCATTCTCACCCCGCACCGACCCGTGGGCACGGATCAATCCTCGGCGATCCGCCCGGCGTCGACCCGCAGCCGCCGATTGGTCTCGATGGCGGCCAGCATCCGCCGGTCATGGGTGACCAGCAGCAGCGTTCCGGGATAGCTGGCCAGCGCCGACTCGAGTTGCTCGATAGCCGGCAGGTCCAGGTGGTTGGTGGGCTCGTCCAGCACCAGGAGATTGACCCCACGGCCCTGGAGCAGGGCCAGCGCCGCCCGGGTCCGCTCACCGGGCGAGAGGGTGGCCGCCGGCCGGGGCACGTGCGCCGCCCGCAGCCCGAACTTCGCCAGCAGGGTCCGCGCGTCCGCTGGCGACAGGTGGGGTACGGCCGCCTGGAACGCGTCGATCAGCGGCGCGTCACCAAGGAACAACCCCCGGGCCTGGTCCACCTCGCCGACCACCACGCCAGGCCCGAGCGAGGCGGTGCCGGCGTCCAGCGGCAGCCGCCCCAGCAGCGCGGCCAGCAGGGTGGACTTGCCCGAGCCGTTCGCTCCGGTCACCGCGACCCGGTCCGCCCAGTCGATCTGGAGGTCGACCGGGCCGAGGGTGAAGCCACCCCGGCGTACCACCGCCTGGCGCAGCGTGGCCACGACGGCGCCGGCGCGGGGCGCGGCGGCGATCTCCATCCGCAGCTCCCACTCCTTGCGGGGCTCCTCGACCACGTCGAGCCGTTCGATCAGCCGTTCGGTCTGCTTGGCCTTGGCGGCCTGCTTCTCGCTCGACTCGCTGCGGAACTTGCGGCCGATCTTGTCGTTGTCGGTGGCCTTGCGGCGGGCGTTCTTCACGCCCTTCTCCATCCAGCCGCGCTGGGTGCGCGCCCGGGCCTCCAGGTTCGCCTTCGTGTCGGCGTACTCCTCGAAGTCCGCACGGGCGTGCCGGCGGGCCACCTCGCGCTCCTCCAGGTAGGCCGCGTAGCCGCCGCCGTAGTGGTTGACCTGCTGCTGAGGCAGGTCCAGCTCCAGCACCCGGGTCACTGTCCGGGTGAGGAACTCCCGGTCGTGGCTGACCAGCACCGTGCCGGCCCGCAGCCCGGTGACGAACTCCTCCAGTCGCTCCAACCCGGCCAGGTCCAGGTCGTTGGTCGGCTCGTCGAGCAGGAACACGTCGTACCGGCTGAGCAGCAGCGACGCGAGCCCGGCCCGGGCCGCCTGGCCGCCGGAGAGCCCGGTCGTCGGGTGGTCCAGGTCGACCGCGAGCCCCAGGTCGGCGCTCACCTGCTCGGCGCGTTCGTCCAGGTCCGCGCCGCCCAGGGCGAGCCAGCGCTCCAGCGCGTCGCCGTACGCGTCGTCGGCGCCCGCCGCCCCGGCGGTCAGCGCCTCGGTCGCCGCGTCCAACGCCGCCTGCGCGGCGGCCACCCCGGTCCGGCGGGCCAGGAAGTCGCGTACCGTCTCGCCCGGTCGCCGTTCCGGCTCCTGCGGCAGGTGCCCGACGCTCGCGGTGGGCGGGCTGAGTCGCACGCTGCCGGCCTCGACCGGCAACAACCCGGCGAGGGTACGCAGCAGCGTCGACTTGCCGGCCCCGTTCGGCCCGACCAGCCCGACCACGTCACCGGGGGCGACCACCAGGTCCAATCCGGCGAAGAGCGAGCGGTCGCCGTGCCCGGCGGCCAGGTCCTTGACGATCATCGTGGCGCTCATCAGGACGGCAGCCTATCCGGCCGCCCGCATACGACCGGTCGGCAGCGGGCAGACTCAACGACGTGGTGACCACACTGGCGATCGACTGTGGCGGCGGGGGCATCAAGGCGTCCGTGCTCGACGAGGCGGGGACGATGCGGGCCCGGCCGTTGCGGGTGCCCACCCCGTACCCGTTGCCGCCTGCGCTGTTTGTCCGGACCCTGCTGGATCTGGGCGGGCGCCTGCCAACGGCGGACCGGCTCACGGTCGGCGTACCCGGGATGATCCGGCACGGAGTGGTCGTGAGCACGCCGCACTACGTGACCCGCAGCGGCCCTCGCAGTCGGGTCGACCCGGACCTGCTCGCCGAGTGGTCCGGCTGGGACGCGCGCGGCGCGCTGGTCGACGCCTTCGGGGTGCCGGCGCTGGTGCTCAACGACGCCGAGGTGCACGGCGCCGGGGTGGTCGCCGGCACCGGCTGCGAGCTGGTGCTGACCCTGGGGACGGGGCTGGGCAGCGCGC
Source organism: Micromonospora sp. NPDC050276 (assembly GCF_044459545.1). NCBI lineage: Bacteria > Bacillati > Actinomycetota > Actinomycetes > Micromonosporales > Micromonosporaceae > Micromonospora > Micromonospora sp. NPDC050276. Next base: position 291,692 of record NZ_JBITJA010000009.1, on the reverse strand, counting down.
TCTTCGACGGCGGGGTGCTCGCACCGCACCTGGAGCTGTCGCACGCGCCGGTGCGCTGGGGCACCACCTACGACACGTACGTCGGTGAGCCGGAACGTCGGCGGCTCGGTGACGCCTTCTGGTCCCGCCGGATCCGCCAGGTGGTGGACGGCCTCCGCCCGGTTTTCCGCTGGGACCGGCTCTACCTGGGCGGGGGCAACTCCCGACTGATCCGCCCCGAGCAACTGGCCCGGATGGGCGACGACGTGGTGGTGGTGCCGAACACCGCCGGAATCGTCGGCGGGGTCCGCGCCTGGGAGCTGTCCGCCGGGCGCCGGGACGCCCGAACCTGACCCGCCGGCGCCCGTCGGCGCCCGTCGGCGGCCGGAAGTGACTCGATCTCGACTGCGGGAACAGTCGCCAAACGTCCGGTGTTGTGCCAGCGTCGGAACAGGTGACGGTGCGACCCGAGGAGGTGGCAGATGGATCTTCTGGCGGACTACCGGCGGGCGACCATGTTCTTCGAAACCGGTGACCCCAGCGGGGCGGCCCGACTGCTGGAGCCGATCATCGATGCCGAACCCGGCAACGCGGCGGTCCGGCAGTTGCTGGCCCGGGCGTACTTCCAGTCGGCCCAGCTCAACCGGGCCGAGGAGCACCTGCGGGAGCTGGTCGAGCGGGACCCGAGCGACCACTACGCGCACCACGTGCTCGGTCGGACGCTGGAGCGGCTCAACCGACACACCGACGCGCTGCGGCACCTGCGGATCGCCGCCGCGATGTACGCGGCCAACGACGACTACCGGACCGCGCTGGAGCGGGTGGAGACCCGCCTGGGCGGCCGGCGCTGAGCCTGACCCGGTGACGCGTGCGGGGGCGGCCCTTCGGGGCCGCCCCTTCGTCGTCGTCGGGCGACCTGAAGGACGTGCCTAGGATGGCGGACATGGGACCTGACCGGCCGGGGGCTGCGGCATGAAGCTCAAGCTGGACCTGCACGAGATCTTCAACAAGGGCCACGACATCGACCGCGCGTTGCGCGGGATCATGGACGAGGCGGTGGCGAAGAAGGCCACCCTCGTCGAGATCATCCCCGGTAAGGGGTCCGGCCAGCTGAAGAAGCGGGTGCTGCGGTTCCTCGACCAGAAGGACGTCAAGCAGCTCTACCACCGCGTGGAAAAGGACTCGAAGAACTTCGGCCGGCTCTTCGTGCACTTCCGCTGGAAGTAGCAACGGCCTTGTCGATGGGGTGTAGGTGTGGCACGGGCGGTGACGCGCCCCTAGCACCGCAGGACGCCAGGCCAGCTCGGCTCGGCGGACGCCTGATTCGGATCGTCTACGCGGCGGACCATCATCCTCAGCGGGCTGACTCTCCCGGTGTACGGACGGGACGTCGGTTCAGTCGGTGGTGGTGACCGCCCCCGCCGGCTGCCTCGACCGTTCGCTGCCCAGCAGGACGGTGAACAGCACCGCGTACCCGGCGATCACCGCGCTGAGCAGCACGAGCAGCAGGTACGGCGAGGAGACGGCCAGGGCGAGTGCCCAGACCGCGGCGGCGGCGAGCCCGAAGAGCAGTGCGGCGGGGAGCGAGACCCGGATCGACAGCCAGTACAGGCCCAGCCCGGAGACGATCCAGACGGTGGACGCGCCGGCGAGCAGCAGGCGTACCTCCTGGGTCATCGGGATCTCCCCGTGGATCGCCCGCACTATCTGGGCGAGCGCCCACCCGAGCAGCAGCAGGCCGCCACCGAGCGAGTAGTGCAGGTAGGTGTAGGGCTGGCCGCCGCGCAGCCGGTGGATCGGGATGCCGCTGGTGACGAAGGTGGCGTAGATCCACCAGATCGCCGCCGGCACGAGGGCGGCCAATGCCCCGGTGAGGGCCATCTTCTGCTCCGGGTGGTCCGGCACCGTGGCGAGCAGGTCGGCCACCGTGCTGCCGAGCACGATGATGACGAACTGGCCGACCCGCTCCGGCAGATGCCGGACGTCCACCGGCCACCGGCTCAGCCAGCGGTAGCCGATCCAGGGCGTGGCGAGCTCGATCGCTGTCCCGGTGATCCAGAACACCGGGCGCAGGTGCCCGGGGACGGCCAGCGAGGCCAGCCAGATCAGCCAGCCGATCCCGAAGCCGATCAGGTAAACGGCGGTACCCGCCCGGGCCATTCTGGTCTGGGGGCGGGCCCGGATGTAGAGCAGGAGCAGCACGCCCCGGACGATCAGATAGCCGACCGGCAGTATCTCGCCGTCGGGGACCTCGTCCACCCCGAGGGTGATCGCTCCGGCGCCAAGCAGCGCGAACAGCAGCAACAACCGGTGCGGCAGGTCGTCCGCCTCGTACCGGGTGGCGTAGTAGGCGTGCCCCACCCAGGCCCACTGCACCACCAGGAAGAGCCCGAAGACGGCGACCACGCCGCCGAGTCGGGGCGTGGGATCGTCGCCGAGCCGCTCGACCACGGCCGCCAGGGCGAACACGAAGATCACATCGAAAAAGAGCTCGAACCAGGTGGCGTGCCGGTGGCCGGACTCCTCGGCCACGGTGGCCGTCGGCCGTACCGCGATCAGCCAGCCGGCCAGGCGGTTCCAGCGGGCCCCGTCGCCCCGTCGCCTCCACATCTGTCCATGCTCGCCGAGCGGGTCGGGTGTCCGGGACGAAACGGGGGCAAGGTGTGCGCGGTCCGCGCCACACCGCGCGCCCCCGCCCGTACGTCGTCTGTCCGGCAGGGAAGGATGTACGCCGAGGGGGTGCATCCATGGCTGGCCGGATCCGGGATGAGGACATCGCGCTGGTCCGCGAGCGCACCTCGATCGCGGAGGTCATCTCCGACACGGTGACCCTGAGGCCGGCGGGCGCCGGAAACCTCAAGGGCCTCTGCCCGTTCCACGACGAGAAGAGCCCGTCGTTCAACGTCTCGCCCGGGCGCAACGTCTGATACTGCTTCGGCTGCGGGGCCGGCGGCGACGCGATCAAGTTCCTCATGGACGCCGACCACCTCAGCTTCGTCGAGGCGGTCGAGCGGCTCGCCGCCCGCGCCGGCATCCAACTGCGCTACGTCGAGGCCGACCACTCCCGTTACCTAATGAATCCCGAACGGTCCGTCGCGGCTCGCGGGATGCCTGCCCGTTACCCGATCTCTGAAGGTGCAGCAACGCCTCAGGTGGCAGGGGTTGGAACGATGTGCTGGCCCAGGGAGACCTGACCCGAACGCCAGCGCCCTTGTGGTGATCAAGTGATGAAAAGTAGGTTCCCGCGCTGTTCTTGACCTACTTCTCATCACCTGATCAACGAGCGAACCCGCCTCGGTCATCGGCGGGTCAGAGGCTGGTGACGAGGAGGCCGTACGCGAGCAGCGGAAGCTATTGCTGTTGGGTGAGCAGCGTCAGCCCGCGAGGGCTTCGGCGCGGGTGCCGTGGCCGACCGGGCGTCGGGACCAGCACTGTGGGCGCTGCCGGACGGCGAGCTCCAGGGCCTGGTGGTCGGACTCGATCATTTCTCGGGCTATCCGACGCGCCATTTCCAGGCGGTCGACGTGCATATCAAGATCCGTCGGGCCGGCGCCTGCCATCTCGAACTCCTTGTCAGCGTTCGAACTAGTCGCATCATGCGTCACGCCGAGAATCGTCACCATTCCCCGATCGGTGGAAAGCTTCCGCCGTACGGCTCGGTGTCGTGTCTCCCGGTTGCGCCGATGGTAACGGTGGCCGCGTCACGCCGCCCGGAACTGACGGAACCCCGCCTTGCCGAAGGTTTGTACATTGCACGGTGCGCGGATCGGGGGGCGCGACATGTCCGGTGAGGGATCTTCGTTACGGGAGGATCGCCGTGCAGCATTCGAGTAGGACCGACCCCTTGTTCGTCGCCGTCGAATCAGACTCGATCACCCGTGCGGATATCGCCGGGCTCATCGCGGGCCGACTGGCCGCCGTCCGGGTGCCGGGGTTGTTGTCCGCGGCCCGCTGTCAGGCGATCACCGCTGCCCTGGCGAACGCGCCGATGGACCGGTACGACGAGAGCCGGGTCTTTCCCGTGGTCGCCAAGTTCGGCCCGGCCATCAACGACCACCGGGCTGGCGGTGAACTCCGCGACGACTACTGGGACGCCGCGGCCGCGGCCGAGAAGAGTTGGTCCACGCTGGGCCTGGCGGACTCGCCCCGCGAGCTGTGTCTGGCCGCGTTCCGAGGCGCCTGGCCGGACGTGGCACCCGGGCGGCGGCAGGGTCGGGAGATGCACGTCGGCATCGTCCGCGAGATCAACGCGGGCCTTCAGATGCACTTCGACGACGCGGTCCGGGAGTACGCGGGCCGGCTGCTCGACGGCGAGGTGGTGGCGCAGTTGGCGTTCAACATATACATCCGGGTGCCGCCGGTCGGTGGTGAGACCGTGCTGTGGCGGCGGCGCTGGCAGCCGAACGACGAGGCGCTGCGGATTCCCGGCGGGTACGGCTTCCAGGAGTCGGCGGCCGCCGACGCGCAGTCGTTGACGCTGCGACCCACGCTCGGGGAGGGGTTCCTGTTCGATCCGCGGCACTACCACACGGTGCGTCCCGCGACGGATGGCCGCCGGATCTCCATAGGATGCTTTGTCGGGCTCACCGACGATGGTCGACTGGCCCTCTGGTCGTAGTGAAGGGCGTTTCCCCATGGTGGACAGAAGCAACGTCGAGGCGGCCGCGGCTCTTGTCGAGGGGCGGGTCCGGGAAACCCCGGTCATCGCCGTCGATGGCGCCGATCTGGGGGTGCCCGGGCAGCTCAGCCTCAAACTGGAGCTGCACCAGCACACCGGCTCGTTCAAGCCGCGTGGCGCGTTCAACCGGATGCTCCAGGGGGCGTTGCCCTCGGCCGGGGTGATCGCCGCCTCGGGTGGCAACCATGGCCTCGCCGTGGCGTACGCGGCGCGGTCGCTGGGCGTGCCGGCGGAGGTCTTCGTGCCGGTCACCGCCGCACCGGTGAAGGTGCAGCGGTTGGCCGGGCTGGGCGCCCAGGTGCGCCAGGTCGGTCAGCACTACGCCGAGGCGTTGGCGGCGAGCACCCAGCGGGCCGCGGAGACCGGCGCACTGGTGGTCCACGCGTACGACCAACCGGAGGTGGTGGCCGGTCAGGGCACCGTTGGCCGGGAGCTGGAGCGGCAGGTGAAGGGCATCGACACCGTGCTGGTCGCGGTTGGTGGCGGCGGGTTGGTGTCCGGCATCGCCAGTTGGTTCGGTGGGTCGGTACGCGTCGTCGCGGTCGAACCCGAGCAGATCCCCACCCTGCACTCGGCGCTCAAGGCCGGCCGTCCGGTCGACATCGAGGTGGGCGGCATCGCCACCGATTCGCTGGGAGCCCGGCGGATCGGTGAGATCGCCTTCGACACCGCCCGCCGGACCGAGGTGGTGTCCGTGCTGGTCCGGGACGAGGATCTGGTGCGGGCCCGGCGGTTGCTCTGGTCGGAGCTGCGGGTCGCCGCCGAGTTGGGTGGCGCCGCCGCGCTGGCCGCACTGGTCGGCGGCGCGTACGTGCCGCAGCCGGGGGAACGGGTCGCGGTGATCATCTGCGGTGGCAACACCGACCCGAGTGACCTGGGCCCGGCCGCACCGCACTGACCGGCCGCACCGCCGGCCGCGCCGCCGGCCGCGCCGCCGGCCGCGCCGCCGGCCGCGCCGCCGGCCGCGCCGCACTGACCGGCCGCGCCGCCGGTCGCGCCGCACTGACCGGGTCAGTCGCCGGTGCGCAGTCGGCGCAGGGCGTGCTCCACCTGGAGGGTGTCCAGGTGGGTGTCCCCGAGTAGTCGCCGACGATCGGCCAGCAACTGCTCGTACACCTCGATCGCCGCGTCGACCTGCTCCTCGAGCAGCAGCACCAGGCCGAGGGTGAACCGGATGGCGAGCACCTCGCTGCGGTCGGCGTGCCGGGGTTCCACGGTGGCCAGGGTGGCCCGCAGTTCGGCTTCCGCCTCGGCGAACCGGCCCTGCGCCTGCATGCAACGGGCCAGCGTGTGCCGCGCCTGCCAGGTTTCCGGTTGGTTGAGCGGCCACAGCCGGTAGCGGACCTCCAGGATGGCGTGCAGCATCTCCTCGGCCTCGGGTGCCCGTTGCTGGGCGAGCACCGCCAGCGCCAGGCTGTGCCGCACGATCATGGTGTCCCAGTGTTCGGGCCCGCGGACCTGGTCCTCGGCGGCGACGATCTGTCGCAGCTCCAGCTCGGCCTCCGGCCACTGGCGCTGCGCCATGATCGCCTTGGTGAGCTTGTGCCGGCTGGCGAGGGTGTCGGCGTCGTCGCTGCCCAGCACCCTGGTGCGGTCCGCGATCACCTCCCGGAGCACCCGGTCGGCCATCTCCGGTTGGTTGCGCTCCAACCAGGTGCGGCCCAGCTCGTGGCGCAGCGCCAGCACCTGCGGCCGGTCCAGGTCGTGGTCGTACGCGGCGCAACCGCGCACGATCGGGTCCAGGATGTCGAAGGCCGAGCCGGGTAGGCCGACCGCGATGAGGTAGCGGGCGGTGAGCCGGGTCAGCTCCAGCGCTCGACGTACCGTCTCGGGGTCGTGCTTGTGTTTCTGCGGCACGAGGTATTCCCGCACGGCCTCGACCAGGTGTGGCACCAGCACGTCCCAGTTGGCCCAGTCGGCGGGGTAGTCCGGATTTTGCCCCTCGGTGGCGGCGAGCAGCAGCTTCATCACCAGCCCGTGGTATTCGGCGATCTGCTCACGGACCTCGTCGCGGTCGCGGAACATCGCGTGTACCAGCGGGTGCAGCGACAACACGTGTGCGAACGCCGGGTCGTTGACGTCCTCGTGGACGTCGAAGTCGACCAGGGCGAGGTTGCCGATGCCCTCCAGCACCTTCACCCGCTGCCGGCCGGTGAGCCCCTTGAACAGTGGCGACTCGGCCAGGATGGCCGGCTTGAGCACCACCTCGTAGGGGACCGGAGAGATGCTCAGGCAGGCCAACACGTTGAGCAGAGGCCGGCTCTGTTGGAGCTGGCGGCGGGCCAGCAGGTCCAGTGAGATGTCGTCGACCTCGCGGACGATCTCCAGGCCGAGGGACTCGTCGAGGTCGACGTCGGCGGCGTCGCGCGGCGAGCGGAAACGACGCTGCACGGCCGTCCGGTAGTCGGCGAAGGTGGTGATGGTCGATGAGCCGCGCCAGACCGGGCTGGCGTTGACCGACCGCAGGTAGTTACCGGCCGCGCGCAGGGCCAGGGGTAGCCCGCCCAACTCCCGGGCGAGTTCGCGGGCGTCGGCAAGGCTCCCGGCCTGGGCGCCGGCCCGGTCGATCAGCACCTGGGCGCCGGCGTCGGCGTCGAGCGGGCGCACCTGGTGCAACCTCGACCAGGTGCCCCAGGTGGCCCGGTTGCCGTCCCGGCTGGTCACGATGACCATGCCGTCCTCGGCCTCCGGGCTGCGCAGCCAGCCGGTGCCGTCGGCGAGCACGCCGTCGGTGGGGCCCAGGCTGGCCGGCTCATCGGCACTGTCGAAGATCAGCAGCCAGGGCTGCGCGGCCTGGTTGAGGTAGCGCCACACCAGGTCGGTGGCGCTGATCATCCCGGCCCAGGCCTGGTCGACCTGGGTCTCCGAGGCGCCGAGTTGGCTGACCACCTCCCGCATCCCGGAGTTGAGCCGCCCGGCCTGCACCCACCAGACCGTCCGGCCGTCGGCCCGGGCCCGGCGGGCGATCTCCAGCGCGACGTGGCTCTTGCCGGAGCCGCCCATGCCGCACAGGATGTGCACCGAGGGGCGGCCCCCGGCATCTTCCCCCGGCTGCACGATCTCGTTGATCAGATCCTCACGCCCGTGCAGTGGGCTGTCGAGTCGCCCGAGTGGTGGATCGACGGAAACACGACTCGGCCGGTCGTACGCGGGCCGAGAAACGACGGCTTCCTCGGGTGGAGCGTCCGCAGTCAATGCGGCCCCCCTTCGGTGGCGAATTCGCAATGGGCCGGCGGCGAAAGATCCTGTCCATCTGTTGGACAGTCGGAGGGATTGCCGCCCGCACCATGTAGACCGCAAGGGTATCCATCACCGTACTGGGTTGCACACTCTCCGTTTAGGCCGCCCGGGTGGCCGGAATCGGTGCCGGAATTCCCAATTCGTGGTCGAATCCAGCCGATCCGCCGTGCCCGGCACTCGACAGCCGCATCCACGATGGACTCATGAACTGGTCACCAATCCAGGACGTGATCGACTGGGGCTCCGTGCCGGACTGGTTCGGCGCGGTCGGCTCCATCGCCAGCGTGCTCTTCGTCTACCTCGGATTGCGGCGGGAGATTCGCGCTCGCCGCAACGATGACCTGCGGGTTCGCGCCTCCCAGGCCCGGTTGGTCTCGGCGGTGGCCGAGATTCGCGGCACCTCAGTGCTGCGGCTCACCGTGGCCAACGAGAGTGACGCCCCGGTGCTGGACGTCTCTGTGCTGGCTCGGCTCGTCCCCGCCGATGATCCGGACGGCCCGCCGGTCGCGCTGGCCGCGGCGAAACAGGTCCGTCGGATACCGGGCCGCGAGGGGCACGACCTCTTCGTCACGGTCGCGGCCGAGCACCGCCTACGCGCGGCCGACACCGTTCTGGTGGACCTCACCTTCACCGATCACGACGGAAATCGCTGGCACCGGGTCGGTGCCGGCCAACCCGAACCGGTGGGCTGACCGGAAACGGTGGTCCGGCGGAAGAACGTTCCGCCGGACCACTGTGAGATCAGAGGGGATAGGTGCGGGCGACCGCCAACATCTCCGAGCTGTGCGACCCGACGACGCCGACGGCCGGCGGCCGGGGGCGGAAGCCGGGCAGCGCGTCCAACCCGTCACTGGCGTCCATCGCCCGCAGCGCGACCGGGCCGTCAGCGAGGCTCGGGTACATGGTCAGCGCGATTTCGACACCCTCCGCTGGAGGTGCGTGGAACACCACGCCGAAGCCCCAGGGCTTCTGAGTCGGCGCCATCCGAACGTCGAACTGTCGTCCGTTCACCGTCGCCGACGTCACCGCCGTCGGTCCGTTCACATGCAGCGTGAGCAGGCGGACCGGGCGCTGCGGGAGAACACGCACCCGCACCAGCCGTTCGTTACCGGAGCGGGTGTCGGAGAGCACCTCCACCTTCGGCGCGGGCAGGTCCGCCGCCGGGGCTGGACCGCCCCGCAGCTCCGCATCGCCCAGGCCGGGGAAGTCGTCCACCGTGGTCACGCCGTCCACGTAGCCGTCCGTCCACGGCTGCGGGTCGCCCTCGTGGCTGAGCCAACGGGCCTGGCCGGTGCCGGCGTCCAGCGCGTACATCAGGTGGGTGGGCGCGGGATGGGCGGCATCGAACCGGTCGACGCTCAGCCCGACCCCGGCGAGCACCACCGCCGTCACCGCGGCCGCGGCGGCCGGCAGCACCCCGAGCCGTCGGGCCCGCAACGCCAGCAGGCCACGCTGGCCGCCGGCCTGCGGGTGCAGCAGGTCGACCACCGGCAGGGCGGCCAGGCCGAGCAGCACCGCGACCAGCGCGGCGACCCCGCCCATGGCCATTCCCAGCGCGGGAAAGAGCAGCACCACGGTGGGCAGCAGGATGACCACCCCGACGGCCGCGGCGGCGGTCACCGCCACCACCGGCCAGGGCCCGGTCTGCCGGGTACGCAGCGCCACCAACCCGCCGAGGGCACCGGCCAGCGCCGGCAGGGTGGTGAGGTACGCCCCGCCCGGCACCGCCACGGCGAGCAGCACCCCGAGCAGGGCCAGCCAGGCCAGCCCGCCCACGGCCAGGGCGGCCGGGCTGACCCGACGGCGCAGCAGCGCGTACCAGGTGAGGACGACGGCGGTGGCGAGCGCCAGGACGGCCAGCCGGTACCAGATCGGCCGGTACGGGTCGAGCAGTTCCGCGTACCCCGGTCGGATCGTGGTGATCGCCAGCCAGAGCAGTTGGGCGGCGACCGGCGCGGCGACGATCGGCACCAGGGCCAGCGCGAAGCCGGCGACCAGCCGGCCGGTGCTGGCCCGGCCACTGCGACGCGTCAGCCAGCCCAGGGCGCCCACCGCGGCCACCGCGAGCAGAGCCAGCGGCAGGGTGAGCCAGCCCGGGTAGCGGACCAGCCCGCCGGGGACGGGGAAGTAGGTGGCGTCGTGCCCGGAGCGTAGGTCGGTCAGGTCGGTGCGACCGAACTCGCGGGCCAGGCCCAGCGCGTTGTCGCCGTGCTGCTGGAGGCTGCCCCGGTCCATCGCCGCCGGGGTGTCCAGCGGCGTGTGGTAGATCGCGCCGCCGTCGATGTACGCCGAGTTCAGCCCGACGAACTTCCGATCGAGGAAGGCGGTGAAGTCGGTGTCGTTGGGCAGCGCGCGGTAGATCTCCACCGCGAACGAGGTGCCGACCGGGTGCGGGGCGGCCCGGCCGAAGATGTCCACCAGCTTCGCGTTGTTCCGGGACGTCTCAAACATGATCACCGGCCCGGTGGAGCCCCGCGCCTCCAGGTTGAGCACCACGCCGCCGTCGGCGGCCAGCGGGTGACTGGCGGCGAACGCGGACGCGCCGCAGAGGCACGCCTCCTCGGCGTCGGTCAGCACGAAGACGATGTCGTTGCGGGGCCGCGGGCCGGTGGTCAACGCGCGGGCCACCTCCAGGATGGTCGACGTGCCGGCCGCGTCGTCGTTGCCCCCCGGCCCGGTCTGCACCGAGTCGTAGTGGGCGACCAGGAAGACCCGGCCGGTCGAGTCGGTGCCGGGCAACCGGGCCACCACGTTGCGGACCCGGGCCAGGGTCGCCCCGCCCGCCGCCCCGCTGAGCTGACCGGCCTCCTGCGCCACGGTGTCCTGCACCTCGGTCTCCAGGCCCAGCCCCCGCAACTGCGCCTCGAGGTGCGCGCGGACCTGCTCGTTGGCCGGGCTGCCGGCGACGTGCGACCGGGCCGCGATCACCTGGACGTCCTCGTACGCCCGGGTGGCGCTGAACGCTCCCGCCGGCGCGTCCGCCGGCCTCGGGGCCGGGGTGCGCAGGTCGAGCAGGCTGCCGGCGCCGACCGCGGCCAGCGCGAGCAGCGCCGCCACGGCGGCCACCAGCCGCCGACGCGGCCGAGTCAGCGCGCGGTTGGCAGCGGGTACGCCTGGAACCGGACGCGGCGGCGTGCCCGTCGCGGCCGGGGTGGTGGGTGCGCCCACGGGAACTCCTCGGGGGGTGGTGGGGCCTGGGGTGGAACCATCCTGCCGTCCCTCGGCACCTGGCGGCACGGCCGGGCGGTCACCGATCGGCAAGGATGTCCCTCCGTGGGCAGTGATGCGGCCCATCCCCGCCCGCGCCGCCGGCGTCGTGTTGTGTGCGACCGTTGTCTAATACAGGATCAGCGGGGCACTCGGAAGGAGCCCGACATCACCAGCGAACTCCCGCGTCTCGCGGCGGTGACCCGGCCGCACCGGGGGACCGGCTCGGCCGGCTCCCCAGTTGTGCCGTACCCGCACGGTGGCCTGGCGCGGCACGCCAACCTGCCGCCCGGTGAGCGGTTGCGGGTGCTGTTGGTGGAGGACGACGAGGGTGACGCCTTCCTGGTCGGTGAGCTGCTCGCCGAGACGAACTCGATGATCGACCTGCTGGTCGCCACCAGCCTCCGGGAGGCGCGGCAGCGGATCGGCGACGTCGACTGCGTCCTGCTCGACCTGGGCCTGCCCGACGCGCAGGGGCTGGACGGGCTGCGCCAGGTGCTGGAGATGTCCAGCGGCGCCGCGGTCTGCGTGCTGACCGGCCGTACGGACGAGCACCTGGGCGTGGTGGCGGTCGCCGAGGGTGCCCAGGACTACCTGGTCAAGGGCCAGGTCGACGGGGTGCTGCTGACCAGGGCGCTGCGCTACGCCGTGGAGCGTAAGCGCGCCGACGAGAACGCCCGCCGGCTGCGCGAGGTCGAGCTGCGCCAGGCCGAGTCGGCCCGACTGGAACGCGGCCTGCTGCCCCAACCGCTGATGACGACCGACCAGGTGGCGGTGCACACCTTCTACCGGCCCGGCCGGCACGCCGCTTTGATCGGCGGGGACTTCTTCGACGTGGTGCAGACCCACCCGGACTGCCTCAACCTGATCGTCGGCGACGTCTGCGGGCACGGGGTGGACGAGGCCGCGCTCGGGGTCGAGCTGCGGGTGGCCTGGCGCGCCCTGGTGCTCGCCGGAGTGCCGGACGACGAGGTGCTGCCCGCGCTGGAGCAGGTGCTGATGAGTGAGCGCCGCCTCCAGGAGATCTTCGCGACGGTGGCCACCGTCCGACTGGACCTGGACGCCAACCGGGCCACCGTCCGCCTGGCCGGGCACCCGCCGCCCCTGCTGCTCTCCGGCGGCCGGGTCGCTCCGGTGCCCGCGCCCGGCGGCCGGCTGCTGGGCGTACGACCGCGCCGGCCGATCGCCTACGACCTGGAGTTCGACACCGATGACTGGTCCCTGCTGATGTACACCGACGGCCTGATCGAGGGGCGGGTGGGTGCCGGCGACGAACGGCTCGACGTGCCGGGCCTCAGTGGGTTGCTGGACGAGCCGGACAACCGTTCGGTGTCGCTGCCGGAGCTACCGGCCTGGCTGGTCGGCCGGGCCGAGCGGCTCAACGGCGGCGCGCTCGCCGACGATGTGGCCATGCTGCTGGTCAGCCGGGGCGGTGGCCGGTGAGGCCGGTGGTCGGCGGCTGGAGTCTGCGCCGCCGGGTGATCACCCTGCTCACCGTCGTGGGTGTGTTGCTGATCGGCCTGGCCACCGCGGAGGCGGCGATGGCCGCCCGCAACCGCACCCAGATCGACGCCGTGCTGAACGAGACCGGCCCGCTCCGGGTGCAGTCGCAGGAGCTGCTCAACGCGCTGCTCGACCAGGAGACGGCGATCCGGGGGTATGCGGTCAGCGGTAATCCGGCCGACCTGGACCCCTATCGGGAAGGGCTGGAGCAGGAGAAGAACGTCGTCGCCTCGATGCGGGCGCTGCTCGACGACTATCCGCAGATCGGCCAGGAGCTGCGGATCGTCGAGGAGCGCACGGCGCAGTGGCGGCAGTCGGTGGCGGAGCCGGTGATCACCACCACCGAGCAGAGCGGCACCAGCGCCGGTCAGGCGTTGGTCACCGAACGCGCCCGGCAGCAGTTCGACCAGGTGCGGTCGGCGGTGAACGACCTCCAAGAGGAGATCCTGGCCGCCCGGGAGCAGGCCGCCGCTGACGTGCGTACCAGCAGTAACGTGCTGGTCGTCCTCCTGATCGTCGCCGCGCTGGTGGTGGTCGTCGCCGGGGCGCTGCTGGTGCTCTCGCTGGACCGGATGGTCATCCGACCCCTGATCGGGCTGGCCGACCAGGTCCGCGAGGTCGCCGAGGGTGACTACCAGCACGGCATCGCCACCACCGGCCCGCCGGAGTTCATCCGGCTCGGCCAGGACGTGGACGCGATGCGGCAGAAGATCGCCGCAGACCTGGCCGAGGTCCGGGCCGCCCGCGAACGCATCGAGTGGGTCAACAGCCAGCTTCAGAAGCAGGCCGAGGAGCTGACCCGCTCCAACCGTGACCTGGAGCAGTTCGCGTACGTGGCTTCGCACGATCTGCAGGAGCCGCTGCGCAAGGTCGCCAGCTTCTGCCAGCTGCTCCAGCGCCGCTACGCCGGGCAGCTCGACGAGCGGGCTGACCAGTACATCGCCTTCGCGGTGGACGGGGCGCAGCGGATGCAGCGCCTGATCAACGACCTGCTGGCGTTCTCCCGCATCGGGCGGCTCACCACCGGCTTCGTCGAGGTCGACCTCAACAAGGTGATGGGTGACGTGGCCGGACAGACCGAGGCCGCCCGGCAGTACGCGGATGCCGAGCTGACCTGGACCGAGCTGCCGGTGATCTCGGGTGAGGAACCACTGCTCACCAACCTGCTTGCCAACCTGGTCAGTAACTCGATCAAGTTCCGCCGCCCGGATGTGCCGTCGAAGGTGCACATCTCGGCCCGGTTGGTGGGCACCGAGTGGGAGATCAGCTGCCAGGACAACGGCATCGGGATCGAGCCGGAGTTCGCCGACAAGATCTTCGTGATCTTCCAGCGGCTGCACTCGAAGGACGCGTACCCGGGCACCGGCATCGGGTTGGCGATCGTCAAGAAGATCGTCGAATATCACGGCGGCCGCGTCTGGGTGGACACCGACGTGCCGGAGGGCACCGCGATCCGGTTCACCCTGCCGGCGCTCCCCGGGGACGTCGAGGCGGCTGCCGCCGCCGACTCGTCGGAGCAGCCGGACGCCCCCGGTGCGGAGGACGGCACGTCCTCGAACGAGGCTCCGGCAGCGCTGACGGAGCAGGCCGATGGGTCGGACCAGCCGGACCGCGCCGACGAGACGCCGGAAAGCGGTAGAACGGGTGACATGAGGGAGACGGTGGGATGACCGCGCCGGCGGATGGCAAGAGCCCGATCGAGGTCCTGCTCGTGGAGGACGACCCGGGTGACGTGCTGATGACCCAGGAGGCGTTCGAGGAGCACAAGGTGCGCAACCGGCTGACCGTCGTCTCCGACGGCGCCGAGGCGCTCGCCTACCTGCGACGGGAGGGCCAGTACGCCGACGCGGTGGCGCCCGACCTGATCCTGCTCGACCTCAACCTGCCCCGGCGCGACGGCCGGGAGGTGCTCGAAGAGATCAAGAAGGACGAGGAACTGCGCCGGATCCCGGTGGTGGTGCTCACCACCTCACAGGCCGACGAGGACATCCTGCGCAGCTACCAACTGCACGCCAACGCCTACGTGACCAAGCCGGTGGACTTCGAGCGCTTCATCTCGGTGGTCCGTCAGATCGACGAGTTCTTCGTCAGCGTGGTCAAGCTGCCGCCGCGTGGCTGACACCCTGCTGGACGACGTTGGCGACCTGCTCTGGGAGGCCGCCGACCAGGTCGTGCTGCCACTGTTTCGCAAGCTCGACGACGATGACGTGTCGGAGAAGGCGCCCGGCGAGGTGGTCACCGTCGCCGACCGTCGGGCCGAGGAGCTGATCTCGGCCGGGTTGCGCCGGCTGCGGCCGGGCTCGATGGTGGTGGGCGAGGAGGGCGTCGCCGACGATCCGGGGTTGCTCCGGCACCTGCGCGGCGGCGGGGACGTCTGGCTGGTCGACCCGGTCGACGGCACCGCCAACTTCGCTGCGGGTCGCCGGCCGTTCGCCCTGATGGTTTCGCTGCTGAGCGAGGGGCGACCGACCGCCGGCTGGATTCTCGACCCGCTCGCCGACACTCTCGCCGTCGGTTCGGCGGACGAGGGCACCCTGCTCAACGGCCGGCCGGTGGACCGCGCCGGTGCGGTGCCGGCGCTGGGCGAGCTGCGCGGCGCGGCGATGACCAAGTTCCTGCCACCGGAGACCCGGGACCGGGTCCGTGCCGGCGGCCGGCGGCTCGGTGAGCTGCTGCCCGGCCAGCACTGCGCCGGTCGGGAGTACCTGGACATCCTCACCGGCGAGCAGCAGTTCGTTCTCTTCTGGCGCACCCTGCCGTGGGACCATGCTCCGGGCACCCTGCTGGTCCGTGCCGCCGGGGGCGTCGCCCGCCGGTTCGACGGCGTCGACTACCACCCCGCCGACGACGGCCGCGGGCTGCTCGTCGCGGCCAACGAGCAGGTCTGGGCCGAGGTACGCGAGGCCCTCCTCAGCACCTGATCCATGCGCTGCGCGACCACGCTGGGACGCTGCGTCGACATCGAGACAGCCCGGGGCTCAGGGGGCTGGTCACCGGCCCAGAGTCCGGTATCGTGACCGGCGGTCTCCGCCAGCAGGCCGCCGACCGGCGCCGGTGGGGACGCCGCCGCGTAGTGGTCAACCGGGGGCCGGCGGTCGACGGAAGGACGCTTTCGTGCCCAGGACCAGGCTCAGCCCGCGGCTCGGTCGCCGCGCTCTGTTCGCCCTGTTCGCCGCCGTCGCGCTGGTGCTCGGCGGCGCTGCCGTGCCCGCGTACGCGGAGCCGGGCGAGGGCGGCAGCAAGAAGCTGCGGGACGCGTTGGAGCTGACCGCCAAGGGGCACATCGAGGCCAAGGCCAAACTGGACAATTCCAAGCGTCGCCAGGCGGCGCTGACAAGCGAGCTGACGGCGCTGGAGGGCCGGCTGGTCGGGCTCACCGCCCAGGTCGGCGAGGTGGCCGCACAGTCGTACCGCTTCGGCCGGCTGAGTGCGGCGTCGATGCTGCTCAACACCGCCACGCCGGAGGCGTTCCTGCAACGCGCGGGCGACCTGGACCTGATGGCCCAGCGGGACAGCAAGCGGCTGCGTGATCTCACCGAGGCGCGGCAGCAGGCGCAGCAGGCCAAGGTCGCCATCGACGCCGAGGTCCGCGAGCAGCAGAAGCAGCTCGCCGTGATGGCGAAGAAGAAGAAGGAAGCCGAGGAGGCGCTGGCCGAGGTCAGCTCGGGCAGCAGCAACGGTTTCAGCGGCGGCAGCTCCGCCTCGGCGAAGCCGGCCCCGCGCAACTCCGACGGGTCCTGGCCGTCGGAATCCTGCTCCGTGAACGACCCGACCACCTCCGGATGCATCACCCCGCGCACCCTCAACGCGCTCAAGCAGACCCAGGCGGCCGGCTACAAGCGGCACGTCTCCTGCCACCGCAGCGGCGGAGGCGGCGAGCACCCGAAGGGCAGGGCCTGCGACTTCGCGGCCGCCACGAACGGCTTCGAGGACAAGAACGCGACCGGCGGCGACAAGGCGTACGGGGACAGCCTGGCCGCCTGGCACGTGCGTAATGCCGACCGGCTGGGCGTGCTCTACGTGATCTGGTACCGGCAGATCTGGCATCCCGGCACCGGGTGGCGTTCGTACAGTGGGAGCGGCAGTCCCGCCGCCTCCCACACGAACCATGTTCATCTCTCGATGTACTGACCCGAAGCACCAGCTTCGCTGCGTACCATCGCGACGATGAGTTCCCCACCGTCCGACGTAGCGGCCCCGCCGGCTTTCCCTGGCCCGCCCGTGCCGGTCACCGGCCGGGCGCTGCCCAACGGCCTGGCCGCCTTCCTGGTCTTCTTCTCCAGCGGCGCCGTGCTGGTGCTGGAGACCGTCGCGCTGCGCCTGGTCGGCCCGTACGTCGGGGTGACCCTCCAGGTGACCAGCTCGGTGATCGGTATCGCGCTGGCCGCTATCGCGTACGGGGCGTGGTCCGGCGGCTGGCTGGCCGACCGCCGTAACCCCCGTGGGCTGCTGGCGCCGGCGCTGGTGCTGGCCGGCATCGCCACCGCGGTCACCCTGCCCGTCGTCCGATACGCCGGTGAGGTGCTGCGCGGTGGTGCGGCCAGCGGCATCCTGCTCCTGGTGGCGCTGGCGGTGTTCGTGCCGGCCGCCCTGTTGGCCGCCGTCACCCCGTTGGTCGTGAAGCTCCAACTCGCCGACCTGCGCCGCACCGGTCAGGTGGTCGGCCGGCTCTCCGGGATCGGCACCCTGGGCGGCATCACCGCCACCCTGCTCACCGGGTTCGTGCTGGTCGCCGCGCTGCGCAGCACCGTCATCCTGCTGGCGTTGGCGGTCGCGCTCGGGCTGGTCGGCATCGGTCTCGGCTGGTACCTGCGCCGGCAGGAGCCCACCGAGCTGCCCGGTCCGGCCCGGGCCCGCGCCGCGTTGGCCGTGCTCGGCCTGGTCGGGGCGGGGCTGAGCACGGTGGCACCGAACCCGTGTGACATCGAGACGGCATACCACTGCGCCCGGGTCACCCCGGACCCGTCCCGAGCCACCGGGCGGACGCTGCTGCTCAACTCCGCCCAGCACTCGTACGTGGACCTCGCCGACCCGAAGCACCTGGAGTACGCGTACACGAAGTGGATCGGCGCGGTCGCCGACGTCGCCGCGCCGGCCGGTCAACGCCTGGACGCGCTGCACCTGGGCGGCGGCGGGTTCACCGTGCCGGGTTACCTGACCGCCACCCGACCGGGCACCGACAACCTGGTGTTCGAGATCGACGGCGGGCTGGTGGAGCTGGGTGAGCGGGAGCTGGGCGTACGCCCGGGGCCGGAGCTGCGGGCGGTGGTGGGTGACGCCCGGATGCTGGTCGCCGGCGAGCCGACGGACGGTCGCGACCTGGTGGTCGGTGACGCGTTCGGTCACCTGGTGGTGCCGTGGCACCTCGCCACCCGGGAGATGGCCGCCGACATCCGGCGGGTGACCCGCCCCGGCGGGGTGTACGTGCAGAACGTCATCGACTACCCGCCGCTGCGGTTCATCCGTGCCGAGCTGGCCACGGTGGCCGCCGAGTTCGGGCACGTCGCGTTGATCGCGCCGCCGGAGGCGCTCGCCGAGGAGCAGGGCTCCAACTTCCTCATCGTCGGCTCCGACGCGCCGCTGCCGCTGGACGCCGTCCGCGCCCGGCTGAGCGAGGTGGACCCGAAGGTCAGCCTGCTCTCCGGCAAGGCGCTGACGGACTTCGTCGGTGGGGCGATGGTGCTGACCGACGACTACGCCCCGGTGGACCAGCTGCTGGCCACCGCATAGGGCACGCCCTGAACGGGTGACAATCCTGACCGATTCCGATACGCCAGGTGTAGGCCGGTCGTTCCTGGGCAACAACGGTCACCATGGGCGGTGGGGACCGAAAGGGCGCGCAGCTACTCGATGAGCGGTACCGGCTGATCGAGCAACTCGGCGCGGGCGGTATGTCGGTGGTCTGGCGCGGCTACGACGAGGTGCTCGGCCGTCAGGTCGCGGTGAAGGTGTTGGCCTCCCGGTTGGCCAGCGACCGGGCCTTCCGGCACCGGATCCGGATCGAGGCGCAGGCCGCCGCACGGCTCTGCCATCCCAACATCACCAACGTGTACGACTACGGCGAGTCCGAGCAGGTCGGTCTGACCGTGCCGTACGTGGTGATGGAGCTGGTCGACGGCGCTTCGCTGGCCAGCCGGCTGGGCCGGGAGAGCCAGCTGCCGTGGCGGGAGGCGGTGACCATCGGTGCGGAGGTCAGCTCGGCCCTGGCCACCGCGCACGTTCGCGGTGTGGTGCACCGCGACGTCACCCCGGGCAACGTCATGCTCACGTCGACCGGGGTCAAGGTGGTCGACTTCGGCATCTCCGCGCTCGTCGGCGAGAGCGAGAGGGGGCCGGACGGCGCGCTGCTGGGCACTCCCGCGTACCTCGCCCCGGAACGCCTGGACAACGGCCAGGTCTCCCCGGCCACCGACGTGTACGCGGTCGGGCTGCTGCTCTACCGGATGCTCACCGGCCGACTGCCGTGGCGGGCCAGCACGACCACCCAGATGCTGCGGGCGCACATGTACAGCGACCCAGAGCCGATGCCCACCGTCCCGGGGCTGCCCGACGGGGTGGCCGACCTGGTCGGACGCTGCCTGGCCAAGCGGCCCGCCGACCGGCCGGCGACCGCAGAGCTGACCCGCACCCTCGCCGACGCGGCCGGCATGCTCACGGCGGTGCCGGTCTCCCCGGCCGGCGGGCCCCTGGACGCGGCCATGCTCGGCAGTGCGCGTACCACGATCCTGCCCTGGTCGGCGGCGACCGACGCGTTGCCGCTGTCCCGGACCCGGGATCGGAACCGTCGGACGCGGCAGCGAGTGACCCGGCGTCGGCGGGTGGAGGCCGGCGTGGCCGCCGTCGGCTTGATCGCGGTCACCGGGGCGATGTGGGGGTTCACCTCGCGTAGCCCAGCCAGCGGCGGGGACCGGCCGACCACCGAGGCCCGGATGGGTCTGCCGGCGGCGCCGCCCTGCGAGGTGGCGTACGCGCTGCGCACCGACTCCGGCAAAGAGTTCGCCGCCGAGCTGACCCTGACCAATACCGGTGGTCGTGAGCTGCGGGACTGGACGATGAGTTTCACCTTCCCCGGGCAGCAGACGGTGACGAAGGCGGAGCCCGCACCGGTGCACCAGCAGGGAAGCACGGTGCTGATCCGGCCGGCGGCCCACCGCACCACGCTCGCGCCCGGCGCGGCCGAGAAGCTGACCCTGACGGGTAAGTACAGCGGGGCGAACCCGCTGCCGGTCGAGTTCCGGCTCGGTGAGGCGACCTGCGGCGTCCGGGTGTCCGGGGTCGCCGGCAGTACGCCCTCCACCGCCCCGCCGAGCAAGACCGCCACGACGAAGGCCCCGCCCAAGGCCGCGACGGTGCGTCCCGGCTCCGGTTCGGGCGGCGGTGCGCCCAAGGCCAAGCCCCCGAAGCCGGCCAAGGAGCCCGCGAAGCCGAAGGCCGCGGAGCGGGGTGGTCCGGGAAAAACGGGAAGGTGACCAAGGGGCCGGGTGGTCACCGGAAGGGACGGTGAGCCCCGCCCCGGGGTACGCCGTCAGCTCATCCCCGCGAACCGTTGGACCTGGTCGATTCCGCCCTCGACGATGAGTACCCCGCCGTGGGGAAGTGCCGTGTCGTCGGAGGCGTACCGGAAGCGCTCGCC
The DNA here is from genome assembly GCF_044459545.1 of Micromonospora sp. NPDC050276. NCBI lineage: Bacteria > Bacillati > Actinomycetota > Actinomycetes > Micromonosporales > Micromonosporaceae > Micromonospora > Micromonospora sp. NPDC050276. The sequence goes on along the minus strand of NZ_JBITJA010000009.1, from coordinate 271,452 downwards.
CGGCAGTTTGGCGCCGACCATGCGCACCCCGAAACGCTCCTCTGGTCGCAGGTCGAGCAGGGTGCGCCCGACCAGCGACTCCGGCACCCGGACGGTGGCGATGGCGAAGTCGTCGTCGAACTCGATGAAGTCGAGCAGCCGGCTGACGATCAGGTGGGCGACCCGATCCCCGGTCTCCGCCTCCGGGAAGATCACGTGGTGCGCGCCCACCGATGACAGGATCTTGGCGTGTTTCTGCGAGGTGGCCCGAGCCCAGATCTGGGGCACACCCAGCTCGACCAGCGCCAGCACGGTCAGCACGCTTGCCTCCACCGAGGCCCCGATGGCCACCACCGCCCGCCCGAAGCTGGTGATGCCCAACTGCCGCAGCGCTCCCTCCTCGGTCGAGTCAGCCTGCACCACCCGGTCGAGCTGCGCCGACCAGCGCTGCACCTTCTCCGGGCTGCGGTCGATGGCCAGCACCTCGCGGCTCATTCGGGTCAGCGACCCGGCCAGGTGGCAACCGAATCGACCCAACCCGATCACCACGATGCCGCTGCTGTCCGCCCGTTTAGCCGACACCTCGGTCCTCCTCACGCCTGGGCGCCGGCTCGGCTCGACCGGCACCTCCGAAACACGCCCTAGCCGACAATGGGTTGCTCTTGGGGGTAGCGGTAGAGCCGACGTCGGGTGTTCAAGGCGATCGCCGACCCGAGGGTGAGCGTCCCGACCCGGCCGATGAACATGAGCACGGTCAACGCCAGCTGGCCGCCGGCCGGCAGTTCGGCGGCCAGGCCGATGGTCAGTCCGGTGGTGCTGAACGCCGAGGTGATCTCGAACAGCGCCGCCACGAAGCGGACGCCCTCGGTGAGCAGGAGCAACACCATCGTTCCGCCAATCACCAGCGCGACACTGAGCAGCGCCACCGTGACCGCCTGCCGCTGGCTGGCGGTGGCCACCCGCCGGTGCCCGATCGTCACGTCGGGCTCGCCCCGCAACTCCGCCCAGATGGTGAACGCCAACAGGAAGAACGTGGAGACCTTGATGCCACCGGCGGTGCTGGCGCTGCCGCCACCGATGAACATCAACACGATCAGCAGGGGATAGCTCTCCTCTTGGAGGGCCGTGATGTCCAGCACGCTGAAGCCGCCGGTGCGACTCAGCGCGATCTGGGTGAACGACGCGAGGATCTTGCCCGATGCGTCGTACTGGCCGATCGTGTCCGTGTTGGTCCACTCGGCGGTGAGCAGGCCGGCGAACCCGACCAGCAGCAGCACCGCACTGCCCCAGATGGTCAGCTTCGTCGCCACCGCCCAGCGCGTTGGTTGACGCCACTCACGGACCGCCTCGAACAGGGCCGGAAACCCGAGGCCGCCGATGATCCCGCCGACCGCCAGGGGCAGCGACACCCACGGGTCACGACTGAAGGCCAGCAGGCCGTCGGTGTACAGCGCGAAGCCACCGTTGTTGAACACCTGCACGGCGTGGAAGACACCCGACCAGAGGGCCTGCCCGAACGGGTAGTCGTAGGTCAGCCAGAGCCGACCGGCGACCAGCACGGTCATCACCGCCTCGCAGGCGAAGACGGTCAGCGCGATCCGGCGGAGCAGCCGACCCACGTCGCTGATGCCGAACTCCGCCGTCTCGGCCTGCACGAGCAACCGGTTGCGCAGCCCGAGCTGACTGGAGACCACCAGGATGACCAACGCCGCGACCGTCAGGATGCCGAGACCGCCGAGCTGGGTGAGCAGGGTGATCACCAGCAGTCCGGGGCCGGACCAGTAGTTCGGCGTGTCGGTGATCGCCATACCGGTGACCGACACGGCTGAGGTGGCGGTGAAGAGCGCGGTGACCAGCGGCGGGCGCTGGTGCTCGACGGTCGCCCAGCGCGCCATGAGCAACCCGGTCCCGAGCAGGATCGGCAGCAGGAACGCGAACGGCACCAGCCGCACGGGATTGCGGAAAAACCGGCGCACCAGACAATCTTCCTGTCCGCCCGCGACCCTGGAGTGGGAACGGGCATTCCGGAGATTCATCTGCCGGCCAGCCATCGACCAACTCCTGGCAAATCGCGGGCGGTCTGCTTACCCCGACCACCGACGACAGGAGACGGCGTTGCGACGTACCCTCTCGACCTTCGGCGTGGCCGGCGCTCTGCTCGCCGCCGCCGTGGTCCTGCCGACCATGGCCGCCGCCGAACCGGCCACGACCGCGGACCGCTCCCGGGCGACCGACGGACCCATCGTGATCGGCCACCGTGGCGCCAGCGGCTACCGGCCGGAGCACACGCTGGAGGCGTACCGGTTGGCGATCCGGATGGGGGCCGACTACATCGAGCCGGACCTGGTCTCCACCTCCGACGGCGTGCTGGTCGCCCGACACGAGAACGAGATCTCCGGCACCACCGACGTGTCGAACCACCCGGAGTTCGCGGCCCGCAAGGCGACGAAGACCATCGACGGTGTGGCGGTGACCGGTTGGTTCACCGAGGACTTCACCCTCGCCGAGTTGAAGACACTGCGGGCCAAGGAGCGGCTGCCGCAGGTACGCGCGGCGAACACCGCCTTCGACGGCCGCTTCGAGGTGCCCACCCTCCAGGAGGTCATTGACCTGGCCCGGACCGAAGGGCGGGCACGGGGCCGCACCATCGGGATCTACCCGGAGACCAAGCACCCGAGCTACTTCGCCGCGATCGGTCTTCCGCTGGAGGAGCCGCTGCTGCGGACGCTGCGGCAGAACAAGCTGGACCGGAAGAACTCGCCGGTCTTCATCCAGTCGTTCGAGACGGCCAACCTGCGCCGGCTGAGCCGGCTGACCGAGGTGAAGCTGATCCAACTGCTCGACGCCGCCGGCCGCCCGTACGATTTCACCGCCGCCGGTGACACCCGCACCTACCAGGACCTGGCCACCGCGGCCGGCCTGAAGTGGATCGCCGGGTACGCCGACGGCATCGGCGCGAACAAGAACCTGATCGTGCCCCGGAACGCCGCCGGCGCCCTGCTCGCCCCGACCACCGTGGTGCGCGACGCGCACCGGGAGCACCTGCTCGTGCACGCCTGGACGTTCCGCGCCGAGAACCAGTTCCTCCCGGTGGACTTCCGGATCGGCACCGACCCGAACGCGCGCGGCGACATCACCGCCGAGTACGAGCTCTTCCTCGGCCTGGGCCTCGACGGTGTCTTCAGCGACCACCCGGACACTGCCGTCGCCGCCCGCGCCGGCCTCTGACCGAACCTCGGCCCGGAGCTGATCCGCTCCTGGGCGAGTTGAGGCAGCGATCTTCGCCCGCGGGGCATCGAGTGCGGTCGGGCGGGGGGTTTCCGGTCGGGGTGCTCGGCGACGGTCGTCGGCGCTGCCTGCGCACGACGGGCTCTGCGGCTGACCGATCGGGGCGAATGGCGCGAGGCGACACACGGCTTGGGTGGTCCGTGGGGGTTGGGGCCATCGAGGGCGAGGGCTCCCGGCTGGTAGTGCGGCCCGTTGTAACCCTCGGCCACCTCATTCCTGTTACTTGTGTGTTTCTGCCACATAGCTCGTGGGTGACGTCACTTCTAGCGTGAGCCGACACGAAGAAGTTCTCTCCCTCCGAGTCCTCATGTGGAGTCGCAATGACGGTCCGGACGACGCGGCGGGTGTTCCTCTCCGCCGCCACGATGATGGCCGCGGCGTTGGCCGCCACGGCCTGTGGCAGCCCGCAGGACACCGCCACCGGCGGCGGCGACAGTGCCGCGCCGGTCAAGGTCGGCCTGGTGTACTCCCAGTCGGGTGCCCTGGCCAGCTACGGAAAGCAGTACATCGAGGGGTTCAAGGCGGGGCTCGACTTCGCCACGAAGGGCACCGGCAAGGTCGGTGACCGGAAGATCGAGCTGACCGAGGTGGACGACGCGGGCGACCCGGCCAAGGCGGTCTCCGCGGCGAAGGACCTGATCGGCAAGGGCACGAAGATCATTGCCGGCTCCACCGCCTCCGGTGTGGCGTTGCAGGTCGCCCCCATCGCCGCGCAGAACAAGGTCCTCTTCATCTCCGGCCCGGCCGCCACGGATGCGGTGACCGGCGCGAACAAGTACACGTTCCGCTCCGGTCGGCAGTCCTACCAGGACGTGGTGACCGCCAAGTCGTTCATCGGCGACCCGACCGGCAAGAAGGTGGTGGTCTTCGCCCAGGACGGCGCGTTCGGCGACGCCAACGAGGCCGCCGTCAAGGCCGTCATCGGTGGCGCGGGCGCGACCGTGAGCAGTGTCCGGGCCCCGGCCAGTGCCACCGAGTTCACCCCGTTCGCCAGCCAGATCAAGGCCGCCAAGCCGGACCTGCTCTTCGTGGCGTGGGCGGGCACGACCGCTCCGGCCATGTGGCAGACCCTCGACCAGCAGGCCGTACTCTCGTCGACCACGGTCGTCACCGGCCTGGACATCCGCGCCTCGTGGCCGACCTTCGGTGCTGCCGGCGCGAAGATCTCCTTCCTGTCGCACTACTTCGACGGTGCCAGCGACACCGAGGCCAGCAAGGCGCTGAAGGCCAAGGTCAACACCATCGACCTGTTCCACCCGGACGGCTTCGCCGCCGCGCAGATGGTGGTCCGTGCCGTGCAGGAGGGCGGTGACGACGTCGACAAGATGGTCACCGCGCTGGAGGACTGGAGCTTCGACGGGGTCAAGGGCAAGATGACCATCCGGGCCGCCGACCACGCGCTGCTCCAGCCGATGTTCCAGGCCAAGCTGACCGGCAGCGGCACCGCGTTCACGGCCACCGCGCAGAAGAGCCTCACCGGTGACGAGACCGCGCCGCCGGCCGTGGCCATGAAGGGCTGACCCATGCTCGCCACCCGCGGTCTGACCTGGCGGATCGGTGAGGTCGCCATCGTCGACAGCGTCTACCTCGACCTGGCGCCCGGGGAATTCCTGGGCGTGATCGGGCCGAACGGCGCCGGCAAGACCTCACTGTTCAACCTGATCACCGGCCTGCGCCGGGCCACGGAGGGCCGGATCACCCTGGACGGGCAGGACATCGGAGCGCTTCCGCCGCACCGGCGGGCCCGCCTCGGACTGGGCCGTACCTTCCAGGCGTCCTCGGTCTTCGGCTCGCTCAGCGTGCGGGAGAACGTCCGGCTCGCCGTGCAGGCGCACCGCGGGGGCTCGATGGCACTGTGGCGGCGGGCGGCGGCCGACCGGGAGGTCGCCGCCGCCGCCGACGCGGCGCTCGACCGGGTCGGCCTCGCCCACCGGGGTACGGCGCTCGCCGGCACCCTGGCGCACGGCGAGAAGCGCAAGCTGGAGATCGCCCTGCTGCTCGCCGGCGAACCGCGGGTGATGCTGCTGGACGAACCGATGGCCGGGGTCAGCGCCGAGGACGTGCCGGAGCTGGTCGCCGTGATCAAGTCGTTGACCGGCGACAGCGGCCGGGCGGTGTTGATGGTCGAGCACCACATGGACGTCATCCTGGAACTGGCCGACCGCATCGCCGTCATGCACCACGGCGCCCTGCTGGCCTGCGACACCCCGGAGACGGTGATGGCCAACCCCACGGTGCAAGAGGCCTACCTGGGGGAGCAGCTCTGATGGAACCCATCCTCAGTGTGCAGGACCTGTCGGTCCGGATCTCCGGGCTGCACATCCTCCAGGGGGTGTCCTTCACGGTCGCCCCGACCGGCGTGACCGTGCTGCTCGGCCGCAACGGTGTCGGCAAGACCACCACGCTGCGCGCGATCGTCGGCCTCACCCCGCCCGCCGGGGAGGTCCGCGGCACCATCCGGATGGGCGCGCAGAGCCTGCTGGCCCGGCCCACCCACCGGCTGGTCCGCGGCGGGCTCGGTTACGTACCGGAGGACCGGTGCGTGTTCGCCGGCCTCACCGTCGCCGAGAACCTGCGGCTCGCGGAGCGGCGCGGCACCAGCCCGGCGTACGACAAGGTTTTCGCGCTCTTTCCGGAGCTGGACCGGCGCGGACGGCAACGGGCCGGTTCGCTCTCCGGCGGGCAGCAGCAGATGCTCGCGATCGGTCGGGTGCTGCTCAACGACAACCGGCTGCTGCTCGTCGACGAGCCGACCAAGGGGTTGGCGCCGAAGGTGGTGACCGAGGTGGCCGAGGTGTTGGAACGGGTCGCGGAGTCGGTGCCGGTGCTGCTCGTCGAGCAGAACCTGGCCGTAGTCCGGCGGCTCGCGAAGGACGCGGTGGTGCTGGCCGCCGGCAAGGTGGCCTGGACCGGCGACGCCCGGGAGTTGCTGCTGGAGACGGCGTTGACGAAGTCGCTGCTGGGTGTCGGCTCGGCGGAGGTGAATCACTGATGGGCACCGTGATCCTGTTGGCGTTGACCGGGCTCGGTTTGGCGGCGCTGTACTTCCTGGTCGCCTCCGGCCTGTCCCTGGTCTTCGGCCTGGCTGACGTGCTCAACTTCGCGCACGGGTTGTTCCTCGGCGTCGGCGCGTACGGCACCTGGTGGGCGGCGGGCAACCTGCCCGGCGCCGGCTCCGACGGGTTCGGCTTCGTGGTCGCGGTCGCCTTCGGGGTGGCCGCCGGCACGCTGGTCGCCATCCTGGTCGAGTTGGTGCTGATCCGCCCGCTGTACTCCCGCACCATCGAGCAGGTACTGGTCACCGTCGGTCTGTCCCTGGCCGGGGTGGCGCTGCTCCAGGCCACCTGGGGTGCGGACGCCCGGCCGTTCCCGCGTCCGGACTGGACCCGGGAGGTGACCGGGATCCTCGGCGCGCAGGTGCCCAACGGTGGCCTGCTGCTGATCATCGCGGCGGTGCTGGTGCTCGGCGCGATCCTGGCGTTCCTGCGCTGGACCCGGTACGGCCTGGTGATCCGGGCCGGGGTGGAGAACCGGGAGATGGTGACCGCGCTCGGCATCGACGTGCGCAAGGCGTTCACGCTGGTCTTCGCGATCGGCGGGGCGGCCGCCGCGCTCGCCGGCGCGCTGGGCGGGGTCTACTTCGGCACCGTCTCGCCCGGCCAGGGCAGCTCGCTGTTGATCTTCGCGTTCATCGTGGTGGTGATCGGCGGGATGGGCTCGGTGGTCGGCTCCGCGTACGCGGCGGTCGTGGTCGGGCTGGTGCAGCAGTTCGTCAACTACTACGGCACGTCCGGGCTGGGCGACATCTGCGTGGTCGGGCTGCTGGCCGTGGTGCTGCTGCTGCGTCCGCAGGGCATCGCCGGAAAGGTGGCAACGGCATGACGCTCCTCGAGGCAACACCGGCGCCGGCGCCCACCGCGCCGAAACCGGGCCGCGCGCACCGGGTCCGCCCGTTCCTGCCGCTGGTCGCGCTGGTCGTGCTGGCGATCCTGCCGTACTCGACGATCTCCCTGCCGGGGATCTTCGAGGGGCCGGTCAACTCACCCGGCACCCTGCAACTGCTCGCCATCTGCCTGATCTTCGGTGGCTTGGCCGCCGGGTACGACCTGCTCTTCGGCCGGACCGGGATGCTCTCCTTCGGGCACGCGCTCTACTTCGCGGCCGGCGTCTACGGCACCGACATCCTCATCACCCGGGCCGGTCTGCCGCTGTGGCAGGCGGCGCTACTGACCATCACCGGCGGTACGATCCTCGCCGCGCTGCTCGGCGCGGTGGCGCTGCGGACCGTGGGCATCGCGTTCGCCATGGTCACGCTGGCGTTCGCCCAGGTGGGCGCGATCCTGGTGGCACGGGACTTCGGTGGGCTCACCGGTGGTGAGGAGGGCCTGCCGCTGGACGTGTCCGGGCTGCCCGCCGGGTTGGTCGGGGTGACCAACACCGTCAACCTGTACTGGCTGGCGCTCGCGTACCTGACGCTCGTGGTCTTCGTGGTGCACCGGGTGAGCGGGTCGCCGACCGGGCGGGTGCTCGCCGGGCTGCGCGACGACGAGCGGCGGATCGGGGTGCTCGGGCTGGACCCGTATCGCTACAAGCTGGTGGCGTTCACCCTGGCCGGCGGGTTGGCGGCGGCGGGCGGGGTGGTCTACGTCCTGATCGTCGGCGGCGCGTCGCCGCACATCACGTCCTCCGAGCTGACCCTGTCGCTGCTGGTGATGGTGGTGCTCGGTGGGCCGGGCACCCGGTGGGGTCCGGTGCTCGGTGGGGTCCTCTACATGTACCTGGACCACCGGCTCACCGCTTTCGGCACCAGCGACGCGGTGGACAACCTGCCGGCCGTCCTCAGCCGCCCGCTGAGCCAGCCGCTGTTCGTCCTCGGCACGGTCTTCATCCTGGCCGTCTACTTCTTCCCCGGCGGCCTGACCAGCCTCGCCCCCCGCCTAACCCACCTGACCAGAACCCTCCGCCCCCGCCCCCCAACCTGATCCCCCTGCCCCCCTGCCCCCCTGCCCCCCTGCCCCCCGCTTGACCCTGGTGATCAAGAGGTTTGCGTCAGGATTCGACCGGAGAATGACGCAAACCTCTTGATCAACAGGGTGATGGCGGGCGGCGCTGGTAGACATGTCGGGTGAGCGAGGACCGAACAGCGGTACGGGAGCGGGCCGAGGCGGTGCTGCGCCGGCTGGCCGGTGACCACGCCCGGCTGCGCGAGGATCAGTGGCGGGCCATCGAGGCGCTGGTCGTCGACCGGCGACGGGTGCTCTGCGTCCAGCGGACCGGTTGGGGCAAGTCGGCGGTCTACTTCGTGGCCACCGCCCTGCTCCGAGACCGTGAGCAGGGCGACCAGGCCGGGCCGACCGTCATCGTGTCGCCGCTGCTGGCGTTGATGCGCAACCAGGTCGAGGCGGCCGCGCGGGCCGGCATCCGGGCCCGCACGATCAACTCGGCGAACCTCGACGAGTGGGACGAGATCACCGCCGAGATCCAGACCGGCGCGGTGGACGTGCTTCTGATCAGCCCGGAACGGCTCAACAACCCGGATTTCCGCGACGGCGTCCTGCCGAAGCTGGCCGCCACCACCGGTCTGCTGGTGGTCGACGAGGCGCACTGCGTCTCCGACTGGGGGCACGACTTCCGGCCCGACTACCGGCGGCTGCGGACGTTCCTCGCCGAACTACCCGAGCGCACCCCCGTGCTGGCGACCACCGCCACCGCCAACGCCCGGGTCACCCAGGACGTGGCCGAGCAGTTGGGCGACGCCCTCGTCCTGCGCGGCACCCTGGACCGCGAGTCGCTGCGCCTCGGGGTGCTCGACCTGCCCAGCCCGGCGCACCGGCTGGCCTGGCTCGCCGACCACCTGGACCAGCTGCCCGGCTCGGGCATCGTCTACACGCTGACCGTGGCGGCGGCGGGGGAGACGGCCGAGTTCCTGCGTTCCCGGGGCTACCCGGTCGCCTCGTACTCCGGACAGTCCGACGACGCCGACCGGCGGGCCGCCGAGCAGGACCTGCTCGACAACAAGATCAAGGCGTTGGTCGCCACCAGCGCCCTCGGCATGGGCTTCGACAAGCCCGACCTGGGTTTCGTCGTCCACCTCGGCGCGCCGCCTTCGCCGATCGCGTACTACCAGCAGGTCGGTCGCGCCGGCCGCGCCGTGGAGCACGCCGAGGTGCTGCTGCTGCCCGGCGTCGAGGACGCCGCGATCTGGCGCTACTTCGCCTCGCTGGCGTTCCCACCGGAGGCGCAGGTCCGGGCCGTGCTGGCCGCCCTGCACACCGACCGCCCGCTCTCCACCCAGGCCCTCGAACCCCTCGTCGACCTGCGCCGGGCCCGACTGGAGCTGATGCTCAAGGTGCTCGACGTGGACGGCGCGGTCCGCCGGGTGCGCGGTGGTTGGCTCGCCACCGGCGAGCCCTGGGTCTACGACGAGGCCCGGTTGCGCCGCGTCGCCGAGGCGCGCACCGTCGAGCAACAGGCCATGCGGGAGTACGCGACCACGGCCGACTGCCGGATGCGGTATCTCCGGGAACGCCTGGACGACACCGAGGCGGCCGACTGCGGCCGATGCGACCGGTGCGCGGACCCCCTCTTCGCCGCCGACGTGTCGACGGCCGCGCTCGCCGCCGCGCAGACCTTCCTGGGCCGACCCGGCGTGGAGATCGCGCCGAAGAAGCTCTGGCCGACCGGGCTCGACGCGGTGGGCGTACCCCTCAAGGGCCGGATCGCCCCCGCGGAGCAGGCGCTGCCGGGCCGGGCCGTCGGGCGCCTCTCCGACCTGGGCTGGGGTGGCCGGCTGCGTGCTCTCGTCGGCCCCGACGCGCCGGACGGGCCGGTGCCCGACGACGTCGCCGGCGCGGTCGTGGAGGTGTTGAAGGCGTGGGCACACGGCGACGACCCGTGGCCCCGCCGGCCGGTGGCGGTGGTCGCGGTCGGTTCCCGTCGGCGGCCCCGGCTGCTCGGCTCGCTCGCCGAGCGGATCGCCACCGTGGGCCGGCTGCCGCTGCTCGGCGAGGTCACCGCAGCCGGCCCCGGCGGCCCAGCCGGGCCGCGCGGCAACAGCGCCCAACGGGTACGCGCGCTGCACGACGCCTTCACCGTGCCGACCGAGTTGGCCGATGCCCTGGCCGGACTGGACGGCCCGGTGCTGCTCGTCGACGACCTGATCGACTCGGGTTGGACGATGACGCTGGTGGCCCGGGCACTGCGCCGGGCCGGCGCGACCGACGTCCTCCCGCTCACCCTCGCCGTGGCCGGCTGACCCGTACCGCTCGCCATGCTCGAAGCAGTCGGGGGTGGCTTCGGCGCTGCGAGCCCGGTTCCCGGGCGGCGTCGAATGCGACAGTCGCCACGCCGTCCGGGCGTCGGCCTGACCGGGCCGGACGCGGCGGTACCGTGGGCGGCATGACCGACCACCAACCCGTCCGCCGTGCGTCCGCCGGCACGGACCTGACCGCCGGTGACGAGGCCGGGCAGGTGCTGGGCGGGTCTGATCAGGTCTCCGCCGGGCCGGACCGGAGCACTCTCCGGCTGGCGCTGGTGGTCGGCGGCCTGATGCTCGCGATGCTGCTCGGCTTCGGCCTCGGCCGGATGAACACCAAGAGCGCCGCCACCGGCAGTCCGTCGTTGGCCGCCGAGCACACCGACCCGCCGGGTGTCGCCCCGCACAGCCACGGCTCCGCCACGGGCACCGACCAGAGCGCGGCCACCGAGCCGGGCGGTCTGGCGGTCAGCTCGTCCGGGCTCACCCTGGTCCCCCTGGCCACCGAGTTCGCCGCCGGCCGCCCCGGTCAGCTCCGCTTTCAGGTACGCGACGGGCAGCGCCGGCCGGTCACCCGGTTCGCCATCGTGCACGACAAGCCGCTGCACCTCATCGTCGTCCGGCGGGACCTGACCGGTTACCAGCACCTGCACCCGACCATGGCGGCGGACGGCACCTGGTCGGTCCCGTTGACCCTCGCGCAGCCCGGCCTCTGGCGCGCGTACGCCGACTTCACCGTGGTCGCCGACAACGGCGCGCAGGCCGCGGTGACCCTCGGCGCGGACCTGACCGTGCCCGGTGACTACCGGCCCCGCCCACTGCCCGGGGCGGCCGCCACGGCGACCGTGGGCGGCTTCACCGTCGGTTACCAGGGCACCCCGCAGGCCGGGGCGACCGTGCCACTGACCTTCCGGGTCGACGGGGCTGGCGGTGCCGCCCGACTGGAGCGGTATCTCGGGGCGTACGGGCACCTGGTGGCGTTGCGCGAGGGCGACCTTGGCTACCTACACGTGCACCCGGAGACCGAGCTGGTGGACGGCCAGATCAAGTTCTGGCTGACCACTCCCGGCCCGGGCCGCTACCGCCTCTACCTCGACTTCCAGGTGAACGCCGAAGTCCGAACCGCCGAGTTCACCCTGACCGTCCCCTAGGCCACCCACCCACCCACCCACCCACCCACCCACCCACCCACCCACCGGCCCCGCCCTCATCGGCGTTGATCATGAAGTTATTGCCTCCCGCCGCGGCGTGTCGTGGCAATAACTTCATGATCAACCGCGCTCGGAGCGGGGGTGGGGATTAGCCGGCTCGGCGGATGGGGCGGCGGGCCAGGTAGCGGAGCAGGTCGCGGATGTGGTGCTTCTCCTCGGCGGGGACCGTGGGGTCGGCCAGCCGGTCGAGGATGGCCCGGACGTCGGCCTCGACCGGACCGTCGTCGTGGCGTCGGCGGGGAGCGGGGCCGGCGTCGGGCAGCCCCAGCGCGCGGAACGCGGCGGCGACCGGCAGGTCCAGTGCGGCGCAGAAGCCGCGCACCTTGGCCAACTCGGGATAGTCCTGCCAATCACCGGCCAGCCAACGGAACACGGTGGAGCGCCCCACGCCCGTGTGCGAGGCAAGATCGGTCACGGTCCAACCACGTTCGTCGCGAGCATCATCGATGGCGCGCCGGACGAAGCGGGCGAAGGCCATCTGCGGTGATACGTCGGCAGATCCCATCCCTGTGTGTCTTCCCCTCCTGCCGGAGCACCGGGACGATGCGCCTTCCGAGGGTAGTACGCCGGGGGCGGGAAACAATTGACTGACCGCACAAACTGTCCCGTGGGCGAGACTTTTCTTCTGGAAGCGTGTGTGCAGAACGAAAATTGCACCGAGCGATCATCGTCGTTCTTCTATTAAGCTCGGTGCCCGTCCCGACCTGGCGTTTTTCGCCTGCCGCGTCCGTCCGGACCATCGCCGAGGAGCACCATGGCCGAATCGAGCCGCCCCCAGCCGTACCAGCCCGGTGCGGTGAGCCTCTTCTTCGTCGCCAAGGCCGGCGTCTTCGCGGCCGCGTTCTGGATCTGGTTGCTGGTTCTGGTGCTACGCACCGAATCCGCGACTGGCCTCCAGGTGCTGGCCGCCACCGGCACCATCACCACCACGCTGGTCGCCGTACTGCTCGGTGCCCGGATGGCGTTGCAACACAACGCCGCCATCCGGCACGCCGAGATGAAGAAGCTGCTGGTGGACATCTCCTGGAACGCCTTCGCGGCAGCCGGAAACGCCGAGAGCGGGGGCAAGGTCGTGCCATTCCCGTCCGCCCCCGGCGACGGTGAGCGGGCCGCCCAGCGGTCGGGTGCCGACCGGGTGTCGGTCCTTGAGCGTGGTGCCGGCGAGCGCAACGGTGGCCGGGAGCGGGGGGATCGTCGGCGCTAGCCACCAGGAGCTAGGAGGCGGATGCCTCTCCGGCGGCCAGCAGGGTCTCCAGTCGCGGCGTGACCTGCCACTGGTCCACCAACTCGCGGTATTCCGCGCGCTGCGGCTCGGTCGCCCCAGCACCGGTCCGACGTGCGCGGATCAGCAGGTTACGTGGCGTGTGCTGCGAGTCCACGAACTCCACCACCTCGGTCCGGTACCCGTGCACCCGCAGCAATCCGGCGCGTAGCGCGTCGGTGAGCACGTCGGCGAAGCGCTCACGCAGGATGCCCTGCCGAGTCAACAGCTCGTACGGGGCCGGGGCGGGGTTGGTGCGGAGCTGCTTCGCCAGGTCGTGGTGGCAGCACGGCGCGGCCAGCACCCAGCGGGCCTCCCAGCGCACCGCGCGGGCCAGCGCCTCGTCGGTGGCGGTGTCGCAGGCGTGCAGCGCCAGCACCAGATCGGGGGCAGGGTCGACGACGGCGCCGGCGATCGTCCCGGCGACGAAGCTGACCTGGTCGGCCCAGCCCAGTCGCTGTGCCAGCTCGGTGTTGCGCCGCCGTTGGTCCTCCCGGACGTCCACGCCGACCAGCTGGACGTCGAGCCCCCGACTGGTCAGGTAGCGGTACGCGGCGAACGTCAAATAGGCGTTGCCGCAGCCCAGATCGACCACGCGTAGCGAACCGGTCAGATCGTCGGGCAGGGTCGCGGCCAGGGCGCGCAGGAACGCGTCCACCTGGCGGCGCTTGGCCGCCGAGCCGCCGATCTCGGCGAAGATCGGGTCACCGGGGTCGAGCAGGTACTCCTTGGCCCGGTCATTTCCGGTGGGCGTCGCCGCCGGGCGGGGCGTCGCGGCCCGGTGCACCTGCGCTTCGCCGGATTTGGTCACCCGTAGTTGGAGCGTGGCGTCGGCCGTCTCAACGTGCCAGTTGCCGAACGGCTCGGCCAGCAGCTCGTCGACCGCCGCGGCGGCCTCCGGACCGGAGGCGATGTTGCGGGTGTACGGGCGAGCGCCGTCGGACGTGGTGATCTGGATCCGGGGCCCGGCCTTCAACGTCACCGGCCGCAGTTCGGCCCGCTCAACGGTGGGGCGGCGCCCGCGGCGACGCCCGGCGGCGACCGCCCGGGTCAGCGCGGGGTCGAGCAGCAGCGCCCGAACCTCGGTCAGGGCAGCGTCCAGTGGTTGCGGCATCGTTCCATCTTCGGCAGGTGGGTGGGAGATGGGAACATCCCCCGCACCGCGCGAGGCGGTCCGGGGGATGTCAGGTGTGGCTGGTGGTCAGTCCGCGGTCGCCTCGGCCGGCGTACCCGCACCGGAGCCGCCACCACGGCGGCGCCGGCGGCGGCGCGGCTTGGAGGCCTCGCCGTCGGACGCGGTGGCCGGCTCGGTGGGGCCGGCGTCGGCGGAGATCACCGCGGTCGCCTCGCCCGCGACCACCTCGCCGGCCCGGCGGCGACGCCGGCGGCGGGGGGTACGGGTGCCTTCGTCGGCGGTGTCGGTCGCGGCTGCCTCGGCGACGGCCGGGGTGCCGGCATCGGAGCGGTCGCGGCGGCCATCGCCTCGACCACGGCGCTCACCTCGACCCTCACCACGACCCTCACCACGACCCTCACCACGGCTCTCACCGCGGCGGGAGCCTCGGCCACCGCTGTCGCCCCGGCGGGAGCGGGTCGTGCCACCCAGGTCCTCTTCGATCTCGGCGGACAGCCCGGCCCGGGTGCGCTCGGCGGTGGGCAGCGTGCCGGTGACCTCGGTGGAGATGTGCAGGTCGGTGTAGAGGTGTGGCGAGGTGTGGTACGTCTCCGGCGGCTCCGGCATCTCCAGACCGAGGGTCTTGTCGATGATCCGCCAGCGGGGCATGTCGTCCCAGTCGACGAAGGTCACCGCCACACCCGTCGCGCCGGCCCGGCCGGTACGACCGATCCGGTGCGTGTAGGTGTCCTGGTCTTCCGGGCAGTCGTAGTTGATGACGTGGGTGACGCCGGTGACGTCCAGCCCTCGGGCCGCCACGTCGGTCGCGACCAGGATGTCGATCTTGCCGGCCCGGAAGGCCCGCAGGGCCCGCTCGCGGGCACCCTGACCGAGGTCACCATGCACCGCTGCGACCGCGAACCCACGGAAGTCGAGGTCCTCGGCGACCCGGTCGGCGGCCCGCTTGGTACGCGTGAAGATCATGGTCAGCCCGCGCCCCTCCGCCTGGAGGATGCGCGCCACCACCTCGACCTTGTTCATCGAGTGGGTGCGGTAGACCAACTGCTGGGTCTGCGGCGACGGGCCGGTCTCGGCGGTGTGCCCGGCGTGGATCGTCATCGGCTGGCGCAGGAAGCGCCGGGACAGGGTGACGATCGGGTCCGGCATGGTGGCCGAGAAGAGCATCGTCTGCCGGTCTTCCGGGAGCATCGCCAGGATCTTCTCGACGTCGTCGAGGAAGCCCAGGTCGAGCATCCGGTCGGCCTCGTCGAGGACGAGTGCGTGCACCCGGTCCAGCCGGAGGTGCTTCTGCTTCTGCAGGTCCATCAGTCGGCCGGGGGTGCCGACCAGGATCTCGACGCCCTTGCGCAGCGCGTCGATCTGCGGCTCGTACGCCACGCCACCGTAGATCGGCAGCACGCGGACGCCGCGCGTCCGGCCGGCGGCGGCCAGATCCTTGGCGACCTGGATGCCGAGCTCGCGGGTGGGGACGACGACCAGCGCCTGGGGAACACCGTCGCTGCCCTCGCCCGGGGCGAAGACCCGGTCGAGCAGCGGTACGCCGAAGCCGAGGGTCTTACCGGTGCCGGTGGGCGCCTGGCCGATCAGGTCGACGCCGCGCAGCGCGATCGGGATCGCGTACTCCTGAATGGCGAAGGCGCGGGTGATGCCGGCCGAGGCCAGAGCCTCGACGGTCTCGGCGCGGGCGCCGAGTGCGGCGAACGTGGGGGCCTCCGGTCGGACCGGGGCGGTGGGGGCCAGTTCCTGGCCGTCCAGCAAATCTTGAGTCAGCTCGCTCATGTGGATGTGGGGGTGCCCTCTCGTGGGTGCGCCCGTCATGTCCTCAGGGCGCGATCGGTATGACGCGGGCCACACGGTCGGCGGCAGATTGCCGAGCCGGACCGGGCCGCACGCGCGCCGCGGGCTGAGCTTCGATCAGATCGGCGCCCACGGCAACTGCTCCATGTTACCTGAACAGGCATGCCCCCGTCCCGATTCCCGACCCGCCACTCGACACGCGGGGCAAGCAAATGTGACCCACGCCATACCCGCGTCTCTCTGCCCCCTCCCTGCTCGCCGGCCGACGTCGACGTCGACGTCGGCGTCGATCATGGAGTTGTGGTGGGGGACAAGGTCTGTAAAAAAGTGCAAATCGGGCACCACTAGTCCATGATCGACCGGGACGGCGTGGGACGGCGTGGGACGGCGTGGGACGGCGTGGGGGACGGGCGCACGGTAGCCTGCGCTCGTGTCTGCCGTCGTCGGTCTGCTGGGTCTGGTCGCCTTCGGTGAGCTGCTCGCCTTCGAGCGGATGGCCGGGGATGCCCGGCTCGCCCCGGACCTGCGCCGTCGGGCGGCGCTGAGCGAGATGGCCGCGGCCGAGATCGCCAACTACCGGCGCCTCGCGGACCGGCTCAGTGCGCTGGGCGTGCCGCCGGAGGACGCGATGGCCCCCTATGTCGAGCCGTTGCAGGCGTACCACGACTCGACCGAGCCGCGGGACTGGGCGGAGGCGGTCACCAAGGCGTACGTCGGCGACGCGATCACCGACGACTTCATCCGCGAGATCGCCGACGCGCTGGAGGATCCGGACCGGGCGCTGGTGCTGGACGTCCTGCACGACTCCCGGTATGCGGACTTCGCCGCGGCGGAGATCCGGGTGGCCGTCGCCGACGACCCCCGGGTGGCTGGTCGGCTCTCCATGTGGGCCCGGCGGCTGGTCGGAGAGGCGCTGTCGCAGGCCGGCCGGGTGGCCGCCGAGCGGGCCACGCTGACCATGCTGATCGCGCGGGACGGCCGGGTCGACGTGCCCGGGCTGTTCGGCAGGCTCACCACCGCGCACACCGCGCGGATGGCTGCCGCCGGGCTGAACAACTGACCACCGGGCTGAACGACTGACCGCCCGGCTGGTCAGCGCCGGTGCCGGCCTGCGGCAGGTGGGTTGAACGCCGACCTGCCGCGATGGCCGGACCGGTCAGCGGACGGTGAAACCGACCGCCCGGGGCGACGCCTCGGCGATCTCGACGTAGGCGACCTTCTCGACCGGAACGATGACCCGCCGGCCCTTCTCGTCGGTCAGGGAGAGCGTGCCGCCGTTACCGGCGAAGGCGTCGGTCACGATCTGCTCGATCTCGGCCGGCGACTGCGCGCTGTCCAGTACCAGCTCGCGCGGCGCGTACTGCACGCCGATCTTGACCTCCACTGTGCCTCCTCAACTGGGGCGAAAGAACCGCCCTGCGAAGGCTATCCGATCACGGGGTCGGCGGTCAGGCTGACTCACCTTGCAGCGGGAAGCTCGCGATGCCCCGCCAGGACAGCGCCGCCACCAACGCCTCGGCCTCCGCCTTCGGCACCTGCCGGCCACCGGCCAGCCAGAACTGCGCGGCCGTCTCCGCCGCACCGACCAGCCCCGAGGCGAGCAACTCGGCGTGCGCCCGACTCACCCCGGTGTCGGAGATGATGGTGTCGGTGATCGCCGCGATGCAGCCCTGCTCGACCCGCTCCACCCGCTGCCGCACCGCCGGGTCGTTGCGCAGATCCGACTCGAAGACGAGACGGAACGCCTCGCTCTCGTGGTCGACGAAGTCGAAGTACGCCCGTACCGAGGCGCTGACCCGTTCCTTGTTGTCGCTGGTGCCCCGCATGGCGTCGTGCACTTTAGCGACGATGGCGTCACAGTGCGTGTCGAGCAGCGCCAGGTAGAGATCCATCTTTCCGGGAAAGTGTTGGTAGAGCACCGGCTTCGAAACCCCGGCCCGCTCGGCGATGTCGTCCATCGCGGCGGCGTGGTAGCCCTGCGCGACGAACACCTCCTGCGCCGCAGCGAGAAGCTGCTTGCGGCGCGCGGAGCGGGGCAGACGGGTGGGCCGGCCAGCGGTCTGTGCGCCGTTCCCCGCAGCGGTCATGGGATCCTCCGAGTTCTCCGTACGAGCCGGCATTTTCGCCCAGACCGGGCGAGGCCCGTGACCTCCGTCGTGGAAATGGCCCGCCGCTGTAACTTATCGCCACTCTCGGCACACGGTAGCCTCAGCGGGGGCGACCAAGGAGCGCGCGGTGAGTGAAACAGGGCAACCCGGAGCCGCCACCCCGGGAGAGCACGGTGACGGAGCGGGCCAGCACGACGACCCGAGCCGTTCCGTCAGTGGGTGGGCGCCGGCGGCGGGTGGGTGGCCCCGAGCTGCCGACCCCGAGGACGCCCGGGACGAGGCGCCGCGCTGGCAGCCCGACCCCGCGTCCGGCTGGCGTACCTCGTCCACAGGGCACGGCGACCTGCCGTCACCGCTGGTCGGGCGGTCGGATGACCGGGAGCCACCGGCCCGCGTGAACGGCCATCACGCCAACGGCGTGCGCCGCCCGGACGACACCAACGGCGTCCGTCATCCCGCTCTCGAACCACCCGCAGGCCGTTCCACGCCGGTGAGCGCACCGCCCGGGCTACCCACCGAGGGCCGCCCCGGGCCGGCCAGCGACCGGCTCGTGGTGCCCGCCCAACGTCCCGCACCGACGGCGGAGCAGGGTGCCGCCGAGCCCGATCCGGGCCCCGCCCACCACTCCACCGCCGATCCGACTGCCGCGCACCGTGCCCGCTGGGCCGAGCCCGGGTTGCCCACCTCGGCGCCGCCAGCCGTCCAGGTTCCGCCCGTGGGCACCGCGGCGTCGGGTTTCGAGGTGCCACCCGGCCTCCACGCGCCCGGCGGCGAGCGGCTGACCGCCGACGAGACCCCGACCGGGCCGCGCGACTGGCGGGACCCGCTCGCGCCGGAGCACCCGGCGACCTCGGGACGCACCCCGGCCGGGCACGCCGAGAGCGAGCCCGGTCGCGCCGCTGAGAGTTCCCGGCCGGGAGAGCCGCACCATCCCGGCGAAGCACACCGGGCCGGAGAATCGTCGGCCATCGAGCCCGACTGGTCGGGGCCGAACTGGAACCGTCCGAGTTGGGGTGGCGGCTGGGCCCCGCCCTGGTCCCGTCCAGACGACGAACCGGTTGACCCGGCGGCCCGGGACGAGTCGGCGCCCGGCTGGGTCGCCGAGCCCCATCAGCCGTACGAGCCGGTGCGCGCCGAGGCTCCCCGCCCGTACGAGCCGGTCCGTGCCGATCCACCCCGTGGGTATGAACCCATTCTGGCCGAGTCCGACTCCACGCCGGAGCGCCCCACCGAGCCGACCAGCACGCCGCCCGCCGACCGTCCGCCCTGGGCGGGTGGCCCGACGCCGACCAGTGGTCCGCCCGCCGACCGTCCGAGCTGGGCAGGCTCCGCGGCGAGCGGCGGACCCCGGGCCGACCGCCCGTCCTGGGCCGGCGGGTCCGACCCCGAACCCACCAGCGCGCCCCCGGCGCGGCCGTCCTGGGCCGGCGGGTCCGATCCGACGCCGACCAGCGTCCCGCCGGCGCGGCCGTCCTGGGCCGGCGGGTCCGATCCGACGCCGACCAGCGTCCCGCCGGCGCGTCCGTCCTGGGCGGGCGGGTCCGAGGCAGCGACCAGCGTCCCCGCGGTGCGGCCGTCCTGGGCGGGTGGGTCCGAACCGCCGTCGACCAGCGCGGCGTCGACGCGGCCGTCCTGGGCCGGGGGGTCCGATCCGCTGCCGGCCAGCGCCCCGCCGACGCGGCCCTCCTGGGCCGCCAGCCCGGCATCGTCCGAAGCGCCGGCATCGGCCGACGCGTCGCCTCCGGCGCCCGCTGGACCGCCGCCCGCGCCAGCCGGACCACCTCCCACGCTGGCTGATGCGCCGCCGGCTCCGGCAGGCCCGTCCCTGATCGCGGAACGCCCCTCCTGGACCGGAGGCTCGCCGACGGCGAGCAGTTCCGGGGCCGAGCGGCCGGACTGGTCCGAGGGCCGGATCCCCGCGGCCCCGGTCGAGCGCCCGTCCTGGCCGGCCAGCCGATCGGCCAGCGACACCGGTGGGGGCGACGGGGCCGACACGCCCGGCCGATCCCGCCCCGAGGTCCGGCCGACCGCACCGTTCCGGCTCCGTCCGGCCGCACCGGAGCCGCCCGGTCCGTCACCCGTCGAGTCGCCGCAGGCGGCTGCGTCGGGCAACGATCAGCCACCAGGTGACACCACACCGTCCCCCACCGACGCGGTGCCGCCCGCCACCACGAAGGGATCCGGGCGCCGCGATCAGCCCGCATCGGCGTCCGCTTCTTCCTACGCGGCTCGCCGATCCGCCCCCGACCCGACGTCGCGGGCTGACGCCGGTCCGCAGCCGGCCCCGAGCGCGGTGGTACTGCCGCAGCGCGTCCCCGCCCAACCGGACGTGCCCGTCGTGCCGGAGCCGCCAGCCGTGGAGCCACCCGCCGAAACTCCGGAACTCGCCCGCATCGCCACCCACCTCCGTCGCGACGACGAGCCAGCCCCGCTGCGGGAGCGCCCCGAAGGGTTCGACGTCAACGCCATCCTGGACGCCGTCCGGGAGGTGGCCGGTGTCCGCGACGCGGCCCTGCGCCGTACGCCGGCCGGGGAGCACAGCCTGCGACTGGACCTGGCCGACGGTGCCGACCCGGCCGAGGTGAGCCGGCAGGTGGCTCGGCTTCTTCAGGAGCGGATGGGGTTGGCCGCGGCGCCGCAGAACGTGCCCGGCCTGCCCAGCACGCCACCTCCGCCGGTGCGCCGCCGCGCGGCCGAGCCCCGACCCGTCGAGCGGCGTGCCCCCGAGCCGTCGAGCGCGGCTGCGCGTGATTCCGGCGACGCCCGGGCGGCCGAGGCGCCGACGGTGGCCAACCCGTCCGGCGGTCGGGCAGCGGCCACGTCGGCAGCCCCGGAGCAGCGGACCGGCACGGACCCAACGCGCCGTCGCCGGTCGAACGCTCCACACCGGGGCCGGGCCACCGTGGAAGAACCCGGATCGGTCTCGGCCGCGCCGGCCGGCGCCGCGACCGGTAGTCCGGCCACGCTCGGCACGTCGTACTCCGGTGGTCAGGTGACCACGACGGAGTCGGCGCCGTCCCGACCGCTGGAGACCGGCGGCACGCCGGGGCCCCGAGTGGTGATCGACCACGTGCAGGTCAGCACCTTCGGCCTGGACGCGAACGTGGAGGTCCGGCTGCTGGCCGGGGGCGACAGCGCCTCCGGGTACGCCACCGGGCCCGCGGTGGACGGCTACGTGCTGCGGCTCTGCGCGGTGGCGGCAGCCGCCGCGGTGGACGAGCTGCTGCGCGGCGCCGACAACGCCGAGCGGGGGCGCTGCTTCGTCGAACACGCGGCGGTGGTGCCGTTCGGCAACTGCGAGGTGGCCACCGTGGTGGCGCTGCTGGTCTGCGAGGGCTGGGTCGAGCAGCTCGCCGGGTCGGCCCTGGTCGCGGGTGATCCGCGCCAGGCGGTGGTCCGAGCGACGCTGGCGGCGGTCAACCGTCGGCTGGAGGCGCTGCTTTCCTGAGTGGTCCCGGTGCAAACTGGGAGTATGAGACGCGCCACACTCTGGCCGGACCATCTGCTCCCCGACCACCGTGTCCCGCCCCCGTGGCCGGGTCGGGAGGTCCGCCTCGACGGCCGGGTCACATATGTGCGCGACACCCCGGCCACCGCCGCTGGCGCGGAGCCGGCGCTGTACGTGCACGGGCTGGGCGGCTCGTCGCAGAACTGGACCGATCTGGCCGGGCTGCTCGCCGACCGGCTGGACGGTCAGGCCATCGACCTGCCCGGCTTCGGCCGCAGCGAGCCCGGCCCCCGCTACACGATTCCGGCCTTCGCCGATCTGGTCG
The DNA here is from genome assembly GCF_044459545.1 of Micromonospora sp. NPDC050276. NCBI lineage: Bacteria > Bacillati > Actinomycetota > Actinomycetes > Micromonosporales > Micromonosporaceae > Micromonospora > Micromonospora sp. NPDC050276. Next base: position 249,645 of record NZ_JBITJA010000009.1, on the reverse strand, counting down.
TCCACTGGATCGAGCATTCCGATCGGGGCCCGGTGCACCTGTTCGGCAACTCGCTGGGCGGCGCGGTCGCGGTGCAGGTCGCCGGGCTGCGGCCGGACCTGGTGCGGACCCTCACCCTGATCTCCCCGGCGTTGCCGTTCCTGAATTTCCGGCGCTCGTTGCAGGGTCGGATGCTGCCGGTCCTCGCCATCCCGCGGGGTGAGCGGCTGGTCGCGCGGCGGCTCACCCAGCTCGCGCCCGAGGTGATGGCCCAGCAGGTGCTGGAGGCCTGCGTGGCCGATCTCAGCCGGATCTGCGATCAACGCCGGGCCGAGGCGCTGGAGGAGATTCGGGTGCGGTACGAGGCCGAGCACTACGCCGCCGCGTACGTCCGGACGTTCCGTGGGCTGGTCTCCAGCTTCCTGCGGGCGTACCTGCGGGGGCCGGGTTCGCTGTGGCGCCTCGCCGAGGCGGTGCGCGCACCGACCCTGGTGGTGGGTGGCCGACAGGACCGACTGGTCGACGTGCGGGTCGCGCCGCAGACCGCCCGGGTCATCCCGGACAGCCGATTGATGATGCTCGGCGGTGTCGGTCATGTGGCGCAGCTGGAGGTTCCCCGGCTGGTTGCCCGCGCGGTGGTCGGCCTGCTCGCCGAAACGGGGGAGGCCGTAGGGCGGCCTGATCTGGCAGGCTGACCTGGATGCTCAGCTCAGCCCGCCACCCTGGCCGCCGTCGGCGACGGTTGGCACTGCTCGCCCAACTGGTGGCGGTGGTGCTGGCCGTGGGTGCGGCGGTGACCGTGATCGCCGAAGGGCCGGGTGGGCACCCGAGCGCCGACCGGCTGGCCGCCGAGGAGATCGTCCCGCCGCCGCTGGTGGCCGCGCCGCTGCCGCCGCCGGCCGATCCCACACCCGCCGACGTGGTCCCGTCCAGCCCGCCCCCGGTGTTACGGGCGCCCGGCCCGGTCCCGAGCGCCGGCACCGGGAGGTTCGGCTACGACGCCAGCGCCGGCCCGGTGCTGGGTCGCGCCGGCGAGCTGCGGCGATACCGGGTCGCGGTGGAGTCGGGCAGCAACGAGGACGTCGCCGGGTTCGCCGAAGCGGTCCGGGTGGCGCTCGCCGGGCCGGGCAGTTGGGTCGACAGCGGCAGGCTGCGGCTACAGCAGGTGCCGGGGAGCGCGCCTCGTGACTTCACCGTCTACCTGGCCACCGCCCGCACCGCCGGTCGGATGTGCGCCGAGGGTGGGGTGGACATCCGGGTCGACGGCCGGCCGTACACATCCTGTCGAGCACCCGGTCAGGTGATCATCAATCTGGATCGGTGGCGGCTGTCCGTGCCGCACTTCGTCTCGGCCGGTGTGCCGCTGACGGTCTACCGGACGTACGTGGTCAATCACGAGGTGGGTCACCAGCTCGGGCATCGGCACGAGCGCTGCCCCGGCGCGGGCCGACCAGCGCCGGTGATGATGCAGCAGACGCTGTTCCTCAACGGGTGCCGGGTCAACCCGTGGCCCTATCTCGAGGGGCGTCGTTACAGCGGGCCCGCCCTCTGAGTCGATCGGGCGACACGCCGGCCGTCCGCCCCCATCAGGCGTCTTGCGGCAATAGCGGCAAAAACGGAGAAATGCCCGAATAATCTGGCAGGCTCGACGTCATGACGCCGTCGTCCCCTTACGGCCCGCCTCGGCCGCCCGGCCTTCGGTCGGCGAACCGGGGTGCGCGTCCCGCGCTGGTCAGGATGCACCGGCGTCGCCGCCGCAGCAGCCTGCTCGGCCTCCTCGTGCTCGCCGCCGCCATCGGCGTGACGGTGAGCCGGACCGGCGAGCCGTCGAGCGAGCCTCCGGCCACCACCGAGGGCGGCATGGGGCACGGGGGCGGGGTAGCCGCGCACCCGGCGCCCACCAGCTATCCGTCCGTCGGGGCGGGACGCTTCACGGTGGCCGACGGCGAGACACCCGTGCACGGCACGGACGGGCCGCTGCGGCGTTACCGGGTCGTCGTCGAACGCGGCACCGGCCAGGATGCCGACGCGTTCGCCGCCCGGGTGGACGAGGTGCTGGCCGACCCGCGTAGCTGGATCGCCTCCGACGAGTTGCGGGTACAACGGGTGGCCGACGCCGGGGCCGCCGACTTCACCATCTACCTCGCCACCCCGGTCACGTCCGAGCGGATGTGCGCCAAGGGTGGGCTCAGCACCGAGCGCTACACCTCCTGTCGCCTGCCCGGCCAGGTCATCATCAACCTGGCCCGCTGGATGGACGCGGTCCCCGACTACGGCGCCTCCCTGGACACCTACCGCACCTACGTCATCAACCACGAGGTGGGCCACGAGTTCGGCGAGGACCACGAGGCGTGCCCCGGCCCGGGGGAGCCCGCACCCGTGATGCAGCAGCAGACGTACGGCCTGCAGGGCTGCGTCGCCAACGCCTGGCCCTACCTCGACGGCCGTCGCTACGCGGGGGACATCATCCCCTGATCGGCCGGGTCGTCGGTTATTCCCGCTCCCGCATACCGGACCACGTGTCGTCCCTCATGGCCGAGCGGGGCTCCCGCGAGCAACAATGGCGCGGTTCACACCGCCGATCCCGGGGAGTCCACCGTGTCGTTGCCCCCGCTCGTCGAGCCCGCCGCCGAGCTGACCGTAGACGAGATCCGCCGCTACTCACGTCACTTGATCATCCCGGACGTCGGGGTGACCGGCCAGAAGCGGCTCAAGAACGCCCGGGTGCTCTGTGTCGGCGCCGGTGGCCTCGGGTCCCCCGCTCTGATGTATCTCGCCGCGGCCGGGGTCGGCACGCTCGGCATCATCGACTTCGACACCGTCGACGAGTCCAACCTCCAGCGCCAGATCATCCACGGCGTGTCCGACATCGGCCGGTCCAAGGCCGAGTCCGCCGCCGCGTCGATCCGCGAGATCAACCCCCTGGTCAACGTGGAGATCCACAACACCGCGCTGGACCGGGAGAACGTCCGCGAGATCTTCGCCCAGTACGACCTGATCGTCGACGGCACCGACAACTTCGCCACCCGCTACATGGTGAACGACGCGGCGGTGCTGCTCGGTAAGCCGTACGTCTGGGGCTCGATCTACCGCTTCGACGGCCAGGCGTCGGTGTTCTGGGCCGAGCACGGCCCCTGCTACCGCTGCCTCTACCCGGAGCCGCCGCCGCCCGGCATGGTCCCCTCCTGCGCGGAGGGCGGCGTGCTCGGTGTGCTCTGCGCGTCGATCGGTTCGATCCAGGTGAACGAGGCGATCAAGCTGCTCACCGGTATCGGTGAGCCGCTGGTGGGCCGCCTGATGGTCTACGACGCCCTGGAGATGGAATACCGCAAGATCAAGGTCCGCAAGGACCCGAACTGCGTGCTCTGCGGCGACAACCCGACGGTCACCGACCTGCTCGAGGACTACGAGGACTTCTGCGGCGCGGTCTCCGAGGAGGCGCAGGAGGCGACGGTCGACTCGACCATCACCGCGCTGGAGCTCAAGGAGTGGCAGGACGCCGGCAAGGACATCTTCCTGGTCGACGTGCGGGAGCCGGCCGAGTACGAGATCGTCCGGATCCCCGGGGCCACCCTGATCCCCAAGGGCGACATCATCTCCGGCGAGGCCCTCGCGAAGCTGCCGCAGGACCGGCAGATCGTGCTGCACTGCAAGTCCGGCGTCCGCTCGGCGGAGGCACTCGCCGCGCTCAAGGCGGCCGGTTTCAAGGACGCCGTGCACGTGCAGGGCGGCGTGCTCTCCTGGATCAAGCAGATCGACCCGGCGCTGCCCGCCTACTGACCGATCGCGCCGGGGCGGCCACGCCGTCGCGTCGGGGTGGACATGCCGTCGCGTCGGGGCGGCCGTGCCGTCGCGTCAGGGCGGCCGTGCCGTCGCGTCGGGGTGGCCGTGCCGTCGCGTCGGGGTGGCCCACACGGCCGCCCGGGCAAATCGACGCAGCTGACACCGAGCGGCCGTCCGGCCGGAGCGACGCAGCCATTCCTGGCTGGCCGATTCTCCGAGGCGGCGTCGCGTCTGCGCAGGTAGCCTCTCCGCCGTGGTCGACTTGGAAGCCGCGATCGGGTTCGTCGTGGCGCATGGGGATGCGGTGGAACGCGCCCGCCTCTCCTGGCTCCGAAACGGCACCGCCGTGCCCGCCGAGTTGTTGGAGACGGCCGAGGTCGGCCAATCATCCGACGGCGGCTGGCCGGCTACCTGGGGCGGCGATATCGCCTCGATCGACGCCACCTGCTTTCGCCTCGCCGAGCTGGACGATCTGGGCGCGCTCGGTCGTCCCGCCGCTCGCCGCGCGCTGGACTGGCTGGCGTCCCGGCAGCAGGCCGACGGCGGTTGGGAAGAGGACGCCTCGCTGGCCGACTCGGCACCGGAGTGGGCCCGGCCCGGTGACCCGGAGGCCGCGTTCCTCGTGTCGGCCAACGCCGGTTTCTGGCTCACCGTCGGCGGCCTGGACGCCCGGGCGTCGGGTCCACTCGACCACCGGGTCGGTGGGGCGTACGCCGGGGTGGTGCAGGCGGCGGCCCACTCGCTCACCGCGCGGCTGCGCCCGGACGGTAGCTGGCCGTTGTTCCTCGCCGCGGGCTGGCTGAGCGCGGCCGTGTTGCACCGGCAGGAGATGTTCCAGGAGTCGGCGCGGATCCAGGTGGTGTTGGCCGAGCGGATGCCGAAGATGTCCCCGGGAGACGTGGCGTGGCTGGGGGCCACCCTGCGCCGCGCCGGCGTCGACCCACAGGACTGGATCATGGTGCGGGCGCTGCGCCGGCTGGCCGAGACCCAGCGCAGCGACGGCGGCTGGGAGAGCGACGACGGCCACCAGTTCGACGTGCACACCACGCTGGCCGCGATCCGGGCAGCCCGCCCCGCGCCACCCAGCTGAGCGCCGCCGCGCCGCGCCGCCGCGCGCCCCGCCGCGCGCCCCGCGCCCCGCCCCGCCCGCGCGCCCCGCCCGCGCCGATCTTGCAGTTTCGGTTGCCGGTTCACGTGAAGTGCCCGTTATGCCAGGGCAGTAAGTGCAAGATCGCCGGAGCGCCGGAGCGCGGGAGCGCGGGAGCGCGGGAGCGCGGGAGCGCGGGAGCGCGGGAGCGCGGGAGCGCGGGAGCGCGGCAGGGCTCTAGCGCAGGTGGCCGTCTCCGGTGACGACGTACTTGGTGCTGGTCAGCTCGGGCAGGCCCATCGGGCCGCGGGCGTGCAGCTTCTGGGTGGAGATGCCGATTTCCGCGCCGAAGCCGAACTCGCCTCCGTCGGTGAACCGGGTCGAGGCGTTCACCATCACCGCCGCCGCGTCGACCCGGGCGACGAACTCGCGGGCGGCCGTCGTCGAGTCGGTGATGATCGCCTCGGTGTGCCCGGTGCCGTACCGGCGGATGTGCGCGACCGCCGCGTCCAGCGAGTCGACCACCGCCACCGAGATGTCGGCGGACAGATACTCGGTGGCGTAGTCCTCCTCGGTGGCCGGGACCACCGCGGCGGAATGGGCGGCCACCTCAGGTGAGCCGTGCACGGTCACCCCCGCCTCGGCGAACGCGGCCAGCACCGGCGGCAGGAACGCGTCGGCGATGCCCGCGTGCACCAGCAGCGACTCGGCCGTGTTGCAGGTGGACAGGCGTTGCGTCTTGGCGTTCAGCGTCACCGCGACGGCCTTCGCCAGGTCGGCGGCGGCGTCGACGTACACGTGGCAGTTGCCCACCCCGGTCTCGATCACCGGCACGGTCGACTCCTCGACCACGGTGCGGATCAACGAAGCGCCACCGCGCGGAATGAGCACGTCGACGAGCCCCCGGGCGCGCATCAGCTCCTTGACCGAGTCGCGGGAGCTGGCGTCGAGCAACTGCACCGCGTCGGCGGGCAGCCCGGCCCCGGCGACCGCGTCGCGCAGCACCGCGACCAGCGCGGCGTTCGAGTGCGCGGCCGACGACGACCCGCGCAGCAGCGCCGCGTTGCCGGATTTGAGGCAGATCCCGGCGGCGTCCACTGTCACGTTGGGCCGCGCCTCGTAGATGATGCCGACCACCCCGAACGGCACCCGAATCTGGCGCAGCTCCAGCCCGTTGGGCAGGGTGGAGCCACGGACCACCTCGCCGACCGGGTCGGGCAGCGCGGCCATCTCGCGCAGCGCGCCCGCGATGCCCGCCACTCGACCAGCGTCGAGCGCGAGCCGGTCGAGGACGGCCGCGCTCAGCCCGGCCTCGCGCCCGGCCGCCAGGTCCGTCTCGTTCGCGGCCAGGATCTCCGGGGTACGCGCCACCAGCGCGTCGGCCATCGCCACCAGCGCGGCGTCCTTGGCGGTACGCGTGGCCACGGCCAACTCGGCGGCGGCGTCCCGCGCCCGCCGGGCCTGCTCGACGACGCTCATGCCGGCACCCCGCTTCGCTCCGTGGCGGCCTGAGGCACGACCGCCCCGAGCCGCTGATTCGCTCGCTGACGTTCACTCATTGTCGACTCCTCAGAGCAGCACCAGGTCGTCGCGGTGGACGACCTCTCGTTCGTACGCCGGGCCCAGCGCCGCGGCGAGTTCGGACGTGGAACGGCCGAGCAGCCCGGGCAGCTCCACCGCGTCGTAGTTGACCAGCCCGCGGGCGACCGACGCGCCGGCGGTGTCCACCAGGTCCACCGGGTCGCCGGCGGTGAACGTGCCGTCCACGGCGGTGATGCCGGCCGGCAGCAGCGACTTGCGCCGCCCGACGACGGCGGCGACCGCGCCCGGGTCGAGGTGCAGCCGCCCTCGGGGCGAGGTGGCGTGGGCCAGCCAGAACAGTCGGGCCGTCGGGCGTTGTCGCTGTGGGTGGAAGAGAGTGCCGACCGGTTCGCCGGCCAGCGCCGGCGAGGCCAGGTCGGCGGCGGTGAGTACCACCGGAATCCCGAACCCGGTGGCGATCCGGGCGGCCTCGACCTTGGTCACCATGCCGCCGGTGCCGACGCCGGACCGGCCGGTCCCGCCGATGGTGATCCCGGCGAGGTCCGTGTCGTCGCGGACCTCGGCGATCCGGGTCGAGTGCGGATTGGTGGGGTCGCCGGTCCAGAGCGCGTCCACGTCGGAGAGGAGCACCAGCAGGTCGGCGTGCACCAGAGCGGCCACCAGAGCGGCCAGTCGATCGTTGTCGCCGAACCGGATCTCCTGGGTGGCGACCGTGTCGTTCTCGTTGACGATCGGCACCGCCCGCAGGTCGAGCAGCTTGCGCAACGTCCGGTACGCGTTGCGGTAGTGCGCTCGTCGGGTCACGTCGTCCACGGTGAGCAGCACCTGCCCGACGGTGCGGCCGTGCCGGGCGAAGCTGGCCGCGTACCGGCCGATCAGCAGCCCCTGCCCGACGCTGGCGGCGGCCTGCTGGGTGGCCAGGTCGCGCGGGCGTCGGGCCAGCCCGAGCGGGGCGAGCCCGGCGGCGATCGCGCCGGAGGACACCAGCACCACCTCGCGCCCTTCGGCGGTGAGCCGACCGAGGGTGTCGACCAGCGTGTCGACGCGCTCGTCGGCCAGCCCGCCGGTGGCGGTGGTCAACGAGGAGGATCCGATCTTGACGACGACCCGCCGGGCCGTCGTGACTGCGTCGCGCACCCGACCATTCTGCGTGGTCACGGCGGCACCGCCCGGCGGCGTTCCCATATGGTGGCGGATTGTGACTCCTGACGAGTACGTCGAGGCGGTGCTCGACCTGGTCGAGCGGATCCCGGAGGGCCGGGTGATGTCGTACGGCGGGGTGGCCGACGCGCTGTCCGAGCGTTCGGGGCGTGCCTCGGCCCGGTTGGTCGGCAACATCATGGCCCGGCACGGGGGCTCGGTGCCCTGGCATCGGGTGGTGACCGCGAGTGGCCGACTGCCACCTGGGCACGAGCGGGAGGCGCGGGCCCGACTGCGGGCCGAGGGCGTGCCGCTGCGCGGCGAGGGTGTGGACGTCGCGGCGGCGGCCTGGTCGCCTGATGAGGGGATGTGACCGCCGTCCTAACGTGAGTAACATTCGGCCCCATGAAAACGCGGCCGGGCGCCGGCTCGTCTGCCAGCGGCTCGTTGCCCCGATCGGTGCACGCCGGCTACGCGCTCGGCTCACTGGCGACCGGAGCGTTCGGCACCGTGCCCGGTCTGCTGCTGCTGCCGTACCTGACCGACACCCTGGGAGTGGCCGCCGGGCTGGCCGCCCTGCTGGTGCTGCTGCCCAAGGCATGGGACGTGGTGGTCAACCCGGTCGCCGGGCGGATCTCCGACCGCACCCGGTCGCGTTGGGGTGCCCGTCGGCCGTACCTGCTCATCGCCGGCCTCGGCCTCGCCGTCCTGTTCGCGTCGATCTTCGCCGCGCCGTTCGGTAACGGTCCGGCCGCCGCGGCGTACGTGGCGTTCGCCTTCCTCGCCACCGCCACCGCGTTCGCCTTCTTCCAGGTGCCGTACGTGGCGATGCCGGCGGAGCTGACCGGCGACTACGCCGAGCGCACCCGGTTGATGACCTGGCGGATCGCGGTGCTGGCGCTGGCCATCCTGGTCTCCGGCGCGGTCGCCCCGCTGGTGGTGAGCGCCGGTGGTGACGGCGTGGCGGGGCACCGGTGGATGGGGCTGTTCGTGGCGGTGCTGATCGCCCTGGGAGCGCTCGGCGCGTTCCTGGGCACCCGGTCCGCGCCGACCGGCTCGGTGGGCGAGAGCGAGCCGACCCTGCGCGCCCAGCTCGCCGTGGCCGGCGCCAACCGCCCGTTCCGGGCGCTGCTGATCTGCTTCGTGGTGCAGTCCGCCGGGGTGGCGACGATCCTGGCCGGGGTCAACTACTTCGCCGGGCAGATCCTGCGCGACGAGCAGAACGGGCCGACCCTGCTCTTCGTCTGCTTCGTCGGGCCAGCACTGCTGGTGATGCCGCTCTGGACCCGGATCGGCGCCCGGCTGGGCAAGCGGACATCGCTGGTCGTCGCCTCGCTGATCCTCGCCGCCGGTGCGCTCGCCCTGGTCGCCGCGCCGGTGTTGCCGCCGGTCGCCGTCTATCTCGTGGTCGCGCTGATCGGCGCGGGGTACGCCGGGCAGCAGGTCTTCGCGCTGGCGATGTTGCCGGACTGCATCGCGCACGAGACGGCGCGCACCGGGCGCCGGCAGGCGGGCGTCTTCACCGGCCTGTGGACCGCCGGGGAGACCTTCGGCCTGGCGCTCGGCCCGGGCATCTACGGCCTGGTGCTCCAGCTGTCCGGCTACGTCTCCTCCGACACCGGCTCAGCGGCCACCCAGTCCGACACGGCGCGACTAGGCGTCCTCCTCGGCTTCACCCTGATCCCCGCCCTGCTGATCGCCCCGCCGATCCTCCTGCTCCGCCAGTACACCCCCACCCCAACCCCCACCCCAGTCCGGGTCGATCATGGAGTTGTGCTGGGGGACGAAAGCCGTTGACCGTCACGAGAAGGGCACCATAACCCCATGATCGACGAGAACCGGGTTGAGGCTGGGGCGCTTTCCGCCGCTGGGGTTGCCGCCGAGGTCGCGTTGTCCGAGGTTCGGCAGCTGCGGGGTGCGGACCGGCCCACCCACGGGGGACGGCTGTTCGCCTACGTCTACGACCCGGCGGTGCCGGGGCTGGACGAGCTGGCTGCCGCCGCCCATCGGGAGAGCGCCCACGTGAACGGACTGGACCCGACCGCGTTCCCCTCCCTGCTGGCCATGGAGAACGCGCTGGTCGGCGCCGCCGGCCGGGTGCTCGGCGCCGGCCCCGGGACCACCGCCCCGGACGTCGTCGGCAGCGTCACCAGCGGCGGCACCGAGTCGCTGATCCTCGCCGTCAAGACAGCCCGGGACGCCCACCCGGAGATCACCACACCCCGGATCGTGGTGCCGTCGAGCGCGCACGCCGCATTCGCCAAGGCGGCGCACTACCTGCGGGTGGCGCTGGACGTCGTGCCGGTCGACCGGGACACGCTGCGCCCCGACCCGGTCGCGATGGCCGCCGCGATCCGCCCGGAGACGGTGCTGGTCGCCTGCTCCGCGCCGTCGTACGCGCACGGGGTGGTGGACCCGGTCGAGCAGATCGCGGCCGCGGCGGCCGAGGCCGGGGTGCGCTGCCACGTGGACGCCTGCTTCGGCGGCTGGACCCTGCCGTACCTGCGCCGCCTCGGGGAGCCGGTCCCGCCGTTCGACTTCGCGGTACCCGGCGTCACCTCCATCTCCGTGGACCTGCACAAGTACGCGTACGCGCCGAAGGGTGTGTCGGTGCTGCTGCACCGCGACGCCGCGCTGCGTGCCCCGCAGTACTTCGCGTACGCCGACTGGCCCGGCTACACGATGATCAACCCGGTGATCGCATCCACCCGGTCGGGTGGGCCGATCGCCGCCGCGTACGCGACCCTGCGGCACCTCGGCGATGACGGCTACCTGCGGCTCGCCGGCGTGACCCGGGACGCGGTCGCCGGTCTGGCCGACGCGGTCCGAGCCGTCGACGGGTTGCGGCTGATGGCCGAGCCGGAGTCGACAGTGGTCTGCTTCACCGCCACCGAGGGCGGTCCCGACCTGTTCGTCCTGGTCGACGAGCTGACCGCGCGGGGCTGGCACACCCAACCCCAGCTGTCGTACGCCGACCTGCCCGCCAGCGTGCATCTCACGGTGACCGCCGCGGTGGCGCCCCGGGTCGCCGAGTTCGGGCCGGCCCTGACCGAGGCGGTGGCCGCCGCCCGGGCCGCCGGTCCGGTGCGGCTACCCGCCGAGCTGGCGGCCCTGGTCGGCGCCCTGACGCCCGAGGCGCTGACCCCGGAGCTGATCGCCGGCCTGGCCGCCGGGCTGGGTCTGGGCGACGATGCGGGGGCGGGCACGGGACCGCTGCCGGAGCGGATGGCGCTGGTGAACACCCTGCTCGACGCCGCCGCACCCGCGCTACGCGAGCGGTTGCTCGTCGAGTTCGTCAGCCTGCTCCAGCACCCCACCTGGTCCTCCCGCTGACCGGGCGATGCCGGACCCGGCCGCCAAGGCCGGCCGGGCCCGATCAACACGTCGGTCAGGAAATCACCCGCAGGTCCACATGGGTGTCCCCGTAGGTCAGGTCTCTCCAGTACCGGCCGTCCTCGTCGAAATGCACTACTCGTGGGCTCGACTCGGCCACTGTGGATGGATCGACCAGAAAGCGGAACCTGTACGTGCGGCGCTCCCCGGACCGCAACCCGGCCACGCGACAGTCGGCCCCGGACCCGTCGTTCTGCCACGATGCGCACAGCGACCAGTCACCACCGTCGGGCGTGCCGATCAGCTTCAGCTCGCCGAAGCCGACCCGCGCGACGTCCACCGGTCCCTTGTTCGTCACGGTCAGGGTCAGGGTGCCCGGACGCTTGCGGCCTGCACCGGTTGGCCCCAGGACGAGATCACCCCCGGTCAACACCAGGTCGGTCAGGCGGGTGTCCGGCCCGAACGACGTCGGGCCAGCGCTCTGGGGGAACTGGTCCCCGTTCCAGCGGAATGTCCGCCACTGCGTCCGAGCCCAGTAGCTCGGCGTGGAGCAGCAGGACTGAAGGTCCGCCACCTGTGCCCGCACCCGTCCGCCGTCGGAGACGGCGAAGTCGGTGATGTCCGCGATCCCGTCTCCGGTCCGAACGATGCGACCCATGGTCACGATCCGGCCGTTCCCGTCGCGGTCGAAGGCGACGAGCTGTTTCGCCAGGGCCTCGCCGAACCGGCAGGCGACCAGGGCGACCGTCTCGATGGCGCCGTCGCCGTCCAGGTCGGTGTAGCGCAGCTCCAGGTCGGTCAGGACGGGCACGTAGTCGGTGCGCGACGGGGGACGCAGCCGCACGTCCGAGGTGAGGCAGGTCGTCGGCATGCCCGCGGGCCAGGCCGGCAGGGTGACGCGGGCGGCCAGCAGCTGCGCCCGGCTGATCCGACCGTCCGGCGCGGCCGGGCTCGTGGTCGTGGTCGTGCTGGGCATCAGCGGGGTGGACGGCGTCGGTGCGGGAGCGCTCGTCGGCGGGATGGTCGGTGTGCCGGTCTGCGCCGGTGCCGGCACCGACCCGTCGCCCCGTAGGCCGGCGTTGGCGACGATCGGCACGACCGCCAGGACGATCGCCGTCACCGCCACCACCACCGCCCTCGTCTGGCGACGCCGACGAAGGGTACGTCGGGCCTGGTCAGGTCCCGGACCGGTGACCCGGCAAACCGTCTCGGCCCGGTACGCGGCGAACCGCTCCCGTAGCCGCGGGTCGATGTCAGTCATTGCCCATCCCCTCGATGCTCTCGTCGAGCAGCCCCGCCAGCGTCAGCCGGCCGCGGTGCAGCCAGGACTTGACCGTGCCCTCGGCCACCCCCTCCTGACTGGCGATCTCGTTGACCGACAGGTCGGCGAGGTAGTGCAGGATGACGGCCCGTCGGTGGTTGGCGGGCAGCTGGGCCAGCGCGGCGTCGATCGCCACCCGATCGGGCGTCGGACCGGCCATCGTGGCCTCCGTCCGCCGCTGCCGGAGCAGGTGGTTGCGGGCGGTCCGCAGCCGCCGCCAGCGACTCCGGGCGAGGTTCCAGGCGACCTGCCGGACCCAGGCGACCGGGTCGTCGTACCGGGCCAGCTTGTCCCACCGGGCCAGCGCGCGGCAGAACGCCTCCTGGGCGAGGTCCTGGGCCTGCGACAGGTCGCCCACGTAGGCGCCGAGCTGGGTGGTCACATCGCGAAAGTGCGCGTGGTAGAAGGTGTCGAAGCTCGACGTCGCCGCGTGGTCCCTGGCCGCCGCGGTAGCCGCACCCGGCGGCTCGTTGGCGAGCGCTCCGGTCATCGCTGTCACTGCCCCTCCCCGTTCGCCGTCGGATCGTGCCCGAGGCGGTCGTAACACTCGTCAATTGGTCGGGGGGTTGCAGCCCGACCGCCGAGCCAGCACCGCTGCCGGTGGGTGGCCGTCCGGTGGGGGCGACCAGCCAGGTCGAGGCAACGCCCCGCCCGCGTCGCCGGCCGGAACCCCCGTGCCGGCCGGCGACGCACAGGTCGGTCAGCTGTCGTCGGAGGCGCTCAGGCTGACCTGGATGCGGTTGTCGGTCGGCGTGGCGTCGGCCACCTCGTCGGCGCCGTACCGGGTGCTCAGGACCAGGTCGACGGTTCCCAGGTCGCCGACGACGGTGTCCGCCGACGCACCGAAGAGCACCGCGAAGGTGCGCTCCTCGCCCGGTGCCATCCGCCCACCGGGCACCTCGAAGAACCCGCCGAAGCTCGGCGAGTCCTGCGGGTCGGTGCCGGTGATCTCCACCCCGGTCGGCAGGCTCGCCTGCACCGACAGGTAGTCGTGCGGAGCGTCGCCGGCATAGCGCACGGTCACCGGCAGCCGGCCCGCGTAGGTCCCGTCGGCCTGCCGGGTCAGGGTGAGCGCGCCGGTTCCGGCGGTCAGCGAGGCGTTCGCCGAGGTGTCCTGGACGTACGGTCGCGGGTTCCGCAGTGATCCGTTGGTGGCCCGGAACAGCGTGCTGAAGTCCTTGCCGGCGGCAACCTGCTGGGTGTGCCCGGGCACGACCTCGACCCGCCCACCGGTGGCGGACATCGCGTACGGGCGAGGCGCGGTCAGCACCTCGAAGGCCACGTCGACGCTGCGTCGCTCGCCCGGCTCGAGGTCCGGTCCCTCCACCGAGCACGCGATGACCCGTCGGTTGTCCACCGGTTCGGCCTGGATGCAGGCGCCGCTGGGCACCAGCCCGTCGAACGAGCCGGCGACCGGCTCGGTGATCAGGATGGTGTAGTAGTCGGTGGCCCGGCTGCGGTTGGTGATGGTCACCGGCAGGGTGCCCTGGTAACCGTTCCCGGTCGGCTCCAGCACCAGCCGGCCCGTCGAGATGGCGGCCGGCGCGCCGGCCGACGCCAGCGCGGCGGTGCCCGGCAGCGCGGCCATCAGGGCCAGTGCCGAGCCGAGCAGTACGCCTGCGCGGAGTTTGGTCCGAGTGTTCATGAACAGGTCCTCCCGTGATCCCCGTTACCGGCGGCCGTGCTCGGCGCGCCGTACCCGGTTAGAAGCCCTGAACGGGCCGCGGGGTTGCAGCGGGAGGCTGTGGTTGACTGTCCGGTAGGGGACAAGAGGGGGGCAATCGTGCAGCTGCCGGCAGTGCTGGGAGAGCCGATCCGGTTCGTGCTGAACTGGGGGCGCCGCTACTCGCTCTGGGTGTTCAACTTCGGTCTGGCCTGCTGCGCGATCGAGTTCATCGCCACCAGCATGGGTCGGCACGACTTCATCCGGCTTGGCGTGATCCCGTTCGCCCACGGCCCGCGGCAGGCCGACCTGATGGTGGTCTCCGGCACGGTGACCGACAAGATGGCCCCGGCGATCAAGCGGCTCTACGACCAGATGCCCGAGCCGAAGTACGTCATCTCGTTCGGCGCCTGCTCGAACTGCGGGGGCCCCTACTGGGATTCGTACTCGGTGACCAAGGGTGTCGACCAGCTCATCCCCGTCGACGTGTACGTGCCCGGCTGCCCGCCCCGGCCGGAGGCGCTGCTGCACGGCATCCTGCGCCTACAGGAGAAGATCGCCGCCGAGCAGTCCGGCATCGGTGGGGTGCCGCAGCGGGATGCGCTGGCCGCGCCGCTGGACGCCCCGCCCCTCGAGGCCGCCGCACCGCGCTCCGTCGACTCGCTCACCGCACCACCGGTCCGCCCACCCACCGCGAACTGAGGGCGCCGCCAGGGAACCTGCGCCATGACGCCAGCCAGCATGATCGATGTCTGGCTGGTTCGCCACCCGTTGTGGACCGGCCGCACTAGCCTGCGCTGTATGAGCAGCTCAGTGGACCAGCGGCCCGCCCACATCGTCGACGTGCTCACCGAGGAGTTCGGCGCGTCGATGGCGATCGACCCGGCTGCCTTCCGCCGCAAGTTCCGGAAGATGGCGGCCTCCCCGTTCGCCTTCTACCGGGGCAGCGCCGCGCTGTTCTACGCCGACCAGCGCGGCGACTTCGCCGACGATCGGTTCCTCGACGAGCGGACCAGCCGGGTGTGGATCCACGGTGACCTGCACGCGGAGAACTTCGGCACCTACATGAACGCCTCCGGGCAGCTGGTGTTCAACGTCAACGACTTCGACGAGGCGTACGTCGGGCCGTTCACCTGGGACCTGCGCCGGCTCGCGGCCAGTGTGGCGCTGCTCGGCTACGGCAAGGCGCTCTCCGACACGGCGATCGGGGACCTGGTGGCCGGCTTCGCCCGGTCCTACCTGACCGAGCTGCGGGCGATCGCCACCGGCGGTGACGACGCGATTGGCTCGATCACCCTGGACAATGCCGACGGGGTGCTGCGCCGGGTGCTCCAGCAGGCCCGGCTCAACACCCGCGTCGACCTGCTCGCCACGCAGACCACCATCGACAACTACGAGCGACGATTCTCCATCGGCGACGGGGTCTTCGAGATCGACGACGCCACCCGGGACCTGGTCAGCGCCGCCTTCCAGGACTACCTGGGCACCCTGCCCGCCGCCTCGATGAAGCTCCGGCCGGTGGCCGCGCGGATCAAGGACGTGGTGTTGCGCAAGGGGGTGGGCATCGGCTCGGCCGGGCTGCCGTCGTACAACCTCCTGCTGGAGGGGCACACCCAGGCACTGGAGAACGACGTCGTCATCTACATGAAGCAGGCGCAGGTGCCGGCCGTGGCGCGGTACGTCACCGACGAGTCGGTGCGCGGCTACTTCCAGCACCAGGGGCACCGGACCGCCGAGTCGCAGCGGGCGTTGCAGGCGCACGCCGACCCGTGGCTGGGCTTCGCCGAGCTGAACGGGGCCGGTCAGCTCGTCGCCGAGGTCTCCCCGTACGCCGCCGATCTGGACTGGTCGGACGTGAACGAGCCGGAGGAGCTGACCGGGGTTCTCGTCGACCTTGGTCGGGCGGTGGCCCGGATGCACTCGGTCGCCGACGACGAATCCAGTCATGACCTGGTGGACTACTCCACCGAGGAGGCGATCGTCGCGGCGGTGGACACCGACGAGGCGGGTTTCGTCGCCCATCTGGTGGAGTTCGCGCACGTGTACGGGGTGCGCGCCCGGCAGGACCATCAGCTCTTCGTCGACCTGTTCCGCAACGGCCGGCTGCCGGGCATCTGATCGGCGCAGCGTCGCTCAGGACGCGAACTCCAGCACCACCTTGATGTCGTCCGGCCCGGGGGTGTACGCGTCGACGTACCGGTTCACCGGCACCCGCCGGGTGATCAGCGATTCGAGCCAGACCTGGTTGGCGCGGGCGAGGGCCTGCGCGGCCATGGTCCAGTGCCGCCGATTGGCGTTCACCGAGCCGAACACCACGTTGTTCTCCAGCACCAGCGCCCGGTTGAGGGCCCCGGCGTCGAAGTCGAGGGTCCGGCCACCGCTGGACACCCCGGCCAGGCAGACGATCCCGATCGGGGCCGCCTTGCACATGACGTCGAGGACAACCGTGGGCGCGCCGGTGCACTCGATCACCACGTCCGGCTCGAAGGGCAGGTCGTTGACCGGCACCGCGTGGTAGGTGGCGCCGAGCCCGGCGACCAGCTCCGGCTTCGGCCCATCGGTGGCCCGGTCCAGCACGTGGACGGAGAGCCCGCGCTGGGTGCCGAGCAACGCGGCCAGCAGCCCGATCGGCCCGGCCCCGGTGACCAGCACGGTCTGCGGCTGCCACTCGGCCCGGTGCCCGATCCGCTCGATGTGGTCCCAGGCTTTCGCCACCACGCTGGTCGGTTCCAGCAACACGCCCACCTGGGCCAGCGTCGGGTCGAGCGCGACCGCGAACCGTGGCTCGACCCGCCAGCGGTCCCGGGCGAACCCGGGCAGCGCCTTGATGCCGTGCTCGGTGTACTGACCGTTGCGGCACATGTCCCACTCGCCGACCGCGCAGTTCGGGCAGGGCACCGGGTCGGGGTGCCGGACGATCCCGGCCACCAGGTCACCGGGTTGCAGGGTGCCGCTCGAATCCTCGACCACCCGGCCCAGTGACTCGTGCCCGATGACCAGGCGGTCCGCACCCGGCGGCGCCTCGCCGTACTCCCCGGCGATGATCTCGTGGTCGGTGCCGCAGATCCCGACCGCCAGCGCCTCGACCAGGACCGAGCCCTCCTCGGCAGGCGGTTCCGGCTGATCCTCGACGAGGTTCAGCGAGTTGGCGACCCCGGGTCTCACCGTCACAGCGCGCACACCCTCATCTTTCCCCGCCGAGGCGCGCACCGCGCCCAAAGCCGGCAGATCGCTCGGCATCGGCGGCGGCCAGCCGCGGGCCCGGCCGGCACTAGGATCAGCGGCATGACTCCCGAAGAGGTCGGCGCTCGACTGGTCGCGCTGCTCGCGCCGGTCGAGGCGACCCCGTCGGTCTCCGGCGGGCAACGGTTCGCCCGGGCCACCGTCGATGTGCCGCCCGAGAATTGGCTCACCGCGGTCTCCGCCGCCCGCGACGACGCCGAGCTGGCCTGCGACTTCTTCGACTGGCTCTCCGCCGTCGACGAGCTTGCCGAGGGCTTCGACGTGGTGGCGCACCTCTGGTCGACCCGACTGCGCCACGGCGTGCTGCTGCGTACCCGGTTGCCGCGCGGCGCGCCCACCGTCGCGTCGGTGGTCGACGTCTACCCCGGTGCCGCCTGGCACGAGCGGGAGACGCACGAGATGTTCGGCATCGACTTCGCCGGCCACCGGGGGCTGCTGCCGCTGTTGCTGCCCCCGGAGTTCGAGGGTCACCCGCTGCGCAAGGAGTTCGTGCTGGCCTCCCGGGTGGCCAAGCCCTGGCCGGGTGCGAAGGAGCCGGGCGAGTCCGAGGCCGGCGGTGGGCGTCGACCCATCCGCCCGCCGGGCGTTCCCGCTCCGGGCGAGTGGGGGCCCACGCCCACTCCGGCCGGTGCCGGTGGGGTGGGGGAGGGGCCGCGTGGCGGCACCCCGGCCAGGCCGGCCCGTGAGCGTCCCGCGCGGCCCGCCCCGGGGGCCCGTCCGGCGCGTACCCCCCGGCCTGCCGGCACCGCCGACGGCCCGACCCCCGCCGCCCAGCCCGCGCCCGACGCGGGCCCGGTCGATCAGCCGGTGTCCGACGCGGGCCCGGTCGACCAGCCGGTGTCCGGCGGAGGCCCGGTCGACCAGCCGGTGTCCGGCGGGGGCCCGGCCGCGTCGGGCGTCGAGCCGGTCGCGGACCCGCCGGGCCGCGACGACCGCAGCGACCACGACGGGGGTACGGCCTGATGCCGCTCTGGGTGGAGCTGGTGCTCCGGATCGGCGGCGTGGTGGTCGCGTTCCTCACCCTGCCGTTGCTGGTCGGCCAGGCCGAGCACAAGGTGATGGCGCACATGCAGGGCCGGCTCGGCCCGATGTACGCGGGCGGCTTTCACGGCTGGGCGCAGCTCGTGGCCGACGGGGTCAAGTTCGTGCAGAAGGAGGACATCACGCCGCGCGAGGCGGACCGGGCGGTGTTCCGGCTGGCGCCTGCGGTGGCGCTGGTGCCCTACCTGTTGGTGCTGCTGGTCATTCCGCTCGGCCCGAACGACCTGGTCGGGCAGCCGTTGGACATTGGCCTGTTCTTCGTGCTGGCCGTGGTCGGCGTCGGGGTGGTGGCGGTGCTGATGTCGGCGTGGGCGTCGGCCAACAAATACAGCCTGCTCGGTGGGCTGCGCGGCGCCGCCCAGTTGCTCGGGTACGAGCTGCCGCTGGTGCTGGCGGCCGCGTCGGTGGCGATGGCGGCCGGCACACTCAGCCTGCCGGGCATCGTCGAGGCGTGGCAGCCGTGGTGGCTGCTCTGGCAGGCGCCCGCGATGATCATCTTCTTCGTCGCCGGGCTGGCCGAGATCCGCCGGCCACCGTTCGACATGCCGGTGGCCGACTCGGAGCTGGTCTTCGGTTACCTGACCGAGTACACCGGTCTGCGGTTCGCGTTCTTCCTGCTCGCCGAGTACGTCGGCATCGTGGTGATCGCCGCGCTGACCACCGTGCTGTTCCTGGGCGGTTGGCAGGGCCCGTTCGCCGATGACCAGCTGGGCTGGCTCTGGACCCTGCTCAAGATCTTCGCGGTCTCCTTCGTGATCATCTGGCTCCGGGTGTCCTACCCCCGGCTGCGCGAGGACCAGCTCCAACGCCTCTGCTGGCTGGTACTGGTGCCCGCGTCCCTAGCCCAACTAGTCCTAACCGCAGCAGTCCGCCTAGCCCTCTAACTCGGAAGTAGACCTACTTCCTCCCGATTAGGGCCGCTTCGCGCAGCGGAGCGACAGGGACTAACCCCCCACCCCACCCTGCCCCTGCCCCGCCCCTCCCTGCGCCGATCTTGCACTTTCTGTGCCGGCAAAAGCGGCCGAGTGGGACATTTCAACGTCAGAAAGTGCAAGATCGACGAGCGCTGGCAGGGCGCGGGGCAGGGCGCGGGGCAGGGCGCGGGGCAGGGCGGGGCTTGAGGTCAGTGGAGTGGGGTGTGGGCGGGGTTGACCGGTTCGGCCGGTGGTGGGGGTGGGGTGCCGTCGCCGAAGGGGCGGCCACCTAGCGACTCCCGGCCGTGCGGGGTGAGCCAATTGGAGAGGTCGGGGCCGAGCGGAACGATCCCGGTCGGGTTGATGTCGCGGTGCACCTCGTAGTAATGCCGCTTGATGTGGTCGAAGTCGATGGTGTCGCCGAAACCGGGAGTCTGGAACAGGTCGCGGGCGTACGCCCACAGCACCGGCATCTCGCTCAGCTTCTGCCGGTTGCACTTGAAGTGGCCGTGGTAGACCGGATCGAAGCGGACCAGCGTGGTGAACAGCCGCACGTCGGCCTCGGTGATGGTGTCGCCGACCAGGTAGCGCTGGTCGGTCAACCGTTCGGTGAGCCAGTCCAGCCGGTCGAAGAGCTGGTGGTACGCCTTGTCGTACGCCTCCTGGCTGCCGGCGAACCCGCACCGGTAGACGCCGTTGTTGACGTCCCGGAACACCACCGCGTTGACCTCGTCGATCTGCTCCCGCAGGTGCTCGGGGTAGAGCTGCGGGGCGCCCTCGCGGTGGTACGCCCCCCACTGCGTGGAGAGGTCCAGGCTCATCTGCGCGTAGTCGTTGGTCACGACCTGCCCGGTCGGTACGTCGACGATCGCCGGCACGGTGATGCCGCGCTCGTAGCCGGGGAAGCGCTTGAAGTACGCCTCCTGGATGCGCTCGATGCCGAGCACCGGGTCCCGGCCGCCCGGGTCGAGATCGAAGGTCCAGCTCCGGGCGTCGTGGGTCGGGCCGGCCACCGCCATCGAGATGGCATCCTCCAGACCGAGCAACCGCCGCACGATGATCAGCCGGTTGGCCCACGGGCAGGCCCGGCTGACCGCCAGCCGGTACCGGCCCGGCTCGACCGGGTAACCGTCCCGCCCGTCCTTGGTGATCCGAGTGGCGATGTACCGCTGGTCGCGGGTGAACTCGCCGCCCGGCTCGACGTACTTGCCGCCTTTTTCCTCGCCCACGTCGCCCTCCCGGTTTGGTCGGTGTCTCTACCCAATCCTCGCGGATCTACCGCGCGCCGTGGTCCCGGATACTCTCGGCATGACGGATGTGGAGGCGGCGGCGCGGCGGTTCATCGCCGATGTGTGGAATGCCCGCCAGGAGGAGTCGGCGTACGAGCTGGTCGCCGAGGAGTGCCCGGGGCTGGGCGGCACCGGGCCGGAGGCGACGCTGGCCTGGCACCGCGAGCGCCGGGCGGCCTTCCCGGACCTGCGCTACAAAATCGTTGACGTGGTCGCGGCCGGCGAGCGGGTGGCCGTGCACTGGCGGGCCGCCGGCACCAACGCCGGGCAGTTCGGGCCGGTGCCGCCGACCGGGCAGGTGGTCAGCTACTCGGGGGCGACGTTCCTGCGCTTCGACGCGGCGGGCCGGATCGTCGAGGTGTGGAGCTGCAACGAGCTGTTCCAACTGCTGCAACAACTCGGCGTCGAGATGCTGCCACCGGCCGTCAGCGGACCCGGGGCGTGATCCGGCTGATCGGCAGATTGATCGGGAAGGGCTCGCCGGTGTCGACGAACTTCGTCCACCGCCCGGTCTCGGTGTAGACCTCGTTCACCGCGTCGATCCGGTAGGTCACGACCTCCAGGGCGCCGTCGGTCTCGATCCGCCAGTAGAAGGGGATGCCGGCCTGGGCGTACAGCGCAGGCTTCAACACCCGGTCGATCGAGCGGGTGTTGGGCGAGACGATCTCGATGGCAACGACGACCTCGTGTGGCTCGTACTTCGACGGCTCGCGTGCCGCGGCGGTGGCCGTGGTGATCAGCACGTCGGGGATGAAGGACCGGGTGCGGTTGATCCGCACCTCGACCGCCTGGGTCACGTCGTAGCCGTCGGGGCAGTCTTCGTCGAGCGCGGCACCAAGACGCATCGCGATGCTCTGGTGGGTACGGGTGGGGGAGGGGGACATCAGCAGCACTCCATCGAGCAGTTCCCGGCGGCGGCCATCCTCGGGCAGCGCATCCAGATCGTCAGTCGTCCACTCGCTCTCGGGCGGGTAGTCGCTCTGCAGCGCGGCGGTCATGGCAGGTCCTTCCAGGTGCGTCGTTCTCCCCACGACCACCGTACCGCCCCGGACCTGTGGGTGGTGGTCGCGCGCGCCGTGGCCACAGGGCAGGATGGTCGACATGAGCGACCCCAGCGAGCGCGGCGACACCGGCGAGCGCGGCCTTCCCGGCGCGGGCCTGGTGAAAGGGCTGGCGGTCACCCTCAAGACGATGACCAGCCGTTCGACCACCCAGCAGTACCCGGACACCGCCCCCGACCTGCCGCCCCGTTCGCGTGGCGTGATCGCGTTGTCCGAGGAGAACTGCACGGTCTGCATGCTCTGCGCCCGCGAATGTCCGGACTGGTGCATCTACATCGACTCGCACAAGGAGGAGGTGGCGGTGCCCGGCGCCGCCCGCCCCCGCCAGCGCAACGTGCTCGACAAGTTCGACATCGACTTCTCGCTCTGCATGTACTGCGGCATCTGCATCGAGGTCTGCCCGTTCGACGCGCTCTACTGGTCACCGGAGTTCGAGTACGCCGAGTACGACATCAAGGACCTGCTGCACGACAAGGACCACCTGGGCCAGTGGATGGCCACCGTTCCGCCGCCGCCCGCGCACGACCCGAACGGCGAGCCGGCCAAGGAGGAGACCTCCGCGGCGCGCAAGGCGGCTGCCGCACGTCCGGCTTCGCCCGCGGTACGCCCGGAGCCCGGCGCCGACCCGGGGTCCGCGTCGTGACCGCCCGAGCCGGAAGGGCGGCCCGGTGACCGGGGCGGATGTGCTGCTGCTCGCCCTCGGCGTGGTGGCGGTCGGTGCCGGCGTGCTGGTGGTGACCACGAAACACCTGGTCCGGGCCGGTCTCTACCTGGTGGTGTGCCTGGGCGCGTTGGCCGGTGACTTCCTGGTGCTCAGCGCCGAGTTGGTGGCCTGGGTGCAGGTGCTGATCTACGTGGGCGCGGTGGTGGTTCTGCTGCTGTTCGCGGTGATGTTGACCCGGGCCCCGATCGGGGTCTCCGACGACCTGGACCGGCCCGGTTGGCCGGCCGCGCTGATCGGTGGCGGCGCCGGGCTGGGGCTGACCGTCCTGCTGGTCGACGCGTACCGGTGGAGCACCGTCGCGCTGCCCCGCGCCGGCACCGCCGAGCGGCTCGGCGAGCAGATCTTCCAATCCTGGGTGCTGCCGTTCGAGGTGCTCTCCGTGCTGCTGCTGTCCGCCCTGGTGGGCGCGATCGTGCTGTCCCGCCCGGACATCGGCCGAGCCGACCCGCCCGGCGACGGCCGGGTCGCCGACCTGGTCGACAGCGAGCCCGGGGGGCGCCGGTGAGGCCGGTCATCCCGTACGTCACCGCCGCGCTGCTGTTCGGCTTCGGCGTCTACGGCGTACTGCGCCGACGCAACGCGGTGCTGGTGCTGATGTCGGTCGAGTTGATGCTCAACGCGGTCAACCTGATCCTGGTCACCGCGGACACCACCGCCCGCGCCGTGCTCCCGCACTCGGGGCAGGTCTTCGCGTTGTTCGTCATCGTCCTCGCCGCCGCCGAGATCGGGGTGGGGCTGGCGATCGTCCTTCAGCTCTACCGGCTGCGGGCGACCGTGGCCGTGGACGACGTGCCGCTGACCGAGCCGCCTGCCGGTGGGCACGAGCCGGCCGTCCTGGACTCGGAGGCGGGCCGGTGACCGGGCTGCTCGGGGTGCTGCTGCCCGCCGTACCGCTGGTCGCCGGGCTGCTCGGTCTGCTGCTGCCGCCGGCTCCTCCGGGTAACAGCGCGACCGGCGGTGACCGGGCCCGGACGGTCGCCGTGACGCTCGGCGTCACCGGCGCGGCCGGCGCGTTGGCGCTGGCCGTCGCGCTGCTGCTCACTGTCGACGGGCCCGCGGAGACGTCGAGCACCTGGGTCGACTTCGGCGGCCTGGTGGTGACCCTCGGCGTACGGCTGGACGGCGCCGCCGCGCTGGTCGCGGTGGCGGTCACCGCGGTCGCGCTGGCCGTGCAGGTCTACTCGATCGGTTACCTGCGGCGCGGTCCGCACGACGACGTCGACGTGGATCACCGGTACCCGCCGTACGCCGCCCAGATCAGTCTCTTCACCGGTGCCATGCTGCTGGTGGTGGTCGCCGGCGACCTGATCATGCTGCTGGTCGGCTGGGAGGTGATGGGCCTCTGCTCGTACCTCCTCATCGCCCACGACCGCCGAATGGCCGGCGCGCCCGCCGCCGCCATGAAGGCGTTCCTGGTGACCCGGGTCGGTGACGTCGGGTTCCTGCTCGGCATCGCGCTGCTCGGCGTGTCGACGGGCAGCTTCCGGATCGCCGACGTGCTCGCCCACGACCACTCCGGCGCCACGTTGACCGCAGCCGGCCTGCTGCTGCTCGCCGGTGTGGCCGGCAAGAGCGCGCAGTTCCCGCTGCACACCTGGCTACCGGACGCGATGGCCGGCCCGACCCCGATCTCCGCGCTGATCCACGCCGCGACGATGGTCGCCGCCGGGGTGTACGCCGTGGCCCGGCTCTACCCGCTGTTCACGGCCGCGCCGGTGACGCTGACCGTGCTGGGGGTGCTCGGCGCGATCACGCTGCTGCTCGGCGCGCTCGCCGCCACCGCCCAGGACGACATCAAGCGCGTACTGGCCTGGTCGACCGTGTCCCAGCTGGGCTACATGACCGGCGCGCTGGCGGTCGGCTCACCGTCGGCGGCGCTGTTCCACCTGCTCACCCACGCCGCCTTCAAGGCGCTGCTGTTCCTCGCCGCCGGCGCGGTGATCCACGCCGTCGGCACCACTCTGATGTCGGAGATGGGCGGGCTGCGGCGCAGCATGCCGGTGACGTTCTGGTGCACCGTGGTGGGCCTGGGCGCGCTGGCCGGGGTGCCGCCGCTGGCCGGTTTCTGGAGCAAGGACGGCGTGCTGACGGTCGCCGAGTCGGCCGCGCTGGAGGGCACCGGCCCGGCACCGTCCTGGGTGGGCTGGCTCGTCTGGATCGCCGGGCTGGTCGGTGTGGCGGTCACCGCCTGGTACGCCGGTCGGCTGCTGCTGCGGGCCTTCTTCGGCGCTGCGCGCCTGCCGCTGGTCCGGCCACACGACCCGCCGGCGGTGCTGCGCTGGCCGGTGTTGCTGCTGGCCGTGCCGGCCGCGTTGCTCGGCCTGGCCGGGTTCGTCGGGGCGTTCACCGACCGCCTGCGGTTCCCCACCGTCCCGGTGGCGGGCTCCGAGGACGGCCTGGTCCACCTGGGGTCGGGGGTGCTGCTGCCGCTGGCGTTCCTGCTGCTCGGCGCCGGGCTGGTGGCGCTGGGCTGGCGGCGTGACAGGGCCGCCGACCCGGCGGTCGCGCTGGGTCCGCTGCGGCCGGTCTTCGCCCGCGCGTTCCGGCTCGACGACGTCCAGCACACCCTTGTCGTACGTCCCGTCCGCGCGTTGGCCCGCGCCGCGCGCACCGGCGACGAGGTGGTGGTGGACGGTGCGGTCGAGGGCAGCGGGCGAGTCGCGTCCGGTCTGGGCGCGGGGCTGGCCGCGCTGCACCGGGCGGCACTGCCCCGAGCCGCCGCCGGCGTACTGGCCGGTGCGCTGCTGATCGGGCTGGCCGCCGCCGTGATCGGGGTAGTCCAGTGACGTTCGGGCAGGTGTTGTTGGTGGCCGTCCTGGCGCTGCCGGCGCTGGGTGCGGTCGCGGTGGCGGCGATATCTCGGGACCGGGTTGCCCGCCTGGTCGGCACGGTCGCGGCGGCGCTGACTCTGCTGGCCGCGGTGCCGCTGGTGTTCGGCGGTCGAGGCTGGGTCGCCTGGTCGGCGGGCGAGCCGGCGGTGCGTCCGTGGCACCAACTGGATCTGCCCTGGGTGCCCGGCTTGGAGTTGCGCTTCCATCTCGGCGTCGACGGCATCTCCTGGCCGCTGGTGGTGTTGACCGCGCTGCTCACGCTGCTCTGCTGCGCGTACACGATGTGGCGGGTGCCGGACGGCGGCAGCGGCCGGGCCCTGGTCGCGTTGCTGTTGGTGGTCGAGGTGGGCATCCTGGGCACCTTCCTCGCCCTGGATCTGGTGCTGTTCTTCCTCTTCTTCGAGGTCGTCCTGCTGCCGATGTACGCGATCATCGCCGGCTGGGGTGGCGCGGACCGGCGTCGGGCGGCCCGCAAGTTCGCGCTGTACACGCTGTTCGGCTCGGTGTTGCTGCTGGTCGGCGTGTACGTCGTGGTGGCCGCCGCCGGCACCGCCGACGTGGTGACGCTGACCGGTGGCGCGGGGATGTCCAGGGGCACCCAGTTGGCGGCGTTCACCCTGCTCGCGTCCGGGTTCGCGGTGAAGAGCCCGCTCTGGCCGCTGCACTCGTGGCTGCCCGACGCACACACCCAGGCGCCCACGGTGGGCAGTGTGGTGTTGGCCGGGGTGCTGCTGAAGATGGGCACGTACGGCCTGATCCGGGTCGCGGTGGGGGTGGCGCCGGAGGGCGCCCGTTGGGCGGCGCCGGTGCTCGGCGTGCTGGCCGTCGCCGCGATCCTGATCGGTTCGCTGGTCTGCCTGGCCCAGGCGGACGTGAAGCGGCTGATCGCGTACTCCAGCGTGGGGCACATGGGCTTCGTGCTGCTGGGCGTGGCCACGCTGACCGCCACCGGCATCCAGGCGGCACTGATCGGCAACGTCGCGCACGGCGTGATCACCGGCCTGCTGTTCTTCCTGGCCGGGGCGGTGAAGGACCGTACCGGCACGGGCGCCCTCGCCGAGCTGTCCGGGCTGCGGGAGACCGCGCCCCGGTTGGCGGGTCTGCTCGCGTTCGCGGCGATCGCGTCGCTGGGCCTGCCCGGGCTGGCCGGTTTCTGGGGCGAGGCGTTCGCGGTGGTCGCCGCCGTGCAGGTGGGTGGCCCGCTCTGGACCACCCTCGGGGTGCTGGCCGCGGTCGGTGGGGCGCTCACCGCCGCGTACTTCCTGCGGTTGCTGCGGCAGGTCACGCACAACCGGCCGAGCCCGGCCGTCGGTCGGGTCGGCCCCGGCCTGGCCGGTGCGGAGTTGACCGCTTGGGTGCCGCTGGTGCTGCTCGCGTTGGCCATCGGGCTGGCGCCGACGCTGGTCCTCGGCGTCGCCGAGGCCCCCGTCGACGCCCTGATCGGGGTGGTTTCCCGGTGAGCGCGAGGAGTGCAGCGAAGCGGAGCCCCGCAGTCGCGAACGAAGGTGGGCTCGGATGACCGTCGTGCAGAGCGTGGACAGCGTCGCGCTGCTGCCGGCCTATCTGGCCGCCGGCACGGCCGTGCTCGTACTCGTCACCGATCTGGTCCTGGCCCGGCCCCGGGCCACGATCGCGGTGGCCGCGCTCGGCGCGCTCGGCACCGCGGTCGGCTCGGCGCTGGTCGGGGTGGGTGCCCAGCGGCGGACGTTCTGTGTGGGCGCCGACTGCTCCTGGATCTTCGGTGGTCGCGCGGCGCTGGTCGGCGCGGTGGTAGCGCTGCTCACGCTGGGCGTGCTCGGGCTGTCGGTGCCGGCTCTGCGGGCCGGGCGGTCACCGGTGGGGGAGTACTGCTTCCTGTTGGCCTGCTCGATGACCGGCGGTGTGGTGCTCGGCGCGGCCGGTGACCTGATCACGCTGATCGTCGCTCTGGAGACGCTGACCCTCCCGCTGTACGTGCTGGTCGGCCTACGCCGGGGCCGCCTCGCGAGCGCCGAGGCGGCGTTGACCTTCTTCGTGGTCAGCGTGGTGGCGACCACACTGACCCTGCTCGGCGCGGCGCTGCTGTACGCGGTGACCGGTGGGCTGCACCTGGACCGGCTCAGCGCGCTGCTCGCCGAGCGGCCGGAGCTGCGGGACCTGCCGCTGACCACCGCCGCGGTGGCGGTGCTGCTGGTCGGGCTGGCCTTCAAGGTGGCGGCGGTGCCGTTCCACGCCTGGGCGCCGGCCACCTACGACGGCGCGCCACTGCCGGTGGCCGCGTACCTGTCCACGGCGTCGAAGCTGGGCGGCCTGGTCGCTCTGCTGGCCGTGGTGCAGCGGGCGCTGCCCGCGGATCAGACCGGTCCGGTGCTCGCCCTGCTCGCGGTGCTCACCATGACCGTCGGCAACCTGGTCGCCCTGCGTCAGCGGCGGACCGTCCGGCTGCTCGCCTGGTCGTCCGTCGCGCAGGCCGGCTACATCCTGGCCCCGCTGGGCGCGTTGGCGCTGGCCGCCGGGCGCACCGAGGAGGCACGGTCCGCCGCGTACGCCGCCGCCGTGGCGTACGCCGTCTTCTTCGTGGTGCTGGAGCTGGCCGCCTTCGCCGCGGTGACCGCCCTGCGGCCGGCGGGTGCGGATGGCGGCACGCTCGACGACCTGCGCGGGGCGGCCCGCCGGCACCCGTGGCGGGGCGCGGCGCTCGGTCTCGCGCTGGTGGGTCTGGCCGGTCTGCCGCCGGGACTGGCCGGCCTGTTCGCGAAGGTGACCGTGGTACGGGCACTGCTGGACGGTGGCGCGGCCTGGCTGGCGCTGGTGGTGGCGCTGAACGCTGTGATCGGGCTCGCCTACTACCTGCGGGTGACCGCCACGCTCTGGGCGCCGGCGGCCGTCGCCGTCCCGAGCCGCGGCGGTGCTGTGGCCGTACCCGTGGTGGCGGTGGTGCTGGCGGTGGCGACGGTGGCCGCGGTGGTGCTCGGCTTCGCCCCGCAGTTGGTGCTCGACCTGGCCGGCCGCTGACCCGACCCGCAGCCCCGGTCTCAGTGAACTCTCAGCGTTGAGACGGATGGTTGGTGGGTACCGGGTTGTTACACCGGTCAGCGGATCCCGGCGATCCGTGCACCGAAGGAGACATCGTGCACCACAACCGTCTGAAGACCGCAGCGCTGCTCGGCCTGCTCAGCGCCCTGATCCTGGCGGTGGGCTACTGGTTCGGCGGCAGCGGGGGCCTGGTCATCGCCGTCCTCGTGTCTCTGGTCATGAACGGCGTTTCCTACTTCTACTCCGACAAGCTCGCACTGCGCTCGATGGGAGCGCAACCGGTCACCGAGGCGCAGTTCCCCGAGTTGTACCGGATGGTGCGGGAGTTGGCCACCGACGCCCGGCAGCCGATGCCGCGGCTCTACGTCAGCCCGACCGCCCAGCCCAACGCGTTCGCCACCGGTCGCAACCCGCAGCACGCGGCCGTCTGCGTGACGCAGGGCATCACCGAGATCCTCGACTACCGCGAGCTGCGCGGCGTGATCGGGCACGAGCTGTCCCACGTCTACAACCGGGACATTCTCATCTCCAGCGTGGCGGCTGGCCTGGCCAGCATCATCACCCTGCTGGCGAACCTCGCCTTCTTCATCCCACTCGGCGGAGGGGACGACGAGGACCGGCCCAACCCGGCCGTGCTGCTGCTCACCCTGATCCTGGGCCCGATCGCGGCCACGGTGATCCAGTTGGCGATCAGCCGGAGCCGGGAGTTCCAGGCCGACGCCTCGGGCGCTGAGCTGAGCCGCGACCCGCTGGCCCTGGCCAGCGCGCTCCGCAAGATCGACGCGGTGGCCCGCCGTCGGCCGTTGCCAGCCCAGGGCCAGCTCACCAGCACCGCGCACCTCATGATCGCCAACCCGTTCCGGGGTGGCGGGATGGCCGCGCTCTTCTCCACGCACCCGAAGATGGAGGACCGGGTCGCCCGGCTGGAGCAGATGGCCCGCAACTCGGGGCCCGTGCAGTTCCAGCGCTGACCCGCTGATTCACCGCCTCCGCCCGTACCCGCACAGAGCGGGTGCGGGCGGAGTGCTGTCCGGCGGCTAAACCGGTGTCGGGCCGTCGGGCGCTGACGTTAGGGTCATAACGGCTCACGCTCATTACACCCTCGGGAGGTTCACGGTGACCGCGCTGCGTCAGTACCTGGGTGTCTGGCGGATCCCCGGCGCGCCCATGCTGCTGATCACCGGCATCATCGGACGGCTCGGCATCGGCATGACACCGCTGGCGCTGCTCCTGGTCGTCCAACAGGTGACCGGGCGATACTCGCTGGCCGCCATCGCCGGCGGGATCTACGCCATCGCCGGCGCCGCGCTCAGCCCGGTCGCCGGACGAATCGCCGACCGGGTCGGCCCGAGCCCCGTCCTGCTCGTCACCGCCGTGGCTCACCCCCTCGCCCTCATCGGGTTGCTGCTGTCCAGCCGCGCCGGCGACGACGCTCTCCCGGTCATCTACCTCGCCGCAGGCGTGGCCGGCGCCACGTACCCGCCGCTCACCGCCGCCATCCGAGGCGCCTGGAACGACCTGACCGGCCCCAACTCCGGCCGGTACGCCCTGCGCAACACCGCGCTGGCCGCCGAGACCACGCTCTTCGAGATCGTCTTCGTGCTCGGCCCGCTGCTCGTCGCCGGCTTCGTGCTCGTGGCCGACGCGTCGGCCGCACTGATCGGCGCGGCCGTGGTCACCCTGGTCGGCACGACGGCCGTGGCCCTCGGCCGGGTCATGCGCGGCTGGCGTCCGCACCCGCGCGAGCACCACGCCCGTGGGCTCGGCCCGCTGCGCGTCCGCGGCTTCCCGGCCCTGCTGGTCTGCGTCGCCGGCCTGGGCATCGCGTTCGGCGCCGCCGGGGTGATCGTGCCGGCGTTCGCGAGCGACCACACCACCGACGACCCGGAGAGCCTAGCCGGGGTGCTGCTCGCGGTCTGGGGAGTCGGCAGCGCCATCGGTGGGGTCTGGTTCGGCGTCCGCAAGCCGGCCCCGAACATGACCCGGCAGTTCGCCCTGCTGCTCGGCGCGCTGGCCGCCACCTTCGTCGTGTTCGCGGTGATGCCCACCCCGCTGGCGTTGGGAGTCGCGCTGGTCGCCGGCGGGGCCACCATCGCGCCCGCACTGACCCTGGAGAACACCCTGGTCGGCCGGATCGCCCCGACCGCCATGCTGAACGAGGCGTACACCTGGGTGGTCACCGTGGCGGTCGCGGCGAGCGCCGCCGGCGGCTCGATCGCCGGCCTGATCGTGGATCACGCCGGTGGCGTCCGGTGGGCGTTCCTGTTCGCCGGGGCGGCGGTCGCCGTCGGGGCCGCGGTCGCCGCACTGCCCGCCGGGCCCATCGCCCGAGCGGAAACCACTGCGGTACGCGCCGAACCTGTAACGGTCTGACCGCCCGCGCTTTGGTCGGGTCTGGGCTTTGGTGGGGTCTGGGCTTTGATCGGGCCTGGGCTTTGATCGGGCCCGGGCCTTGATCGACTCGGGTTCTTGGATGTCGGGGTATCCCAGCCGCAGGATGCCCCGACATCCAAGAAACCGAGTGGATCTTGAGAGCCGCTACCAGGCGGGGATGGAGATCAGCCGCATGGCTGATGAACTGGGGCCTCGACGGTAACCAGGCTGACTCGGGCATGCCGGGAGTTCGTCCGGGTACCTGCCGGGCGTGACCTTCTCGATCACCGCACGGTGTCCGCGTACTGGACAGCTGGGGGTGGGAGCCCTGACGGCCAGGCCCGCCGTCGGCAAGCTCGTCGCACACGTCCATTCGGGCTGTGGTGCCGTGGCGACCCAGGCCACTTCCAATCCGTTCCTGGCCTACGACGGCCTGCCGCTGCTCGGCCAGGGCCGCTCGCCGCAGGATGTCCTGACCGAGCTGCTGGCCAGTGACCCGGGCCGGGAGGTGCGGCAGGTCGGCATGGTCGACGGCCGCGGCCGCTCGCACGCCTTCACCGGCTCCCGTACGAAGGACTGGGCGGGGCACCGCACCGGGCCCGGTTACGCGGTGCAGGGCAACCGCCTGGCGAGCCCGGAGACCCTCGCGGAGATCGTCCGGGTGTTCGAGGAGAGTGAGCCACTCGACCTGGCGGAGCGACTCGTGCTGGCCATCGGGGCCGGCGAAGAGGCCGGCGGTGACCGGCACGGCGCACGGTCAGCGACCGTGACGGTGATCGGCGATCAGCCGTACCCACTCTGGGACGTGCGGGTCGACGATTCCGAGCATCCGGCGCGGGAACTGCGCCGGCTGCACGGCGTCTTCCGGGATGAGGTGCTGCCGACCATCCAGGGGATGCCCACCCGTGACGACCCGATGGGGGAAACCGCCCGGCAGGCGCTCGGGGCGCAGATGGGGCACGAGTCACCGGCAAACGCCATCAGCCAGCATCCATCAACGATGGCAACCCGCGAGGCCCTGTGATGGCCATGGCCCCTGCGCTGGGTCTGATAGCGATGGCCCCTGCGCTGGGTCGACGGCCCACGCGCTGCGTCGGGCCGTCGCCAGGCCGCCGAGCGCTGAACGACGACGGTTGGCGACTATGTTGACCGAGGTCACTACGAGTGACCGATTACGGCATCAGCGACCCTGACCGCGCCTTACCTGTAGTTGTTGAACTGGAGGGCGACGCCGAAGTCCTCGCCCTTGAGCAGCGAGATGACCGCCTGAAGGTCGTCCCTCTTCTTGCCGGTGACCCGCAACTGGTCGCCCTGGATCTGCGCCTGCACGCCCTTCGGGCCTTCGTCGCGGATCTTCTTGCTGATGGCCTTGGCCTTGTCCGCCTCGATGCCCTGGATCACCTTGCAGTCGATCTTGAAGATCTTGCCCGACGGGCGCGGCTCGCCAGCATCCAGCGACTTCAGCGAAATGTTCCGCTTGACCAGCTTCTCCTTGAAGACGTCCAGTGCGGCGCGGACGCGCTCCTCGGTCTCCGCCTGCAGGCCGATCGCCTCCTCGCCAGACCAGGAGATCTCCGCACCGGTGCCGCGGAAGTCGAACCGCGTCGCAAGCTCCTTCTCCGCCTGCCGAAGGGCGTTGTCGACCTCCTGGCGGTCAACCTTGCTCACGATGTCGAACGACGGGTTCGCTGCCATGTTTCTGCTCCTGCTGTCCGGCGGTCTGGGCCTACCGTCGGCCGCCGACCAGCGGCACGACCCCCTGACCGTACCCGGTTGCACCGGTACCGGGGGGAGCCGCTATTCTTGCTTCCGCCGCCGCGTTGCGACGCGGTGGGGTGCCCTGGCGGGTTGCCCGAGCGGCCAATGGGAGCGGACTGTAAATCCGTCGCGAAAGCTTCAGAGGTTCGAATCCTCTACCCGCCACCAAGTGCAAGAAGAGGCCCCTGACCAGCGTGAGCGCCGGTCAGGGGCCTCTTTTGTGAGTCTCCCTCAATCCCGCTCCAGCCCGCTCGATCTCGCTGGCTGGGTCGTATACGTGTCGCGGGGCCCCGAGGTCATGCAGTGCGCGCTAGCCGCTGTCGGTTTGGCTCTGGCTGTCGATGAGACGTGCGGTTACCTCTCTGCCGCGTGCGTTGAAATCCCTGACGGTCGAGCCACACGGAGGGCCCTTCAACGACTCCCGGGACGTGTGGCCGATGCCGAAGGAAGACTGACCGGCGATGTACGTGTTCGGTTCCGGCGCGGGCCACGGTCAGCCGCCCGGGATCGGCCCGTCAGCGTGGGTGGTAGACGACCGCTCGGCTGACGCCCGAGATCTGGCGGATCGACGCGGCGATGCGGCCACGGTCATCGAGGTCGACGACCTCGCCGCCGAGAACTGCCAGCCCCTCACCTAGCCGCGGTCGTTGAGGGCGTACGGGTTGCTGCGGTCGAAGGGGCTGGCGCCAAGGTCGGTGACTCGGCCCCCGGACCACCGGGCGGCGTGGAAGCTGTCCGGTGGCAGGTACACGCCGCCCGACACGTGGCCGTGCTCGTTGACGTCGGACACCTCGCTGAGAGGCAGGGGTCGGGCGGTGATCCGTGATTCGCGTTTCGGCCCGGCTGCCAGTGGGCCGCTGCGAGACTGGGCGGGTGCCCGCACGATCGGTGCTTTGGCGCTCGCTGACTCGACCTGACGGGTGGGGAAGATGTCCAACGACAACGAAGTCCGTCCCTTCCGGCTCGACACGCCGGAAGACGTGATCGACGACCTGCGGCGCCGGATAGCGGCCACGCGCTGGCCCACCCGGGAGTTGGTCAACGATCGCTCGCAGGGGGTGCAGCTGGCGACGATCCAGGAGCTGGCCCGCTACTGGATGACCGATCACGACTGGCGTGCGTGCGAGACGAGGCTGAACGCGCTGCCGCAGTACACGACGAACATCGACGGCGTCGAGATTCACTTCATCCACGTGCGGTCGCGGCACGAGAACGCCCTGCCGCTGATCATGACGCACGGCTGGCCGGGCTCGGTCGTCGAGCTGCTCGGGGTCGTCGGCCCGCTGACCGACCCGACCGCGCACGGCGGCGCGCCCGAGGACGCGTTCCACCTGGTGCTGCCGTCGTTGCCGGGCTACGGCTTCTCGGGCGAGCCGGCCGAGCTCGGCTGGGATTCCGTCCGGATGGCACAGGCGTGGGCGAAGCTCATGGACCGCCTCGGTTACCCGCGTTACGTCGCGCAGGGTGGCGACGTCGGCGCCGCCGTCACGGATGCCATGGGTCGCCAAGCACCCGACGGGCTGGTCGGTATCCACGTCAACCTGCTCGCCGGGGCGATCGGCATCAAGGACCAGCTGCCGGCAAATTCCGAGGCGGAGCGCGCCGCACGCGACGCGCTCAACCTGTTCACGATGGACGGCTTCGGCTACTTCCTGGAACAGTCCACCCGGCCGCAGACGATCGGCTATTCACTGCTGGACTCACCTGTCGGGTTGGCGGCCTGGATGCTCGACCACGACACGGACAGCTACTACAAGATTTCCCGTGCGTTCCTCGACGGCGCGCCGGCCGGCGGTCTCACCCGGGACAGTGTCCTCGACAACATCACGCTGTATTGGTTGACGGGTACCGGCGCCTCGTCCGCCCGGTGGTACTGGGAGTTTGGGCGTTTCCAAGCCGCGGCCCAGGCGGCCGGTCAGGCTCCTCCGCCGGTCTCGGTTCCGGTCGGCTTCACCACGTTCCCCGGCGAGATCTGGGCCGCCCCGCGCAGCTGGGCCGAGGCGGTCTACCCCGGCATCTCGTACTTCAACGAGGCTGACCGCGGCGGCCATTTCGCGGCCTGGGAGGAGCCGGAACTCTTCTCCGCCGAGGTGCGGGCCGCGTTCCGGCCGCTGCGGCAATCCTGACGCCCCCGGCCGGGAACAAGCGCGGTCCTCCTGGCCGGCGGGGCGTGCCGGTCTGGGGGAGCTCTACGTATTCGTTGCGACTTTCACGGCGGTCTGTGCCGGTCTTCCCGGCCAACTCCCGGATCACCACATCGAACGAATTCTCTGCGTGTAGCTCCCATAGCCGGGAGAGTCCAGCTACTCTGACCCGTTGGCAGCACGTGAGGGTGAGCGGCACACGCCCGTCCCGGAGAGACGCGGCGGGCGCCGCCAACCAGAGGCTCATCCCCGCAACCCACAGCGAACTCTGGCTCCAGGTCCGAAGGGCCAGGCATCGAGCGATTTGTCGCCTCTGGGATACGAAGGGCAAAGTTCCGAATCGCCGCCTTGGCTGGAAGCCGCGCGATGTGCCAACCGGAGGTCGCCGATCGCGTTCCGTAGACGCTCTGTCTGCCCCTTGTTACACGGCGGTTACATGACGGCCTAGCTCGCCCGGTCGGCCATGCCGATCGGCCGTACGTGGGCTTTGCGGGTGGTTTCGACTGTGGCACGATCGGAGGCACTGATTCTTGTTCTGACCCCCGACAGGAGCACGCTGATGTATGGACGGACGCCTCGCCGCCTTCGCGCCGCCCTCGCGTTCGCGGCCGCGGTCGCGGTCGCGGGTTCCTTCCTCGGTGCGACCACCAGTTTTCAACAGTTTGACTTCTCTTGGGGTGCTCCGGCCGTTGACAAGGGCGTTGCTGTAGCCCGGTAGGTCCGCTCCGCACCACCCAGCGAGGGAGCGGAATGAAGCCTGGCTCGCCCCCAGCCCGTAGATCCAACGAGCAGGCCTGGCTGATCACTGGACCGTTGGCCGTCCTGGCCATCCTCTGTTCGTTCGTCCTCGCGCTGGCCGGGCCACCGCCTCCGGGCAATCTCCTCGGGGCGGTGGTCATTTTCGTCGTCATGGTGGCCGCCAGCACCCAGGTGCTGCAGATTGTGGTGCGTCGGCAGGCGCTCGAAGTCATCGTCATCGAGATTCCGCTCCTCCTGGCCTTTTTCTACCTGCCACCCCTGACGGTCGTGCTGATCGCCGTCCTGGCCGCTCTGATCGGCCAGCTTCGCCGACGCCTCAGCGCTCCGAAGGTCTGGTTCAATCTCGCCCGGGCCGCGGTGGCCGCCTCACTGGCGGGAGTCGTCCTGCTGGCGCTACCCCCGGTCGGCGACGAGGTAGGCCCGAAGACGTGGGCCGTCCTCTTCGCGGTGGTCAGCGTCAACAGCCTCACGTCGTTGGCGGCCATCAGCGCGGTCATCTCCCTGCTGCACGGGTGGCAGGCAGGGTGGGAGCTGATCCGCAACGCCACCGCGCCGCAGCTGATCTGTGCGATCAACAGCGTCGTCGGGCTGGTGATCCTGATGGCGATCGAGTCCAACCTGTGGTCCGTGCTGCTGATCGCGGTGTTGGCCGTTGCGGTCGTGCTGGTCTACCGCTCGTACGACCAGTTCCTTCGGCAGCACCGCACTCTCGGCAACATGTACGAGCTGACCCGGGCGATCAGCGAGAGCGGCCAGGACGGCGGTCTGGTGGACGCGTTGCTGGACCGGGTGCGGGCCCTCATGCAAGCCGAGTACGCCACGCTCTGGCTGCCCGCGCAGGGGCGCCACCTTGAGGTGCTGCTGACCGCCCGGCTCGATGACCGCGGTCTCCTCGATGTCGCGGTCACGCCTCCGATCGTGCGCGAGCGTGCCCAGCAGTCCGGCCGCACGGTCGCCGCCGGCCGGGCCTTCGACGATGACGAGGATGTCCGGGCGGCGCTCGGCAGGCATCAGGTCAAAGACGTCATCGCGGTGCCACTGCGGTCGGGCCAAGCGGTCATCGGCACGCTCGAGGTGGTCAATCGGCTCAGCGACGTCGGCCATTTCACGGCCGCTGACATCCCGGTTTTCCAGACCGTGGCCGCCCACGCCGCGGTGGCGCTCGAGAATTCGCGGCTGGTCGACCGGCTGCGGCACGACGCATACCACGACACGTTGACCGGGCTGCCCAACCGGCGGCGGATCACCGGGGCGCTGGAGGAATCAGTCAAGATCCGTCTGCCCGGCGAGGTGGTGGCGCTGCTGCTCTTCGACGTCGACGGCCTGCGCCAGGTCAACGAGTCCCTGGGGCACGCGGCCGGGGACAAGGTCCTCACCGAGGTCGCCAACCGGTTGCGGGCCAGCGCTCCGTCGTCGGCTCTGGTGGGGCGTGCCGGTGGGGACGAGTTCCTGGTGACGCTGCGGCTGGAGAGCGTTGAGGCCGCGCTCGAGTTGGCCGCTCAACTGCGCGACCAGATCCGCGACGAGATGGTCTTCGACGCGCTCACCCTCGACGTGAACACTGCCGTCGGGGTGGCCGTACACCCTGATCACGGCAGTGATGCGGCCACCCTGCTGCTTCGGGTGGACCTCGCGGCCACCGCGGCCAAGTCGGTACCGGGCAGCGTGCAGTTGTTCAACCCCGCGCTGGAGTCCCGGTCGCTGCGCCGGCTGGGCCTGGCCGGTGACCTGCGCCGCGCACTGGACCAGGACGAGCTGGAGGTCTATTTCCAGCCCAAGGTGACCCTGCGGGATCGGCGCCTGGTCGGTGTCGAGTGTCTGGCCCGGTGGGAGCACCCGACGCACGGCACGGTCGCTCCCGAGGACTTCGTGGCGGTGGCCGAGCACACCGGTCAGTTGACCCGGCTCACCGAGGTCGTGCTCCGCGAAGGGCTTCGTCGCAGCCGGGACTGGGCGCTGGCCGACCAGCCGCTGCCCATCGCGGTCAACCTCTCAGCCCGTACGCTGATCGACCAGCACTTCCCGGACCGGGTCCAGGAGTTGCTGACCGAGTACAAGGTGCCGGCGCAGCGGCTCACTCTGGAGATCACTGAGTCGGGGGTGCTGGACGGCACGGATCGGCCCATCCCGACCCTGCGGCGACTGCGTGACCTCGGCGTCCGGTTGTCGGTGGACGACTTCGGCACCGGCGACTCGTCGTTGGCGCACCTGCGCCGGCTGCCGGTGCACGAGGTGAAGGTGGACCGCTCCTTCGTGCAGGGCATGGCGACCGATCCGGGGGACCTGGCGATCGTCAACGCGGTGGTGACCCTCTCCCAGCAGTTCGGTCTGGCCGTGGTGGCCGAGGGTGTGGAGAGCGAGCTGACCCTGGAGCTTCTCCAGGACATCGGCTGCGAGATCGGGCAGGGCTTCCTGTTCAGTCGGCCGCTTCCGTACGAGCGGTTGGCCGCCTGGTTCGGTGCCCAGGTCGAGCCGGAGACGATCTCCAACGGGGAGCTGCCGCGCCTTCGCGTGGTGCCCTGAGCAGGGTGCGGACGATCACCGGGGATCCGATTTCACCTGTCGAGCCGGGCCGTGTACTCTTACTCCTGCGCGCCCCACGGGGAGATCGCGCAGGCCCCCTTAGCTCAGTCGGCAGAGCGTCTCCATGGTAAGGAGAAGGTCTACGGTTCGATTCCGTAAGGGGGCTCGAGGGTTCAGCTGGACCCATCGCAGCGGTGTAGCTCAGATGGTAGAGCAAGCGGCTCATAATCGCTGTGTCGCCGGTTCAAGTCCGGCCACCGCTACTCTCGTCTTCCGGGCTCGTTGCCGGTGGTCGTAGGAAATGGGCGCTGCTGGCGCCCACTTTGCATGTCCGCGCTGTCAGCGTCTAGGCTGGCGCGTCGTAGTTGTTTCCGTTAGCGAGGAAGGCACTCCGCCGTGGCGAAGGCTACCGATGTCCGGCCGAAGATCACTTTGGCGTGTGTGGAGTGCAAGGAGCGCAACTACATCACGCGCAAGAACCGGCGCAACGACCCCGACCGCATCGAGCTGAAGAAGTTCTGCCCGCGTGACGGTCGGCACACGGTCCACCGCGAGACCCGCTGATTGCTGGCCGGCCTCGGGCCGGCCGCTGTCGAAGCTTCCTATCGCCGATCTGACCGGTTTGGTGCGGCTCCGCCGCCGCCTACCGATCAGGTCGGCGATTGTGCTTTCCGTGTAGGTTCGCGGCATGCCTCTGGACCCTTCCTTCGTCGGCCGGACCTATCCGCCGACCGCCCCCTACCAGGTGGGCCGAGAAAAGATCCGTGAGTTCGCCCGCGCCATCGGTGCCACCGACCCGGCTCACCACGACCCGGAGGCCGCGCAGGCGCTGGGCCACGCCGACGTGGTGGCCCCGCCGACCTTTCCGGTGATCGTCACGATGGCCGCGAGCCAGCAGATCATCGAGGACCCGGCGCTCGGCGTCGACTACAGCCGTCTGGTGCACGGCGACCAGCGGTTCGCGTACACCCGGCCGGTGGTCGCCGGCGACGAGCTGGTCTGCGTCAACACCATCGAGGACGTCAGCACCCGGGGTGGGCACGGCTTCCTGACCACCCGCACCGACGTGCGCACCGTCGGCGGAGAGCCGGTCGTCGCCGTCTGGGCAAAGTACGTCATCCGCGGGGAGGGCTGAGATGGAGCTGGCAGCACAGACGTTCCGGGTGACCCGGGCCGACCTGGTCCGCTACGCCGGAGCCTCCGGTGACTTCAACCCGATCCACTGGAGCGACCGCATCTCGACCAAGGTGGGTCTGCCCGGGGTGATCGCGCACGGCATGTTCACCATGGCGCTGGTCGGTCGGGCGATCACCACCTGGGCCGGCTCGCCGGCGGCGGTGGTGGACTACGGCGTGCGGTTCACCCGGCCGGTGGTGGTCCCGGACGATGATCAGGGGACCGAGATCGAGGTCACCGCGCGGGTGCGTGAGGTGACCGAGGACGGCCTCACCCGACTCGATGTGACCGCCACCTGTCTGGGCGAGAAGGTCCTGTCGCAGGCCCGGGCAACCATCCGCACGGCACGCTGAACCGAGCCCGCCACGCGTGGCGGAGAGACCGGTTGGGAAAGTCGGGCGGCTACCCGTACACTGGTCCGCCGTGGGGCAAGTGACCCCTGCTCGGCCGTCTGTGGCCGCGTGGGGCGAGTGTTGCCGCATAGGGGTGTAGCTCAATTGGCAGAGCAGCGGTCTCCAAAACCGCAGGCTGCAGGTTCAAGTCCTGTCACCCCTGCGCCTCAGGCCTGACCGTTCCCGTGGGTCGCGCCGCCAGCTTGGCGGCGTCCGGCCCGTGGTGGTGGCATCGGCGGGGTGGTTCCGAGGCAATCGGGCCCTCCGGGTGATCCACCGGCCGCGGCCCGTCGCGGGACGGTTGGGTCCGGCCGGCGTGACCAGCGCCGCGTACGCCGCTCGGCGTACGACCCGAGATTCCGCGACGGAGGGCGAAGTGGCCGACAACAAGCGGCGCGGCGAGGACGCCGGCGACGATCGTCTGGACGACGAGGTCGTCGACGAGGTAGCCGACGACGACGCCTCCAGCGCGGACGAGCCGGTTTCCCGGGGTGGCACCGCCACGCGGTCGCGCGCCCGGGCCGAGTCGGCGGACAGCCGACCGACCACCAAGTCGGAAACGGGTCGGGTGGGCGTCTTCGGGCGCATCGCCCGGTTTTTCCGCGAGGTCGTGGCTGAACTGCGTAAGGTCATCTGGCCGACCCGCAAGGAGCTGCTGACCTACACCGCCGTGGTGGTGGTGTTCGTCGCGGTGATGCTGACGATCGTGGGTGTGCTGGACTACGGCTTCGCCAAGGTCGTGTTGTTTGTCTTTGGCAACTCGGACTGACCGGCTGCCTCCAGCCATAGTGACGGAAGTGAGCGAGCGTGCCTGAGTACGACGAGACCGCCGGACCGGTGGACGAGCAGTCCACGGTCGCGACGGCGGCTGGTGACGAGTCGGTCGAGGCCGCCAGCGAGCCGGAGTTCCCAACGACCGAGCCCGCACCGGACGAGGACTACGACCCGGTCGCGGAGCTGCGGCAGAAGCTGCGCTACGCGCCGGGTGACTGGTACGTGGTGCACTCGTACGCCGGCTATGAGAACAAGGTCAAGACCAACCTCGAGACCCGGATCACGAGCCTCGACATGGAGGACTTCATCTACCAGGTCGAGGTGCCGACCCGGGAAGAGGTCGAGGTCAAGAACGGTAAGCGTTCGCAGATCCAGGCCAAGGTCTTCCCGGGCTACATCCTGGTCCGGATGGAGTTGACCGCCGAGTCGTACTCGTGTGTCCGGAACACTCCGGGTGTGACCGGCTTCGTCGGCGCGACCGACCGGGCCGACCGGCCCGCTCCGCTCTCGCTCGACGAGGTGCTGAAGTGGCTGGCGCCGGCCGTCGAGACCGAGCAGAAGAAGGCCAAGCCGGAGATCAAGGTCCTCGACTTCGAGGTGGGCGACTCCGTCACCGTCACCGACGGCGCGTTCGCGTCGCTGCCGGCCACGATCAGCGAGATCAACGCCGACCAGCAGAAGCTCAAGGTGCTGGTGTCGATCTTCGGTCGCGAGACTCCGGTGGAGCTCAACTTCAACCAGGTCGCCAAGATCTGATTGGTCGTCGGCGGCGGGCCCGACCCGCCGCCGACGTCGGCGTACGCGCTCTCGCTCGACCTCGGCGGACGAGTGGGCTGCGGGCTGCGCTACTCTTGAATGTCGCCGCTGTCGCAGCGCGCTGACCGTGCGCGCCCCGAGGGCGGCGACAGCCGCATTTTCCCAGCTCCAAGCCCCAGGAAGTGACATGCCTCCGAAGAAGAAGCTCGTCAAGACGTTCACGCTTCAGTTGCCGGCGGGCCAGGCCACGCCGGCGCCGCCGGTCGGCCCCGCGCTCGGCCAGCACGGCGTGAACATCATGGAGTTCTGCAAGTCCTACAACGCGCAGACCGAGTCTCAGCGGGGCGACATCGTCCCCGCCGAGATCAGCGTGTACGAGGACCGGTCCTTCACGTTCGTGCTGAAGACCCCGCCCGCCGCCCGGCTGCTGCTCAAGGCCGCCGGTGTGCAGAAGGGTTCGGGTGTTCCGCAGTCCGACAAGGTCGGCTCGGTCAGCCGCGTCCAGCTGCGGGAGATCGCCGAGAAGAAGATGGCCGACCTCAACGCCAACGACCTCGCCCAGGCCGAGAAGATCATCGCCGGCACCGCCCGGTCGATGGGCATTACCGTCAACGACTGACGTCGGCCCCGGCCTTCGACCCGACCGTGGGAGGGCTCGCGCCGAGCGGCCCGCCAGAGACCACAGGAGTAATCAGCAATGCAGCGCAGCAAGAGCTACCGCAAGGCCGCCGATGTCATCGACCGGTCCAAGCTCTACACCCCCTCCGAGGCCGTGAAGCTGGCCAAGGAGACCACCAACGTCAAGTTCGACGCCACGGTCGAGGTCGCCATGCGCCTCGGCGTCGACCCCCGCAAGGCGGACCAGATGGTCCGCGGCACGGTCAACCTGCCGCACGGCACCGGTAAGACCGCCCGCGTGATCGTGTTCGCCGGCGGCGCGAAGGCCGAGGAGGCCGTCGCCGCGGGTGCGGACGAGGTGGGCACCGATGAGCTGGTCGCCCGGATCCAGGGTGGTTGGCTCGACTTCGACGCGGCGATCGCCACGCCGGACCAGATGGCCAAGATCGGTCGGATCGCGCGGATCCTGGGCCCGCGCGGTCTCATGCCGAACCCGAAGACCGGCACGGTGACCATGGACGTCACCAAGGCGGTGCAGGACATCAAGGGCGGCAAGATCACCTTCCGGGTGGACAAGCACTCCAACCTGCACCTGATCATCGGCAAGGCGTCCTTCACGGAGAGCCAGCTGGTGGACAACTACGCCGCGGTGCTCGACGAGGTGCTGCGGGCCAAGCCGTCCGCCGCCAAGGGCAAGTACCTCCGCAAGGTCATCCTGACCACCACGATGGGCCCGGGTGTCCCGGTCGACCCGAACCTGGTGAAGAACCTTCGGGAGGACCAGGCCGAGGCCTGAGTCGACAGTTCGCTCCACCGGGGCGCCGCCACCACCGTGGCGGCGCCCCGGTGCGTTCGAGGTGTGGCAGGCTCGACCCATGCGGCTGGAGAACGTCTGGTTGCGGTACCACCGGCGGGGGCCGTGGGTGCTGCGCGGCATCGACGTGCGGATCGGTCCCGGCGAGGTGGCCGTCGTGCTGGGCCGAAACGGGGTGGGCAAGTCGACCCTGCTCCAGGTCGCCGCGGGGGTCCTCCGGCCGGGCCGGGGTCGGGTCACCGACCGGCCGGCGCGGGTGGGCTGGGTGCCGGAGCGTTTCCCGGCCGACCAGCCGTTCACGGTGACGCGCTATCTGACCGGGATGGCCCGGGTGGCGGGGCTGAGCAGCGCCGCGGCCGACGAGGCGGTGACCTCCTGGACCGACCGGCTGGGGCTGTCCGCGTTCCGCTCGGTCCGGCTGCCCGAGCTGTCCAAGGGCACCGCGCAGAAGGTGGGCCTCGCCCAGGCGATGCTGCGCCCGCCGGGCCTACTGGTGCTCGACGAGCCGTGGGAAGGCCTGGATGCCGCCACCCGCGAGCTGGTGCCCGAGCTGATCGACGAGGTGCTCGCCGCCGGCGGGTCCGTCCTGGTCAGCGACCACCGGGGCGAGACGGTCCGGCTGCCGGCCGCACGCCGGTGGTCGGTGGCCGACGGTTCGCTCGCCGAGGAGACGCCGTCGACGGACGAGACGATCGCGGTGGTCGAGGTCGCGGTGCCGGCCGCGCGGGTCGCCGGCACCGTCGCCCGGTTGCGCGCCGAGGGCCACCAGGTGCTGCGGGTACGCGCCGACGCCTCCACCGTCGCAGCACACGCCCGACCTGCCGAGCCGGCAGCGGGGGAGGCCCGGTGAACGCCCTGGTCCGGATGCGGCTGGCCGGTTTCCTGCGGACCGGACGGGCACTGGCGCCGTTGCTGGCCGGCCTGATCACGCTCGGCATCCTCTACGGCGGTGGCCGGGCCCAACCGGCCGAGGCGTACGGGGTCTCCGCGGTTGTGCTCTTCCCGGTGCTCGCCTGGCAGACCAAGATCCTGTTGGACGTCGAGCCGGACGTGCAGCGTCGGCTGGCGCAGGTGAGCGTCGGGGTGGTGCGGGAACGGTCGGCCGGGCTGCTCGCCGCCGGCGTGGCGGCACTGGTGACGGTCGCTGTCGCGCTGCTCTTCCCGTGGCTGGTCGGCGGGGTGACCGGCCCGGTGGACCCGGGGGACCGCTCGATTCCGGTCGGTCTCGCGCTGGGGGTGTGGGCGCACCTGCTGGTCGTACCCGCTGCGGTTGCCCTTGGCGCGTTGGCCAGCCGGGCGTCGGTGGGCGGCGCCGCGTACGGCGTCGCGGTGTTGGCCCTCGGCGGGGTCGGCGCGGTGGTGCTCGGCCTGACCGGCTCGGTGGCCCCCTGGCTGGCACCGCCGATCATGGCCGCCGCCCGCACCACCGGTGGCGATGCCGCCGCGCTCACCCTGCTGGGACTGACCGGGTGGGGGCTGGCCTGGAGCGCCGCGGTCGTCGGCGGCTACCTGTGGCGGCGGCGGGCCCAGGGCTGACCGCCGCCGGCGTCGGTGGCGCGGCTCACAGGGGGTGATTTGGCGCTGCTGGCCGGGGCGCGTACTCTTCAACCGTCATCCGTGTTCTCATGGATGAGGAACCACCCAGAGACCGCTGGTCACCGTGCTTCGGCATGGTCGAAGGTCCCGCGACAACGGGCGACCCGCGTAGGGCGGCAAGCGTAACTCGGCAGTGAGCATGGTCCGCCGACCATGACGATCTGTTGGCCCTCGCCCCGTGCGCCCTGCGCCGGGGCTTTTTCGTTGTCGTGCTGCCTCCGCCCCCGTTCCGGCTTCGGCTGAGACGGGGACCAGCCTCGAGTAACGAGAGAGGAGGGACATGGCGGACAAGCCGATCCGGGCCGACAAGGCCACGGCCGTCGCTGAGCTGACCGAGAGCTTCCGCAGCTCGGGCGCCACCGTGCTGACCGAGTACCGCGGTCTGACGGTTTCCCAGCTCACCCAGCTTCGGCGCTCGCTCGGCGCCGAGACCAGCTACACGGTCGCGAAGAACACGCTGGCTAAGCGTGCTGCGACGGACGCGGGCATCACCGGCCTCGACGAGCTGTTCACCGGTCCTACCGCGCTGACTTTCGTTTCGGGCGACGTCGTCGAGGCGGCGAAAGGGCTTCGCGACTTCGCGAAGGCCAACCCGAAGCTCGTCATCAAGGGCGGTGTCTTCGAGGGCAAGGCCATTTCCGCGGCCGAGGTCACGAAGCTCGCCGACCTGGAGTCCCGCGAGGTGCTGCTGGCCAAGCTGGCCGGCGCGATGAAGGGCAACCTGAGCAAGGCCGCGGCCCTGTTCCAGGCCCCGCTGTCGAAGACCGCCCGTCTGGCGGCTGCACTGCAGGACAAGCGCGAGAAGGAGGGCGCCGAGGCGGCCTGAGGCCCCCACGGCGCACCAGTTCTTACTTAACAGAATCAGGAAAGGACGCCAGATATGGCGAAGCTCAGCACCGACGAGCTGCTCGACGCGTTCAAGGAGATGACGCTGATCGAGCTCTCTGAGTTCGTGAAGCAGTTCGAGGAGACCTTCGAGGTCACCGCCGCCGCTCCGGTCGCGGTTGCCGCTGCCGGCGGTGGCGCCGGTGGCGCTGCTGCCCCGGCCGAGGAGGAGAAGGACGAGTTCGACGTCATCCTCGAGGCTGACGGTGGCAAGAAGATCCAGGTCATCAAGGTCGTGCGTGAGCTGACCGGCCTGGGCCTCAAGGAGGCCAAGGACGCGGTCGAGTCCGCGCCGAAGGCCATCCTGGAGAAGGTCAACAAGGAGACCGCCGACAAGGCGAAGGCCAAGCTCGAGGGTGAGGGCGCCAAGGTCACCC
Organism: Micromonospora sp. NPDC050276; assembly: GCF_044459545.1. NCBI lineage: Bacteria > Bacillati > Actinomycetota > Actinomycetes > Micromonosporales > Micromonosporaceae > Micromonospora > Micromonospora sp. NPDC050276. The sequence continues at coordinate 204,734 of NZ_JBITJA010000009.1, read as the reverse complement.
TCAAGTGACCTGAGGCTCCACCAACGCGTACCCGGCTCGTGGGCCGGGACACCATCGCGTCGCGGCGGGCGGTGATCCGACACGGATCGCCGCCCGCCGTATTGGTGGATCTGGTCCCGACCGGTCCTGAGCTGGGCTCCGACCAGCGGCTGCGTCGACCGGAACGAGGATGGTGGGTCGCTCTCCCGTGGGAAACACGCGGCGAGGGAGATACCGGCCCTTGACGCGGCCCGGGGCTGCCAGGCACGCTGACACCAGCAAGACACCGCGCTTGCGACGGCCACGACGTGGGTATGACAGCGGCGGCACCATCGGCCGCGGTAACCCGAGCGGCCCAGTGGGGAGTTGCGTTCTGAGCGGCCCGGCAGACCCCGGTTGACGGGGGCCGAGGCGCGCTCCGCAAACAACCTGCGGGGTGGGCTGGACAGCGGTTAGCCTCTCGGCTACACTGCTAGTTTGCGCTGCCTTCCGACTTGACCCCTGCTCGGAAATGTCCGTTTACGGATATTTCTGGTGGGGTCATTGGAGTGCACGCGTACCAGCCGTTCTGCAGCACCGGTCCTCGGAAGGACGCATCTTGGCAGCTTCCCGCCCTGCGAAGACCAGTCGTACGTCGAGCGCATTCGCTCCCCGCCGAGTTTCATTCGGCAGGATCACCGAACACCTCGAGGTCCCCAACCTCCTTGCCATCCAGAACGAGTCCTTCGACTGGCTCGTCGGCAACGAGGCTTGGCAGGGCCGGTCGGCGGACGACCCGCACGCACGCTCGGGTCTCGCGGAGATCCTTGAAGAGATCAGTCCCATTGAGGACTTCTCCGGCACCATGTCGCTCTCCTTCTCGGCGCCGCGCTTCGACGAGGTCAAGGCCTCGATCGAGGAGTGCAAGGAGAAGGACCTGACCTACTGCGCTCCGCTCTTCGTGACCGCGGAGTTCACCAACAACACCACTGGCGAGATCAAGAGCCAGACGGTGTTCATGGGTGACTTCCCGATGATGACGCCCAAGGGCACCTTCGTCATCAACGGCACCGAGCGCGTCGTGGTCAGCCAGCTCGTCCGGTCTCCGGGCGTGTACTTCGACAAGCAGCCGGACAAGACCTCCGACCGCGACCTCTCCAGCGTCAAGGTCATCCCAAGTCGGGGTGCCTGGCTGGAGTTCGACATCGATAAGCGCGACACGGTCGGCGTACGCATCGACCGTAAGCGTCGGCAGGCCGTCACCGTCCTACTCAAGGCCATCGGATGGTCGGCCGAGCGGATCCGTGAGCGGTTCGGCTGGTCCGAGCTGATGATGACCACGCTCGAGAAGGACCACATCGCCGGCGCCGACGAGGCTCTGCTCGACATCTACCGCAAGCTGCGCCCTGGCGAGCCGCCGACGCGCGAGAACGCCCAGACCCTGCTCGACAACCTCTTCTTCAACCCGAAGAGGTACGACGTCGCCAAGGTCGGACGCTACAAGTTCAACAAGAAGCTCGAAGTCGACGTGCCGATCACCACCGGCACGCTGACCGAGGACGACATCGTCGCCACCGTGGAGTACCTGTGCCGGCTGCACGCCGGTGAGGACGGCTACGAGGCCGACGACATCGACCACTTCGGCAACCGGCGTCTGCGTACCGTGGGCGAGCTGATCCAGAACCAGGTTCGGGTCGGCCTCTCCCGCATGGAGCGGGTCGTCCGCGAGCGGATGACCACCCAGGACGTCGAGGCGATCACCCCGCAGACCCTGATCAACATCCGCCCGGTGGTGGCGGCGATCAAGGAGTTCTTCGGGACGTCGCAGCTGTCCCAGTTCATGGACCAGACCAACCCGCTGGCGGGCCTGACCCACCGGCGTCGGCTGAGCGCGCTCGGCCCGGGTGGTCTGTCCCGGGAGCGGGCCGGCTTCGAGGTCCGCGACGTGCACCCGTCCCACTACGGCCGGATGTGCCCGATCGAGACGCCGGAAGGCCCGAACATCGGTCTGATCGGCGCGCTGTCCACCTTCGCCCGGGTCAACCCTTTCGGCTTCATCGAGACGCCGTACCGGAAGGTTGTCGAGGGTCGGGTCACCGACCAGATCGACTACCTGACCGCGGACGAGGAGGACCGGTTCGTCAAGGCCCAGGCCAACGCGCCGCTGCGGGCCGACGGCACGTTCGCCGAGGATCGGGTGCTCTGCCGTCGTAAGGGCGGCGAGACCGAGGACGTCGTCCCCGGTGCCGTCGACTACATGGACGTCTCGCCCCGGCAGATGACCTCGGTCGCGACCGCCATGATCCCGTTCCTCGAGCACGACGACGCCAACCGGGCACTGATGGGCGCGAACATGCAGCGCCAGGCGGTGCCGCTGGTCAAGGCCGAGGCGCCGCTCGTGGGTACGGGCATGGAGTACCGGGCCGCGGTCGACGCTGGCGACGTGGTGGTCGCTGAGGTCGGCGGTGTGATCGAGGATCTCTGCGCCGACTACGTCACCATCCACCAGGATGACGGCCACCGCCGGACGTACCTGCTGCACAAGTTCCGCCGCTCCAACGCCGGCTCCTGCGTCAACCAGAAGCCGGTGGTCTTCGAGGGCGACCGCGTCGAGGCCGGTCAGGTCATCGCCGACGGGCCGTGCACCGACGAGGGCGAGATGGCACTCGGGCGCAACCTGCTCGTGGCCTTCATGACCTGGGAGGGGCACAACTACGAGGACGCGATCATTCTGTCGCAGCGCCTCGTGCAACAGGACGTGCTCACCTCGATCCACATCGAGGAGCACGAGGTCGACGCTCGGGACACCAAGCTCGGCCCGGAGGAGATCACCCGCGACATCCCGAACGTCAGCGAGGAAATGCTCGCTGACCTCGACGAGCGCGGCATCATCCGGATCGGTGCCGAGGTCGTCCCCGGCGACATCCTGGTCGGCAAGGTCACGCCCAAGGGTGAGACCGAGCTGACCCCGGAGGAGCGACTGCTCCGCGCGATCTTCGGTGAGAAGGCGCGCGAGGTTCGGGACACCTCGCTGAAGGTGCCGCACGGCGAGACCGGCACGGTCATCGGTGTGCGCACGTTCTCCCGCGAGGACGGCGACGAACTGCCGCCGGGTGTCAACGAGCTGGTCCGGGTCTACGTCGCCCAGAAGCGCAAGATCCAGGACGGCGACAAGCTCGCCGGCCGGCACGGCAACAAGGGTGTCATCTCGAAGATCCTGCCGATCGAGGACATGCCGTTCCTGGAGGACGGCACCCCGGTCGACATCGTGCTCAACCCGCTGGGTGTGCCGAGCCGGATGAACATCGGCCAGGTGCTGGAGACCCACCTCGGTTGGGTCGCCAAGACCGGTTGGAAGGTCGAAGGCGACGACACCGACTGGAAGCGGCAGCTGCGCTCGATCGACGCGCACGAGTCCGAGGGGGACACGAACGTGGCCACCCCGGTCTTCGACGGTGCCCGGGAGGCCGAGATCTCCGGCCTGCTGGCGTCGACGCTGCCCAACCGTGACGGCAACCAGCTGATCGGTTCCAGCGGCAAGGCACAGCTGTTCGACGGTCGTTCCGGTGAGCCGCTGCCGGACCCGATCGCGGTCGGCTACATCTACATCCTGAAGCTCAACCACCTGGTCGACGACAAGATCCACGCTCGGTCGACCGGTCCGTACTCGATGATCACGCAGCAGCCGCTGGGTGGTAAGGCGCAGTTCGGTGGTCAGCGTTTCGGTGAGATGGAGTGCTGGGCGATGCAGGCGTACGGCGCCGCGTACGCCCTGCAGGAGCTGCTCACGATCAAGTCCGACGACGTGCTCGGCCGGGTGAAGGTCTACGAGGCCATCGTCAAGGGCGAGAACATCCCGGAGCCGGGCATCCCGGAGTCGTTCAAGGTGCTGCTCAAGGAGCTGCAGTCGCTGTGCCTCAATGTTGAGGTGCTCTCCAGCGACGGTGTGGCCCTGGAGATGCGCGAGACCGACGACGAGGTGTTCCGGGCCGCTGAGGAGCTGGGCATCGACCTGTCCCGGCGCGAGCCGAGCTCGGTCGAAGAGGTCTGAGGTGAGCGGTCGGGGGCCGGCTCGCCGGCCCCCGACCCCACCCGAGAATTAGCAGTACAGACGACGACATAGGGGACATAGTGCTCGACGTCAACTTCTTCGACGAGCTGCGCATTGGTCTCGCCACCGCCGACGACATCCGTCAGTGGTCGCACGGCGAGGTCAAGAAGCCTGAGACGATCAACTACCGCACCCTGAAGCCGGAAAAGGACGGGCTCTTCTGCGAGAAGATCTTCGGTCCGCAGCGGGACTGGGAGTGCTACTGCGGTAAGTACAAGCGCGTCCGGTTCAAGGGCATCATCTGTGAGCGCTGCGGCGTCGAGGTGACCCGCTCCAAGGTCCGTCGTGAGCGGATGGGGCACATCGAGCTCGCCGCTCCGGTGACCCACATCTGGTACTTCAAGGGCGTTCCGAGCCGGCTGGGCTACCTGCTGGACCTCGCCCCCAAGGACCTCGAGAAGATCATCTACTTCGCCTCGTACGTCGTGACGAGCGTGGACGCGGAGTCGCGTCACCGTGACCTCTCGACGATCGAGAACGAGATCCTGGCCGAGAAGCGGCAGTCCGAGAACAGCCGCGACTCGGAGATCGAGAAGCGGGCCGCCAAGCTCGAGGCCGACCTGGCCGAGCTGGAGGCCGAGGGTGCCAAGGCGGACGTTCGGCGCAAGGTCAAGGAGGGCGGAGAGCGCGAGATGCGCCAGATCCGCGACCGGGCCCAGCGCGAAATCGACCGCCTGGACGAGGTGCTGGACACCTTCCGCAAGCTGGAGCCGAAGCAGCTGGTCACCGACGAGCTGCTCTACCGCGAGCTGCGCGACCGGTTCGGTGAGTACTTCACCGGTTCCATGGGCGCCGAGGCGATCAAGGCGCTGGTCCAGAACATGGACCTCGACGCCGAGGCCGAGAGCCTGCGGGAGACCATCCGGTCCGGCAAGGGTCAGCGGAAGATCCGGGCGCTCAAGCGACTCAAGGTCGTCGCGGCGTTCCTGAACACCCGTAACTCGCCGCTCGGCATGGTGCTGGACTGCGTCCCGGTCATCCCGCCGGACCTGCGCCCGATGGTGCAGCTCGACGGTGGCCGGTTCGCGACCTCGGACCTGAACGACCTGTACCGCCGCGTGATCAACCGGAACAACCGCCTCAAGCGGCTGATCGACCTCGGCGCGCCCGAGATCATCGTCAACAACGAGAAGCGGATGCTCCAGGAGGCCGTCGACGCGCTGTTCGACAACGGCCGTCGCGGCCGGCCGGTCACCGGTCCGGGTAACCGCCCGCTCAAGTCGCTGTCCGACATGCTCAAGGGCAAGCAGGGCCGGTTCCGCCAGAACCTGCTGGGCAAGCGCGTCGACTACTCCGGCCGTTCGGTCATCGTGGTCGGCCCGAAGCTCAAGCTGCACCAGTGCGGTCTGCCCAAGCAGATGGCGCTGGAGCTGTTCAAGCCGTTCGTGATGAAGCGGCTGGTCGACCTCAACCACGCACAGAACATCAAGTCCGCCAAGCGGATGGTCGAGCGTCAGCGCCCGGTCGTGTGGGACGTGCTGGAAGAGGTCATCGGCGAGCACCCGGTGCTGCTCAACCGGGCGCCGACCCTGCACCGTCTGGGCATCCAGGCCTTCGAGCCGCAGCTGGTCGAGGGCAAGGCGATCCAGATCCACCCGCTGGTCTGCACCGCGTTCAACGCCGACTTCGACGGTGACCAGATGGCGGTGCACGTGCCGCTGTCCGCCGAGGCGCAGGCCGAGGCGCGGATCCTGATGCTGTCGTCGAACAACATCCTCAAGCCGGCCGACGGTAAGCCGGTCACCATGCCCACGCAGGACATGGTCATCGGTCTGTACCACCTCACCCACCTCACCCCCGGTGAGAAGGGCGAGGGCCGGGCGTTCAGCTCGGACGCCGAGGCGCGGATGGCCTTCGACAACGGTGAGCTGCACCTGCAGGCGCCCGTGAAGATCCGCCTGCGTGGCGTGATCGGTGTCGACAACGGTGCCGGCTCCGAGGCGTGGACCGCCCCGGAGGGCTGGGTCGAGGGTGAGCCGCTGACCGTGGAGACCACCCTCGGTCGGGTGCTGTTCAACGAGACGCTGCCGCAGGGCTACCGCTTCGTGAACTACGAGATCCGCAAGGGTCAGCTCTCCGCGATCGTCAACGACCTCGCCGAGCGCTTCCCCAAGGTGGCGCTCGCCGCCACCCTGGACGGGCTCAAGGAGGCCGGTTTCCACTGGGCCACCTGGTCCGGCGTGACGATCGGCATGGAGGACGTCATCGCTCCGCCGCGTAAGGCGGAGATCCTGGCGAAGTACGAGAAGGAAGCCGACCGGATCGACAAGCAGTACCAGCGTGGTCTGATGACCGCCGAGGAGCGTCGCGGCGAGCTCATCGAGATCTGGACCAAGGCGACCAACGAGGTCGCCAAGGAGATGGACACCGCGCTGCCGCAGGAGAACCCACTGTGGAAGATGATTAACTCGGGTGCTCGCGGTAACCTGCTCCAGCTCCGGCAGATCGCGGCGATCCGTGGTCTGGTGGCCAACCCGAAGGGCGAGATCATCCCGCGGCCGATCAAGGCCAGCTACCGGGAGGGTCTGTCCGTGCTGGAGTACTTCATCTCCACGCACGGTGCCCGTAAGGGTCTCGCCGACACCGCGCTGCGGACCGCCGACTCGGGTTACCTGACCCGTCGTCTGGTGGACGTCTCGCAGGACGTCATCATCCGCGAAGAGGACTGCGGCACCGACCGGGCGATCCCGATGCAGATCGGCGAGAAGCTGGACGGCAAGCTCGTCGTCCACACCCACGCCGAGACCAGCGTGCACGCCCGTACCCTCGCCGACGACATCAAGGGGCCGGACGGCACCGTGGTCGCCGAGCGCGGTCAGGACATCAACTCCATCGGGGTCGACAAGATCGTCGCCGCCGGCGTGGAGACGGTCCGGGTGCGCAGCGTGCTCACCTGCGAGTCGAAGCTGGGCGTCTGCGCGGCCTGCTACGGCCGCTCGCTGCCGACCGGTAAGTCGGTCGACATCGGTGAGGCGGTCGGCATCATCGCCGCCCAGTCCATCGGTGAGCCTGGTACGCAGCTGACGATGCGTACCTTCCACACCGGTGGTGTCGCGGGTGAGGACATCACCCAGGGTCTGCCGCGTGTGCAGGAAATCTTCGAGGCTCGGGTCCCGAAGGGTAAGGCGCCCATCGCCGACACCCCCGGCCGGATCCGGATCGAGGACGGCGAGCGCTCGCGCAAGATCATCGTGGTGCCGGACGACGGCAGCGACGAGATCGTCTACGACAAGATCTCGAAGCGGGTCAAGCTCCGGACCCACGACGGCGGCCACGTCGCGGTCGGCGAGAAGCTGACCGAGGGCACCATCGACCCGCACGAGCTTCTGCGGATCATGGGTCCGCGGGCGGTCCAGGTCCACCTGACCAGTGAGGTCCAGGAGGTCTACCGCTCGCAGGGTGTGCTCATCCACGACAAGCACATCGAGATCATCATCCGCCAGATGCTCAAGCGGGTGACGGTCATCGACTCCGGCTCGACCGAGTTCCTGCCGGGTGTGCTCGTCGACCGGGCGCTGTTCGAGTCGGAGAACCGCCGACTCGTCTCGGAGGGCGGCGAGCCCGCCGCCGGTCGTCCGGTGCTGATGGGTATCACCAAGGCCTCGCTGGCCACCGACTCCTGGCTCTCGGCGGCCTCCTTCCAGGAGACCACCCGGGTGCTGACCGACGCTGCGATCAACTCGCGCAGCGACTCGCTGGTCGGCCTCAAGGAGAACGTGATCATCGGAAAGCTCATCCCGGCCGGTACGGGCATCAGCAAGTACCGCAACGTCCGGGTGGAGCCGACCGAGGAGGCCAAGGCCAAGGTCTACTCGATGACCGGGTACCCGGAGACCGACTACGGGTTCGGGCCGGCCAGCGGGCAGGCCGTGCCGCTGGACGACTTCGACTTCGGGTCGTACCGCTAAGCACCAGTTATCCGACGAGGCCCCCGGTGAAAGCCGGGGGCCTCGTCGTGTCCGTGCCCATCCAGCCCCGGGCCGAGTTCGGCATGATGGGGGGATGACGACCGCACCAGGGCAGGTGTCCGTCGCGCAGCAGGGCCTGCGCCACCCACTGGACCCGGACCCGGCCCGCGCCACCAAGGCACGGGCGGTCTTCGCGCTGGGCCTGCTCGGCATGCTGACCGGCTTGTTCATCGGCGGCGTGGTGCCGGCGACAGTGGCACTGCAACTGGCCCGCCAGGCGCGCCGCGAGGCGTACGCCTCGGGGGGTTTCCTGACCGGCGGCGCCTGGCTGCGACGGGGGGAGCGGATGGCCTGGGCCGGCCTGGTGCTGGTCGCGGTCAGTGTGGTGACCGCGGTGGTCATCGGGGTGGTCCGGTTGGCCGGCGCGCCGTTCGGCCACGACTACCCGGCGAACATGGACTGAGCCGCCCATGGCCGCGCCCGGCGCGGGCGACGGCGCTCGCGGCGGTAGCCTGGCCGGTGTCCGCCGGGTGTCGGTGGCGGCCTTTGCGACTGGAGGACCTCGTGACGGAACCGGCGCGGCCCCCTGCGGACGAACCGGCCGGCCCTCCGGACCCGACGCCTCCGTCCGAGCCGAGTGGCTGGGCGCGACCGGGCCCGAGCGACGAGCCGCAACCTCCGGTGCCCACACCGGGCACACCGCCGCCTCCGGCGCCGCACCCCGGCTGGGGTCCGACCGGCTGGAGTCCGACCTCACCGCCCGGCTCCGCTCAGCCGTATCCAGTCGCCAGCGCGCCGACCCCGGTGCCGCCGGGTTGGGGGCCGCCGTCGTCCGGGCCGGGGGTGCCGCCGGGTTGGGGGCCGCCGTCGTCCGGGCCGGGGGTGCCGCCGGGTTGGGGGCCGCCGGCGCCGGGTCATGCTCCTGGGTGGGGCGGGATGCCGGGGCATCCGGTGCGGCCGCCCACTGATGATCAACGCCGGCCGCCGAAGCGGGTGGAGTCGGTCTCCGGTACGCCGTTCGGTGTCGTGCACCTGGACGTGGCCCCGGTCACCTCCGGGTTGGCCATCGGGGCGCTGGTGGCGGGGATCGCGTCGGTGCTGGTCGCGCTGCTGGTGATCTGCTTCGGGGTGGCCTTCGTGGATGAGGGCGGGGCCTGGGCCTCCGGCGCGTTCGCCGCCCTCGGTGTGCTGTCCGGCGGGGCGGCGGTCGTCATCGGGCTGCTCGGCCGGCGGCAGATCCGCCGGCCGGCCGCGCCCTCCGCGGTCCAGTTCACCGGCCGCGGGCTGGCGATGGCCGGGATCAGCTGCGGCGCGGCGGGGGCCCTGCTCAGTCTCCTGGGCCTGGGTCTGGCGCTGCTGCTCGCTCTGGCGCGAGGGTGAGCACCGATCGTTTCGGCGCCGGACGGGGTTTTCCCGGGGATGGTCCAGGTGCCACCGGGGGCGATGGGTGGTTCTGCGGGGAAGCCGGTACACTTGTGTTCGTAGGTGCCCATCGCGGGCGACGGGGCAGGACGAGATCCGGCCGGCGGGTGTGAGACAACCGCCGGGCCATTCCGTTTTGACCTGGGCGGTTGTGGTAGGTACTCTTTCCCCTTGTGCCCGGGCATGCCCGGGCAACTCGTGCGTGCGCTGTTCCCGGCTTCCGGGCGGCAGCACGACAAGCCAAGGATCCGGGGCGGGGCAACCCGCGTGCCGGTGACAAAAACCCGGTACGCACGCGAGAGCGGCGCAACGGGGCCGTGACGAGGGCGACACGCCCGACCGCGGGTGCCGGGGTCATCGCAAGGCGACCCTGGTCGGAATGTAGGAGAGCCGGTCATCAGGCCGGCTAACGAGCAGACGGCGCGGCCGCGGATGCGGCCGAAGGGAGCGGAGAAACCCGGTGCCCACGATCCAGCAGCTGGTCCGAAAGGGCCGCCAGGCGAAGACGACCAAGACCAAGACCCCGGCGCTGAAGGGTTCCCCTCAGCGGCGCGGCGTGTGCACCCGCGTGTACACCACCACCCCGAAGAAGCCGAACTCGGCGCTGCGCAAGGTCGCTCGCGTGAAGCTCAGCAGCCAGATCGAGGTGACCGCCTACATCCCCGGCGTCGGTCACAACCTGCAGGAGCACTCGATCGTGCTCGTCCGCGGTGGCCGGGTGAAGGACCTCCCCGGCGTGCGTTACAAGATCGTTCGCGGCTCGCTGGACACCCAGGGTGTCCGCAACCGCAAGCAGGCGCGCAGCCGTTACGGCGCGAAGAAGGAGAAGAGCTGACATGCCGCGTAAGGGACCCGCTCCGCGGCGGCCACTGGTCGCTGACCCGGTGTACAACTCGCCGCTGGTCACCCAGCTGGTGAACAAGATCCTGCTGCGCGGCAAGCGTCAGCTCGCCGAGTCGATCGTGTACGCGGCCCTCGAGGGCTGCCGCGAGAAGTCCGGCACCGACCCGGTCGTCACCCTCAAGCGGGCGATGGACAACGTCAAGCCGACCCTCGAGGTGCGCAGCCGTCGTGTCGGTGGCGCCACCTACCAGGTTCCGGTCGAGGTTCGCCCGACCCGCGCGACCACCCTGGGTCTGCGCTGGCTGGTCACCTACTCCCGCGCCCGGCGCGAGAAGACCATGGTCGAGCGGCTCATGAACGAGCTGCTGGACGCGAGCAACGGCCTCGGTGCCGCCGTCAAGCGGCGCGAGGACACGCACAAGATGGCCGAGTCGAACAAGGCCTTCGCGCACTACCGCTGGTAACACCCTGGTTCCGGCGCCTTCGGGCGTCGGAACCGCCACCAGTTGAGTCGAGACGACGATAAGTAGGGATTGAAGTGGCCGCCGCAGACGCGCTCGCCAACGTACGCAACATCGGCATCATGGCGCACATCGATGCCGGTAAGACCACGACCACCGAGCGAATCCTGTTCTACACCGGCATCACGTACAAGATCGGTGAGGTCCACGAGGGCGCTGCCGTCATGGACTGGATGGAGCAGGAGCAGGAGCGTGGCATCACCATCACCTCCGCTGCTACCAAGTGTGAGTGGAAGGGCCACACGATCCAGATCATCGACACGCCTGGCCACGTCGACTTCACGGTCGAGGTCGAGCGGTCGCTGCGGGTCCTGGATGGTGCGGTCGCGGTCTACGACGGTGTCGCCGGCGTGGAGCCGCAGACGGAGAACGTCTGGCGGCAGGCCGACAAGTACAACGTCCCGCGTATGTGCTTCGTCAACAAGCTCGACCGGACCGGTGCCGACTTCTTCCGCTGCGTGCAGATGATGATCGACCGGCTGAACGCCACCCCGCTGGTTCTCCAGATCCCGATCGGGCTCGAGGGCGACCACATCGGTGTCGTCGACCTGATCGGCATGCGCGCCCTCACCTGGCGCGGGGAGACCCAGAAGGGTGAGGACTACGCGATCGAGGAGATCCCGGCCGAGCTGGCCGACTCCGCGGCCGAGTGGCGCGAGAAGCTGATGGAGACCCTGGCCGACGTCGACGACGCGGTGATGGAGAAGTACCTGGAAGGCGAGGAGGTCTCCGTCGAGGAGATCAAGGCCGCCATCCGGCGTGCCACCATCGCCGGCAAGGCCAACCCGGTGCTGTGCGGCTCGGCGTTCAAGAACAAGGGCGTTCAGCCCATGCTCGACGCCGTGGTCGACTTCCTGCCGTCGCCGCTGGACGTTCCGGCGATCGAGGGTACGGCCACCGACGGTGAGACCCCGTTGGTGCGTAAGCCCTCGAAGTCGGAGCCGTTCTCCGGCCTGGCCTTCAAGATCCAGACCGACAAGCACCTTGGCAAGCTCACCTACGTCCGGGTCTACTCCGGCGTGGTCGAGACCGGCACCCAGGTGGTCAACTCCACCAAGGACCGCAAGGAGCGGATCGGCAAGATCTACCAGATGCACGCCAACAAGCGGGAAGAGCGCAGCTCGGCCCAGGCTGGCGACATCATCGCGGTGCAGGGTCTCAAGCAGACCACCACCGGTGACACCCTGTCCGACCCGGCGAACCCGGTCATCCTGGAGTCGATGACCTTCCCGGAGCCGGTCATCGAGGTCGCCATCGAGCCGAAGACCAAGGCCGACCAGGAGAAGCTCAGCACCGCTATCCAGCGACTCGCGGAGGAGGACCCGACCTTCCGCGTCAAGCTGGACGAGGAGACCGGTCAGACGGTCATTTCCGGCATGGGTGAGCTGCACCTGGACATCCTGGTCGACCGGATGCGCCGCGAGTTCAACGTCGAGGCCAACATCGGCAAGCCGCAGGTGGCGTACCGCGAGACCATCCGCCGCAAGGTGGAGAAGGTCGAGTACACCCACAAGAAGCAGACCGGTGGTTCCGGCCAGTACGCCCGCGTGATCGTGAGCGTCGAGCCGCTGCCGCTGGACAACGACTCGCCGACCTACGAGTTCGCCAACGCCGTCAGCGGTGGCCGCATCCCCCGGGAGTTCATCCCCTCGGTGGACGCGGGCGCGCAGGACGCCATGCAGTACGGCATTCTCGCCGGCTTCCCGCTGGTCGGCGTCAAGCTGACCCTGTTGGACGGCCAGTACCACGAGGTCGACTCGTCGGAAATGGCATTCAAGATCGCCGGCTCGATGGTGATGAAGGACGCGGCCCGCAAGGCCGATCCGGCACTGCTCGAGCCGATGATGGCCGTTGAGGTCACCACTCCTGAGGAGAACATGGGTGACGTCATCGGCGACCTCAACTCCCGCCGCGGCCTGATCCAGGCGATGGAGGAGCGCAGTGGCGCCCGCATCGTCAAGGCTCTGGTGCCGTTGTCGGAGATGTTCGGCTACGTCGGCGACCTGCGGTCGAAGACCCAGGGCCGGGCTAGCTACAGCATGCAGTTCGACTCCTACGCCGAGGTTCCGGCCTCGGTGGCCAAGGAGATCATCGCCAAGGCGACGGGCGAGTAACTTCCCCGAGCAGGTGATTCGTGGTTGGTCGCGGGAGGTTTCACCCGCCCGCGGCCACCACGATCGGATCGCGTGAGACCGGGCCTGTAGGCTTCATCGCCGCAGAACCCACAAAGGCTCTCCGGCCGTCAGGCCGGAAAGGCTGTCGACAGAGTCCTAAGCGCCGACCGGCGCGCCGGGCGTACGAACCAAGAAGTCCACAGGAGGACACCAGTGGCGAAGGCTAAGTTCGAGCGGACTAAGCCGCACGTCAACATCGGCACCATTGGTCACATCGACCACGGTAAGACGACGCTGACGGCGGCCATCACCAAGGTCCTGCACGACCAGTTCCCGGACCTGAACCCCTACACGCCGTTCGACGAGATCGACAAGGCGCCGGAGGAGAAGGCCCGCGGCATCACGATCTCGATCGCGCACGTCGAGTACCAGACCGAGGCGCGGCACTACGCGCACGTCGACTGCCCCGGCCACGCGGACTACATCAAGAACATGATCACCGGTGCCGCGCAGATGGACGGCGCGATCCTGGTGGTCGCGGCGACCGACGGCCCGATGCCGCAGACCCGCGAGCACGTGCTGCTGGCCCGTCAGGTTGGTGTGCCGTACATCGTCGTGGCGCTCAACAAGAGCGACATGGTCGATGACGAGGAGCTCCTGGAGCTCGTCGAGCTCGAGGTCCGCGAGCTGCTCTCCTCGCAGGAGTACCCGGGTGACGACCTGCCGGTCGTTCGGGTCTCGGCGCTGAAGGCCCTCGAGGGTGACCCCGAGTGGACCGGCAAGCTGATGGAGCTGATGACCGCGGTCGACACCTCGATCCCGCAGCCGGAGCGCGAGGTTGACAAGCCGTTCCTGATGCCGGTTGAGGACGTCTTCACGATCACCGGTCGTGGCACCGTCGTCACCGGTCGCGTGGAGCGCGGCGTTCTCCTGCCGAACGAGGATGTTGAGCTCGTCGGTATCAAGGAGAAGAGCTTCAAGACCAAGGTCACCGCGATCGAGATGTTCCGGAAGACCCTGGACGACGCCCGCGCAGGTGAGAACGTCGGCCTGCTGCTGCGTGGCACCAAGCGCGACGAGGTCGAGCGCGGCATGGTCGTCGTGAAGCCGGGCTCGAACACCCCGCACACGGAGTTCGAGGCGACGGTCTACATCCTCTCCAAGGAGGAGGGCGGCCGGCACACCCCGTTCTTCCAGAACTACCGTCCGCAGTTCTACTTCCGGACCACGGACGTCACCGGTGTCGTCACCCTCCCCGAGGGCACCGAGATGGTCATGCCGGGTGACAACACCTCTATGTCGGTGAAGCTGATCCAGCCCATCGCCATGGAGGAGAACCTCAAGTTCGCGATCCGCGAGGGTGGCCGCACCGTCGGCGCCGGGTTCGTCACCAAGATTAACAAGTGAGCTAGGTAACCCCGATTAGACCCGCCGCCGGTCGTGCGGCATACTAGTCAGGTTGCGTAACGACAGTTCGTCGCCTGTGTTCGGCTTTCGCTGAACCTCCGGGTGGCGAGACAGTCGAGCGTCGGGTGGTTGGCGGCCCAGTCGCCAACCACCCTCGCACGGCGTTCAGGTCGCGGTAATGCGATCGGCGCCTTGACCCACCGCGCGGTCAGCACCACTCCGGAACCACGGGGCGGAGCTCGGCCCGAGGGCGCGACACGCCCGACCGCGGGGGTCGGCGAAGTGGGCCTGTGCCAGCCGGTACAGGCGCCCGCAACACAGCGGCATCGAGAGAAGGAACAGAAGCCACCATGGCGGGACAGAAGATCCGCATCCGGCTCAAGGCCTATGACCACGAGGTCGTCGACTCCTCGGCTCGGAAGATCGTCGAGACGGTGACGCGCACCGGGGCGCAGGTCGCGGGCCCGGTGCCGCTGCCCACGGAGATCAACCGTTTCTGCGTTATCCGCTCGCCGCACAAGTACAAGGACTCGCGCGAGCACTTCGAGATGCGCACGCACAAGCGGCTGATCGACATCATCGACCCGACCCCGAAGACGGTCGACTCGCTCATGCGCCTCGACCTGCCGGCTGGCGTCGACATCGAGATCAAGCTGTAGGGACCGGACAAATGGACAGGCAAGTCAAGGGGATCCTGGGCGCCAAGCTCGGCATGACCCAGGTCTGGGACAACAACCGTGTTGTCCCCGTGACCGTGGTCGAGGCCGGCCCGTGCGTCATCAGCCAGGTTCGTAGCGCCGAGAAGGACGGTTACTCCGCGGTCCAGCTCGCGTACGGCACCATCGACCCGCGCAAGGTCAAGAAGCCGATCAGCGGGCACTACGCCAAGGCGGACGTGGCGCCGCGCCGGCACATCGTCGAGCTGCGCACCACGGACGCTGGGGAATACTCGCTCGGCCAGGAAGTCACGGTCGAGGAGTTCCCGGCCGGCGTCACCATCGACGTCACCGGCAAGACCAAGGGCAAGGGCTACGCCGGCCCGATGAAGCGGCACGGCTTCCACGGTCTGCGCGCCAGCCACGGTGTCGAGCGCAAGCACCGCTCGCCCGGCTCCATCGGCGCCTGCGCCACTCCGGGTCGCGTCTTCAAGGGCACCCGGATGGCCGGCCGGATGGGTGGCGTGCGGTACACCGTGCAGAACCTCACCGTCCAGGCGGTCGACACCGAGAACAACCTGCTGCTCGTCCGGGGTGCCATTCCTGGTCCGAAGGGCGCGCTCGTTCTGGTCCGTACCGCGGCCAAGAGCAAGGTGAAGAAGGGCGGTGCGGCCAAGTGACCACCGTTGACGTGCGCACCGTCGAAGGCACCACCAGCGGCTCGGTCGAGCTGCCGGCGGACATCTTCGACGTGCAGGCCAACGTCGCGCTGATGCACCAGGTCGTGGTGGCCCAGCTCGCGGCGGCCCGACAGGGCACGCACAAGGCCAAGACCCGCGGCGAGGTCGCCGGTGGCGGCAAGAAGCCGTACAAGCAGAAGGGCACCGGTCGCGCCCGGCAGGGCTCGATCCGCGCGCCGCAGTTCGCCGGCGGTGGCGTTGTGCACGGTCCCGTGCCGCGCGACTACAGCCAGCGGACCCCGAAGAAGATGAAGGCCGCCGCTCTGCGCGGTGCCCTCTCCGATCGGGCCCGCGCCGGGCAGGTGCACGTCGTCGAGGCGTTCGTCTCGGGCGAGAAGCCGTCGACCAAGGCGGCCCTGGCCACGCTGACCAAGCTCACCGAGGCCCGCCGGGTCCTGGTCGTGCTGAGCAGCACCGACGAGCTGAACTGGGTGTCGCTGCGCAACGAGCCGCGCGTGCACCTGATCGAGTCCGGCCAGCTGAACACGTACGACGTGCTCGTGGCCGACGACGTGGTCTTCACCAAGGACGCCCTGGACGAGTTCCTGGGCGTGCCCGCCGAGACCACCGAGGAGGGTGGCAAGTGAGCACGATCGCCGACCCGCGCGACATCATCGTGGCGCCGGTCGTCTCGGAGAAGAGCTACAGCGAGCTGAACCGGAACTGGTACACCTTCCTGGTGCACCCGGACGCGAACAAGACCGAGATCAAGATCGCTATCCAGCAGATCTTCAACGTCCGCGTCCTGACGGTCAACACGCTCAACCGCCAGGGCAAGCGCAAGCGCACCAAGACCGGCTTCGGTCAGCGCAAGGCGACCAAGCGGGCGATCGTGAAGCTGGCTGACGGTGACCGCATCGAGGCCTTCGGCGGCCCGGTCAGCTGAGGGGTGTAGACAATGGCTATCCGTAAGTACAAGCCGACGACGCCGGGCCGACGAGGCTCCAGTGTCGCGGACTTCGCCGAGATCACCCGGTCCACGCCGGAGAAGTCGCTGCTGGCTCCGTTGCCGAAGAAGGGCGGGCGTAACGCCCACGGCCGGATCACCACGCGGCACCACGGTGGCGGTCACAAGCGTCAGTACCGTCTGATCGACTTCAAGCGGGTCGACAAGGACGGCGTGCCGGCGAAGGTCGCTCACATCGAGTACGACCCGAACCGCACGGCGCGCATCGCGCTGCTGCACTACGCCGACGGCGAGAAGCGGTACATCATCGCGCCGAAGGACATGAAGCAGGGCGACCGCGTCGAGTCCGGCCCGGGCGCCGACATCAAGCCGGGTAACAACCTGCCGCTGCGCAACATCCCGGTCGGTACCACGATCCACAACGTGGAGCTGCGTCCGGGTGGCGGGGCCAAGCTGGCCCGTTCCGCCGGCGTCGGCATCCAGCTGCTCGGCCGCGAGGGCGCGTACGCGACCCTGCGTATGCCGTCCGGCGAGATCCGGCGGGTGGACGTGCGCTGCCGCGCCAGCATCGGCGAGATCGGCAACGCCGACCAGTCGAACATCAACTGGGGTAAGGCCGGCCGGATGCGGTGGAAGGGCAAGCGCCCGACCGTCCGTGGTGTCGCCATGAACCCGGTCGACCACCCGCACGGTGGTGGTGAGGGTAAGACCTCCGGTGGTCGCCACCCGGTCAACCCGCAGGGTAAGCCCGAGGGCCGCACCCGCCGTAAGGGCCAGCCGAGTGACCGGCTGATCGTCCGCCGCCGCTACGCCACGCGTAAGCGCGGCTGAGGGAGATAAGACATGCCTCGCAGCCTGAAGAAGGGCCCGTTCGTAGACGACCACCTGCTCAAGAAGGTGGAAGTGCAGAACGACAAGGGCTCCAAGAACGTGATCAAGACCTGGTCGCGGCGCTCGACGATCATCCCGGAGATGCTGGGGCACACGATCGCCGTGCACGACGGACGCAAGCACGTCCCGGTGTTCGTGACCGAGGCGATGGTCGGGCACAAGCTCGGCGAGTTCGCGCTGACCCGCACGTTCAAGGGTCACGAGAAGGACGACCGGAAGAGCCGTCGGCGCTGACGCCGCGGGCATACGGATAGAGGGAACAAGGGGTTACAGCGATGCCAGGAAAGGGCGACGCTCCGGTGCTTCCGGGCGCGCGGGCGGTTGCGCGGCACGTGCGCATCTCGCCGATGAAGGCGCGCCGGGTGGTCAACCTCGTCCGCGGCCTGCCCGCGAAGGAGGCGCTCACGGTGCTGCAGTTCGCGCCGCAGGCTGCGAGCGAGCAGGTGTACAAGGTGCTCGCTAGCGCGATCGCCAACGCGGAGAACAACGAGCGGCTGGACCCCGACGCGCTGCTCGTCAGCGAGGCCTTCGTGGACGAGGGCCCGACGATGAAGCGGTTCCAGCCGCGGGCGCAGGGTCGGGCGTACCGAATCCGCAAGCGCACCTGCCACATCACCGTGGCGGTCGAAGCGGTCGCGCCGGCAGCGCCGAGGAAGGCCGCGGCGAAGAAGGCCGCCCCGGCCACGCAGGCCGCACCGGCCGAAGCGCAGAGCAAGACGGAGGACGCCGAGTAATGGGTCAGAAGGTTCACCCCACTGGGTTCCGGCTCGGCATCTCGACCGACTGGAAGTCCCGCTGGTTCGCGGACAAGCTCTACAAGGACTACATCGGCGAGGATGTCAAGATCCGCCGCATGATGTCCAAGGGCCTCGAGCGCGCCGGGATCTCCAAGGTCGACATCGAGCGCACCCGCGACCGGGTCCGGGTCGACATCCACACCGCCCGGCCGGGCATCGTCATCGGCCGTAAGGGTGCGGAGGCCGACCGGATCCGCGGTGAGCTCGAGAAGCTCACCGGCAAGCAGGTTCAGCTGAACATCATCGAGGTGAAGAACCCCGAGTCGGACGCTCAGCTGGTCGCGCAGGGCGTGGCCGAGCAGCTGTCCAGCCGGGTCAGCTTCCGTCGGGCGATGCGCAAGGCCATGCAGTCGGCCATGAAGAACCCGGTCTGCAAGGGCATTCGGGTTCAGGTTTCGGGTCGCCTCGGCGGCGCCGAGATGAGCCGGACCGAGTTCTACCGTGAGGGCCGGGTTCCGCTGCACACGCTGCGGGCCAACATCGAGTACGGCTTCTTCGAGGCCCGTACCACGTTCGGTCGGATCGGTGTGAAGGTCTGGATCTACAAGGGCGACGCCGTCCCGGGCCGGGAGGCTCCGGCCGAGGCCGGTCCGTCCCGCCCGCGTCGTGGTGAGCGCGGCGACCGTCCCGAGCGTCCGCGCCGTGGCCGGTCGGGTTCGTCCGGCACCACGGCTGGTGGCACCGAGGCCGGTCGGGCTGCTGCGACCACCATCGCGCAGCAGGCCGAGACGCCGAGCGGCGAGCCGGTCGACAGCGCAGCTGTCGCCGCCACTGCTGCTCCGGCAGAAACGCAGCAGGAGGGCTGACAGATGCTGATGCCGCGCAAGCCCCCGAAGGGCTTCCGCAAGCCGCACCACCCGGACCGCAGTGGCGCGTCCAAGGGTGGTAACCGGGTGGTGTTCGGCGAGTTCGGGATCCAGGCTCTCGAGCCGGCGTACGTGACGAACCGGCAGATCGAGTCGGCACGTATCGCGATGACTCGCCACATCAAGCGTGGTGGCAAGGTCTGGATCACGATCTTCCCGGACCAGGCCCTCACCAAGAAGCCTGCCGAGACCCGGATGGGTTCCGGTAAGGGTTCGCCCGAGTGGTGGGTCGCCAACGTCAAGCCGGGGCGGGTTCTCTTCGAGATGTCCTTCCCCAACGAGCAGATCGCGCGAGAGGCCATGCGTCGCGCGATCCACAAGCTCCCGATGAAGTGCCGCATTGTTACGCGCGAAGTGGGTGAATCCTGATGGCAGCGGGCGTTAAGGCGACCGAGCTGCGTGAGCTCTCCGAGGAGGAGCTGGTCACGAAGCTGCGGGAGGCCAAGGCGGAGCTGTTCAACCTCCGCGTGCAGGCCGCAACCGGGCAGCTGGACAACAACCGGCGGTTGCAGGTCATCCGTCGGGAGATCGCCCGGATCTACACGATCATGCGCGAGCGCGAGCTGGGGCTCTCGGCCGCGCCGACTGAGGTGACTGCATCATGACCGAAGACACCGCCACCGCCACCGCGCGGTCCCGCCGCAAGGTCCGTGAGGGCCTGGTGGTCAGCGACAAGATGGACAAGACCGTCGTGGTCGAGGTCGAGGACCGGGTTCGGCACGCGCTGTACGGCAAGATCATGCGCCGTACGAGCAAGCTGAAGGTGCACGACGAGCAGAACGCCGCTGGCACCGGTGACCGGGTTCTCATCATGGAGACCCGGCCGCTGAGCGCCACCAAGCGTTGGCGGATCGTGGAGATCCTGGAAAAGGCCAAGTAGCGAAGGCTCGAGCTCGCCCGGCGTTGCGTCGGGCGTAGGTTCCGCCAGGCTCCGGCCGCTACGGCGGCCGGAGAACCGGCAGACATAGGAGATAGACGTGATTCAGCAGGAGTCGCGACTGCGCGTCGCCGACAACACGGGTGCTCGGGAGATCCTGTGCATCCGGGTTCTCGGTGGCTCGGGTCGGCGCTACGCGAGCATCGGCGACGTCATCGTGGCCACGGTCAAGGACGCGATCCCGGGTGCCGGTGTGAAGAAGGGCGACGTCGTCAAGGCTGTCGTCGTTCGCACCGCCAAGGAGAAGCGTCGGCCGGACGGCTCGTACATCCGCTTCGACGAGAACGCCGCCGTCATCATCAAGGACGGTGGGGACCCGCGTGGTACCCGTATCTTCGGCCCGGTGGGTCGGGAGCTGCGGGACAAGCGGTTCATGAAGATTATTTCCCTCGCGCCGGAGGTGTTGTGACCGTGAAGGTCAAGAAGGGCGACACGGTCGTCGTCATCGCCGGCAAGGACAAGGGTGCCAAGGGCAAGGTCATCGCGGCCTACCCGCGGCAGGACAAGGTCCTGGTCGAGGGCGTGAACCGGGTCAAGAAGCACACCCGCATCAGCACCACCCAGCGTGGCGCCAAGACCGGCGGCATCGTCACCCAGGAGGCCCCGATCCACGTCTCGAACGTGCAGGTCCTGGACTCCGACGGCAAGCCGACCCGCGTCGGTTACCGGATCGACGACAACGGCCAGAAGGTCCGCATCGCGCGTAGCACCGGTAAGGACCTGTGATGACCACGGCTACCGAAAAGACCCTGCCGCGCCTCAAGGAGCGGTACCGCAACGAGATCGTGGCCCAGCTGCGTGAGCAGCACAGCTACGGCAACCCCATGCAGGTGCCGCGGCTGGTCAAGATCGTCGTCAACATGGGTGTCGGCGAGGCTGCTCGCGACGCCAAGCTGATCGACGGCGCGGTCCGCGACCTCGCCACGATCACCGGCCAGAAGCCGCAGGTGCGGCGGGCGACCAAGTCCATCGCGCAGTTCAAGCTCCGCGAGGGCATGCCGATCGGCGCGAAGGTCACCCTTCGCGGCGACCGGATGTGGGAGTTCCTGGACCGGCTGCTCTCCATCGCGCTGCCGCGTATCCGCGACTTCCGCGGTCTGGACGGGCGCAAGCTGGACGGGCACGGCAACTACACGTTCGGTCTGACCGAGCAGTCGGTGTTCCACGAGATCGATCAGGACAAGATCGATCGGCAGCGGGGCATGGACATCACGGTGGTCACGACCGCCACGACCGACGACGAGGGCCGGGCGCTGCTCAAGCTCCTGGGCTTCCCGTTCAAGGAGAACTGAGATGGCCAAGAAGGCGCTGATCATCAAGGCGGCCGCGAAGCCGAAGTTCTCGGTTCGCGCGTACACCCGCTGCCAGCGGTGCGGGCGTCCGAAGGCGGTCTACCGCAAGTTCGGGCTCTGCCGGGTCTGCATCCGGGAGATGGCTCACCGCGGTGAGCTGCCGGGCGTGTCCAAGGCTTCCTGGTAAGGGCGACCGCGTCCCGGCCGTCGGCCGGGAACTCCTGCACCGATTAGGTATTGCTCTTCGCCGTAGGCCCGGGGCTGATGCCCCGGGAACCCCGGCGAGAAAGGCTGACGAAATCCATGACGATGACCGACCCGATCGCAGACATGCTCACGCGTCTGCGTAACGCCAACCAGGCGTACCACGATCAGGTGAAGATGCCCTACTCCAAGATCAAGGCGAACATCGCCGAGGTCCTGAAGGCCGAGGGTTACATCGCCACCTGGTCGGTCGAGGAGCCCGAGGAGGGCGCCGTCGGCAAGCGACTGGTCGTCGAGCTGAAGTACGGCCAGAACCGCGAGCGGAGCCTGGCCGGCATCAAGCGCGTGTCCAAGCCCGGTCTCCGGGTGTACGCCAAGTCGGACGGGCTCCCGCGGGTGCTCGGTGGGCTGGGCGTGGCGATCATTTCGACGTCCCAGGGGCTGCTGACCGACCGGCAGGCCCGCAAGCGGAGTGTTGGCGGGGAAGTCCTCGCCTTCGTCTGGTAACGGGAGACAGGTAGAAATGTCGCGAATTGGACGTAAGTCGATCCCGGTACCAGCCGGCGTCGACATCACGATCGACGGGCAGACCGTCAAGGTCAAGGGCCCCAAGGGCCAGCTCCAGCACACCCTCGCCGAGCCGATCACGATCGAGCGGGCCGAGGATGGGCAGCTGAGCGTCAACCGGCCGAACGACGAGCGCAAGGCCAAGGAACTCCACGGCCTGAGCCGTACGCTGGTTGCCAACATGATCGTCGGGGTCACCGAGGGCTACCGCAAGAGCCTGGAGATCGCCGGCACCGGTTACCGGGTCACCGCCAAGGGTTCGGACCTCGAGTTCGCGCTCGGGTTCTCGCACCCGGTGGTCGTCTCCGCCCCGGCGGGCATCACCTTCACGGTGGAGCGGCCGACCCTGTTCCACGTGGCTGGCATCGACAAGCAGCAGGTCGGTGAGGTCGCCGCCAACATCCGGAAGATCCGCCCGCCGGAGCCCTACAAGGGCAAGGGCGTCAAGTACCAGGGCGAGGTCATCCGCCGCAAGGCTGGAAAGGCAGGTAAGAAGTGAGCGCCACGCTGCTCAAGCGCCGCCGCGGGGTCGCCGCCAAGCGCGCCGTTGGGCGTGCGCGTCGACACTTCCGCGTCCGCAAGAACGTCAGCGGTACGGCCGAGCGTCCGCGCCTGGTCGTCACCCGCTCGCTGCGGCACATGGTCGCCCAGATCGTCGACGACACCAAGGGTCACACCCTGGCGTCGGCGTCGACCCTGGACGCCTCGCTGCGTGGTGCGGAGGGCGACAAGAGCGCCCTGGCTGGCAAGGTGGGCGCTCTGCTCGCCGAGCGGGCCAAGGCCGCCGGCGTCTCCAAGGTCGTCTTCGACCGCGGTGGCAACCGGTACGCGGGGCGAGTCGCCGCGCTTGCCGACGCCGCCCGCGAAGCCGGGCTCGAGTTCTAACAACCCCGTCACGAGAGAGAAGGAAGGCTGCTGATGCCAGGTCAACAGCGCCGTGGCGGCGGGTCCGGTGGCAACGAGGGTGGTCGCCGCGACAACCGCCGTGAGGGCGGCCGCGGAAACGCGCCCGTCGAGAAGACCCCGCACCTTGAGCGGGTCGTCGCGATCAACCGCGTCGCCAAGGTCGTGAAGGGTGGTCGTCGCTTCAGCTTCACCGCCCTGGTGATCGTGGGCGACGGCGACGGCACGGTCGGCGTGGGCTACGGAAAGGCCAAGGAGGTGCCCGCGGCCATCGCCAAGGGTGTCGAGGAGGCCAAGAAGCACTTCTTCAAGGTCCCGCGGATCGGTCAGTCGATTCCGCACCCGGTGACGGGTGAGGACGCCGCTGGTGTGGTGCTGCTCAAGCCGGCCTCGGCCGGTACGGGTGTCATCGCCGGTGGTCCGGTGCGTGCCGTGCTGGAGTGCGCCGGGATCCACGACGTGCTCTCCAAGAGCCTCGGTTCGTCGAACCCGATCAACATCGTGCACGCCACCGTGGCGGCCCTGAAGGGGCTTGAGTCCCCCGAGCAGGTCGCGGCGCGTCGTGGCCTGCCGGTGGAGGACGTCGCGCCGGCCGCCATGCTGGCGTCGCGTGCGGGGGTGGCGCACTGATGGCACGCCTGAAGGTCACCCAGGTCCGGTCCGGTATCGGGACCAAGCAGAACCAGCGTGATTCGCTGCGGTCGCTCGGTCTCAAGCGGATCAACGACGTGGTGGTCAAGGAGGACCGGCCCGAGATCCGCGGCATGATCTTCACTGTGAACCACCTCGTGAAGGTCGAGGAGGTCGAGTAATGACGATCAAGGTGCACCACCTGCGCCCGGCGCCCGGTTCCAAGACCGCGAAGACCCGTGTGGGTCGCGGTGAGGGTTCCAAGGGCAAGACCGCTGGTCGCGGTACCAAGGGTTCCAAGGCCCGTAAGAACATCTCGGCGGCGTTCGAGGGTGGGCAGATGCCCATCCACATGCGCCTGCCGAAGATGAAGGGCTTCAAGAACAAGTTCAAGGTCGTCTTCCAGGTGGTCAACCTGGACCGACTCGCTGAGCTGTTCCCGAACGGTGGTCAGGTCGGCCCGCTGGAGCTGGTTGAGTCCGGCGCGGTCCGCAAGGGTCACCCGGTCAAGGTCCTCGGCACCGGGGACCTCGGCGGTGTGGCGCTCCAGGTGTCTGCGCACGCGTTCAGTGCGTCGGCCAAGGAGAAGATCGCCGCCGCCGGTGGCTCCGTCACCGAGCTGTAAGGTTTACCACCATGGCGCCCGTCCAGTTGAGAGCAACTGGCGGGCGCCATGGTCTGCCTGGGGCCTAAGCGCCCGGTAACATCGGAATCGATTTATGTAGTCGGGCGCATCTGCCCGGACCGGGTTGGGGCTGTTAGAGTCCCATCCCAGCCATGGATTGCGGGCACTCGCCCGTGATCCACCCCGACCCGCCAGGGATCACCGGCGGCCCGCCTCGCGCAGGAGGAAGAAGTTGCTGTCCGCCTTTCTCAGTGCGTTCCGTACGCCTGACCTGCGCAAGAAGCTGCTGTTCACAGTAGGCATCATCGCGGTCTACCGGCTGGGTGCGACGCTCCCCAGCCCAGGCGTCTCGTACGGCAACGTGCAGAAGTGCCTCGACTCCATCCAGGGTGACACCACCGGGGTGGTGAACCTTCTCAACCTCTTCTCCGGCGGAGCGCTGCTTCAGCTTTCGGTCTTCGCGCTGGGCATCATGCCCTACATCACCGCGTCGATCATCCTGCAGCTGCTGACCGTCGTGATCCCGCGTCTGGAGCAGCTCCGCAAGGAGGGCCAGGCCGGTCAGGCGAAGATCACCCAGTACACGCGGTACCTGACCCTCGGTCTCGGTGTGCTGCAGGCCTCGGCGTTCGTGGCCCTGGCCCGTTCGGGGCAGCTCTTCCAGAACAAGTGCGACCAGTTCCCGATCATCCCGACCGGCACCGGCATCCCGGACTGGTTGACCCTGAGCATCCTGGTGATGACGATGACCGCCGGCACCGGCATGGTCATGTGGCTCGGCGAACTGATCACCGACCGGGGCGTCGGCAACGGCATGTCCGTCCTGATCTTCACCTCGATCGCGGCGCGGCTGCCCAGCGAGGGTTGGCAGATCAAGACCAGCAAGGGCTGGGACATGTTCGCCCTGGTCATCGTGCTGGTCCTGGTGGTCATCACCGCGGTCACCTTCATCGAGCAGGCACAGCGCCGGATCCCGGTGCAGTACGCCAAGCGGATGATCGGCCGGCGGATGTACGGCGGCACCTCGACCTACATCCCGCTCAAGGTCAACCAGGCTGGTGTGATCCCGGTCATCTTCGGTTCGTCGCTGCTCTACCTGCCGCAGTTGGCGTTGCAGTTCTTCGACCAGACCGACCCGGGCAAGACGCAGGCGTGGATCCAGAACAACCTGGTCAACCCGAGCAGCCCGATCTACATCTCGGTCTACTTCCTGCTGATCATCTTCTTCACGTACTTCTACGTCTCGATCACGTTCAACCCGACCGAGGTCGCCGACAACATGAAGAAGTACGGCGGGTTCGTGCCGGGCATCCGCCCGGGCAAGCCGACTGCCGACTACCTGGACTTCATCCTCAGCCGGATCACCCTGCCGGGCGCGCTGTACCTCGGCGTCATCTCGATCCTGCCGAACTTCTTCTTCATCTGGCTGGACAACCAGCAGTACCAGAACTTCCCGTTCGGCGGCACCGCTGTGCTCATCATGGTCGGCGTCGGTCTGGAGACCGTGAAGCAGATCGAGAGCCAACTCATGCAGCGGAACTACGAAGGGTTCCTGCGGTAGATGAGACTCGTTCTGGTTGGCCCGCCGGGCGCGGGCAAGGGCACGCAGGCCGAGTTCATCGCCGCACACCTCTCGGTGCCGAAGATCTCGACCGGAGACATCTTCCGGTCGAACGTCACCCAGGGCACGCCGCTCGGTGTCGAGGCGAAGCGGTACATGGACGCGGGCGAGCTGGTTCCGGACGAGGTCACCATCAACATGGTCCGGGACCGGCTGGCCGAGCCCGACGCCAGCGAGGGTTTCCTGCTCGACGGCTTCCCGCGGACGACTCCGCAGGCGGCCGCTCTGGACAAGCTCCTCGCCGATCTGGGCACCGCCCTGGATCTGGTCCTTGAGCTGGTCGTCGACGACGACGAGGTAATCCGGCGGCTCTCCGGTCGGCGTACCTGCCGGGGCTGCGGCAAGATCTGGCACGTCGAGTTCGACGCCACCACCCGGCCCGGCATCTGCGACCGGTGCGGCGCCGAGCTGTTCCAGCGTGACGACGACAAGCCGGAGACGATCGCCACCCGGCTTCGTGAATACAGCGAGAAGACCGCGCCCCTGGTCGACTACTACGGCGCGCAGGGCAAGCTGGTCGGGATCGACGCCACCGGCCCGGTGGAGGACGTCACCACCCGGGCCATCGACGCGCTGCGGTCGTACGGCGGCTGAGGTCCGGCCGGGCCACGGCGGATAGAGTGCGAACAGCGGGGTACGCGTGACGTGCCCCGCTGAATGGCCACGAAAGGTAACCGCTCCATGCGTCGTCCCCAGCTGGACATCCAGCTGAAGACCCCTGACCAGATCGAGAAGATGCGGGCCGCCGGCCTGGTCGTGGCCGAGGCGCTGCGCCGGATGCGCGAGGCTGTCGCCCCCGGTGTGAGCACCGCCGATCTGGACGCGATCGCCGAGTCGACCATCCGCGAGGCGGGTGCTGTCCCGTCGTTCAAGGGCTATCACGGCTTCCCGGCGTCGATCTGCTCCTCGGTCAACGAGCAGATCGTGCACGCCATCCCCTCGCCGAAGCAGGTGCTCCAGGCCGGTGACCTGATCTCCATCGACTGCGGTGCGGTGCTGGACGGCTGGCACGGCGATTCCGCGATCACGGTCGGGGTCGGCGAGGTCGACCCGGCGCTGTTGAAGATGGCCGAGGTCGCCGAGGACGCGATGTGGGCGGGCATCGCCGCCGCCGCGCGTGGCGCCGCCAGCGGCAAGGGGCGACTCACCGACATCTCGCACGCCGTGGAGAACGCGATCCGCAAGGGCGGCCGGTACGGCATCGTCGACGGCTACGGCGGGCACGGCATCGGCACCGAGATGCACCAGGACCCGCACGTGCTCAACCACGGCCGACCGGGCAAGGGCCCCCGACTGGTCCCCGGCATGGCGTTGGCCATCGAGCCGATGATCACCATGGGCTCTCCGCGTACCGCCGAGTTGGCCGACGGGTGGACGGTGGTCGCCCGGGACGGCTCGGTGGCCGCGCACGTCGAGCACTCGATGGCGCTGCTGCCGGACGGGGTCTGGGTGCTCACCGCGTTCGACGGGGGCCGGGCCCGACTGGGCGATCTGGTCACCGCACGCCAGCCCGCCGCCTCCACAACCCCCTGACCTCCCGCTACGCCCTCGTTGATCATGAAGTTATTGCCAGCCTCACCGGCGTGTCAGGGCAATAACTTCATGATCAACCGGATTTGCGGGGCGGGCGGACTGGCGCGACGGTGGCATGCTTGCCGGCATGGACGGGCGCGACGGGATGCGAGCCGCGGACGCGGACCGTGCGGCGGTGGCCGACCGGTTGCGGGTCGCCCTCGAGGAGGGCCGGCTGGATCTGCACGAGTACGACGAGCGGTTGCAGCGGGCCTACGCGGCACGCACGTACGCCGACCTTGCGGACCTGCTCACCGACCTGCCGCCGGTGACGCCAGCGCAGCGGTCCGGCCTGGCGCCGGCCGCCGTGCCGACGGTGAGCCCGCTGGGTGACCAGCTCGGTCCGGCCCCCACCGGGGGTGTCACCGCGCGGTGGTTGGCTGAGGTGTGGTTCCCGTACCTGCGGGTGATCGCCATCGTGGTGACCGTCTGGGTGGTGACGTCGCTGCTCAGCCAGGATCTGCTGTACTTCTGGCCGGCCTGGGTGGCGGGGCCGTGGGGCGCGGTGCTGGTGGTCCGGACGGTCACCGGGTTGGCCGGGGGAGAGCCCCAGCGCCAGGCGATCAAGCGCCAGCGCCGCCGAGAGCGCAAACAGGCAAAACGCGCGATCAACCCAGACAACCCCCAATAACCCCGACCCCGCCCGCAGCACCCCGGCCCCGCCCCCCGCCCCCGGCCCCGCCCCCCGGCCCCGCCCCCCGCCGGTTGATCATGGAGTTGTTGCCGCCAACTCCGGCGTGTCGTGACGGTAACTTCATGATCAACAGGGCTGGGATGGGGAGGCGCGGGGCTCGGCGCGGCTTGGTGGGTGGCCGGTTTGGCGACGGGCTGCAGGCGGGCGTACACTTTCAGATCGGCGCACAGCGTCCACTCCGGCATGCCCACCCTGCGCTTCGGTGGGACCTGGAGCCGCGGCTGGCGCGGTCTTCTGATTCTGATCAGATTTCCGTGTAAGACGTTGTGGGCCGCCCGGAGCAATCGACGTCAGGACAGCGGAGGACATGCCGAAAAAAGACGGAGCCATTGAGATCGAGGGTCGGGTCATCGAGCCCCTGCCGAACGCCATGTTCCGGGTGGAGCTCGCGAACGGCCACAAGGTGTTGGCTCACATCAGCGGGAAGATGCGGCAGCACTACATCCGCATCCTTCCGGAGGACCGGGTCGTCGTCGAACTTTCGCCGTACGACCTGACCCGCGGGCGCATCGTCTACCGCTACAAGTAGTCCTGACGACGGCCGGGAAGTCCCGTGTCCGTCTTCGACGTCCGGCGTCGCGCATCGCGCGTCTCCGGGCCAGATGGGAAGTAAGGCAACCGTGAAGGTCAAGCCGAGCGTCAAGAGGATCTGCAACAAGTGCCGGGTTATCCGCCGGCACGGCCGGGTCATGGTCATCTGCAGCGACCCGCGCCACAAGCAGCGCCAGGGCTGACTCAGCCCGTCCGGCCGGAACGCGGCCGGGTGGCGTTGGTCCGGGCAGATCCCCAGCGACACACACATCACACATGCTCGTCCCAGCCGCGAGCGGTACGCCAGACGTACCTCTGCGTGGCTGACCCCCGGTCGGAGGCCGGGGCCCGCTCGGGCAGCGACCGATCCCGGTCGCCGGCGCTCACCGCGTCGGAAAGACGGGACGGCCGGTAGCGGGGTGGGACGGGTCCACACCTCCGCCACACATCACGAGGAGTACGCCCGCACATGGCACGTCTAGTCGGCGTGGATCTCCCCCGCGAAAAGCGGTTGGAGATCGCGCTCACCTACATCTTCGGGGTCGGTCGCACCCGCGCCCTGGAGACACTCGCCGCCACCGGCATCTCGCCGGACAAGCGCGCTCGGGACCTCACGGACGAGGAGCTCGTGCAGCTCCGCGACCACATCGAGGGCAACTACAAGGTTGAAGGCGACCTGCGCCGCGAGGTCGCCGCTGACATCCGCCGCAAGGTCGAGATCGGCTGCTACGCCGGCATCCGGCACCGCCGGGGCCTGCCCGTGCGTGGCCAGCGGACCAAGACCAATGCACGGACCCGCAAGGGCCCGAAGCGGACCGTCGCCGGCAAGAAGAAGCCCGGCAAGAAGTAGTTCTTAACCGGATGACGGGGTCGGCCGCCGCCGAGGTAGGGCGGGCCGCAACCCAATCCGGAAAGTCAACTAGGAGCGCACAGACTTATGCCACCGAAGGCTCGTGCCGGAGCCGCTGTAAAGAAGGTCCGGCGCAAGGAACGCAAGAACGTCGCCCACGGGCAGGCGCACATCAAGAGCACGTTCAACAACACCATCGTGTCCATCACGGACCCGACCGGTGCGGTCATCTCCTGGGCCTCCGCTGGCCAGGTCGGCTTCAAGGGCTCCCGCAAGTCGACTCCGTTCGCCGCGCAGCTGGCCGCCGAGGCTGCCGCGCGTCGCGCCATGGAGCACGGCATGCGCAAGGTCGACGTGTTCGTCAAGGGCCCCGGCTCCGGCCGGGAGACCGCCATCCGTTCGCTGCAGGCCGTGGGCCTCGAGGTCGGGCAGATCTCCGACGTCACCCCGCAGCCGCACAACGGATGCCGTCCGCCGAAGCGTCGCCGGGTCTGAGAGGTAGAGAGAGATGGCTCGTTACACCGGTGCTGACTGCCGCCGTTGCCGGCGGGAGAAGATGAAGCTGTTCCTCAAGGGCAGCAAGTGCGATGGTCCGAAGTGCCCGTTCGAGTCCCGGCCGTTCCCGCCCGGGCAGCACGGCCGCGGCCGCACCAAGGAGACGGAGTACCTGCTCCAGCTCCGTGAGAAGCAGAAGGCCCGTCGGGTTTACGGCGTGCTGGAGAAGCAGTTCCGCGGTTACTACGAGGAAGCCGTTGGCAAGCAGGCCAAGACCGGTGAGGTCCTCCTGCAGATCCTCGAGTCGCGACTGGACAACGTCGTTTACCGGGCCGGCTACGCCCACTCGCGGGACATGGCCCGCCAGCTGGTCAAGCACGGTCACTTCACGGTGAACGGCAAGAAGGTCGACATCCCGTCGTACCGCGTCAAGGAGCACGACATCATCGAGGTTCGGGGCAAGAGCAAGGAGCTCACCCCGTTCATCGTCGCGCAGGCCCAGGCCGGCTCGAAGACGGTTCCGGCGTGGCTTGAGGCCATCCCGAGCCAGATGAAGGTGCTCGTGCACTCCCTCCCGGCCCGGCAGGTCATCGACACGCAGGTCCAGGAGCAGCTGATCGTCGAGCTCTACTCCAAGTAGTCCGAGCTCGTTCGGTGGCCCGCCCTTCGGGGCGGGCCACCGGAACAGTTTGTGTCGTGGGCGTCAAATAGCGGGCGCCCCGGAAGAGAAGAGAAAAGATGCTCATCAGCCAGCGACCCTCCCTCTCCGAGGAGTCGATCAACGAGACCCGTTCCCGGTTCGCCATCGAGCCGCTGGAGCCGGGCTTCGGCTACACCCTGGGTAACTCGCTGCGGCGTACGCTGCTGTCGTCGATCCCGGGCGCGGCCGTCACCTCGATCAAGATCGACGGTGTGCTGCACGAGTTCACCACGATCCCCGGTGTCAAGGAGGACGTGGTCGAGCTCGTCATGAACATCAAGGAGCTGTGCGTCAGCTCCGAGCACGACGAGCCGGTCAGCATGTACCTGCGCAAGCAGGGGCCGGGCGACGTGACCGCGGGCGACATCCAGCCGCCGGCCGGCGTCTCGGTGCACAACCCGGATCTCAAGCTCGCGACCCTGAACGGCAAGGGCCGGCTCGACATGGAGCTGACCGTCGAGCGGGGCCGGGGCTACGTGACGGCGGCGCAGAACAAGCAGTCCGGCGCCGAGATCGGCCGGATCCCGGTCGACTCGATCTACTCGCCGGTGCTGAAGGTGACCTACCGCGTCGAGGCGACCCGTGTCGAGCAGCGTACCGACTTCGACCGCCTGATCATCGACGTCGAGACCAAGCCGTCGATGGGCCCGCGTACCGCGCTGGCCTCCGCCGGCTCGACGCTGGTGGAGCTGTTCGGGCTGGCCCGGGAGCTGGACGAGACCGCCGAGGGCATCGACATCGGGCCGTCCCCGCAGGACGCCCAGCTGGCGGCGGACCTTGCCCTGCCGATCGAGGAGCTGGACCTCACCGTCCGCTCCTACAACTGCCTCAAGCGCGAGGGCATCAACTCCGTTGGTGAGCTCATCGGGCGTACCGAGGCCGACCTCCTCGACATTCGCAACTTCGGTCAGAAGTCGATCGACGAGGTCAAGATGAAGCTCGCCGGGATGGGTCTCGGGCTGAAGGACTCGGCTCCGAACTTCGACCCGGCGCACGTCGTGGACACCTTCGGCGAGGCCGACTACGACACCGACGACTACCGCGAGACCGAGCAGCTCTAGTCCGCGCTGCCGCCACAACTGAGGAGCACCAAAAATGCCCACGCCCACCAAGGGCCCCCGCCTCGGCGGCAGCCCCTCGCACGAGCGGCTGATGCTGGCCAACCTGGCGACCGCGCTGTTCCAGCACGGCAAGATCCAGACCACCGAGACGAAGGCCCGGCGGCTGCGCCCACTGGCCGAGCAGCTCATCACCAAGGCCAAGCGCGGTGACCTCGCCTCGCGGCGGCGGGTGCTGGGTGTCGTCAAGGACAAGGACGTGGTCTACGCCCTGTTCGACCAGATCGCGCCCCGGTACTCCAACCGCCCCGGCGGTTACACCCGGATCGTGAAGACCGGTCCGCGCAAGGGTGACAACGCGCCGATGGCGATCATCGAGCTGGTGGAAGAGCTTCAGGTCGCCGAGCCGAAGGTGAACAAGAAGACCGCCGCCCGCAAGGCCGCGCAGCAGGACAAGGTCGAGGCGCTCGCCCCGGCCGACGAGGCCCCGCAGTCGGCTCCGGCCGACCAGGACTCCGAGGCGCCGGTGTCGGCGTCCGGTGACACCGACGCCGCCCGCGAGGACAGCGACGAGGCCACCGAGAACAAGGCCTGATCAAGGGCAACGTCGGGCCCGGCACCCCATCGGGGTGTCGGGCCCGACCCGTAACAGGAGGTACGAGGTGGACGAGCGGATCCGGCTGCGGCTGGACGTCTCGTACGACGGCACCGACTTCTCCGGCTGGGCTGCCCAGCCGACCCGGCGCACCGTAGCGGGGGTGCTCGTCGAGACCCTGGACCTGGTCCTCGGCGTCGGTACGGCCACCGGGCTGACGGTGGCCGGACGGACCGACGCGGGGGTGCACGCCACCGGGCAGGTGTGCCACCTGGACCTGCCGGTGGACGTGTGGCGACAGCACGAGGGACGGCTGCTGCGTCGCCTGGCCCGGCTGCTCCCCACCGACGTACGGGTACGGGCGATGGCCGAGGTGCCGGCCGACTTCGACGCCCGGTTCTCGGCCACCTTCCGGCGCTACGAGTACCGGGTCACCGACGCTCCCTTCGGCGCGGAGCCGCTACGTCGGCACGAGGTGCTGGCCTGGCCGAAGCCGTTGGACCTGGCCGCGCTGAATGCCGCCGCGACCGGGCTGGTGGGGGAGCACGACTTCGCCGCGTACTGCCGGCGCAAGGAGCACGCGACCACGCTGCGCGAGGTGACCCGGCTGGACTGGCGTCGCGACCCGGACGGCATCCTGGTCGCCACCGTGCAGGCCGACGCGTTCTGCCAGGCGATGGTGCGCAGCCTGGTGGGGGCCATGCTGGTGGCCGGGGACGGCCGCCGCCCGGTGGAGTGGCCGGGCACTCTGCTCACCCAGCGGGAGCGGTCCAGCGAGGTGACCGTGGCCCCCGCGCACGGGCTGACCCTGGTCGCCGTCGGTTACCCGACCGATCCCGCCGAGTACGCCCACCGCGCCACCCTCACCCGCCGGCTACGGGTCCCGATCGAGGGCTGACCGCCCACGGGCTCAGTCGCCCGGCAGGCCGCCCTCGTCGGTGCCGCCCTGGGTCGCGCTGCTGCCGGTCGGTGCCGCCGTCGGTTGTGCGGCGGTGCCACCGTCGGCCCGGTTCTGCAGCACACCCCGGCTGAGGTGCAGCTCGATCATGTCGAACAGGATTTCGCGGACCTTGGCGTCACCGGCCTTGACCGCTGCCCCGTCCTTGCGGACCACCAGCGCGTACGCCAGGTAGTGGCCCCGGACCTGCCAGCCGACCCGCGCCGGGGCGCTGGCCAGGACGTTGGTGCCGTCGCCGTCGTTGCCGGTGAGGCCACGGAAGCGGCCCTGCCGCTCGTCGAGCAGTTGCCGGAGCCGGTCGCGGGCTCGTTCCGCGCTGACCTTGTCGGTGAGGTTGAACAGGCCGGCGGTGACCAGGTGATCGCCGTCCGGCGTGGTCAGTGTGGCCCGGACGACCTGGTTGCAGCCGAGCCGAACGAGGAGGTCGGCGACCTCGTCGGTGGCGGCGACGGCGCAACTGCCACTGGACTGCGTCTTGAGCACCTGGTAGCTCGGCTGGCCGTCGGTGAGCTTGAGTTCCTTGCTGGGGAAGAGTTCCTTGGCGGTGAGCGGGGCTTGGTCGGTGTCCCGGGAGTCGAGGGCCAGCCGCTCCGCGGCAGCCGACGTCGGGGCGGCGTTCGGCTGGTACGTCGGGTTGCTCTGCGGCGGCTCGTTGCGGTCGATGAGCAGTGCGGCGGCACCGAGGCCGCAGAGGGCGAGCAGCACCAAGACGGCTGCGCCGCCGATCAGTACCTGCCACAGTCGACCGCCCCCGCGCCGGGTTGGTGGTTCCGCCGGCGTCGCCGAGGTGTAGATCTGGCTGCGGGGCGGGGGCGGCGGGATGTCGGCACGAGCCGGCAGTGGCTGCGGCACGTCCGCACGAGCCGGCGCGGGCTGCGACGAGGGCAGCGAGAGCTGGTTCGGCCGGGGCAGCGACGGCGTGGGGAAGCGCGACGGAGAGGGCCCGGCCGGCGGGGGCGGACCGGCGCCGAGCACCGACAGGTCGGACCCGGGCTCCGGGTACTCCTCGAAAGCGTCCTCATCGGACTGGTACCGATACACCATGTCGCCCAGAGTAGGAGCCATTGTCCCTTTAGGGGGTAATTTCGGGGAAATGTACGTGCGGGCGGTGCCAGGTTGGCCCTGGGCCGGTGCGAGAATTGCCGCGTGACCGGCGACCACTACTTCACCGCTCAGCCCACCAGCGACGCCCCGGCGCGCGAGGTCGAGTTCTCCGTCGCCGACCGCGACTACCGGCTCACCTCGGCCGGCGGGGTCTTCTCCGCGAGCAGACTCGACCCCGGCACCGCCGTGCTCCTGCGCAAGGCCGAGCTGCCCGCCGCCGACACCAGCGGCGACCTGCTCGACCTCGGTTGCGGGTTCGGGCCGATCAGCTGCGTGCTGGCCGACCTCGCACCGATGAGCACCATCTGGGCCGTCGACGTCAACGCCCGAGCCCGTGAACTCACCGCCGCCAACGCGGCGCGCATCGGCGCCGCCGACCGGGTCCGGGTCAGCGCGCCGGACGACGTTCCGCCGGACCGTCAGTTCGCCCAGCTCTGGTCCAACCCACCCATCCGGATCGGCAAGGACGGGCTGCACGACCTGCTGCTGCGCTGGCTGCCCCGACTAGCCCCGGACGGCGTCGGCTGGTTGGTCGTGGCCCGGCACCTCGGTGGCGACTCGCTGCAACGCTGGCTCACCGAACAGAGCTGGCAGGTCGAGCGGTACGCCAGCCAAAAGGGCTTCCGGGTGCTGCGCGTCACCCGGTAATTGGATGTACCGTCCGACCCTCGCTGGGGCAGGATCCCGGCGTGGGATACGTGGACGTGGCAGCGGTCGGGCACATCCTGCCCGACGGTCGGGAACTCTTCGCCGACGTGTCGTTCCGAGTCGGAGAGGGCAGCAAGGTCGCCCTGGTCGGGCCGAACGGCGCGGGTAAGACCACGCTGCTGAGGATGGTCGCCGGCGACCTGCCGGTGCGCAGCGGCGTCGTCGCGCGAGCCGGCGGGCTGGGCGTGATGCGCCAGTTCATCGGCATGATCGGCGACGAGTCGACGCTCGCCGACCTGGCGTTGTCGCTGGCTCCGCCATCGCTGCGCGACGCCGGCCGCCGGCTCGGCGAGACCGAGGCGGCCATGCGGGCGGCCGAGGCACACGGCAAGTTCAGCAACGCCGCGGGCAAGGCCCAGCTGGCGTACGCCGACGCGCTCGGCGCCTGGGGTGAGGCCGGCGGGTACGACGCCGAGGTGCTCTTCGACACCGTCGCGACCATCGTGCTCGACCAACCCTGGGACGGCGTACGGGACCGGCCGGTGCGCACCCTCTCCGGCGGCCAGCAGAAGCGCTTCGCCCTGGAGTTGCTGCTGCGCGGCCCGGACGAGGTGCTGCTGCTCGACGAGCCGGACAACTTCCTCGACGTGCCCGGCAAGCGCTGGCTGGAGGCGCGGCTGCGCGAGTCGACGAAGTCGGTGCTCTACGTCTCACACGACCGCGAGCTGCTGGCCCAGAGCGCCGACCGGGTGGTCGCCGTCGAGGGTGGCAGCGCCTGGGTGCACCCGGGTGGCTTCGCCAGCTGGCACTCCGCCCGGGTGGCGCGGCACGCCCGCCTCGACGAGCTGCGCCGACGCTGGGACGAGGAGCACCAGAAGCTGCGCGAGCTGATGCTGATGTACAAGCAGAAGGCCGCGTACAACGACGGGTTGGCCTCGCGCTATCAGGCCGCACAGACCCGGTTGCGCAAGTTCGAGGAGGCCGGGCCGCCGCCCGTACCGCCGAAGGACCAGGACATCCGGATGCGGCTCAGCGGCGGGCGGACCGGCAAGCGCGCGGTCGTCTGCGAGCAGCTGGAGCTCGACGGCCTGACCTTCCCCTTCGATCTGGAGATCTGGTACGGCGATCGGGTGGCGGTGCTCGGCGCCAACGGCACCGGCAAGTCGCACTTCCTGCGGCTGCTGGCCCGCGGTGGCACCGACCCGGACCCGGCGAACGGGCCGGTCGACGGGGCCGGCGCGCTCGCTCCGGTGGCGCACGACGGCTCGGCTCGGCTCGGCGCCCGGGTCCGCCCCGGGCACTTCTCCCAGACCCACGACCGACCGGAGCTGATGTCGAAGACGCTCGTCGAGATCCTCTGGCGGGGTGACGAGCACCGCACCGGAATGGACCGGCACGCGGCGATGGGGGTGCTCAGTCGCTACGAGCTGGCCGCGCAGGGCGACCAGCGCTTCGGCACGCTCTCCGGCGGGCAGCAGGCCCGGTTCCTGGTGCTGCTACTGGAGCTGTCCGGGGCGACCCTGCTGCTGCTCGACGAGCCCACCGACAACCTCGACCTGGCCAGCGCGGAGGCCCTCGAAGCTGGCCTGAACGCCTTCGAGGGGACGGTGATCGCGGTCACCCACGACCGCTGGTTCACCCGCTCCTTCGACCGGTTCGTGCTGTTCCGGGGCGACAACGAGGTGGTGGAGACTCCGGAACCGGTCTGGGACGTCGGGTGATCCCCGCCGACCTGCCCGACCGCCTGTGCGCCGTCGAGGGGGTGGTCGCCGTGGCGCTCGGTGGCAGCCGGGCGCGCGCAGAGCACCGCCCCGACTCCGACTGGGACCTGGGCCTGTACTACCAGGGTGAGCTGGACGTACCGGCGTTGCGGGCGGTAGCCGCGACGGTCGCCGACGACCCCGGCGTGGTGGTCACCGCCCCGGGTGGTTGGGGGCCCTGGGTCGACGGTGGCGGTTGGCTGCGGATCGGCGGGGTCGCCGTGGACTGGATCTACCGGACCTCGACCGGGTGCACCGCGTCTGGACGGACTGCCGGGCCGGTCGGTACGAGGTCGGGGTGCAGGCCGGGCACCCGCTCGGTTTCTACTCGCCCGCCTACGTCGGCGAGGTGGCGCTGTGCCAGGTACTGGCGGACCCGACCGGCCAGCTGACCCGGCTGAAGGAGCAGACCCGGGACTATCCGCCCGCGCTCGCCGACGCGCTGGTGGCCGGCGGCTGGGAGGCCGGGTTTCTGTTGACCGGCGCGGCCAAGGCCGCCGTCTGCGGGGACAGCGGGTACGTCGCCGGCTGCCTGTTCCGGACGGTCGGGGTGCTCGCCCAGGTGCTGCTGCACGCTCGAGCGGGCCGGTGGCT
This sequence comes from Micromonospora sp. NPDC050276, assembly GCF_044459545.1. Taxonomy (NCBI): domain Bacteria; kingdom Bacillati; phylum Actinomycetota; class Actinomycetes; order Micromonosporales; family Micromonosporaceae; genus Micromonospora; species Micromonospora sp. NPDC050276. The sequence continues at coordinate 167,255 of NZ_JBITJA010000009.1, read as the reverse complement.
GGTCAACGAGAAGGGAATGATCGCCGCAGCGGGGCTGCTGCCGGGGGCACCCCCGTCCTTCGCGCCGCGGGCGCAGGCACTGCTCGGCGGCGTCGGCCGCAGTCCGGCCGAGCTGGCCGCGACCATCAACGCCGCCCGTGAGCTGGTCACCGAGGTGGTCGGCTTCGCCGCCCCCGACGTGGCCGGAACTCGGCCGGCATAGGGTGGAGCTCGTGACTGAGATGACCTATCGCCGGCTGGGCGACTCCGGGCTCGTGGTGTCCGTGGTCGGCATCGGCTGCAACAACTTCGGCCGCAAGCTCGACCTCGACGGCACCCGGGCGGTGGTGGACGCCGCACTGGACGCCGGGATCACCCTGTTCGACACCGCCGACATCTACGGCGAGCCGCAGGGCGGCTCCGAGGAACTGCTCGGCCAGGCGCTCAAGGGGCGCCGGGACGACGTGGTGGTGGCCACCAAGTTCGGCATGGACATGAACGGACTCAACGGGCCGGACTTCGGGGCCCGGGGTGCGCGGCGCTACATCGCTCGTGCCGTGGAGGCGTCGCTGCGCCGACTCGGTACCGACCACATCGACCTGTACCAGATGCACGAGCCCGACCCGGGCACCCCGATCGACGAGACCCTCGCCGCCCTGGACGACCTGGTTAGGGACGGGAAGGTGCGCTACCTGGGCAATTCCAACTTCGCCGGCTGGCAGATCGCCGACGCGGACTGGGTCGCCTCGTCCAACGGCCGGTCCCGATTCATCAGCGCGCAGAACCACTACAGCCTGCTGGAGCGGTCCGTGGAGGCCGAGGTGATTCCGGCGTGTGAGCGGTTCGGCCTCGGCATGCTGCCGTTCTTCCCGCTCGCCAACGGTCTGCTCACCGGCAAGTACAAGCGCAGCGAGCAGCCGCCGGCCGGCAGCCGCCTCTCCGGTGGGGGCCGGTACGCGGAGCGGCTCGCCGCGGCCGACTGGGACACCATCGAGGCGATCGAGGCGTACGCGGCCGAGCGGGGGCTGACCATGCTCCAGGTGGCGATCGGCGGGCTGGCCGCCCAGCCGGCGGTGACCTCGGTGATCGCCGGTGCCACCACGCCCGAGCAGGTGCGAGCCAACGCCGCCGCCGGCACCTGGGAGCCCAGCGACGAGGACCTGGCGGCGCTGCGCGCCATCCTCTGAGTGCGGCGGGGCCGGTGCCGGTTCCGGTGATCGAGGGTGCGCGCCGCGCTTGATCCACTCGCGTTCCTTGAAGTCGGGGTGACCTGTCGCTCGGGACACCCCGACTTCAGGGACGTCGAGTCGATCACGAGCCAGTCAGACGACACCGGGCCGGGCCGCTCGTCGCGGCCCGGCCCGGTCGTTGAATGCGCGTCGGCGCGTTGGTTGATCAGTCGGTGCGGCGGCGGCCGAACAGCATGGCCACCCCCATCGCCACGGCGACGAGCACCAGGCCGGCAGCCGCGAACGGCCACCAGCCGGCACCCGCCCCGCGTGCTCCGTCCGCCGGCTTCGTCACCGCGACCGGCTCGGGCGCCGGCGGTGACTGTGCCGCCCGGGCCTGCACCGTGGCGGTGGCCTCGCCCTGCAGCGGGGCGGGCGACTTCACCGTCACCTTCCACGTGCCGGTCGAGAGCACCGCGCCGCTGCTGTAGAAGCCCTGCCCCTCAGGCTGCGGTTCCAGCTGCACCGGCCCGATCCGCTGACCGTCCGGGCCGGTGGCGGTGAGGACCAATCGCACCACCTGCTCCAGCCGCCGGCCATCAGCGTGGGTGGCCTGGATGGTGACGCCGTCGGCCCCATCGCCGGCCACCGTGAGTTTGAGCTTGTCGGCCTGAGCCGCCTGGGCGGCCTCAGCGGCCTGAGCCGCCTGGGCGGCCTGAGCCGCCGCCGGGGCGGCGGCGAACAGGGTCAGGGCCAGTCCGACGAACACGGCGGCCAACACCTTGCGGATACCCGTCACGGACATCTCCTCACTACCGATGAGGGAGGCCCCTCCCCGACGCCGCAGCGCCGGGGAGGGGCCTCGTCGGATCAGAGCTGGCGACCGGGTGCCAGCCGGGTGGCATCGCCACCGAGCCGCCCGGTGCCCTTGACCGAGTCGCCGTCGTTCGCCTTGACCCCGGCCTTACTGGCCGCGCCGCCGAGCCGAACGATCATGGCGTCGGCGTCCCGGATCAGGACGTCCCGGACCTCCGCCTCGGGCACCAGAGTGGTGTCGGAGGCGAGCGTCCGGAATGCGGTCAGCTGCCGGACCGCCGCCTTGTCGTCGCCGGCCGCCTCGGACGCACGGACAGCGTCGAGCTTGTTCGACAGCTGCTTGTGCGCCTTGGTCGAGAGCCGACCCGTCGCCTTGAACCGGTCCAGCAGACTCTGCATGTCCCGGAACGAGGTGGTGACGAAGAACCGGACCGTCGAGGTGGTCGTGTTGCCCGCCTTGTCGGTCGCGGTCACGGTCAGCTCGTGCAGGCCGAGCGACAGGTCGTACATGGCCTGCAGCGTGCCGCTGGCGTACGCCTTGCCGTCGAGCTGGCCGACCAGGGACGCGATGCCCGAGGTCGGGTCGACGGCCTGCCACGACACCCGGACGTCCTGGCTGTCGCCGTAGAGCTGGCCGTCGGCGAGCCCGGACACCAGCAGCGTCGGCTTGGTGCCGTCGATGCGCAACACCGCCGACTTGAGCGTCTCGACGTTGCCCGCCTTGTCCGCCGAGCGGAACAGCAGCTCGTGCTGCCCGTCACCGGTCACCTCGACCGGCGTCGAGTACGCCGTCCACGCGCCGCCGTCCAGCGACCACTCCACCGTCTTGACGCCGGAACCGGCGTCGGTCGCGGCCAGCACCACCGGGATTGTCCCGTTGTGCCAACCGGCGTCGTTCGCCGGAGCGAACGTCGCCGAGGTCACCGGCGCGGTGGCGTCGATCTTGACCGAGACGGTCTTCGTCGTCTCCACGTTGCCGGCCTTGTCCGTCGAGCGGAACCGAAGCTCGTGCTCGCCGTCCCCGCTGACCGCCACCGGAGCGGTGTAGGCCGTCCAGGTGGTGGCCCCGTCCAGCTGGTACTCCGTACTGGCGAGCCCGCTACCGCCGGCCTCGTCGGCGCCGGTGAGCGTGATCGTCACCGGCCCGGTGTACCACCCGTCGGTCGGGGTGCCGGAAACCGCCGCGGTGGTCACCGGTGCGGTCTTGTCGGCCACCTCCGTGCTGAGCCGGAAGTAGTCGAACGCGGCGGTCTTCGACGCCGTCTGGTTGGCGCCGAGGGTGAACAACCCGACCTTCGGGGTGGCACCCACCGCGCTGTTGGTCAGCGCCGTCAACGCGGTCCAGGTCGTCCCGTCGGCCGAGTACGACGCGGTGAACGTGTTACCGGTGCGAGCCAACCGCAGGAACCACACGGCGGTGGTCAGTCCGGTCACCTCCGGCTGCGGGTTCTGCACCGTCCCGGCGATCTCGCTGCGGAACTCGATCCGCCGCGTCACCGCCGAACCAGCCTGGTTGTCCGCGATGAAGTCGAACTTCAGGTAGTTGTCGTCGTCGGCCTGCACGAGCAGACCGGCCTGCTGGTACTGCTCGTTCAGCAGGCTGCCGTCGACCTTGGTCTCCAGGGTCCAGTCGCCCGACGGCGCGGTCTGGAGGATGAAGTTCTTCGGCCCGGTGTTGTCGGTGCCGTAGATGTCACCGTTGGGCACGTCGATGCGCAGCGCGCCACCGGTGACCCGGTAACCGGTCGGGTCCTCCCGCAGGATCGCGTCCCACCGGCACTTGTCCAACGTGCTGCCGTTGAACTCGTCCGACGGGTCGACCGGTCCGGCCGGAGCGTCCGGCGTCACCTGGAACGAGTCGAACGCGGCGTCGACAACCGGCGCCTCGGTGCCGCCGTTGAGGGCGAAGACCCCGATCCGCGGGTTGGTGATGCCGGCGAGCGCGGCCGAACGGCCGACCGGGGTGAAGGTCTGCCCATCGGCTGAGACGGCCGCGGTCAGGTTCGTCCCGTCGCTGGTGATCCGCAGGTACACGGTGTCACCCGCCGGAGCGGCGATCCTGTCGGCAGCCTCGTTGCGCGGCGTGGCGGCGGTCTCCCGGATGAACTCCACCGACCGGCTGCCGTTGTACAGCAGATCCAGCTTGGCGTAGTTGTCGTCGTCGCCGTACACCAGCAGGCCAGCCTGCTGGTAGTTGGCCGTCACCGGGAGCGTGACCTTGGTGGTCATCTCCCACGCGCCGGTCGGAGCCGCCTGGAGCACCAGGTTGGTGGCGTCGTTGCGAGCGCCGTAGAGATCCCCCACGCCGGTGGGCAGCCGCAGTGCGCCGCCACTGAGCGAGTAGAGCTGGTTCTCCCGGATCACGCTGGTCCAGCGGTTCTTGTCGAGCGTGTTGCCGTTGAAGTCGTCCGAACGCGCCCCGAAGCAGGACGTGTCCGGCGCGTCGACCCGTACCGGCACGGTGGCGTACGACTTGGCGCCCCTGCTGTCGGTCACCGTGAGGGTGGCCGTGAAGGTACCCGGGCTGGTGTAGGTGTGGCTGGCGTCCAGGGTGGTCGCCGAGCCCCCGTCACCGAAGTCCCAGGCGTACGTCAGCGGGGTGTCGCCCTCGGCGTCGGTGGCCGTGCCGTCGAAGGCGACGGTGACCGGTGCGGTGCCGGTGGCCGGGGTGGCCGTGGCGCTGACCACCGGCGGCCCGTTCTCGGTGACACCGCGGCCGACGAAGTCCATCCAGTTGACGTTGAAGAGCGAACCCGTTCCGCCGTTCGGGTCGCGGGCCAGGAAGTACAGCGAGCCGCTGGCGGCACCGGTGACCGGCGCGCTCACGTCCGTGTACGTCTGCCATCCGCCGGTCGCCGGCACGGTGGCCGTGGCGACCACCGGTCCGTCGACCGCACCCGCGCGGACCTCGATCCGACCACCAGCGGCGGCCGAGGCAGCCCGGAACCGGATCTCGGTGATGTTCGTCAGGTTCGCCGGGGCGAGCGACCACCAGTCGCCGTCCTCGATGAACCCGATGTTCTGACCACCGCCGGCGGTGTCGGCGCCGGTCTCCCGCTGCACGCCGGCGTCGCCGCCGCCGGTGCTCACCGGAGCGCGCCCGGTGGCGGTGAAGAACTCGGCCTGCTTGCGCTTGGGCTGCAGCACCTCGATCACCCGACCGGTGAGCGGGCTTGCCCCACCGGCGCCACCGTCATCGGTGTAGGTGGCCTCGAAGACCGCGAACACGTTCGCCTCGGCGCCGTGCCCGGAGGCGAGCGACGTCTGGACGGTGCCGGTGCAGCCGGTGTGCTGCTCCAGCGGGTGGGCGTGCTCGTCGTGACCCAGCAGCACCTGGAGGTTCACCCGGTCGCAGTCGATCTCCCCGTCCTCCGGGTCGGTCACCTTGATCGTGTAGCGAACCTGGTCACCCCACTCGAAGAACCCGCCGTCCGGCGGGAACTCGATGGTCACCGTCGGGGACGTGTTGCCCACGGTGACCGGCACGTTGGCCACCGCGGTACGGCCCTTCGGGTTGGTGACGGTGAGCTGGGCGGTGTAGTTGCCCGCCGCGGTGTAGGTGTGCGTCGGGTTCGCCTCGGTGGAGGTCTGCCCGTCGCCGAAGGCCCAGGCGTAGGTGAGCGTGCCACCGTCCGGGTCCCGGGATCCGGCGCTGGAGAAGGTCACCGTCAACGGCGCCGCACCCGAGGTCGGGGTGGCGGACGCCGCCGCGATCGGCGCGCGGTCACCGGCGGTGTAGTCGATCCGGTAGACGCCCGAGTTGTCGTTGTTGCCGCCGAAGCCGCTGCCCCACTCGATCAGGTACAGCGCGCCGTCGGGGCCGAACTCGAAGTCCATCGGCCGGACCATGGTCATCCCGGTGAGCAACTGGTTGATGTCCACCAACGACTTGCCGTCGGGGGTCAGCTGCATGGTGTACATCTTGTTCTGGTTCCACTCGCCGAGCAGCGCCTTGCCGTCGTAGTACGCCGGCCACTTGCGGGTGGAGTTGAGGTCGGCGTCGTAGCGGTAGACCGGGCCGCCCATCGGAGCGCCACCGCCGCCGATCTCCGGGTAACGCGCGTCACCGGCGTACCCGTAGTCGACGGTCGCGGGCACGACCGGCGGGAGGTTGGTCAGGCCGGTGTTGTTGGGCGAGTTGTTCACCGGCGCCGCGCAGTCGAACTTCGCGCCGCTCGGGCCGGACGGGAACGTGTAGTCGTTGTACGCCTCGTTCGTCCCCGTGCAGTACGGCCAGCCGTAGTTGCCGGGGGTCACGATGTTCCACTCGACCAGGCCCCGAGGGCCGCGGTTCGGGTTGTTGGAGTTGGCGTCCGGCCCGTAGTCCGCGACGTACAGCGTGTTGGTCTTCGGGTCGGTGCCGATCCGGAACGGGTTGCGGAAGCCCATCGCGTAGATCTCGGGACGGGTCTTCTCGGTGCCCGGCGCGAAGAGGTTGCCGGCCGGAACGGTGTACGTCCCGTCGTCCTCCGGGTGGATCCGGATCACCTTGCCGCGCAGGTCGTTCGTGTTGGCCGAGGTGCGCTGCGCGTCGTAGTCCTGGCGGCCCGGCCGCTCGTCGATCGGCGTGTACGAGTTCGACTCGAACGGGTTGGTGTTGTCACCGGTGGCCAGGTACAGGTTGCCGTCGCCGTCGAAGGTCATGCTGCCGCCGGCGTGGCAGCAGGTGTTGCGCTGGGTGTCCACCCGCAGCACCTGCTTCTCGCTGGCCCGGTCGATGGTGTCGCCGGTCACCGTGAAGCGGGACAGCAGGTTGCGGGCGACCCCGTCGTTCGGGGCGTAGTATAGGTACACCCACTTGTTGGTGGCGAAGTCCGGGTCGAGCCGGATGCCGATGAGGCCGTCCTCGTTGCCGGTGAAGACGTCCAGGTCGACGGCGGTGACGGTGTTGCCGGTGTCCGGCTTGATGATCTGCACCCGACCGTCGCGTTCGATGTAGAAGACCCGCCCGTCGGGGGCGATGTCCAGCTCCATCGGGTTGCTGGTGTTGCTGTCCAGGGAGACCTTCTCGAAGTTCGAGGTCTTCGAGGCGCCACAGTCGGCGTCCACCACACCGGCCGCGGTCTGGATGCCGCCGAGCAGGTGGGAGAGGAAGCCGGGCTCGGCGTACGACTCCCGGGTGTGCCCGCCTCCGGTGTACCAGGAGCGACCGCCGTCGAAGTCCTGACACCAGGCGATCGGGTGGTCGGCGCCCATCGCGCCGGCACCGGCGGTGTAGCTCTTCTCGTCCAGGCTGGCCAGCACGTGCACGTCCGGCCGGGGGTTGGTCTGGTAGTTGTACCACTCGTCGAACCGGGACCAGCGGTCCGGCAGCTCCGCCGTGGACGGGTGAGCGTGGTCCTCGACCTTGACCGTGGCCTGCTGGTTCTGCGGGTGGTTGGCGAAGTACGCGCCGACCAGGTCGCCGTACCAGGCCCAGTTGTACTCGGTGTCCGACGCCGCGTGGATGCCGACGTAACCACCGCCGGCCTTCACGTAGCGCTCGAACGCCGCCTGCTGCTCGGCGTTGAGCACGTCACCGGTGGTGGAGAGCCAGATCACCGCCTTGTACTTCGCCAGGTTGGCGTCGTTGAATGCGGCGCCGTCCTCGGAGTTGTCCACGGTGAATCCGTTGGCGGCGCCGAGCTGTTGGATGGCGGCGATGCCGGTGGGGATGGAGTCGTGCCGGAAGCCGGCGGTCTTGGAGAAAACGAGGACGGAGTAGGGATCGGCTGCGGCCTTTGGCGCCTTCGGCGCCACCTGGCTGACCGGCTTCGCGGCTGGGGCCTCCCGTGGGGGAACCTGGGCGGCCGCCTGCGCGGGCGCGCCGAACAGGGTGGTCGAGGCCATGGCCAGGGAGATCAGGGTTGCGGTGATGGGTACGCGGGCACGACGAGAACGGGACACGCCGCCTCCTGTGTCGTAGTGACAGAACTCGCGGGAGTCGGCTCGCCGAAGGCCGTCCCTGATGGAGTCGGTGGTGACGCCGTGCCAGGGTGCCCCCACCGACATTTTGTCGAATCGCTGAACAAATTAATTCGGCTGGCTCGATGTCGGGCAAGATGCGGACGGGTAACGGTTCTGCAACGGCGTGCGACATTCCGAACAGGACCGTATGAAGTGCCCCATGGATCTTGGTCGTTCTGCGGTGGCCCGGCTCGCCGGCCGCCGCCGGCCCCTCGCCTTGGCAGGCCGGCGGATCTGTCGTACGGTGACACGCAAGTAACCCACGGGAGCCCGGTGTACCGGGCTGAGAGGGGGGCTGACAGCCCCCGACCGTCGAACCTGATCCGGGTAATGCCGGCGCAGGGAGGAGTGTTGCCGTGCCGTCCCTGGGGCGATTGCATCTCATCACCGACACCCGACCCGGGCGTGACCCACTCGCCGTGGTCCGGGCCGCCCTCAGTGCGGCCCGCGCCGACTTGGTGGTGCAGGTCCGGGTGGAGGATTCCGCCACCGACCGCGAGGCGTACGACCTGGCCCGGCGGGTGCTGACACTTTGCGCGTCGTACGGGGCTACCTGCCTGGTCAACGATCGGTTGCACGTGGCGCTGGCGGTGGGGGCCGCCGGTGGGCACGTCGGCGCCGACGACCTGCCGGTCGCCGCCGCCCGACAGGTGCTCGGCCCCACCGGCGTACTGGGTGCCACCGCCCGCGCACCGGGTACGGCGAGCGCGGCCGTCGCGGCGGGAGCCAGCTACCTCGGCGTCGGGCCGTGCCACGCCACCAGCACCAAGACCGGCCTGCCGGACCCCATCGGGCCCGCCGGGGTACGCGCCGTCGTCGACGCCGTCGACGTTCCGGTCATCGCGATCGGCGGAGTGACCGCGGCCCGGGTGCCGGAGCTGCGGGCCGCCGGGGCGTACGGGGTGGCGGTGGTCGGTGCCGTCGCCGCGGCCGCCGACCCGGCCCGGGCGACCGCCGAGCTGATCGAGGCGCTGACGTGCTGACCGACCGGTCCCCCTCAGCGCGATCGAGCGACCGGGCCCGGCCGGACGTGGCGGTGGTGGGGGCGGGTCCGATCGGGCTGGCGATCGCCTGGCGCTGCGCCGCGCGCGGGCTGCGGGTGGTCGTGCACGATGCGGCGCCCGGTTCGGGGGCGTCGGCGGTGGCCGCCGGCATGCTCTCCCCGGTCGCCGAGGCGTACTTCGGTGAGCGGCAGCTGACCGAGTTGCTGCTGGCGTCCGCAGCCCGCTGGCCGGCGTTCGCCGCCGAGCTGACCGAGACGACCGGCGCCGCGATCGGCTACCGCACCGAGGGCACCCTGATGGTCGGGCTCACCGGCGACGACCTGGCCGAGGCGCGCCGGCTCTGGGCGTACCAGCAGGGGTTGGGCCTGCCCGTGACGCCGCTGCGCCCCAGCGAGCTGCGCGACCGCGAACCGGCGCTCGCCCCCCGGGTGCGCGGCGGCGCGCTCGCGCCTACCGACCACCAGGTCGACCCCCGGTTGCTGGTGCCGGCGCTGCGCACGGCCGCGCAGCGGGCCGGCGCGGCGCTCGTGCCGCAGGCGGTCCGACAGCTGTCCGATGTGGACGCAAGGGTCACCGTGGTCGCCGCCGGCTGCGGGGCCGCCGCGCTCACCGGCCTGCCGGTGCGGCCGGTGAAGGGCCAGATCCTCCGGCTCCGCGCGCCCGACGGCGTCGCGCCGGGCTTCCGGCACGTGATCCGGGGGTACGCCGACGGCGAGCACGTCTACCTGGTGCCCCGCTCCGACGGCGAGGTCGTGCTCGGCGCGACGGTCGAGGAGCGGTCGGACACCACGGTCACCGCCGGTGCCGTGCAGCGGCTGCTGCGCGCCGGGGTCGACCTGCTGCCCGAACTGGCCGAGTACGACCTGGTCGAGGCGGTCGCCGGGCTGCGCCCGGGCACCCCGGACAACGCGCCGATCCTCGGGCCGCTGCCCGGCCGACCGGACGTCCTGGCCGCCACCGGGCATCACCGGCACGGCATCGTGCTCACCCCGATCACCGCCGACCTGATCGCCGATCTGGTGCTCGGCGGCGTACCCGATCCGCTGCTCGCGCCCTTGCGGGCCGACCGCTTCGGCGCTGCCGGCCCGGCCGGTCCCGCGATGGCCGCGTCGGGCGGACCTGAACCGACGATGGAGGGGGACCGGTGGAGTTGACGGTGAACGGGGCCGGTCGCAGCGTGCCCGCTGGCGCGTCGGTGGCGGACCTGGTCCGCGACATCGTGCCGCACCCACGCGGGGTGGCGGTCGCGGTCAACGGCGAGGTGGTGCCCCGGGCCGGCTGGCCGGACCGGGCGCTGCGTGACGGTGACCGCGTCGAGGTGCTCACCGCGGCGCAGGGCGGGTGAGCGGCGTGGCATTCGAGCTGGGTGGGGAGACGTTCACCTCACGGCTGATCCTCGGCACCGGCGGCGCCGCGAACCTGCACGTGCTGGAACAAGCGATCCGGGCGTCCGGCACCGAGCTGGTCACCCTGGCGCTGCGCCGGGTGGGCACCGCGCCGGGCTCCACCGGCGGGCTGCTGGAGCTGCTGGACCGCTGCGGCGTACGCCTGTTGCCGAACACCGCCGGCTGTCACACCGCGACCGAGGCGGTGAAGGTGGCCCGGCTGGCCCGGGACGCGTTCGACACCGACTGGGTCAAGCTGGAGGTGATCGGTGACGAGCGGACGCTCCTGCCCGACGGGGTGGAACTGCTCCGCGCCGCCGAGGAGTTGGTCGCCGACGGCTTCACCGTGCTGCCGTACACCAGCGACGATCCGGTGTTGGCCCGGCGCCTCGCCGACGTGGGCTGCGCGGCGGTGATGCCGGCCGGTTCCCCGATCGGTTCGGGGCTCGGCATCGGCAACCCGCACCACATTCGACTGATCCGGCAGGGTGTGGACGTACCGGTGATCCTCGACGCCGGCATCGGCACCGCGTCCGACGCGGCGCTGGCCATGGAGTTGGGCTGCGACGGGGTGCTGCTGGCCAGCGCGGTCACCCGGGCGGCCGACCCGGTGGCGATGGCCACCGCGATGCGGTACGCGGTCGAGGCGGGACGTTTGGCGGCCGGCGCCGGCCGGATCGCCCGCCGCTTCCACGCGCTCGCCTCCACCCCCGACGAGGGAAGACCCGACCTGTGACGGCGCCGTCCCGGTCACCCCACCCGGCAGCAGATCTTGGAAGCAATCTGCCCCTGGAGGGGCCCATTCCTTCCAAGATCCCGTCGGGGGTTGTGGTCCTGACCGATCGGCTGGTCGCGCGCGGTCGGCTTGAGCTGGTTGTCGCGGAAGCTGTGGCCGGGGGAGTGCGCTGGGTGGTGCTGCGGGAGAAGGACCTGCCCCGCGCCGAACGCGCCGCCCTCGCCGCCGATCTGCGCGCGATCCTCGCCGACGCCGGCGGCACCCTCATCGTGGCCGGTCCCGACCCGCTCGGCGGCGACGCCGTCCACCTGCCCGCCGCCGGCCCGTACCCGCCGCCAACGCACGCCCTGGTCGGCCGCTCCTGCCACGACCAACCCGAGCTGGCCCGCCTCACCACCGAGCACTACGCGACGGTCTCCCCGCTCCACCCCACAAAGACGAAGCCAGGCTACGGCCCACCGCTAGGACCGGACGGCCTACGAAAGCTGGTCGAGGCCAGCTCGGTACCCGTGCTGGCCCTAGGCGGAATCGAAACCCCAAAACAGGTAACCGCCTGCGTCAAGGCGGGAGCCGTCGGGGTGGCAGTGCTGGGCGCACTAATGCGAGCAGAAGACCCGACTGAGACAGCGGCGAGTCTGACCAGAGCCTTCGAAGAGGCGCCCTCAACCGCAACCAGGGAAAGCAAATGACCCCGCGCACAGTCCTCACGATCGCCGGCTCAGACTCCGGCGCAGGCGCAGGCATCCAGGCCGACCTCAAGGTCTTCGCCGCGCTGGGTGCGTACGGCACGAGTGTCCTCACGGCGGTCACCGCGCAGAACACCCGGGGTGTCGACGCGGTGCTGCCGCTGCCCCCGCGCACGGTCACCGAGCAGTTGGACAGTGTGCTCACCGACTTCACCGTCTGCGCGGTGAAGACGGGGATGCTCGGCACCCCGGCGATCGCGGACGTGGTGGCCGAGGCGGCCCGGGACGGCCGGCTACCCCAGCTCGTCGTCGACCCGGTGCTGGTCGCCACGAGCGGTCACCGGCTCGGCGTGGTGGGCGCGGTGGAGCGGCTGCTGCCGTACGCCAGGGTGGCGACCCCGAACTGCGCGGAGGCCGCGGCGATCACCGGACGCCCGGTGGACGACGTGGCCGCGATGGTCGTGGCCGCCGAGGCCCTGGCGGCCGGCGGCCCGGAGTACGTGGTGGTCACGGGTGGCGACCTGGACGGGGGCGAGGCGGTCGACGTGCTGCACGGCGGCGGCGTGACCACCCTGTTGCGCGCGCCCCGGGTGGCGACCCGGCACACCCACGGCACCGGGTGCTCGTTCTCGGCGGCGATCGCGGTGCGGCTCGGCCTGGGCGATCCGGTGCCGGCCGCCGTGGGGGCCGCCAAGGAGTACGTGCTTCGTGCGCTGACCGGCGCGCGGAGCTGGGAGCTGGGCGCGGGACGCGGGCCGCTGAACCACTTCGGCTGGTCCGCTTGATCACCAGGGAGGCTGTCATGCACGCACGAGGCAAGGTGTACGTCGAGGGTTCTCGGCCGGATGTCCGGGTGCCGTTCGCCGAGGTGGGGCTGACCGGGGACCTGCCGCCGGTGCGGCTCTACGACACCTCCGGACCCGGTTCGGATCCGGAGGTGGGGCTGCCGCCGCTGCGCGGGCCGTGGATCGCCGAGCGGGGTGACGTCGCGCCGGTGCGGGGTGCCGGCACACCGCTGGCCGGAGTGGAGGGTCGCCGACCCACCCAGCTGGCGTACGCGCGGGCCGGGGTGGTGACGCCGGAGATGGAGTTCGTGGCGATCCGGGAGAACGTCGACCCGGAACTCGTCCGGGCCGAGATCGCCGCCGGTCGGGCGGTGCTCCCGCTCAACGTGAACCACCCGGAGTGCGAACCGGCGATCATCGGCAAGGCGTTCCTGGTCAAGGTCAACGCCAACATCGGCACCTCGGCGGTCAGCTCGTCCGTCGCCGAGGAGGTGGAGAAGCTCACCTGGGCCACCCGTTGGGGCGCGGACACCGTGATGGACCTGTCCACCGGCAAGCGGATCCACGAGACCCGTGAGGCGATCGTGCGGAACTCGCCGGTGCCGATCGGGACGGTGCCGATCTACCAGGCGCTGGAGAAGGTCGGCGGCGACCCGGTGAAGTTGAGCTGGGAGGTGTTCCGGGAGACCGTCATCGAGCAGGCCGAGCAGGGCGTGGACTACATGACGGTGCACGCCGGGGTGCTCCTGCCGTACGTGCCGCTGGCCGTGGACCGGGTGACCGGGATCGTGTCCCGAGGCGGCTCGATCATGGCGGCGTGGTGCCTGGCGCATCACGAGGAGAACTTCCTCTACACCAACTTCGAGGAGTTGTGCGCGCTGCTCGCGAAGTACGACGTGACGTTCTCCCTCGGCGACGGGCTGCGTCCCGGCTCGATCGCGGACGCCAACGACGAGGCGCAGTTCGCCGAGCTACGCACCCTGGGTGAGCTGACGAAGATCGCCTGGGCGTACGACGTCCAGGTGATGATCGAGGGCCCCGGCCACGTGCCGATGCACAAGATCAAGGAGAACGTCGACCTGCAGCAGGAGTGGTGCCACGAGGCACCCTTCTACACGCTCGGTCCGCTGACCACCGACATCGCGCCCGCGTACGACCACATCACCTCGGCGATCGGCGCCGCGATGATCGGCATGTTCGGCACCGCGATGCTCTGCTACGTCACCCCGAAGGAGCACCTCGGTCTGCCGGACCGGGACGACGTGAAGGCGGGCGTGATCGCGTACAAGATCGCGGCCCACGCCGCGGACCTGGCCAAGGGGCACCCGGGCGCGCAGGCCTGGGACGACGCTCTGTCGAAGGCGCGGTTCGAGTTCCGCTGGGAGGATCAGTTCAACCTCTCGCTGGACCCGGAGACAGCGCGCTCGTACCACGACGCGACGCTGCCCGCCGAGCCGGCGAAGACCGCGCACTTCTGCTCGATGTGTGGTCCGAAGTTCTGCTCCATGAAGATCACCCAAGAGCTCAAGGAGTACGCGGCGCGCGGCATGAAGGACAAGTCCGAGGAGTTCGTCTCCGGCGGCGGCCGGGTCTACCTGCCGCTCGCCTGACGATTCCGCGCCGCGCTGCGGCGTGCCGCGCTGCGGCTCGGCGCGGCGTGCCGCGATCGACTCGGGTTCATTGAAGTCGGGGTGTCCGGGTGCTTGGGATAGCCCGGTATCGGTGAACCCGAGTCGATCAGCGGCAAGTCTGTGACTCGGCGGACGTCTGGCGGATCACTCGCGGTGGTGTCGGCCGCTGGAGCGCAACGACCGGCGGCCGTTCTCCTGCTCGGGCTCATTGTCCGACACCGGCTTGCTCAGACCGGCGACCCAGTCGACGAACTCCTCGTCCTGGGTGGCCAGTGGCTCGGTCGGGTCCGACGACTTCGTGCCCTCTTCATCGGCGCGGGACCGGTTGCGGCGGAACAACCCGCCGAGCCGTCCTCGCCGCGAGGGCTGCTCGGCCACGTTGGCGGCCTTCGGCGCGGCCGGTATGGCGTCGGTGTGTGCCAAATCGCCGCTGCCGCTGCCGCTGCCGCTGCCGCTGCCGCTGCCGCTGCCGCTGCCGCTGTCGGTGTCGGTGTCGGTGTCGGTGTCGGTGTCGGTGACAGCGGCGCTGGCGCTACCGGGGGGTGCGGCCGCCGGGCCCGTGGGATCCGTTGGCCGCGGGTGTTCGGCCGGCGCGCCCGTGTCGCTGGCTTCGGTCGGCGCTGTCCGTGCCGTCGAGCTGTCCTGCGCTCCCGCCGGCCCGCCGCGCCGGGAGGTGTCGAATGCGTTCCAGGTGCCGGCCCGGCTCAGGTCCGGCAACGGTGCCCGATGCCGGGGCCTGGGCGTCGGTGCGGTCGGCTCGTCGGGCTCGCTCGGCCCCTCCGACCCCGTCGTCCCCGGCTCGGATGCCTGCGGTGGCACCGTCCACGTCGAAGCGACCGGCCAGGCCGACGGCGCTGGCGTCCACCGGTCCGCGTCCGGGTCACTCGCAGCGGTGGCCCCGAACAACCCGCCGGCGGGAACGTCCTCGGCGGCGGGCCGTGCGCTGTCGGTGCCACGAGCCTTGGCGATTGCAGAATCGCTGGTCGGCGAGGTCGGCGAGGTCGGCGAGGTCGGCGAGGTGGGCGAGGTCGGAGCGGTCGGAGCGGTCGGCGAGGTCGGCGTAGTCGGAGCGGTCGCGTCGGTCGGTGCTTGTGTCGCTCCGGTGGTGGTGGTCGGTGTTTGCGCGGCGTCGGTTGCCGTGGCCGGTGTCCCCGGGGCGGCTGGCGTCGGAGTCGCGCCGGTTCCGGCGCTCGTCGAGGTGACCGACGCTCGCTTCGAGCCGGTGACCGACGCTCGCTTCGAGCCGGTGGCCGGCGGTCGCTTCCCGCCGGTAGCGGTGCTGCGGGCTGCTGCCGTGCCGGAGTCGGCAGCCGCGGCGACCTCGGAGGTCGAGCTCGACTCGCCCAGGCTCGCCTGGCTGGGCACCGGAGTGTCGGTGGCCGCGTCGGAGCCAATGCTGTCGGCGGACCTGCCCGGCGGGGTGCCCTTCGGGGCGCGGGCGGTGGTCGGTTCGTCCGTGGTCGTCGCGCGGGTGGTCGGCTCGTCTGTGGTCGTCGCGCGGGTGGTCGTCGAGTCGGCGGGGGACGTGTCGTCCGCCACGTCGGAGGCGGTGGCGTCCGGGTTGGTCTTCGGTTTACGGGTTCGTCGCGGCTTGATCGTCAGCGGCGGCTCGGGCGTACCGTGGTCGCCCGTGCGCGCGCTGGTCGTGCCCGCGCCCGCGGTGCCGGTGGCCGTGGCGGCGGTGCCGGGACTGGGAGCGTCCGTGCCAGGCGAGGCTGTGCCGGGACTGGGAGCGTCCGTGCCAGGCGAGGCTGTGCCGGGGCGGGGGGCGTCCGTGCCAGGCGAGGCTGTGCTGGCCGCTGCCGTGCCGCTGCCCGTGCTGGTCCGGGCCGTACTGGTCCGGGCCGTGCTGCCGGTGGCGGGGATGGGCGCGTCCGCGCTGGTCGTGCCAGCGTCGGGTGCACCCGTGCTGGTCGGGGTGGCGTTGCTGACGTCGGTGCTGGCCGGGGGCTCGGTCGTGGCCGGGACATCATCCTGCCGCGCCGGGGGCGTGGGCCCTGTGGCGGTGAACTCACCGGTCGGCGCGGTCAGCCAGGCCGCGGGCTGAGTCGGAGCGGCGGGCTGAGTCGGAGCGGCGGGAGACAGAGAAGCGGTGGGAGCCGGACCGTGCTGGCCGCTCGCGGTGGTTGCCGGCCAGTCCCAGTGGGCCGGGACCGTGCGTACGCCATCGGGGTCGCCCGTCGCCGACGGACCTGCCACGACGCCGCGAGGCTGCGCACCGGTGGACAGCTCGGCGTTGGTCGGCTCCGTGTCGGTGCGCTCGGCGCTGTCCCGGTCGTTCGCCGACGCGGCGCTGGGCAGCGCCGGGCCGGCGGGCAGCGGGCGAAGGATGGCGGAGGGTTCGATCGCCTGCGGATCCGTGGTGCGGGTGTCCGTCGGCCAGCGCAGCAGCGCGGCGGCGGCCGCGCCGAGTGCTCCGACGAGGATCGCGATCAACGAGCCGTAGTACGGGGTGGCCTGGTAGCGGTCCACCGCGTCGCCGGGGCCGGCGGTCAGGTAGGCGAACGCCACCAGCACCGGACCGGCCACTCCGGTGGCGCCGCTGACCAGTGGCGCCTGGCCCCGCCAGCGAGCCAGCCCGGCGGTCGCCGCGCCGGCCAGCAGTGCGATGGTCGGCAGCAGGAGCAGTGCCAGCCGCTGTGCGGCGGCGTCGTTGAGCCAGCTCGGCTCCAGTACGCCGAGGCGGACGGTCGGCAGCGGGCCGGTCGTGCCGAGCGACGGCAGGACGGAGATCAGCGCCAGCAGCCAGACCGCGCCGGCCACGGCTGCCAGGTTCCAGCCCAGCTCGGGCCGGAGCAGGACGGCGATGGCCGCGCCCGCCCCGATCACCGCGCCGACGATGGCGCAGATGCCCACCGCCCAGACCGGGTCGACGGAGATCAGCTCCGCGGCGCGGGCGGGCTGCATGCAGAGCGGGGCGATGACGGTGGCACCGAGTGCCGCCGCGCCCCCGATCGCCAACTGCCGTCCCGTGCTGGCGGCCGGGGCGTCGCGACGGGCCAGTCGTCCGGTCAGGACGGCACCGGCGACGGCGGCGTTCGCGGCGAACCAGCCAACCCAGACGAGCTGGGCCGGCCACTGGTTGACGGTCGTACCGGTGAAGGCGCCGGTCAGGCGGACGATGCCGAAACCGTACGCGACGCCGAGCTGGCCGGCCCCGGCCAGCACGCTCACCCCGAGCGCCGTGAGCAGCAGTCTGCCCCAGGTCCGAAAGGCCATGTCCGGCACGTTACGCACCCGGTACACGCGATCGCCACCGGCGCGCCGCGCGGCACGCCGGTGGCGATCGGCGGGTCTACTTGAGTTCGACCAGCCGGGCGAGGTAAGTCGTATCCCCGACATTGGTGAGCATGTGCACGGCGCCCGGCTCCCGGTAGACCACTCCGCCGGTGGGCTCGTCGGCGTCGATCCGGGTGCCGTCCACGGTCTGTACGACGTTCTTCGCGCCCTCGATCGCCACCACCAAATAGGGGTGGTCGTGCCGGTGCAGCGGCTGCCGCTCGCCCGGCTCAAGGCGGATGTGCCAGACCCGGACCCGGTCGTTCTCGTACACGATCTCCTGACCCACCGGTCCGAGTTCGGTTCCGTCGATCATGTCGGTCATCGTGCTCCGTCCAGTTGCGGCAGCACCTCGGCGGCGATCAGCTCAAGGTGGTCGAGATCAGCGAAGTCGATCAGGCGGAGGTGCACGCGTGTCGTGCCGATCGCGGCGAACTCGCCGATCCGCTGCACGAGCTGCGCGGGGGAGCCGACCACCGGGTCCTCCGGCGGCAGCGCGCTCTTCTCGTGCAGGGGTGCGGCCCGCCGCTGGGCCTCGGCGTCGGTCCGGCCGATGGCCACCACGATCCCGGCGGAGAGCACCAACGGGTCGCGCCCGGACTCCGCCCGTCCGGTGCGCTCACACGCCTCACGCACCCGGTCGTACGCCTTGGCGGTGACCGCCACGGACTTGAACGGCATGTTGAACTCGTCGGCGTACCGGGCGGCCAGCTCGGGTGTGCGCTTGGGGCCGCGCCCGCCCACGATGATCGGTGGTCCGGGCACCTGCACCGGCTTGGGCAGGGCGGGAGCGTCCACCAGCCGGTAGTGGTCGCCGGTGAAGGAGTAGGTCTGGCCGGCTGGGGTGCCCCACAACCCGGTGATCACTTCGAGTTGCTCGGCCAGCCGGTCGAAGCGCTCGCCGACCGACGGAAACGGGATGCCGTACGAGGTGTGCTCGCGTTCGTACCACCCGGCGCCGATGCCCAGGTCGACCCGGCCGCCACTCATCTGGTCGACCTGCGCGACCATCACCGCGAGTGGGCCGGGCAGCCGGAACGTGGCCGACGTCACCAGGGTGCCGAGCCGGATCCGCTCGGTTTCGCGCGCCAGGGCGGCGAGGGTCAGCCAGGCATCGGTCGGGCCGGGCAGGCCCGGGTCGGCGCCCATCGACTGGTAGTGGTCGGCGCGGAGGAAGCCCTCGTAGCCGCACGCCTCGACCAGCCGGGCGAACCGGAGCTGGGTGTCGTAGCTGGCGCCACGGTTCGGTTCGGTGAAGACCGACACCCGCATGGTCAGTGTCCTTCCGCGCCGGCGGTGGCCGGCTGTTCGCGTTCCATCAACAGCTCGTGGAGGTCGGCGCTGACCCGGGCGACGTCGGCCAGGTGGGCGTTGCGGCCCAGGGTGCGGGGCCGAGGGATGTCGACGTCGACCACCTTGCGGATCCGCCCGGGGCGAGGGCTCAGGACGACCACGCGGTCGGCGAGCAGCACCGCCTCGTCGATCGAGTGGGTGACGAAGACGATGGTCGGCTTGTTCTCCATGTGCACCCGCTGGAGTTCGCCGGAGAGTTCCTCGCGGGTGAGCGCGTCCAACGCGGAGAACGGCTCGTCCATCAGCATGACCCGGGGCTCGCCGATCAACGACCGGCACAGCGACACCCGCTGCTGCATGCCGCCGGAGAGCTCGTGCGGCAGCCGCTTCTCGAAGCCGGCCAACCCGGCCACGTCGAGCAACTGTCGGGCCCGCTCCCGGTGCTTGGCGCGGCTCCAGCCGAAGATCTCCACGGGCAGCAGGACATTGTCCAGCACGGTGCGCCAGGGCAGCAGCGCCGGCTTCTGGAACAGCATGGCGATGTCCTGGCGGGGGCGGGTGATCGGCGTACCGGCGACGGTGATCTCGCCGGCGGTCAGCGGGAGCAGCCCGGCGATCAGCCGCAGCAGGGTGGACTTGCCGCAGCCGGAGCGGCCGAGCACCGCGACGAACTCGCCCTCGGCGACGTCGAGATCGATGCCACGCAGCGCTTCCACCCGGCCTGATCGGCCCTCGAAGGTGCGGGACACCCCGGACAGTCGGATCATCTCCGGCGCACCTCCGCTGAGTGGACGGTCAGGAACCCGACAAAGGCTAACCGCCCTGTCGGTGTATGGCACCGACTGGGGTCGTCGTCAGGTTGTTTCCGTTCCGCAACCCGATACGCCTGGCGTCGCAACTGTGGGTTTCTCGTACGCTGTGCCCGCGAAGAGTCCCCCCACGACGGCGGAGCCCGGCTTCGACCCCTCCTGCCGGCCCGTCACGACAACCCCCTCCGGTGGCCTGCCGGCCCCGGTCGGAAAGGACATGGTGCTTTGATGAGAAGGCTGACCCGTACGGTCGCTACGGCCGCGCTGGCCACCGCCCTCGCCCTTGTCTCCGCCTGCAGCAGCGGGTCGGATTCGGCCGACGATGCCAAGGGCGGCGACGGCAAGACGCTGGAGAAGGTGACCTACCTCACCTCGTTCGGCAACTTCGGCCGTGACTCCTACGCCTGGGTGGCGAAGGACAAGGGCTTCTTCAAGGAAGCCGGCTTCGACGTCGAGATCAAGCCTGGCCAGGGCACCGGTGGCGTGATCCAGACCGTCGTCGGTGGCCAGGCGGACTTCGGCCCGGTCGACCTCACCGGCAGCCTGCTCCAGGTGGGTAACGGCCAGGCGAAGGACTTCACCGTGGTGGCCGCGATCCAGCAGCGCACCATGGCCGGCATCGCCTCGGTCGAGGGCAAGAACATCGCCTCCCCGAAGGACCTGGAGGGCAAGAAGCTCGCCGACACCCCCGGCTCCGTGGTCCGCAACCTCTTCCCGACGTACGCCCGGCTCGCCGGTGTGGACGCGAGCAAGGTGACCTGGGTCAACGGTGAGGCGCAGACGCTGATCGGCACGCTGGCCTCCGGCTCGGTGGACGGCATCGGTCAGTTCGTCGTCGGTCAGCCGACCATCGAGTCGGTGGCCAAGAAGAAGGCCGTCATGCTCCCGTACAGCAACGTGATGCAGGACCTCTACGGCAACGTGCTGATCACCTCATCGAAGATCGCCAAGGAGAAGCCCGAGATGGTGAAGCGGTTCACCGCTGCGCTGCTCAAGGGCCTGGAGTACAGCCTGGCGAACTCCAAGGAGGCCGCCGACATCCTGAAGAAGAACGTCGACGCCACCAACCCGGTCGCCGCCGCCGCCGAGCTGGACCTGATGGCCGCGTACGTGCGGTCCGGCAACACCGGCACCGCGATCGGCACCCTGGACAGCGGTCGGGTCGCCAAGAGCATCGCCATCCTGCAGGGCGCCGGTGCGCTGAAGCAGAACATCACCCCCGAGCAGATCATCGACTTCAGCCTCGCGCCGAAGGCCTGATCGTCCGGTCGTCATCAGGGGGTACGTCCCGCCGATTCCGGTGGGGCGTACCCCCGTCGCTCGTCGGCCCCCGGCGGGCCGTGGGATTTCGAGGAGGACTGAGATGACCGACGTCCGGTCAGCGGACCCGGCGGTGGCGGAACCCCCACCCCGGAGTGCCGGCCCCGAGGCGGGGCGCGCGGGTCGAGGTGCCGGTCTTCGGGCCGGGGCCGGGGCGGCGCTGCCCGCGGTCGGCCTCCTGATCGCGCTGGCGGCGTGGTGGCTGATCGCGTGGCTGGAGCTGGTCCACCCCGCCGCCCTGCCGCCGCCCGGCGACGTGCTCACCGCGTTCGCCGACAAGCCCGCCCGGATGCTGGAGCACACCTGGGACACCACGCTGGAGATCCTGACCGGCTTCGCCCTCTCGGCGGCCGCTGGTGTCCTGATCGGACTCTCGCTGGCCAGCTCCCGGACGGTGGAGCGGATGTTCACGCCGCTGCTGGTCGCGGTGAACGCAGTGCCGAAGATCACGCTGGGCCCGCTGTTGGTGGTGGCGCTCGGGTGGGGCCAGAAGCCGATCCTGACCATGGTGTTCCTGCTCTGCTTCTTTCCGATCGTGCTCTCCACCGCGACCGGGCTGACCACCACGCCGGCGGACCTGGCCGAGCTGGTGCGTTCGTGGAACGCCTCCCGCTGGCAGGCGTTCCGGAAGGTGCGCTTCCCGGCCGCGCTGCCGCAAATCTTCGTCGGGCTCAAGGTGGCCATGCCACTGGCCGCGATCGGCGCGGTGATCGGTGAGTTCCAGGCCGGTGAGAGTGGCCTCGGCTACGTCATCACGCAGTACGCCGGCGTCGGCGACACCGCCACCGCCTGGGCGGCGATCATGCTGGTCGCGCTGGTGAGCATCCTGCTCTACTCGGCACTAGTGCTGATCGAGCGCATCGCCCTGCCCTGGGTGAGAGAAACCACCAGCTCCCGCTAACCACCAAGAGATAACCCACAAAAACGCGAAGGGCCGGCCTCCCGCTTGGAGGCCGGCCCGTTCCGTCAAAGCCGCAGGCGAGAAGGTGTGGCCGACCGTGCCCGGTGGAGGGATCAAGCCTGACCGCCCGGAGCCGGGCACGGTCGGCCACACCCCCCACCCGGCACCCGACGAACCCGCCAGATGACAGGCCGGCAGCGTTACCCCGCCAACCGCCACCGACCATTGCGGGCGACCAGCGTGGTGAGCGCCTGCGGCATCAGGCCGCTGTGGTTGTCCGGGGTCATCCGGATCGGTCCGGACAGACCGTCCATCTGGGACGTCTCCAGCACGTCCCGGATGCCGTCGCGGTTCACCTTTCCGGCCTCGCCACCGGAGCGCAGTTCCGCGTCGGCGATCAGTTCGACGGCGTCCGCCGCGAAGGACGACGACCCGTTGTAGCCACCGAAACGGGCCGTGTAGTCCTGGAACCACTGACGCCGCGCCGCCTTGGCCGGTGTGGTGGCGATCACGTCGTCGATCACCATCGTCTGCGTGAAGATCAGCGTGGCCTGCTCGGTCGCCTTGGCCGCAGCGCCCAGGAAGAGATCCCCGGCTGCCCCCGCGTCGAAGTAGAGCGATCCACGGAAGATGGTCTGCCGGGTGCTGGTGGCGGCCAGTGTCGCCTGCTCCGGCGGGGTCCAGAAGACCAGCGCGTCGGGCTTGCCCGTCACGAGCTGCTGGATCTGCTGACTGACGTCCGTGTCGGTGGTCTTGACCCGCTGCTCGCGCAGCGAGATGTTGACCTTGTTCAGCTCGCTTCTGAGTGCGGCCGCACCCTCCTGGCCGTAGTCGTCGTCGCTGACCAGCATCCCCACCTTGCGGATGTTGTTGCGGCGCAGTTCGGTGGTCAGTGCCGCGGCGCTGTCCGCGGCGTTGGGGCCTAGCTTGAACACGTAGCGTCGTTCGGCGACCGGTCTGGTGATCGCGCCCGAAGCGGCTAGCGCAATGGTGGGAATCCGCTTCTCGTTGATCGTCCCGACCGCTCCGACCGCACATTCGTTGCAGCCGCCCATGATGATGGCGCTGACCCGCGAATCGCTGCTGAAGTCGACGATGTTGCGAAGTGACTCGGCGGAGTCGGAACGGTTGTCCTTCACCGTCAGTTTGATCTCCCGGCCGTTCAGCGCTCCCGAGGAGTTCAACTGATCGACCTTGAGTTTGAGGGCGCGCTGGTATGTCTGGCCAACCGCGGCTGCGGCGCCGGAGAGTTCGAGATCGGCGGCGATCACGATCGGACTCGTGTCTTGCTCCGCCTCGCCAAACTGGCAGCCGGTGAGCGTGGTGGCCACTACGGCCGATGCGAGCGCCGCGATGGTCGCGGAGCGGATGGGGCTCAACTCAGTCCTCCAGGTGCGGGCGCGGGCGCTGCCCGGTCACCGCCGCTAATCCGTCCTCAGTGGAGGACGGGATCTCCTCTGCCGTACGGTGTGCGCGAAGCCTGCAAAACCTTGCCAATGGCCGGCGCTGTGGTCAAGCGCGGACCCCGGCGGCATTTTCGGGACGGCCATCCCACATGCTGGGGTAACGCAATGTTTGCAAAAGGTCACTTTGCATACACGCGTGACCACTCTGGAGTTACATGCCCTGTTCAGGGGCTTGCGGAAATGAAGGTATCAGTTGACCGGATCACGGGATGCGCTCCGTCCGACCGTTTCCTACCTCACTGCGGCTTCCCAAACACGATCATCTCTGATGAAATCGCGGCCGTGCCGCGCGTGGTCCCCTCCGCTTACGGCATGGCTCGGCGGCTCAGGCGGGGAAGAAACGACGGAGGCGATGTCGTGAGCACCGGACCGACGACCCTACCCGCGCTCGGCGATAGCGGTCGGCGTGCGCGCCGACGGATGCCGAGACTGCGGGACGCCCGGATCCGGTCCAAATTGGCGCTGATTCTGGTCGTCCCGGTGGCGGCGGTGATCGCGCTGGCCACGGTCCGCCTGATCTCCGTCGGCGAGGGTGCCTTCGACGCCACCCGGGCCCGGTCACTGACGGCCCTCTCCATCGACGTCAGCGCCCTCACCCAGGACCTGCACGCCGAACGGATGGCCGCAGCCGCCTACCTTTCCAATCCGCAGCAGCCGGCCGACGCGTACAACCTGCGGGTCCGCCGGACGCAGCAGCAGGTGGACGAGTACCGCGCCGAGCGCGGTCGGATCGGCGAGGTACCGGCCGCCCTGCGGGACCGGCTGGCCGCCATCGACGACCACCTGGCGACCCTGGACGGCACCCGGCAGGAGGTGCTGGACCGCCGCCAGATGGCAGTCGCCGAGGCGGTGCTCCGCTACGGAGTCATCCTCACCGACCTGGTCTCCTACGGTGACGGCCTGGCCCAGTTGCCCGGCGCCGAGAGCCTCGCGGACAGCCGCCGAGCGGTCTCCGCGTTCGCCCGCGCCAAGGCCTCGGTCGCCGAGGAAGAGGCCGTCGCCTTCACCGCGTTGGCGGCCGGTCAGCTCGACTCGGAACAGTTCTCCTCCTTCGTGGCAACGTTGACCAGCCAGCAGGAGGCGCTGGTCGCCTTCTCGCTGGCCGCCGACCCGGCGCAGCGCGCCCTGGTCGACAGCACGGTCTCCGGTGACGCGGTTGGCCTGGCCGACCGGGTGGCCACCGACATCACCCGCTCGGTCGGGCAGCGCCCGCTGGTCACCGCGCAGGACGCCACCGCTGCCATCGGCGCCGTGAACGACCTGATGCGGTGGGCCGAGATCCAACTGCAGGACCGTCTGCTCGAGCAGGCCGACCAGGCGCGCTCGGACGTCATCCGGCAGGCCGTGGTCGAGTCGATCCTGGTGCTGCTGACCCTGATCATCGCCGTGTCGCTGGCCGTGGTGCTGGCCCGCTCGCTCAACCACTCGCTGCGTCGGCTGCGTGAGGGCGCCCTCTCGGTGGCCAACCACGACCTGCCCGACGCGGTGCAGCGGCTGCAGAACATGGGCAGCGTGGGCGATGGCGGGGTGGACGAGATCGTCCGGCAGGTCCGGGACCCCATCCAGCTCAACACCCGCGACGAGGTCGGTCAGGTGGCGCTGGCCTTCAACGTCGTCCACCGGGAGGCCGTGCGGGTCGCCGCCGAGCAGGCGGCACTGCGTACCAGCGTCTCGGCGATGTTCCTCAACCTGGCTCGCCGTAGTCAGACCCTGGTCGACCGGATGATCGGCGAGCTGGACGCGATCGAGCGCGGCGAGGAGGACCCGAAGCGGCTCGCGCAGCTCTTCGAGCTGGACCACCTGGCCACTCGAATGCGCCGCAACGACGAGAACCTGCTGGTCCTGGCCGGCGCCGACTCCGCCGTACCGCGTCGTGACGACGCGTTGGTGGTGGATGTGCTGCGCGCCGCCCAGTCCGAGGTGGAGCTCTACAACCGCATCGAGTTCGGGACGGTGGACACCGACATCTCGGTGGCCGCGCACGCGGTCAACGACGTGGTCCGTCTCGTCGCCGAACTGCTCGACAACGCCACCCGGTTCTCGCCGCCGAACACCACGGTGGTCGCCGACGGTCGCCGGATCCGCGACTACGTCCTGATCCAGATCGAGGACCGTGGGCTCGGCCTCACCGACGAGCAGCTCGACTCGCTCAACCGCCGGCTGGCCGCCCCGCCGAGCGTCGACGTCGCCGCGTTCCGGCTGATGGGTCTGGCCGTGGTGAGTCGGCTCGCCTCCCGCTACGGCATCCGGGTGGAGCTGCGCCGCAACGTCGAGGGCGGCACCGTCGCCCAGGTGACGCTGCCGGCCGCCACCGTGGTGCTGCCCAGCAACCGGGGCCGCGAGCAGGTGCTCACCCGGCCGCGTCAGCCGATGGCCGTGGAGCAGGCGCCGCTCACCCCGGCGGGTCACGCCGAGCAGTTCGCCGGTGCCGCGACGTCGGCCGCGACGCTGCCCGACCAGTGGCGGACCAGCGCGCCGGCCCCCGCCCAGTGGCAGTCGCCGCTGGACTCGCGGGACACCACCCCGGCCGTCCAGGCGGGTGGCTACACCGGTCCGCGCTCGCCGCTGCCACCGGTACCCGCGCCAGCCGCCCCGGCACCCGCCGCCCCGCTTCCGCCGGCCCGGCCGGCCTACAGCAGTGGCGCCGGTGCCTCGATGGGCAGCCCCACCGTGGCCTACCCGACAGTCGACCCGCTGCCTCGGCGTGGCTCCACCGCGGATGCCGCGGACGGGCGCGGCGTCCAGGGCCTCCCGGTCGGGCCGGTAGCCGGCCCCGGCGCGGTGGCACCGCCGGCCGCGCCGCCGGTGCCGGCCGCACCGGTGAGCAGCCGGCCGGACTTCCCCGCCGAGGCGCCGATCTTCCGGGAGATGGAGGCGGTCTGGTTCCGGTCGCACGGCGACGACGCCACCGCGATCTTCACCCGGCCCAACTTCGACGAGCCGCCCGCACCCAGCACCGCCGCGCCGGCCGACGCCGGCCTGCGCGCGGGCAACGGCAGCCAGCCCAGCGCCGCGTCCGCGCCGGCCGCGGCACCGGCCCGACCGCCGCTGCCCACCCGCACCCCGGGCAGCTCCAACACCGACGGCACGACCACGCCGGGCAGCGGGGGAGGCCAGAACGGCGCAACCGCCGGTGGGTTCGGCGCACGGCCGTCGGCGCCGCCGTCGTACAACCCACCCCCGGCTGCCCGGACGGCCCCGCCCGCGGTGGACCCGGACGCCTGGCGCACCGCGGCCGACGAGGGCTGGTCCCGGGCCAGCCGGGCCGCCGAGCCCGCCCCCGCCGGGACCACCCGCTCCGGATTGCCCAAGCGGGTGCCGCAGGCACAGCTCGTGCCGGGTGGCATCGAACCGAAGAGCGGCCGGGACCGCAGCCGGCGGACCCCGGATGAAGTACGTGGTCTGCTGTCGGCCTACCACCGCGGTGTGCAGCGCGGTCGCACGGCCGGAACGGACCTGAACAGCACCTCGACCAAGGAGAGCCGATGAACAGGCCAGCTGCCATGCAGGACATGGGTTGGCTGCTCACCAACTTCGCCGACAGCGTGGCGGGCATCGCCCACGTGGTGGCGGTGTCCGCCGACGGGCTGTTGCTCGCGTCCTCCCGGGATCTGCCGGCGGACCGGGCGGACCAGCTCGCCGCGATCACTTCCGGTGTGGTGAGCCTGACCGAGGGCGCGGCCCGGATGTTCAGCGCGGGCGGGGTGTTGCAGACAGTCATCGAGATGGACAGCGGGTACCTCTTCCTGATGTCGATCAGCGACGGCTCCTCGATGGCCGTGCTGGCCGCGCGCAGCTGCGACGTGGGTCAGGTGGGCTACGAGATGGCTCTGCTGGTCGAGCGGGTGGGTGCCGCGCTGGTGCCGCTGCCGCGCGACGCGGTGCGTTCTTAACAGCGAGAGGCGGCGCTCCGACCGAGCGCCGGACCAGGGACGAGAGGCGGCACAGTCCGGCTCAGCAGGGGACGAGGAAGTGATCGGGCATGGACCAACGACGCGTTGACCCGCGCGGCGCGCTGGTGCGTCCGTACGCGGTCACCCGTGGTCGTACCGAGCCCCGGCAGGACATCGCCCTTGAGGCCGTCCTCACCGCCTCTCTCACCCAGGTCGCCGAGTCCCGCTTCGCCGGGCATGACAAGCACCGCATCGCCACGGTCTGTGAGGGCCGAGCACAGTCGCTGGCGGAGATCGCCGCGTATACCCGGATGCCGCTGGGCGTCGCCCGGGTGTTGGTCGCCGACATGGTGGCCGAGAGCCTGCTGACGTTACACACTGCTGCTCCCGCCGAGGGGTTCGAGGAGCGGATGGAACTGCTTGGAAGGGTGCTAAGTGGACTTCGCAGGCTATGACCCCGCAGGGGGGCGGCCGGGCCGGGGAATCGTGTCCGCGAAGATCGTCGTCGCGGGCGGCTTCGGCGTCGGTAAGACGACACTGGTCGGGGCGATCTCCGAGATCACACCGCTGACCACCGAGGCGTTGATGACCGCGGCGGGTGTCGGCATCGACGATCCGTCCAAGGTGCCGGGCAAGGAGACCACCACGGTCGCCATGGACTTCGGCCGGATCACCATGGCCCAGGACCTGATCCTGTACCTCTTCGGTACACCCGGTCAGACCCGGTTCTGGTTCATGTGGGACGAGATCATCCGGGGGGCGGTGGGTGCTGCCGTCCTGGTGGACACGCGCCGGATCACCGACGCGTTCGCCCCGCTGGACTACTTCGAGAACCGCAACCTGCCGTACGTGGTGGCGCTGAACAAGTTCGACGGCGCTCCGCAGTACGAGGCGGAGGAGGTCCGGGAGGCGCTGGCCATCTCGCCGCAGGTGCCGCTGGTGATGACCGACGCCCGGCAACGGGACTCGGTCAAGCAGGTGCTGGTGACGGTGGTCGAGCACGCCATGCTCCGGCTCCAGTCCGAGCACGGGCGGGGCTTCCCCACGCCGGTCGGCTGAACCATCGGGTCACGGCCGGCGCGCGACGGCCGGCCGTGACGCGTTCAGTCCACCCGGAGCCGGTAGCCGCGCTTCACCACGGTCTGCACCACGCGGGGCGCGCGCAGGCCGGCCCGTAGCCGGGCGACGGCCATCTCCACGGCGTGCTCGTCCGCGCCCCGGGGCAGCGTCCGCAGCAGCGCCGTACGGGACAGCACCCGGCCCGGGGACTGGGCCAGCGCCCGCAGCACCGCCATCGGCGCGGGCGCGAGTGGCCGCAGCTCGCCGTCGATCACCGCGGCGTGTCCGCGCAACGTGAGCAGGTGCCCACCGGCCTTGAACGTCACCGTCCGGCGGGGCAACTCGTCGACGATGGTCCGCACCAGCGCGCCCAACCGGGCCCGACCCGGCGCGCTCACCGGCACCCCGCGCCGCAGCAGCGGCTCGGCGGTCACCGCGCCGACGCAACTGGCCAACACATCACTGCGCAACGCGGACAGCACCGCGTCGGTGCGGTCCCCGGCGGCCCGCAGCAACGCCTCGGCCGCCGGCGCCGAGGTGAACGTCACCGCGTCCACCAGCCGGCCGGCGATCAGGTCGATCAACCGGTGCAGCGGTGCCGGGTCGGTCGGCGGTGCCCAGCGGTAGACCGGCACCTCGATGACCGTGGCGCCGGCCGCCTCCAACGCGAGGGTGCACTCGGGCTGCCGCTCGCCGTGCAACTGCATGGCGATGACCTGCCCGGCCACCCCGCGCCGACGCAGGTGGTCGACCACCTCGTCACAGCTCTCCGAGGCGGGCGACCACTGGTCGTGCAGCCCGGCTGCCCGGATCGCACCGCGCGCCTTCGGGCCGCGTGCCACCACGTACGAGCTGGCCAGCACGGAGCGCAGCGGCTCGGCCAGCCCCCAGCCCTCGGCGGCCTCCAGCCAGCCGCGCATCCCGATGCCGGTGTTGGCCATCAGGATGTCCGGCGGCTGGTCGAGGCAGGCGCGGGTCGCCTCGCGCAGTTCGGTGTCGTCGGAGAGCGGCACGATCCGCAACGCCGGGGCGAGCACCACCCGGGCGCCCCGGCGTTCGAGCAGCGCGGCCAACTCGTCGCGCCGCCGGTCGGCGGTCACCCCGATGGTGAAGCCCGCCAGTTCTTCCCGCATCAACCCTCCTGTCGCAGCCGCACCTCGACCAGCCCGTTGCGGCAACGCGCGTCGTGTCGGGCCACGGCCACTCCGGGCAGGTCGAGGCAGTGCCCGGTGCGCAGGTCGTACACCTGCTTGTGCAGCGGCGAGGCGACCGTCGGCACTCCGCCACGGCTGCCGACGATCCCCCGGGACAGCACGTACGCCCCGGAGACCGGATCGCGGTTGTCGATCGCGAACAGCCCGTCGGCGGTCCGGAAGAGGGCGATCTGCACCCCGTCGACCAGGGCGGCGACGCCCCGATCCGGTTCCAACCGGTCGAGGTGACAGACGGTGGTCCAGGTCAGTGTGAGGGTCTGGGTCATCGCCGTACCTCCGGTAGGCCGAGGGTGACCGGTTGCCGACGGTGACCGTTGGTCGGCTCGGATCCGGTCGGGGAATGGTCGCGTACGGGTACCAGTTGGCCGCGTTCCCGGGTGAAGGTGATCGACGGGTCGGGCACGTCGGGGGCGTTGACGAAGGAGGTGTAGCGGCGCAGCCGATCCGGGTCGTCCAGCACGTCGCGCCACTCGTCGGAGTACGACGACACGTGTCGGGCCATCGTGGCGTCGAGGTCGGCGCAGAGCCCGAGCGAGTCGTCCACGATCACCGAGCGCAGGTGGTCCAGACCGCCGTCCATCGCCTCGATCCAGCCGGCCGTGCGTTGCAGCCGGTCGGCGGTGCGGATGTAGTAGATCAGGAACCGGTCGATCAGGGTGATCAGCGCCTCCGTGGACAGGTCGGTGGCGAACAGGTCGGCGTGCCGGGGCCGGAAGCCGCCGTTGCCGCCGACGTAGAGGTTCCAACCGGTCTCGGTGGCGATGATGCCGAAGTCCTTGCTGCGCGCCTCCGCACACTCCCGGGCGCAACCGGAGACCGCCGACTTGAGCTTGTGCGGTGCCCGCAGCCCGCGATAGCGCAGCTCCAGCGCGACGGCCAGCCCGACCGAGTCCTGCACCCCGTAGCGGCACCAGGTCTCGCCCACGCACGACTTCACCGTGCGCAGCGCCTTGCCGTACGCGTGACCGGACTCGAAGCCGGCGTCCACCAGCCGCCGCCAGATCAGTGGCAGCTGCTCCACCCGAGCCCCGAACAGGTCGATCCGCTGCCCACCGGTGATTTTGGTGTAGAGCTGGAAGTCCCGGGCTACCTCGCCGATCACGATCAGCTTCTCCGGGGTGATCTCGCCGCCCGGTATCCGGGGCACCACCGAGTAGCTGCCGTCGCGTTGCAGGTTGGCCAGGAAGTGGTCGTTGGTGTCCTGTAGGGACGCCTGCTCGCCGTCGAGCACGTGCCCGCTGCCGAGCGAGGCGAGGATCGACGCCACCACCGGCTTGCAGATGTCGCAGCCGCGCCCCCGACCGTGCTCGGCGACCAGCCGGGAGAACGTGCGGATGCCACGCACCTGGATGATCTCGAACAGCTCCCGTCGGCTGACGTCGAAGTGCTCGCAGAGCGCGCGGGACTGCGCCACCCCCGCCGCGTCCAGGAGCTGCTTCAGCATCGGCACGCAGGAGCCGCAGCTGGTGCCGGCCCGGGTGCACGCCTTCAACGCCGCCACGTCCGCGCAACCATCCGCGATGGCGGCGTCCACGTCGCCGCGGGTCACCGCGTTGCAGGAGCAGACCTGGGCGGTGGCGGGCAGCGCCCCGGCGTCCGCCCCGCCGCCGTCGGGCGCGAGCAGCGCCAGCGGCGCGGCCGGCAGCGGGCCGCCCACACTGGCGCGCAGCGTCGGGTACGCGCTGGCGTCCCCGACCAGCACCCCGCCGAGCAGGGTGTGCGCGTCGTCGGAGAGGACCAGCTTCGCGTAGACCCGGGTGGCCGGGTCGGTGAACGTGACGTCCAGGCAGCCCTCGGTCGCACCGTGGGCGTCGCCGAACGAGGCCACGTCGACGCCGAGCAGCTTGAGCTTGGTGGCGGTATCCGCCCCGGGGAAGGTCGCGGCGCCACCGACCAGCCGGTCGGCCACCACCTCGGCCGTCGCGTACCCCGGCGCGACCAGACCGTGGCAGGTGCCGTCGACCGCCGCGCACTCGCCGACGGCCCAGATCCGTTCGTCGGCCGTGCGGCAGGTCGCGTCGACCAGCACCCCGCCGCGCGGGCCCACCGGCAGGCCGGCGTCCCGGGCCAGCTGGTCCCGGGGCCGGATGCCGGCGGCCACCACCACCAGCTCCGCGTCGATGGCCGTGCCGTCGGAGAGCTCCAGGGCCGCGACGCCGCCGTCCGGGCCCGGACGGATCGCGGTGGTCGCCACCCCCAGATGCGTCCGTACGCCCAACTCGTCGACGTAGCGTCGGAGCATCGCACCACCGGCCTGGTCCACCTGTACCGGCATCAGCCGGGGCGCGAACTCGACCACGTCGGTGCTCAGGCCGAGCAGCCGCAGCGCGTTCGCGGCCTCCAGGCCGAGCAGACCACCGCCGATCACCGCACCGGCCCGCCGGCCCTGGGCGTACGACCGGATCGCGGCCAGGTCGTCCAGGGTCCGGTAGACGAAGACCCCGGGCAGGTCCGTACCGGCCACCGGCGGCACGAACGGGTACGACCCGGTGGCCAGCACCAGCGCGTCGTAGCGGTACTCACCGACGGCGGTGGTCACCACCTGCCGGTCCCGGTCGACGGCGGTGGCCGGCTCACCGAGCCGCAGCCGCACCCCGTCGTGCGGTGTGTGCAGGTTGAGTTCGCTCTCACTCACCCCGTCGAAGTACGCCGAGAGCCGCACCCGGTCGTACGCCGGGCGGCCCTCCTCGGCCAGCACGGTCACCCGCCAGCTGCCCTCTGGGTCACGGGCGCGCAGCGCGTCCACGAAACGCTGCCCAACCATGCCGTTGCCGATCACGACCAGATCGCCGCCGCTCATCGCGTCACCTCCACCGATTCCGCTTGGCTCAACCAGTCGACGATGCCGCTCACCGCGTCCCGGCATCCGCCGCATCCGGTGCCGGCCCGGGTCGCGGCCACCACCGCATCGACCGTCCGGGCGCCGGAGCGCCAGCATCTGACCAGTGCGCCCTTGCTCACCGTGTTGCACTGGCAGACCGTGGCCGCGTCCGGCATCAGCGCCGGCGAGGCGGCCGGGGTCGCCCCGACCGCGCCGAGTGCCCGGCCGAGCAGCAGCGCCCGCCGGTCGCTCGGCACCGGCTGACCACGGTCGAAGAGTTGGATCACCGTGCCGACCGCCGGGTTGTCGCCGAGCAGGATCGCCCCGATCAGCCGCTCGTCCCGGATGCGCAACCGGGCGTACGTGCCCCGGGTCGGGTCGGCGAAGGTCAGCTCCTCGTCCAGCCCACCACTGGCCGCGTCACCCATCGAGGCCAGGTCGATCCCGGCGGCCTTCAGCCGGGTCACCACCGGCCGGGGCCGGTACCGGGCCAGTGGGTCGGTGCCGGTCAGCACGTCGGCCAGCACCTGGGCCTGGGCCCAGGCGGGGGCGACCAGCCCGGTGAGCACGCCGTCGTGTTCGGCGCAGTCGCCGATCGCCGAGATGGACCGGTCGTTGGTGCGGAGCCGGTCGTCCACCACCACGCCGCGGCGCACGGTCAGGCCGGCGGCCTGCGCGAGGGTGGTGTCCGGGCGGACGCCGCAGGAGAGCACCAGCAGGTCGGCGCGGAGCGATCGGCCGTCGGCCAGGTCGAGGCGGACACCGTCGGGGTCGGCGGCCACGCCGGTCGCGGACACTCCCAGTTGGACGGTGACGCCGAGACCGGCGAGTGTGCCGGCGAGCACCGCGCCGGCCGCCGGGTCGAGCTGGCGTTCCATCAGGTGCTGTCGCGGGTGCACCACGGTGGTGGCCAGCCCCCGGGTGGCGAGACCTCGGGCGGCCTCCAGGCCGAGCAGCCCGCCGCCGAGCACCAGCGCGGTGCGGGCGCCGTCCGCGGCGGCGAGGATCCGCCGGCAGTCGTCCAGGGTGCGGAAGGGGACCACGCGCTCCGGCAGGTCCGCCGGGTCGAGGCCGGGCAGCGACGGCACCACCGCGCGGGCACCGGTGGCCAGCACCAGGTGGTCGTATCCGATGCGTTCGCCGTCGTCGGTGCGGACCTCCCGGGCGGCCCGGTCGACGGCGCAGACCGGTACGCCGCTGCGCAGGTCGACGCCGTGCCCGGCGGCCTCGGTCAGCTCCACGTCCGGCTCGTCGATCCGTCCGGCCAGCAGGGTGGAGAGCAGGATCCGGTTGTACGCGCGGTGCGGCTCGGCCCCGAGCACGGTGACCTTCCGGTCGCCCTCCCGGGCGTGCAGCTCACCGGCGAGACGCGCGCCCGCCATGCCGTTGCCGACGATGACCACCCGGGCGGTCATGCCTTCTCCACCCGGACCGCGCAGATCTTGAATTCGGGCATCCCGGAGATCGGGTCCACCGCGTCGTTGGTCACCGAGTTGGCGCGTCCCGCCCCCGCGTAGTGGAACGGGGCGAACACGGTGTCCGGTCGGATCCCGGCGCTGAGCCGGGCCGGTGCGCACAACTCACCCCGGCGCGAGGTGACCCGCACCGGGTCGCCGTCGTCGATGCCCAGCCGGGCGGCCAGGTCGGGGTGCAGCTCCACGAACGCCTCCGGGGCGGCACGCCGTAGCGCGGCGACCCGGCGGGTCTGGGTGCCCGACTGGTACTGGGCCAGCACCCGGCCGGTGGTGAAGTGCAGCGGGTAGGTGGCGCAGACCTCCTCGGCGGCCGGCCGGTGGTCGACGGGGTGGAAGCGGGCCCGGCCATCCGGGGTGGCGAACCGGTCGGCGAAGAGTCGTGGTGTGTCCGGCCCGTCCTCGGTGGGGCAGGGCCAGTAGACGCCGTCGTCGGCGTCGATCCGGTCCCAGCTGATGCCGGCGTAGTCGGCGGCACCGCCGGCGGAGGCGCGGCGCAGCTCGGCGAAGACGGTGCTCGGGTCGGCTGGGAACCGGGCCGCCGCGTCGGCGGCGGCGGTGTCGTCGGTGGCCAGCCTCGCCGCGAGGTCGGAGATGATGGCCAGGTCGGTCCGGACGCCCGGCGGGGGTGGCCGGAGTGCGCGCCGACGCAGCACCCGACCCTCCAGGTTGGTCATGGTGCCGTCCTCCTCGGCCCATTGGGCGGTGGGGAGCACCACGTCCGCCAGCGCGGCCGTCTCGGAGAGCAGGAGGTCGGCGACGACCAGCAGGTCCAGGTCGCGCAGCCGGCCCTCGATCCGGGCCGCGCGGGGCGCCGAGACCACCGGATTCGAGCCGAACACCAGCAACGCGCGCGGGCCGCCCGGGGTGCCGAGCGAGTCGAGTAGTTGGTAGGCGGGCACTCCCGGGCCGGGCAGCTCGTCGGCGGGCACGCCCCAGACGCCGGCCACGTGCTCCCGGGCCGCCGGGTCGTCGATCTTCCGGTAGCCGGGGAGTTGGTCGGCCTTCTGCCCGTGCTCCCGGCCGCCCTGGCCGTTGCCCTGGCCGGTGAGGCAGCCGTACCCGGAGCCGGCCCGACCGGGTAGGCCGAGGGCGAGGGCGAGATTGACGTACGCGCTGACGGTGTCCACCCCCTTGGCGTGTTGCTCGGCGCCGCGCGCGGTCAGGATGATCACGCGACCGCCGGTGCCCAGCGTGCGGGCGGTCGCCTCCAGGTCGGCCACCGGCACACCGGAGAGCTGTTCCGCGCGGGCCGGCCACCAGGCGGCCACGCCACGGCGGACCGCGTCGAATCCGGTGGTGCGGTCGGCCACGTACGCCCGGTCGACCCAACCCTCGGTGAGGGCGATGTGCAGCAGCGCGTTGGCCACCGCCAGATCGGTGCCGGGCAGCGGTTGCAGGTGCAGGTCGGCCTGGCGGGCGGTGGCGGTAACCCGCGGGTCGACGACGATCAGTTGACCGCCGTTGCGGCGCTGCTCGGTGAGCCAGCGCACCAGCGGCGGCATGGTCTCCGCCGGGTTCGCCCCGACCAGCAGTAGGGTGTCGGCCTGGCCCAGGTCGGCGAGGGGGAACGGCAACCCGCGGTCGATGCCGAAGGCGCGCATCCCGGCGGCTGCCGCCGAGGACATGCAGAACCGTCCGTTGTAGTCGATGTGCCGGGTGCGCAGCCCGATCCGGGCGAACTTCCCCAACGCGTACGCCTTCTCGTTGGTCAGGCCACCCCCGCCGAAGACGGCGACCGCGTCCCGGCCGGCGTCGTCCTGGACGGCGCGGATGCCGGCGACCACCCGGTCGAGCGCGGTGTCCCAGCTTGCCGGGTGCAGCGTGTCGGTGGCCGGGTCGCGCACCAACGGGGTGGTCAGCCGCTGCGGGTGGTCGAGCAGCTCGGCGGCGGTCCAACCCTTCTGGCAGAGCCCGCCCCGGTTGGTGGGGAACTGGCGCGGGTGGACCGTCACTCCGGCGTCGTCCTCGCGCAGCGTCATGCCGCACTGCAGCGCGCAGTACGGGCAGTGCGTCGCCACCTCCCGGGGTGTTAGCCCCGGTGGAGTTGCCGACCATGCACCGTCTGTCATGTCGGGAAAGCGTGCCGGCGGGCGGTTTCCGGTCCGGGTCCCTTCTGTTTCGGTCCTGTCAAGTGGGGCTCACACCGCACAGGAGCAACGCGCAGAACGGGTGGGCGACGGCTGGACCAGCCCCACCCCGCGCCGATCTTGCAGTTTCGGTCGCCGAGATGCGCGGGATGCCCCCTATGCGGCGACAGTAAGTGCAAGATCGCGAAAAAGGTGCGGCTCAACTTCGTCGATCATGGAGTTGCGGTGCCTGATTTTGGGGCCACCCGGGCGCTTTGTCGCCCACCACAACTCCATGATCGACGAGACGGCGCGCGCGGGCCGGCTTTCGCGGGTGCCCAGGGTCGGGGCCGTTCGCCGCGCGGCGCTTATAATGTGGGAAAGTTGTCTCAAACTATGGGAGGTTGCCATGAGCGTGGCGGATGTGTTCGACGCGGTGGCCGGCACCTATGACGAGGCCCGCAGGCGGCTGGTGCCCTGCTTCGACGCCTTCTACGCCACCGCCGTCCAGGTGGCGGCGCCGCCGCTGCGCGCCGCGCTCGCTGCCGGTCGTACCCCCGAGGTGTTGGATCTGGGCGCGGGCACCGGGCTGCTCTCGCTGCTGCTGTCCGCCGCGGTGCCCGGAGTCCGGCTGACCCTGGTGGACGGAGCGCCGGCGATGCTCGCCCGCGCCACCGACCAGTTGGACGCGCGGTCCGTGCCACACCGAACGGTCCGGGCCGACCTGGCCGACGAGCTGCCGCCGGGCCGGTACGACGCGGTGGTCAGCGCGTTGGCGATCCACCACCTGGACGACGCCGGCAAGCGCGCGCTCTACCGGCGGGCTGCCGCCGCGCTGGCACCGGGCGGGGTGTTCGTCAACGCCGAGCAGGTCGCCGGCCCGACCCCGGAGCTGGACCGGCGCTACGACGAGGTGTGGCTGGAGCGGATCACCGAGCTGGGCGCGTCGCCCGCCGAGATCACAGCCTCCCGGGAGCGGATGCGCCACGACCGACCGGCGACCGTGACCGACCAGTGCCGGTGGCTCGCCGAGGCGGGCCTGGTCGACGTCGACTGCTACTTCAAGGAGTGGCGTTTCGCGGTGTTCGGCGGTCGGGCCGGGTAAGCCCGGCGGAATGTGCGTTTCGCCGCCCGGGGACGGGCCGGTGCGCATGGGGATGACTGTTGGTCACACCGGCGGGTAATCTGCTCGGCATGACTGCCAAGGTGACTCTCTCGTTCACGGACGAGACGATCGAGGAAGCGCGGCGGTTCGCCAAGCGCGAGGGGCTGTCGCTCTCCGCGTGGATGGACCAGGCCGCCCGGGAGAAGGCGCTGCGCGAGGTCTTCACCGCGCATGCCGCCGCCGTGGGCCGCGCCGGCCTGGATCTGGAGTCCGCCGCCCTCGCCGACGCCCGCGAGGTAGGCATGATCAACGACCTGTTCTCCGGCGGACGGCCGCGTGCTGCGTAGGGGTGAGATCTGGCGCATCGAGGGCGCCCGGGAACGCCTCGGCCTCGTGATCAGCTCGGATGTCTATAACTCCACCGACGTGCCCATCGTGATCGTGGTCGAGGTGGTCGAGGAGTCGCTGCTGCGGGACTCGCCGCTCGCCGTGTCGATGGGCCGGTACGTGGTGATGCCCGACCGGATCTCCTCGCCGATGAAGAAGTGGTTCACCGACTGCGTGGACGTCGCCGACACCGACACCATGCTCCGGGTCGGCCGCGCGCTGCGGATACTTCAACAGCTCTGACCGCCCACCTCACCATCGCCGCCGGCCCGTGGTGCGGTCCCCGTTTCCGGCCCGACCCGCGCCGGGCACTGCGGGGTAACCGGGTGTTCCTAGCGTCTCTCCTCGTCACATCGACGAGGAGGAGCCGCCGTGAGCACGCTCACCAGCACCGCAGTCACCGCCGAGCCGCCTGCCGTCACCGGTCGCCGGCAACCGCTGCACGACTGGCGCCCCGAGGACCCGGACTTCTGGCAGACCACCGGCGCGCCGATCGCCCGGCGCAACCTCTGGGTCTCGATCTTCGCCGAGCACGTCGGCTTCTCGGTGTGGAGTCTCTGGTCGGTCACCGTGCTCTTCCTCGGCCCCGCGTACGGCATCGATCCGGCCGGGAAGTTCCTGCTCACCGCAGTGCCCGCCGCCCTGGGCGCGGTGTTGCGCCTGCCGTACACGCTGGCGGTGGCCCGCTTCGGCGGACGCCGTTGGACGATCATCAGCGCACTGCTGTTGCTGGTGCCCGCGGTGCCGATGACGGTGCTGCTGGAACCCGGGGTGTCCTACACCACCCTGATGGTGCTCGCCTGCCTCACCGGGGTCGGCGGCGGCAACTTCGCCTCCTCGATGGCGAACATCAACCTGTTCTACCCGTCGCGGCTCAAGGGGCGCGCGCTCGGGCTCAACGCCGGTGGCGGCAACCTGGGCGTACCCGCGGTGCAGCTGGTCGGACTGGCGGTCCTGGCCACCGCCGGTGCCGCGTACCCCCGGTTGGTGCCGGCGGTCTACCTGCCGCTGATCGTGCTGGCCGCGCTGGCAGCGGCCCGCTGGTTGGACACCGTGCCCGGGGCGCGCAACGAGCCGGGTGCGTTGCGGGAGGCGGCCCGCGACCCGCACACCTGGGTGATGTCGCTGCTCTACATCGGCACCTTCGGCTCGTTCATCGGCTTCGGCTTCGCCTTCGGTCAGGTGCTCCAGCTGCAGTTCGCCGAGCGGTTCCCCACCCCGATCGACGCGGCCTGGCTGACCTTCCTCGGCCCGCTGGTCGGCTCGTTGATCCGGCCCCTGGGCGGGCACCTCGCCGACCGGCTGGGTGGGGCGCGGGTCACCTTCTGGAACTTCGTGGCGATGGCGGCCGGCGCGGGCACCGTGCTGTACGCGGCCCGGGAGCGCTCCTTCGGGCTCTACCTGGCCGGGTTCCTCGCCCTCTTCGTCTTCTCCGGCATCGGCAACGGCTCCACCTACAAGATGATCCCGGCGATCTTCCGGGACCGGGCGGCGCACGCGGTGGCCACGGGCCGGCGTGATCCGGAGGCCGCCGCGCGGTGGGCGCGGCGGATGACCGGCGCGTTGATCGGCATCGCGGGTGCGATCGGCGCCTTCGGCGGGGTGCTGGTCAACATCGCGTTCCGGCAGTCGTTCCTCAGCTCCGGCAACGCCGACGCGGCCTACCTGGCCTTCATCGGCTGGTACGCGTTGTGTTTCGCGGTCACCTGGGTCGTCTACCGCCGGCCGAGGGCGGATCGGCTCGCCAACGTGTGAGCTGGGCCACGGCCGGCGTGTCGCCGCCCGGCACCGCACCCCCGTTTTGACCTGCGGACGGGGCGCCGGGTATCGTTGCCTGCTGTTGTACGACATCCAGAGGCGTGCCCCATCAGGTACGCTTGGTCGTTCGTGCGCGCTGGTCCGGCCTGCAAGTTCTGGTCACCTCGGCGCGCGACCCCAGACCGACGACGAGACAAGGTAGACCTGTGCGTACGTACAGCCCGAAGCCGGGTGAGATCGAGCGTCAGTGGCACGTCATCGACGCCTCTGATGTCGTGCTGGGCCGCCTGGCCACCCACGCCGCCACGTTGCTGCGTGGTAAGCACAAGCCGACTTTCGCGCCGCACGTCGACACGGGCGACTTTGTCGTCATCGTGAACGCGGGCAAGGTTGCGCTGACCGGCAACAAGCGCCAGACCAAGGTCGCTTACCGCCACTCCGGTTACCCGGGTGGTCTGAAGCAGGTCGGCTACGACGAGCTGCTGACCAAGCGCCCCGAGCGGGCCATCGAGCTGGCCGTGAAGGGGATGCTCCCGCACAACAAGCTCGGCCGTCAGCTGATCAAGAAGCTGAAGGTCTACGCCGGTGCCGAGCACCCGCACCTCGCGCAGCAGCCGGTGCCGTTCGAGATCAAGCAGATCGCGCAGTGAGCGCGGGCGAAGGAAGCAGCATGACCGACATCACCGAGACCGAGGTCGCCCCCGAGGTCACCGAGGCACCGGCGCCCGTCGCCCGCGCGCCGCGTGGTGACCGCCCGATCCAGACCGTGGGTCGGCGCAAGGAGGCCATCGTCCGGGTCCGTATCGTTCCGGGCACCGGCAAGATCACCTGCAACGGTCGCGACCTCGAGGCCTACTTCCCGAGCAAGGTGCACCAGCAGCTCATCAAGGACCCGCTGGTCACCGCCGAGAAGCCCGAGGCGTTCGACGTCATCGCCAACCTGCGTGGCGGCGGCACCACCGGCCAGGCCGGTGCGCTGCGGCTGGCCATCGCCCGGGCGCTGATCGTCAACGAGCCGGACGACCGCCCGGCTCTGAAGAAGGCCGGCTTCCTCACCCGGGACGCCCGGGTCAAGGAGAGCAAGAAGTACGGCCTCAAGAAGGCCCGTAAGGCTCCCCAGTACTCGAAGCGCTGATCTTCTCCAGCGCGTTGTACTTCTGACGGACGGCCGGTCCGCCTCCCCTGCTGGGGAGGTGGGTCGGCCGTTCCGCTTTCTCCTCACAGGCAGTGCTCATTCGGAGGTTGGCGGGTATGGGTCGGTTGTTCGGCACGGACGGCGTACGCGGGCGGGCAAACGCGGATCTCACCCCGGAGTTGGCGCTGGCGCTCGCGGTGGCCGCCGCGCACACACTCGCCGAGACGGACCGCAGCCATCCGCCGCTCGCCGTCGTCGGCCGGGACACCCGCGCCAGCGGCGAGATGCTGGAGGCCGCCGTGGTCGCCGGTCTGACCAGCGCCGGCGCCAACGTGGTGCGGGTCGGCGTGCTGCCCACCCCCGCGGTGGCGTTCCTCACCGCCGAAGCCAAGGCCGACCTGGGCGTGATGCTCTCCGCGTCGCACAACCCGATGCCGGACAACGGCATCAAGCTCTTCGCCGCCGGCGGGCACAAGCTGCCCGACGAGATCGAGATGCGGATCGAGGCGGCCGTCGAGACGAACGCCACCACCGCCTGGGACCGGCCCACCGGCGCCGGCGTCGGCCGCGTGCACGACCTGCTCGACGGCGCCGACCACTACGTCCAGCACCTGGTCGGCACCGTCGCGCACCGGCTGGACGGGATCAAGGTCGTGGTCGACTGCGCCAACGGCGCCGCCGCCGAGGTCGCCCCCGTGGCCTACCGGGAGGCCGGCGCGGAGGTCATCGCCATCCACGCCGAGCCCGACGGGCTGAACATCAACGACGACTGCGGCTCCAACCACATCGAGGCGCTGCGCGCCGCCGTGGTCGAGCACGGCGCCCACCTGGGCATCGCCCACGACGGCGACGCCGACCGCTGCCTGGCGGTCACCGCCGACGGCGACGAGGTGGACGGCGACCAGGTGATGGCGATCCTCGCGCTGGCCATGCGGGACGCCGGCACGCTCACCCAGGACACCCTGGTGGCCACCGTGATGAGCAACCTCGGGCTGCGGCTCGCCATGTCCGCGCAGGGCATCCGCCTGATCGAGACCAAGGTCGGCGACCGGTACGTGCTGGAGGAGTTGCGTGCCTCCGGGCTGGCGCTCGGCGGTGAGCAGAGCGGCCACATCGTCATGCCCGCCCACGCCACCACCGGCGACGGCGTGCTCACCGGTCTGCACCTGATGGCTCGGATGGCGGCCACCGGCCAGTCCCTCGCCGAGCTGGCCTCGGTGGTCACCAAGCTGCCCCAGGTGCTGATCAACGTGCCGGTCGGCGACCGGACCGTCGGTGCCGCCGCGCCAGCCGTACGCGCCGAAGTCGAGCGGGCCGAGGCGGAGCTGGGCGAGGCCGGCCGGGTGCTGCTGCGCCCGTCGGGCACCGAGCCGCTGGTCCGGGTGATGGTGGAGGCGGCCACCGAGGCGACCGCCCGATCCGTTGCCGAGCGGATCGCCGAGCTGGTCCGCACCGCGAGCCCGGTCGGCTGACACCGCCTACCGGCGCTCCTACAACCGCAGTTGGGTCGCCCGCCCGTACGTGTCTGCGGGGTCCTCGCCGTCGGTGAGGTCGAGGTCCTCGGTGACGCGTCCGTCGAGCTGCGCAATCTGGACGGCCTGCGCCGGGGCGCCGAGGATCCGGTGGTCGGGTTGCTGCTCACCGCGGCGAGCCGGCACGTGTCGGCGGACCTGTCGTTCGTCGACGACGCCGAGTCGGTGCTGCTCGGAGACGGAGGCCAGGTCAGCGGCTCGGAGTCAGGGCGCGCAGCCGGGTGACCGCCTCGGTCAGCACCTCGGGGCGCTTGCAGAAGGCGAACCGGACCAGCCGCCGGCCCGCGTCGGTGTCGTCGTAGAAGACCTGGGTGGGCACCGCCACCACGCCGCAGCGCTCCGGCAACGACCGGCAGAACTCCACCCCGTCCCGGCCGCCGAGGGCGGTGATGTCGGCGGTGACGAAGTACGTCCCCTCCGAGGTGAGCACCGTGAACCCGGCGTCGGTGAGTCCGCCGACGAGCTGGTCACGCCGCTGCTGGAGGCTGTCCCGGAAGCCGGTGTAGTAGTCGTCCGGCAGGGCCAGCGCCACGGCCACCGCCGGTTGCAGCGGCCCGGCGTTGACGAAGGTGAGGAACTGCTTCACCCGCAGCACCGCCGAGACCAGCGCCGCCGGGCCGCTCGCCCAGCCGACCTTCCACCCCGTGCAGGAGAACGTCTTGCCGGCCGACGAGATGCGCAGCGTCCGCTCCCGCATCCCGGGCAGGCTGGCCAGCGGCACGTGCGGGCTCGCCGCGTCGGTGAAGACCAGGTGCTCGTACACCTCGTCGGTGACCGCGTACGCGCCGAACTCCTGGCACAACTCGGCGACCAGCGCCAACTCGGCCGGTGTGAAGACCTTGCCGGTCGGATTGTGCGGTGAGTTCAGCAGCACCAGCCGGGTGCGCGGGCCGAACGCCGCACGCAGCGCCGCCGGGTCGAAGGCGTACCGACCGTCGGCCGTGGGGCGCAGCGTCACCGGCCGGCGGACCGCGCCGGCCAGTGCGATCGAGGCGGCGTACGAGTCGTAGTACGGCTCGAAGCAGACCACCTCGTCGCCCGGCTCGCAGAGGGCGAGGATGCTCGCCGCGACCGCCTCGGTCGCCCCTGCGGTGATCACGATCTCGCGGTCCGGGTCGTACGCCAGGTCGTGGAACCGCAGCTGATGAGCCGCGACGGCCGCGCGCAGGGCGGGGATCCCCGGGCCGGGCGGGTACTGGTTCTGCCCGCTGCGCAGCGCCTCGGCGGCGGCGGCCAGCATCTCCGGTGGGCCGTCGGTGTCGGGGAAGCCCTGGCCGAGGTTGACCGCGCCGGTGCGCACGGCGAGGGCGGACATCTCGGCGAAGATCGTCGTGCCGAACGGCCGCATCCGGGCCACCAGCGGGTCGACATCGGTGCTCGTCGTCACGCCCGCCAGCCTACGGGTGCCCCGGGCTGAGCCCCAGCCTCACTCGATCGCGCAACTGGTCGCCCAGTACCCCCGGGTCTTGTTGACGACCGGCTTGCCCGCGCCGGTGACCGTGACGGTGCAGTCGAGCGGTTTCTCACCCTCATCGTCGGCCCATCTGGCCTCCACCATGACCCGGCTCTTGCCGTTGGTGCGGATGGCGGTGCGCCAGGGCAGTTTCTGGCCGTCGACGTGGATGAGGTCGCTCTCGGCGTCGAAGTACGCGAGGTCGACCGTGCCCGTTCCGGTCAGCTCGTAGGCCACCGTCACCGGGGCCGGTCCGGAGGTCGGTCGGGTGATCGGCTGCTTGCTGGGGCTGGGCGCCGCGACGGTCGGCCCGGTGGTGGGTCGGTCCGGGAGGAGCGGTCCGGCGCTCGGTGGGGTCCAGCCGTCGTCATCGGGGTAGCCCCACGGTTCCTCGGCGACCGGGTCCGGGTTGGTCTGATCGAGCCACAGGCCGCCCACACAGAGGCAGCCACACACGAGTAGCGCGAGTGCCACGACGACCGCGACGACGATTCCGACGACTCGCCCGCTGCTCGTGGCCGGTCTGACGGGGGCCTGCGGATACCCGGGGTAGGCGTACGGCGGCGGATAGCCGGGCGGTGGCCAGCCAGCCGGCGGTGGCCAGCCAGCCGGCGGAGGCGGCGTCCACGGCGCGGCCGGCGGGGACGGTGACCATGGGGCCGGCGGTACCCACGGCTGGCCCAGTGCCAGCGGGTCGGGGGGCGGGAACGGAGCCGAGGAGGGCGCTGCCGTCGGATCCGGTGGGGGTGCGGAGGAGGCCGGGTCCGGTGCGGGTGAGGGGGATGGGTCGGGCGGGGGCGCGTCGGACATGGCTGCTCCGGGTGGGAGTGGGTATGGGA
This sequence comes from Micromonospora sp. NPDC050276, assembly GCF_044459545.1. Lineage (NCBI taxonomy): Bacteria > Bacillati > Actinomycetota > Actinomycetes > Micromonosporales > Micromonosporaceae > Micromonospora > Micromonospora sp. NPDC050276. The sequence continues at coordinate 123,313 of NZ_JBITJA010000009.1, read as the reverse complement.
CGAACGGGCCGTGGACGGGAGCGCCAAACCCGCCGAGAGACTGTCGCACCGGAAGGCGGGTCGCAACCCCGCCATCCAGGGCGGGGCGCGAGTGGCCTGTGACGCTCGTCCCGTTGCGGCCGTCCAAGCACCGATCGCTCAGATTCCGTGATTGATAACCCGACTTTCGAGCACCCATCATGAGCGAAACTGGGTTAGGCTGCGGGCCATGTGTGGAATCGTGGGATACGCGGGCGCGCGCCCCGCACTCGGCATCGTGCTCGACGGGCTGCGGCGGCTGGAATACCGCGGCTACGACTCGGCAGGCGTCGCGATCGTCTGCGACGACCAGCTGCTGACCGAGAAGAAGGCCGGCAAGCTGGCCAACCTGGAGAAGGTGCTCTCCGAGCGAGCCGCCGACGACCCGACGTCCTGCGCGGCCAGCCCGATCGGCATCGGTGACGGCACCACCGGCATCGGGCACACCCGGTGGGCCACCCACGGCGGCCCGACCGACCGCAACGCCCACCCGCACGTCGCTCCCGACGGGCGGGTCGCGGTGATCCACAACGGCATCATCGAGAACTTCGCCAAGCTCCGCGCCGAGCTGGAAGCCGATGGCGTCCAGTTCGCCAGCGACACCGACACCGAGTGCGCCGCGCACCTGCTCGCCGCCGCGCTGGCCGACCTGCGCGCCGCCGGTCAGCCGGACAGCCCGCAGCTGCTCGCCGCCGGCATGCGCGTCGTCTGTCAGCGACTGGAGGGCGCGTTCACCCTGCTCGCGGTGGACGCCGCCGTGCCCGGCGCGGTGGTCGGCGCCCGACGCAACTCGCCGCTGGTGGTCGGCCGGGGCGACGGGGAGAACTACCTGGCCAGCGACGTGGCCGCGTTCATCGAGCACACCCGGGAAGCGGTCGAGCTGGGCCAGGACCAGATCGTGCTGATCACCGGTGACAGCATCGAGATCACCGATTTCGAGGGCCAGCCCGCCGCCGGCAAGGACTTCCACATCGACTGGGACTCCTCGGCCGCGGAGAAGGGCGGCTACGACTGGTTCATGCTCAAGGAGATCGAGGAGCAGCCGCAGGCCATCGCCGACACGCTGCTCGGCCGGCTCACCGAGAGCGGTGAGATCGCCCTCGACGAGGTCCGCCTCAGCGACCAGGATCTGCGCGACGTCGACAAGATCTTCATCGTGGCCTGCGGCACCGCGTACCACGCCGGCATGGTCGCCAAGTACGCCATCGAGCACTGGACCCGGATCCCGTGCGAGGTGGAGCTGGCCAGCGAGTTCCGCTACCGCGACCCGGTGCTCGACCGGTCCACGCTGATCGTGGTGATCTCGCAGTCCGGCGAGACGATGGACACCCTGATGGCGCTGCGCCACGCCAAGGAGCAGAAGGCCCGGGTGCTGGCGATCTGCAACACCAACGGCTCGACCATCCCCCGCGAGTCGGACGCCGTGCTCTACACCCACGGCGGGCCGGAGATCGCCGTCGCCTCCACCAAGGCGTTCCTGACCCAGGTCGTCGCCTGCTACCTGATCGGTCTGCACCTGGCCCAGGTACGCGGGATCAAGTTCGCCGACGAGGTGGGCGCGGTGGTCGCGCAGTTGCAGGAGATTCCCGGCAAGCTGCGGGAGCTGCTCGACCGGATCGAGCCCGTCCGCGAGCTGGCCCGCGACCTGAAGTCCGAGCCGACGGTGCTGTTCATCGGCCGGCACGTCGGCTACCCGGTGGCCCTGGAGGGCGCGCTGAAGCTCAAGGAGTTGGCGTACATGCACGCCGAGGGCTTCGCCGCCGGTGAGCTGAAGCACGGCCCGATCGCGCTGATCGACAAGGGCACGCCGGTGATCTGCGTGGTGCCCTCGCCGGTCGGCCGGGGCATGCTGCACGACAAGGTCGTCTCCAACATTCAGGAGGTCCGGGCGCGCGGCGCACGGACCATCGTGATCGCGGAGGAGGGTGACGAGGCCGTCGTCCGGTACGCCGACCACCTGATCTACGTGCCGCGTACGCCCACCCTGCTGGCCCCGCTCGTCACCACGGTGCCGCTGCAGGTGCTCGCCGCCGAGATCGCCGCCGCCCGGGGGCACGACGTGGACCAGCCCCGCAACCTGGCCAAGTCGGTCACCGTCGAGTAACCGCCGTCCACGTCCGGAACCCCGGTCGCCGCACCCCGCGGAGGCCGGGTTCCGTCGTCACAGCGGGCGGCCCAGCACGACCCGGGCCATCCCGTCCAGCGCGGGATTGCCCGGGTCCCAGTAACCGGTGTGGCCGCCGCGTCCACTGTCGAAGACCCGGCCACCGAACCCGGGATCCGACGGGTCGTGCCCGAACCACAGCTCGTGCCCGGTCTGGGCGGGCCAGCCCAGCACGGCGGCCAGCGGAGCCGCACCCCACAGGGCCCGTCGACCCAGCTCGTCCGCCGACCGGGCCGCCCGGATCACGTCGTCGGGGGCGCTGCTCGCCCAGACCTCCCCGGGCGGCACGCCCAGCTCGCCGGCGTGCGACGCGCCGACACCGGGCGAGCCGACGAAGACCAGCGCGTCGGCGGCGAGCCCGTGCTCCCGGGCCGCCACCCCCACCACCAGCGACCCGTAGCTGTGCCCGAGCACGGTCTGCCGGGCCGGTGGCCCGTCGTGGCTGACGCGCAGCCCCTCCTGGAAACGGTGCAACGCCGGGCCGGCGTCCCGGGCCTGGCCCGCCGAGGCGGCCTCGGTCAGCAGATCCGGAGCGTCGTAGTCCAGCCAGAGCACCGCCGCGCTGCGCTCACCCGGTGCGAGCGCGGCGCACCGGTCCAGCACTCGGGCCGCCCTGCCCAACTCGCCGGGGGCGTCGTCCAGGCCGGCGGTCATCCCCGGCACGTAGGTCAGCACCCGGTCGGCGTGGTCCGGGTCGCCGAGTGCCACCACCGCACGGCCCTCACCGGCCGGATCCAGCCCGAGCAGGTACGCCCGTGGCGCCCCGCCGGCCGTCAACCGCCCGACCAGCGCGTCCAGGCCGGTCAACCGCCCGGCCAACCCGCGCAGGCGGATCGACGCGAGTGGCCCCGGCGGCACCCGGGCCAGCAAGCGTCGCCGCTCGGCCAGCAACTCCTCGCGCCAGACCCCGAGCCGTAGCCGGTTGGCCTGGTCGCGGGCGGCCACCGGCACCCCGTCCAATCGGCCGACCAGGGCCGGCTCGCGCCCGATCAACCACCGTCGCTGAGCCGGCGTCAAACCGGACCACCAGGCGTGGACCAGGCTCGGCGCGGACCCGGAGGCCGGCCGGCCCGGCGGGGGCGGGGACGCCCAGCCGGTGCCGGCAGCTCGGGCCAGGTCGTCCAACCGGTCGGCGGCGACCCGGTCCGCCGCAGCTGCCCGGTCGAGCGCGTCCCGCACGATGGCGGCCACCCCGGCCACCGCCATGCCGGCCGCTGCCGCTCCGGCCCGGTCGGTGGGGCGAACCCGGGGATGGACCCCGCCCGAGCGGTCCACCAGCAGGCCGGCGGCCTCGGCCTGGGCGACCGCCTCGGTGAGTCGTGCCTTCGCCACGGTCAGCCGACCGGCCAACTCGGCCAGCACCTGGTCGACCTCGATCAGCGCGGGTGCGATCGAGGCCAGCTCGGCACGGAGACCGGCGAGCCGGGTGTCCGCCGCCGTGGCCGCCGCACCCGACCACCCACTCCGCAACCGTTCGCCGGACGTACGCAGGCCGGCCACGCGCCGGTCGACCGGCCCGGTCAACCCCGCCCATGCTGCCCCGGCGGCCCGCCACCCGCCCGGGTCGGCAGCCCACAGCTGCCGGTAGCCGACGCCGCTCACCGGGGCAGGGCGGCGAACCGGTCGGCGGCCCGGTCGTCCACCGACTCGTACGCCTCGGCCGCCACCCGGACCCCACCGGAGGCCGCCGCCACCTGGGCACCCCGCCGGCAGAACCAGGCGTGCCCGGCTGCCTCCAGCGCGGCCAGGGCCGCGCCGGCTTGCCACTCGGGCGCCGCCACCACCAGCCCGGGTAGCCCCGCGAGGCCCGACGCCAACCGGCGGGCCTCGTCGTCGAGCAGGGCGGCGACCGCCCGCAATTCCTCCGGCCGGACGGCGAACGGCTCGTCGGACATGACCACACCCCCGTGGACGATCGGTATCGACGCGCTGACGCTAGGCGCGTACCGGAGGTCGCGCGGTGCCCTGTGGACAGCCGGCGTCGAGGCGTACCCGGGGGTGTCCACAGGCGTTGCCCAGCGCGAGCCCGACGGCTAATCTGCGGCCCCGACCGCCGGTAGGGTGATGTGGTGATCGTCGCTGTCGGCATCGACGTCGTCCTGGTCGACCGGTTCGCCCGGGCGCTGGCACGGACGCCGCTGCTCGCCGACCGACTCTTCACCGACGCCGAGCGGCACACCCGCGCCGGCAACCCGCGCTCGCCAGAGTCGCTCGCCGCCCGGTTCGCCGCGAAGGAGGCGGTGGCCAAGGCGCTCGGCGCTCCGGCCGGGCTGCACTGGCACGACTGCGAGATCGTGCCCGACCCGGATGGCCGCCCCTGGCTGGCCGTCTCCGGCACCGTCGCGGCGGTGGCCGAGGCGCGCGGGGTCAACCACTGGCACCTCTCGTTGTCGCACGACGGCGGGATCGCGTCGGCGATGGTGGTCGCGGAACGATGACGTCGGCCGGGAGGGCCGTTCGGGCCCGCCCGCGAACGGAATGGGACAGGGTGGCATGAGAGCGGTGTGGCGGGTGGCCGACGTACGGGCGGCCGAGGCGGGGTTGATGGGCACGCTGCCGGAGGGGACGCTGATGCAGCGGGCCGCCGCCGGGCTGGCCCGCCGTGCCGCGCTGCTGCTCGCCGAGCGAGGTGGGGTGTACGGCGGCCGGGTGCTGCTGCTGGTCGGCTCGGGCGACAACGGCGGTGACGCGTTGTACGCGGGGGAGCGGCTGGCCCGCCGGGGTGTCCAGGTGTCCGCCGTGCTGCTCACCCCCGGGCGGGCGCACGCTGCCGGTCTGGCCGCGCTGCGCGCCGCCGGCGGCCGGCTGGTGCCGGGCCCGACCGGCCCGGTCGACCTGGTCCTCGACGGCATCGTCGGCATCGGCGGCACCGGCGGGCTGCGAGCGAACGCGGACGAGATGGTCCAGCGCCTCGGCGAGCTGCGTGGACGCGACGGTGCGCGGGCCACCGTGCTGGCGGTCGACGTGCCCAGCGGGGTCGCGGTGGACACCGGCCACGTGCCGCTGTCCGCGTCCGGCCAGCCCACCGCGGTCCGCGCCGACGTGACGGTGGCCTTCGGCGCGCTGAAGCCCGCCCTCGTTGTCGGTCCGGCCGCTGCCCTGGCCGGGCAGGTCGAGCTGGTCGACATCGGGCTGCGCCCGTGGCTGCGCGGCACCCCGGCGCTGCGGGTCACCGAATGGTCCGACCTGGTCGACTGGTGGCCCCAGCTGGGCCCGGCGTCGGAGAAGTACACCCGGGGCGTGGTGGGGGTGGCGACCGGCTCGGCAACCTACCCGGGTGCGGCGGTGCTCTCCGTGAGTGGTGCCCTGGCCGGGCCGACCGGCCTGGTCCGCTACGCCGGTAGCGCCCGGGCCGAGGTGCTGCACCAGCACCCCTCGGTGATCGCCAGTGGGCGGGTCGCCGACGCCGGCCGGGTGCAGGCCTGGGTCTGCGGTTCCGGGCTGGGCACCGGTGCCGACGCGGCGGCCGAGTTGCGTGCCGTACTGGCCGCCCCGGTGCCGGTGGTTCTCGACGCCGACGCGCTGACCCTGCTGGTGGACGGCTCGCTCGCCGACCGGCTGCGGGGTCGGGACGCGCCGATCGTGGTCACCCCGCACGACCGCGAGTTCACCCGGCTGTGCGGGGAGGAGCCGGGCGCCGACCGGGTCGGCGCCGCGCTGCGGCTGGCCGCCTGGATGAACGCTGTGGTGCTGCTCAAGGGCGACCGCACGGTGATCGGCACGCCGGACGGCCGGGCGTACGTCAACCCGACCGGCACCCCGGCGCTGGCCACCGGGGGCACCGGCGACGTGTTGGCCGGGCTGCTCGGCTCGCTGCTGGCGGCCGGGGTGCCCGCCGACCGGGCGGCGGCCTCGGCCGCGTACCTGCACGGGCTCGCCGGGCGGGAGGCGACCCGGGGCGGGCCGGTGACCGCGCCCGACGTGGCGACCGCGTTGCGTCCGGTGCTGGCCCGGCTGGGCTGAACGGGTCGGTTCCGGGTGCGGTGACCGGATCACCGCGCCGGGGACGTGCGTCGCCGCCCGCGGTGATCACGGCGGAAAGTAGGCTGGGCACATGTGGCAGGCCGAGGTGCGCGTCGATCTTGACGCGATCCGCGAGAACGTGAGCAGGCTCCGCTCCGGCACGACCGCCGAGTTGATGGCGGTGGTGAAGGCCGACGGGTACGGCCACGGCATGCTTCCGGCCGCCCGCGCGGCGCTCGACGCCGGTGCGGACTGGCTCGGTGTCTGCACCCTCGACGAGGCCCTCGCGCTGCGGCGGGGCGGGGTGACCGTGCCGGTGCTGGCCTGGCTGCTCGCCCCCGGGTTGCCGCTGCACGAGGGGGTCAGCGCCGGGGTGGATCTGGGCGCGGCCAGTCTCGGGCAACTGGACGAGATGATCGAGGCGAGTCGCCTCGCCGGGCGTCCCGCCCGCCTGCACCTGAAGATCGACACGGGGCTGTCCCGGGGCGGTGCGACCGTCGCCGACTGGCCGGCACTGCTGGACGCCGCCGCGAAGGCACAGGCCGACGGCCTGGTCGAGGTGGTCGGCGTGTGGAGCCACTTCGTGTACGCGGACTCGCCCGGCCACCCCACCACCGACCGTCAACTGGCCGTCTTCCAGGAAGGGCTGGCCATGGTCGAGCGGGCCGGGCTGCGCCCGCGCTGGCGGCACCTCGCCAACTCGGCGGCCACCCTCACCCGCCCGGACACCCACTTCGACCTGGTCCGCCCCGGTCTGGCCATCTACGGGCTCTCCCCGGTGGCCGGTGAGACGTACGGGCTGCGGCCGGCGATGACCGCCCGCGCCCGGGTGATGCTCACCAAGCGGGTGCCGGCCGGCACCGGCGTGTCCTATGGGCACACCTACACGACCGACGCCGACGCGAACCTGGCCGTGGTGCCGCTCGGATACGCCGACGGGGTTCCCCGGCACGCGTCCAACACCGGCCCGGTGCAGCTCGGCGGCGTACGCCGGACGATCTCGGGCCGGGTCTGCATGGACCAGTTCGTGCTCGACTGCGGCGACGACCCGGTGGCCGACGGCGACGTCGCGACGCTGTTCGGCAGCGGCGTCGACGGCGAGCCGACCGCGGACGACTGGGCCGAGGCGGTTGGCACGATCAACTACGAGATCGTCACCCGGTTCGGCGGCACTCGGGTGCCCCGGGTCTACGACGGCGAAAGATCATGAGCTATCGCATTCCGCGTCCGCGCACGGCTGCGGGCCGGGTCGCGGGGATCGTGGGCGCGGCGGTGGGGGTGGCCGCGGCGGGTCTGGCGGCTGGGGTCGCGACCGAACGGACCCTGGTCCGCCGGCTCAAGGCCGACCCGGCCGACCGCTACGCGCACGAGACGTTCGACGAGCAGCGGTACGACGAGGCGTTCCGCCTGGAGCTGCCGGACGGTACGGACATCCACGTCGAGGTGGTCGAGCCGACCCGGCCGGTGCCGGGGCATCCGACGGTGGTGCTGGTGCACGGCTTCTGCCTGGACATGGGGACGTTCCACTTCCAGCGCCAGATGCTGGCCGCCCGGGGTGACTACCGGATCGTGGCGTACGACCAGCCTGGTCACGGTCGGTCCGGCCGGTTGGAGACCGGGGAGTACGATCTCACGGTGCTGGGGCGCACGCTGCGCCAGGTGATCGACCGGACCGCCCCGGACGGGCCGCTGGTGCTGGTCGGTCACTCGATGGGCGGGATGACCATCATGGCGTTCGCCGAGTTGTTCCCGGAGCTGTTCGGTGACCGGGTGGTGGGCACCGTGCTGATGGCCACGTCGGGCGGGCTCATCGCGGAGACCAAGCTGGTCGCGCCCGCGCTGCTCGGTCGGGTCGGTGGCCCGGTGCTCTACATGGTCAGCAACGCCACCCGGTACGGCGGGCCGGTGATCGACAAGGCCCGCAAGTCGACGTCGAACGTGGCCTGGCTGCTGACCCGCAAGTACGGCTTCGGCACCCGCAAGCCCAGCCCGTCACTGGTTTCGTACGTGGAGACGATGAACTCCCGGACGTCGGCCGACACGGTGACCCGCTACCTGCGGACCCTGGCCACCCACTCGCGCTTCCCGGCGCTGGCGGCGTTGGCGGCGACTCCGGTGTTGGTGGTGGTCGGCGACAAGGACATGATCACTCCGGTGACCCACTCCGAGGAGATCGTCCGTCGGTTGCCGGACGCCGAGTTCGTGAAGATCAAGGACAGCGGTCACGTGGTGATGTTGGAGCACGCGGACGAGGTCAACGCCGCGCTGGCGCGGTTCCTGGAGTCATTGCAGAGCGTGGAGGAACGGTGAGTCACGTCGTCAAGCTGCCGACCGTCGAGGACACCCGGGACTTCGGCCGGCGGCTGGCCGGGTTGCTGCGCGCCGGCGACCTGGTGCTGTTGACCGGCCCGTTGGGCGCCGGCAAGACCGCGTTGACCCAGGGCATCGGCGCCGGGCTCGGCGTCCTCGGGGACATCACCTCGCCGACCTTCGTGATCGCCCGCGTGCACCGCCCCGATCCGGCCCGAGGCGGTCGGGTGGCGCTCGTGCACGCCGACGCGTACCGGCTGGGTGACGCCACCGACCCGCGCGCCGAGATCGACGACCTCGACCTGGACGCGTCGGTGGACGACTCGGTGACCGTCGTGGAGTGGGGTGAGGGCCTGGTGGAGCAGTTGGTGGACGCCCACCTGCGGGTCCGCATCGACCGCCGCGACGACGACACCCGCGTCGTCGAGCTGGACCCGATCGGCGGCGACTGGGCCCGGCGGCTCGCGGATCTGGGCTAGGCCGGTCGCTGTCGTACCCGATGCCTAGAGTGCGGGGGACCGACCCGCGCTGTGAGAGGTTCCTGATGCCCGACGACACCCCCGCCCTGGATCTGCTGGCTCTGTTGCCGGAGCAGTGGCGTGCCGTGCTCACCCCGCACCTCGACCCGGCACGCACCGCCGCGTTGGCCGAGTTCGTCGCCCGGGAATACGCGACGCAGACGGTCTTCCCGCCGCTGGAGGATCTGTTCTCGGCGTACCGGCTCTGCCCGCCGCAGGACACCCGGGTGCTGATTCTCGGGCAGGATCCCTACCACCGGGCCGGGCAGGCACACGGGTTGAGCTTCAGCGTCCGCGAGGGTGTGACGGTGCCGCCGTCGTTGCGCAACGTCTTCAAGGAGCTGGGCGAGGACGTGGGCGTGGCCAAGCCGCGCAGCGGCAATCTCGACGGCTGGGCCGCCCAGGGTGTGCTGCTGCTCAACGCGGTGCTGACCGTCCGTCAGGCCACCCCGGGTTCGCACGCCAACGCCGGCTGGGAAGAGTTCACCGACGCGACCATCCGGGCACTGGACGCGGCACCGCAGCGGGTGGTCTTCCTGCTCTGGGGTGGCTACGCCCGCAAGAAGGCCGCGCTGGTCACCAATCCGCAGCACGTGGTGCTGGAGGCCGGTCACCCCAGCCCGATGAATCCGCGCGGTTTCCTCGGCAGCCGCCCGTTCAGCGCCGCCAACAAGGCGCTCGCCGACGCCGGCCTGCCCACCATCGACTGGGAGCGCACCACCGGCTGAGCCGCTGCTGCTCAACCGCCGCCGGCCAGCTGCCGGTCCCGGTAACGGCGCAACAGCTCGGCGGCGCGTGGCTCGCTCAGTTCCAGCTCGACAAGCGGCACCACCGGGTAACTCCGCCCGCCGTGGCGCACCTCGATCGTCTCGGGGAGCTCGTCGCACATCGTGGCCCTGATCTCCCCGTACCAGGTCGACCATCGGTGTTCGCCCGGCTCCTCGGGCTCCAACCACACCCCGCCGAACTCACCCCAGCGAGCGTTCCACCGCTGGCCGTAGTTCGTCTCCAGCCAACGGGTGAATGGTTTGGAGTCCCGCCAGCGCAGGGCGATCTCCAGCGCGTCGACCGGCACCGGCGCGCCCTGCAACAGCGCCGCGGTGGTGCCGGTGATCACCTGCGGGAAGTCAGCGAGCTGGTCCAGCAGCTCGTCCAGGCCGAGCTCGTCGATCCGTTTGGCGATCGGCCGGGCGGCCAGCTCGTCGATCCGGGCGTCGAGGTGCGCGTCCAATGGCTCGACCCCGATGACCAACTGCACATCCATCGCGGCGAGCAACCGCTCCAACACCGGGATGGTCGGCGCCCGCTCACCGCGTTCGAACCGGGCCACCGCAGCCTGGCTGACCTCGGCGAGCGCGGCCAACTGACGCTGGCTCAGCTCGCGTAGTTGTCGTTGATGCCGTACCTCAGCGCCGAGAAGCTTGACGAGGCGAGTGGATGACATCCCGGCATGGTGGCCCAGGGCGAGACGTCCTCGGTACCGCTGCGCCAGATTGACGACTCGCCATCGTTTCGGGCTGAAGGCCCGCCCGGTCGATATCCGTCTGCTGGCGGGCCTTGTCGCAATGAGTGTGATGTCTGTGAGTCATCAAGATGACTCACAGACATCACACTCATTGCAGGATGTGGCCGCCGTGGTGGCTCGGGACCATGCGGTGGGATCGGGCCGGGTGGGGGGTCGCCCGCCGGGGCTGGTTCGCCTGGATGGGAGTGACCGTGGGTGGCGGAGCGGGGCGGGGCGCAGCGGGGCGGGGCGTGACCGGGGCGCGGGGCGGGGCGGCTAGGCTGGCTTACCGTGCTCGTACTCGTGGTGGACAGCTCGACCCCCGCGGTCACCGCAGCGCTGGTGGAGGTCTCGGCGGACGGCGTGGCGTCCCGGGCGCACCGGTGCACCGTCGACGCCCGCGCGCACGGTGAGCTGCTCGCGCCCCAGGTGGACGCGGTCCTCGCCGACGCCGGCGCGCGCCCGCGTGACCTGACCGCCATCGTCGCCGGGCTCGGCCCGGGACCGTTCACCGGGCTGCGCGTCGGCCTGGTCACCGCCGCGACGATGGGGCAGGTGCTCGACATCCCCACGTACGGCGTCTGTTCGCTGGACGCCATCGGCTACCCGGCGGCGTCCGGCGAACCGGTGTTGGCGGCGAGCGACGCCCGGCGCAAGGAGCTCTACTGGGCCGTCTACGACGGCGCCGGCCAGCGGATCGTCGGGCCCGAGGTGTCTGCGCCGGCGGTGGCCGCCGCGCGCGCCCGCGAGTTGGGCGCGACGATCGCGGTCGGCGACGGGGCGCACCGGTATGCGGAGATCCTGGATCTGCCGGTTCGGGTCGAGCTGCGCTACCCGGACGCCACCGTGCTGGCGTTGCTCGCCGCCGAGCGGATCCGGGCCGGTGCGGCCAGTGAGCGGCTCACCCCGCTCTACCTGCGCCGCCCGGACGCCGTGGCGGCCACCGGCCGTAAACCGGTCCTCCCGTGACTTCCGTGCGGCTCGAAAGGTTCCGCTGGTGGCACATCGACGAGGTGCTGCCGATCGAGGCGGACCTGTTCGGCGCTGAGAAGTGGTCGCCGGCCATGTTCTGGAGCGAGCTGGCCAACGGGCACCACTACCGGGTCGCCGTCGACGCCGACGGTTCGGTGCTGGGCTACGCCGGACTCGCCGGCGCACCGCCGGACGAGGTGTGGGTGCAGAACATCGCTGTGCGCCGGGACGCCCAGCGGCGCGGCGTGGGCCGCGCCCTGCTGGAGGAATTGCTCGCCGAGGCGGCCCGACGTGACACCCGCAGCACCCTGCTGGAGGTCGCCGTGGACAACGTGGCAGCCCAGCGGCTCTACGCGACCTACGGTTTTGAGCCGGTCGGGGTGCGGCGCGGCTACTACCAACCGAGCAACACCGACGCGCTGGTCATGCGGCGCGACGCCGAGCTGACCGGGGACGGACCACACGACCATGGCTGACGAACCACTGATCCTGGGTATCGAGACCTCCTGCGACGAGACCGGCGTCGGCATCGTGCGGGGGCACACCCTGCTGGCCGACGCGCTCGCCTCCAGCGTCGAGGAGCACGCCCGGTTCGGCGGTGTGGTGCCGGAGGTGGCCAGCCGGGCCCACCTGGAGGCCATCGTGCCGACCATGGACCGGGCACTGACCGAGGCCGGTGTCACGCTGGCCGACATCGACGCGATCGCGGTCACCTCCGGGCCTGGGCTGGCCGGCGCACTGCTGGTGGGCGTCGCCGCCGCCAAGGGGTACGCGCTCGCCGCCGAGAAGCCCGTCTACGGCGTCAACCACCTCGCCGCCCACGTCGCGGTGGACACCCTTGAGCACGGCCCACTACCCGAACCCGCCATCGCGCTCCTGGTCTCCGGCGGCCACTCGTCCCTCCTGCTTGTCGACGACCTGGCCCGGGGCGTCACGCCGCTGGGTGCCACCATCGACGACGCGGCCGGGGAGGCGTTCGACAAGGTGGCCCGGCTACTCGGGTTGCCGTTCCCGGGTGGCCCGCCCATCGACCGGGAGGCGCGTTCCGGCGACGCCGAGGCGATCGCCTTCCCCCGCGGTCTGACCGCGGCGAAGGACCTCGCCGCCCACCGGTACGACTTCTCCTTCTCCGGGCTGAAAACGGCGGTGGCCCGGTGGGTCGAGGCCCGCCAGCGTGCCGGCGAATCGGTGCCGGTGGCCGACGTGGCCGCGTCCTTCCAGGAGGCGGTCTGCGACGTGCTGACCAACAAGGCGCTCGCCGCCTGCCGGGCGCAGGGCATCGAGACCCTGGTGATCGGCGGGGGAGTGGCGGCCAACTCGCGGCTACGGGCACTGGCCGAGCAGCGGGCCGAGAAGTACGGCATTCGGGTCCGGGTGCCCCGGCCGAAGCTGTGCACCGACAACGGCGCGATGGTGGCCGCGCTCGGCTCGCACCTGGTCGCAGCCGGGGTCGCGCCCAGCCGCCTGGACCTGCCGGCCGACTCGGCACTGCCGCTGACCACGGTCAGCGTGTGACGGGAGCGGCCGACATGATCGTGCGGATGTGGGAGGCGCGCGCCGAGGCGTACGGCGTCGCCGACCTGATCACCTGGGTGTGCGACACCGCACTGCCCGAGTTGGAGCACGACCCGCTGTACGTCTCCAGCGAGGTCTTCTCCTCCACCGACCACCGCGTGGTGGTCATCTCCAAGTGGCGCAGCAACCCGCGCCCACTGCCGGACCCACCAGCCCTGTTGGTGGCCCGCGCCCCGCACTCCTGGGACTTCACCCAGGTCGACCGGTGACACGAGCCACCAACCAGCCCACCGCCGGCGGTCAGCTGCGGCGCAACATCCGATAGGTGGCGATCCCGCCGGTGCCCAGCGCGGCGAGGAAGACCAGCCAGACGACCGTACTGCTGACTCCGGGCTGGGGGCCGGCGTTCGCTCCGGCGGCGGCCAGCAGCCCGTCCTTGCCGGGGGCGGGCAGGGCGGCCGGCGGCAGCTCCGGCCAGCGGACCAACCCGGTGCTCTCCAGCATCTGCATGTGGTGCATGACGAAGCCGTTGGCGTCGTCGCAGAGCTTGCGGACGGTGGCGTCCCGGGTGCTGGCCCGTACCGCGCCGATCACCGGGAAGATCTTGCCGTGGGCGACCCGGAGCCGGGTGACGAAGATCTGATCGAACCGGGCGCCGGAGGCGTTCTGCATCTCCGACAGCCAGCCCTTCTGCTCGGCGGTCGGCTCGCTCGGGATGGTCGCGCCCAGCTTGTTGGCGGCGTCGACGACGAGCTGGTCGAGCCTCTGGTGCTCACTGGCGATGCCGGCGCCGATCTCGCGAACCTTCGCCGACTGGCCCTTCTCTGCGGCCATCTGGCCGGCTGGCATCTCCCACAGCCCGGCCAGCCGCACCCCGTTGAGCAACGTCATGTCGGCGGCGTTGAGTTGCTGACCACCGGCGGGCGCGGCGACGGCCACGCCGGGCAGCACACCGACCCCCGCGATGATCGCGATGAGCAGCATCGCCGCTCGGTGGGTCCGGGTGCCCAGTCGGCGATGGGCGGATCTGAGCGGTGCCATGTCTGTGGTGCCTCCTCGGTCCGGACCGGAACGCGTCTGGACCGGGCAGCCGTATCCTCCCGGTTGCCCGTCCGCCCACTGGTACGGACTGATCGCGCGATCAGTTCATTGCGCGGCCACGCGGATCAGCGGGTGGCGGCGAGCAGGCCGCCGAGCAGCAGCAGGGTGAGCGCCGCGGCGGCGAAGACCATCAGCAACTCTCGACGCCCCTGCCCGACGGGGCCGGCGTCGACGACCGAATCGGGCAGGGCCGGCAGATCGCGGGTCAGCGCGGCCAGGTCGCCGAGGGTGCGCGCCGTCCACACCGCACCCGCCCGATCGGAGAACTCGTCCAACGTCAGCCGGCCCGCCGCGGTGTGCTGGTGCAGCGCGGCGACCACCCGGTTGCGGTCGTCGTCGGAGGCGCGCAGCTCGACATCCACGCCGGACAGCGTACGCGGATCAGCCCACGTCGAGGGGGTCGGCGAGGAGCCGTTCGAAGGCCAGCTCGGCGGCCCCGAGGAGGGGCGCGTCGGCACCCAGCTCCGGGGTGCGCAGCCGGACGTGCTCCAGGCAGGCGCCGAGCGCGTTGGAGTTGAGCCGGCTGCGGATCTGGGCCGCCGCCGCGAGGTAGAGGTCACGCATGGTCCCGCCGAAGATGACCATCTCGGGGTTGAAGACGTTCACCAGGTTGGCCACCCCGAAGCCGAGCCAGTCGCCGGCCTGGCGGACCGCGGTCTGCGCCCGGGCGTCTCCCCGGTCGGCGGCGTCGAAGACCTCCAACAGCGCCTCCCGGCCCCGGGCGTCGGAGCGTCCGGCGGCGCGCAGGAGGCCGTGCTCGCCGATCTCGGTCTCCCAGCAGCCCCGGGAACCGCACTCGCAGGGCTTGCCGTCGCGGACAACCTTCATGTGGCCGACCTCGCCGCCGTAGCCACCGTGGCCGGTCAGTCGACGCCCACCCGCGATGATGCCGGCGCCCACACCGACGTCGCCGTACAGGTAGAGGACGTTGTCGCAGCCCGCCGCCACACCCCGTGCGTGCTCGGCGAACGCGGCGACATCGGCCACGTTGCCCACGGTGATCGGCACGTCGATGCCCAGCTCGTCGGCGAGGGCCGCGGCGATCGGCTCATCCACCCAACCGGTGGTGGGGCCGAGCCGGACCAGGCCGTCGTCCCGGCGGACCATGCCGCAGACCGCGACGCCGGCACCGACGCAGATCGCGTCGGCCGGCACCGTTTGCTGCATCTCCTTGACCGCGCCGGCCAGCAGCGGCGCGGCCTCCGCGGCCAGCAGACCGCGCGGTCGGTCCAGATCCCGGCGGTCCAGGACCGCGCCGCCCAGTCCGATCCGGGCGGCGCGCAGCCGGTCCACCTCCACCGAGTACGCGTACGCGTAGACCCGGGCCGACTCGGGCCGGACGACCAGTGATGGTCGCCCGGCCCGGCCGGTTTCCTTCGGTGCTCCTTCGCTGACCAGCCCCACTGCGGACAGGTCGGCGGTGAGCGCGCCGATGGTGCTGCGGTTGAGGCCCAGCGTGGTGGTCAGTTCGGCCCGCGTGGTCGCCCCGTGGACGTGTACGTGTCGCAGCAGGGCCCCGAGGTTCTGCCGTCGGACGTCATCCTGGCTCGGTCCTGGGCGCATGGTGGTGCTACCTCCCGCGCGGTTAGCGGGTGCCGGTTGCTGCCGCGCGGCGGCGAGAGAGCGCGTCGACGCTGGCCGCGAGCAGTAGCACAACGCCGGTGACCACGTACTTGACTCCCGCGCTGTACCCCATCAGGCCCATTCCGTTTTCGATGACCGCGACCACCGCGCCGCCGAGGATGGCGTCCAGGACGCGGCCCTTGCCGCCGAAGAGGCTGGTGCCACCGATGACGGCCGCGCCGACCGCGTAGAGCAGTACGTTACTGCCGCCGGTGTTCGGGTCGACCGAGTTGGCTCGGCTGGCCGCCACGATGCCTCCGACGGCCGCCATCGATGAGCAGATCATGAAAACCGAGATCCGGATGCGGTCGACGTCGATGCCCGCCCGGCGGGCCGCTTCCCGGTTGCCGCCCACGGCGTAGATGTGCCGGCCGTAGCTGGTGCGTTGCAGCACGAAGGTCCACACGATCAGGAGCACCGCGATGATCGGCACCACGATCGGCACGCCCTTGAGTGAGCTGATCAGGACGTTGCGGCTGCGCTCCAGGTTGAGGACGTACACCGCCGTGCCGAGGATGACGGCGAGCCCGCCGATCCGCAGCGCCACCACCGCGATCGGGTCGGTGATCAGACCGCGGCCCACCCGGTTGCGGTGTCGCAGCAGTTGCACCGCCGCGTAGCCGACGACCGCGAGGGCGGCCAGCGCCCAGCCGAGGGTGGGGGCGAGGTTGCGGTTGGCGATGGCGACGAGCACGTTGTCGCGGACGGAGATGTTGGTGCCATCCTTGACGAGCAGCAGCACGATGCCCTGGAAGGCGAGGAAGCCGGCGAGGGTGACCACGAAGGACGGAATGCCGATCTTGGCGACGAGCATGCCGAGCGTGGTGCCGATGACCAGACCGGTGGCGATCGCGGCGAGCACGGCGACCCACCAGGGGTAGCCGAGCACGGTGACCACATTGGCCAGTACCGCCGCGCAGACGCCGCTGGCGAAGCCGGCGGAGAGGTCGATCTCGCCGAGCAGCAGCACGAAGACGAGGCCCATCGCGATCAGCGTGACCGCCGCACCCTGGGTGAAGAGGTTGGCGAAGTTGCCGGCGGACAGGAACGACGACGGTCGCATGACCGCGAAGACGGTGCAGAGCACGATCAGGCCGAGTACGGCCGGTAGCGCGCCGACGTCGCCACCGCGTACCCGACTGAGGTAGTTGCGGGCGTGGCTCCCGACGGTCGGCGGCGGTGTGACGGCCGCGGGGCTGTCCTTCCGCACGGCGGTGGTGGTCATCGGACGCCTCCTGAGATCGAGTCGGCCGGCTGCGGGCCGTCGCCGTTGCTGCCCGGGTCGGTGGCGAGGCCGAGCCCGCCCGAGCGCCCGGCGGTGATCAGTTCGACCACCTGGGCGTGGGTGATGTCGGTGGTCTTCACCTGGGCGACCATCTGACCGAGGTACAGCGCGGCGATCCGATCGGAGACGGCGAAGACGTCGTTCATGTTGTGCGAGATGAGCACCACGGCCAGGCCGTTGTCGGCGAGACGGCGGACCAGTTCGAGCACCTGGGCGGTCTGTGCCACGCCGAGTGCCGCGGTCGGCTCGTCCAGGATGACCAGCTTGCTGTTCCACAGCACCGCCTTGGCGATGGCCACGGTCTGGCGCTGACCGCCGGAGAGGCTGGAGACGTGTTGGCGGAGTGAGGTGACGGTGCGGATGGAGAGCCCCGCCAGGGTCTCGGCGGCGAGCTGTTCCATGGTCGGCTCGTCGAGGACGATGCCGCTGCGCTTCTCCCGGCCGAGGAACATGTTCTGCACGATGTCCAGGTTGTCGCAGAGCGCGAGGTCCTGGTAGACGACCTCGATGCCGAGCGCGGCGGCGTCGCGGGGGCTGCCGATGTGCACCGGTTCGCCGTTGAACAGGAACTCACCGGCGTCGGTGGGGTGGATGCCGCTGATGCACTTCACCAGGGTCGACTTGCCGGCGCCGTTGTCGCCGACCAGTGCGGTCACTTCTCCCGGGTGGACGGTCAGGGCGACGTCGCGGAGCACCTGGACGGGACCGAAGCTCTTGTCGATCCCGCGGAGTTCCAGCAGGGGGGTCGCGGACACGGGGGTCTCCTTCTTAAGGGAGGGTCGGGGCCCGTCCGGCGGGCGCCGCCCGGCACGGGAGGGGTGCTCCCGTGCCGGGCGGCGATGGTCGTCCCGGCGGGTACTGCGGCGTCGGTCAGCTGATGCCGGCGTCGGCGCAGGCCTTGGCGTACGCCGCGGTGCAGACCTCTTCCTTGGTCACGTAGCCGTCGGCGATGACGTCCTTGATGTTGTCCTTGTAGATCGCCTTCGGGGTGAGCAGCACCGCGGGAACGTCGCGGTCACCGTCCTTCACCGTCTGACCGGTGTCCTTCTGCTCGCCCTTGGCGAGTGCGATGGCCAGGTCGGAGGCGGCCTTCGCCTCTTCCCGGACCGCCTTGTAGACGGTCATGCACTGGTCACCGGCGAGGATGTTCTGCAGGCCCTCGGTGCTGGCGTCCTGTCCGGTCACCGGCACCTTGCCGTTGAGCTTGTTCTTCTTCAGGATCGAGATGGCGGCGTTGCCGAGGCCGTCGTTGGCGGCCAGCACGCCGTCGATCTTGCCGTTGGCCTTGGTGAGCTGCTGCTCGAAGATCGTCGCGGCCTGCGCGTTGTCCCACGCCGGCACGGCGTCCTCGGGGCCCTTGACGTATTCCTTCGAGTCGAACTTCGGCTTGAGCACCGAGTCGTAGCCGGCCTTGAACAGGGTGGCGTTGTTGTCGGTGGGGGAGCCGTTCAGGTACGCCACGACGGGGTTCTTGACGCCCTTCTCGGTCAGGCACTTCGACAGACCCTCGCCCTGGAGCTTGCCGACGGTCTCGTTGTCGAAGCTCACGTAGTACTGGGCCGAGCCACCGAGGGTGAGCCGGTCGTAGTCGATGGTGGCGACGCCCTGCGACTTGGCCTTGTCGAGCACGGCCTTTCCGGTGCCCGAGTCCAGGTTGACGATCATCAGGGCGGTGACGCCACCGGTGATCATCTGGTCGGCGATGGTCTGGAAGGCGGTCTTGTCGTTCTGGGCGTTCTGGATGTCGTACTGGACGCCGGCGGCCTTGAACGCCTCCTCCAGGAACCGGCGGTCCGCGGTCTCCCAGCGGGCCGAGGACTTGCTGTCCGGGAGGATCACGCCGATCTTGGGAGTCTTGGCGGAGTCGGCCGAACCGGGGCCGGAGTCGTCGCCACAGGCGGTCAAGCCGCCGGTCGTGAGCAGGCCCACGGCGGCGATGGTGAGGATCCCCTTACGCATGTGCAGGGTCCTTTCGGGGGTGGGGGAGGTGGTGTTTTTGTTGTGTCCGGCAACGTATTTCGCGTCACACTGGCTCCACAAGACCGCGCAGGTGCCAAGTTTGTTGGGGGCGATAACAATTCAGCAACGCGACTGTTACTCCCCGGGTATCCCACGGGGGAGTGAACGTAACGACGGTCGTCAGCGGGCCTGCAACGGCGCGGTGCGGGCGTCGGTCAGCGCCACCAGATCCGCCGCGGCCAGTTCGAGTTGCAGGCCGCGCCGACCAGCCGAGACGTAGATCGTCGGGAGATCCAGCGCGGATTCGTCCAGCACCGTGGGCAACCGCCGACGCTGCCCGAGCGGGCTGATCCCACCGCGGACGTAACCGGTGGCCCGTTCGGCGACCGCCCGGTCGGCCAGCGTGGCCCGCTTGCCGCCGACCGCCGCCGCGAGCGCCTTGAGGTCCAGCTCGCCGGTGACCGGAACGACCGCCACGGTGAGTGCGCCGTCGACCTCGGTCACCAGCGACTTGAACACGCGCTCCGGTGCCACGCCGAGCGCCACCGCCACCAACGCGCCGTAGTTCGGGGCGTCCGGCGCCACCCGGTACGGATGGGTGCGATGCGCGATCCCGCGCTTGACCAACAGTGCCGTTGCCGGCGTGCCCTGTCCCGCCACAGCGACGAGGCTAGTCCACCGGCAGGTCGGGGCGACGTCAGTCGACCGGCCGGCCGCAGCGGCGCTAGTCGGCCGGCCGGCTGCAGCGGCGCTAGTCGGCCGGCCGGCCGATCAGCACGGTCGGTGCACCGTCGACGCGGGTGAGCACCAGGCTCGCCGCCGCGTCGCCGCTCAACCGCAGATCCCGCCGGAGCTGCTCCGGGGTGAGCGCCGAACCCCGCTTGAGGATCTCCACCCGGCCCACCCGACGATCGCGCAGCAGCGCCCGCAGCCGCTTGAGCGAGAACGGCAGCACGTCGGTGATCTCCAGGCAGCGCGCGAACGGGCTGCGGATCGGCTGGTCGGCGTAGAGGTAGGCGATGCTCGGATCGCCCAGGGTGGCGTCCAGGTCGGTGGCCAGTTCGGCGACGAGGTGCGCGCGGACCACCGCCGGGTCCGGGTCGTACAGGTAGCGGCGCGGCGGCCCGACCGGCGCTTCGGCGGCACCCGAGCCGGTGAGCTGGTGGATCCCGGTGCGGAACACGCTGGCCCGGCGGGGCACCTCCGCCAGCGCGCCGCACCAGAGCGCCGCCTCGACCAGGTCGCCGTCCACGCCGACCCACTCCGCCTCCGCGCCGGCCGGGATGAGCGCGTGATCCAGGCCGGGGGCCACCTTCACCACCGTGTGCGGCACCCGCTCGGCCAGCCCGGTGACGAAGTCCCACGGTGGCGAGTAGGCGCGCGGGTCGAAGATCCGCCGCCCGGTGCCGGTCGTGCGACGGGCCGGGTCGCAGAAGACCCCGTCGACCCGGGACACGTCGAACGCGGTCGCGTCGCCGCACTCGACCGTGAACAGCTCGGCCAGCCCGGCGGCCTCGGCGTTGGCGGCGGCCATCGCGGCGGTCACCGGGTCGGCCTCCACCCCGTACACCCGGATGCCGGCGCGGGCGGCGGCCAGCGCGTCGGCCCCGAGCCCGCACCCGAGGTCGGCCAGGGTGCGCACACCGGCGGCGGACAGCCGGGCGGCCCGCCGGTCGGCGACCACCCGGCGGGTGGCCTGCTCCAGGCCGGGGCGGGTGAGGAACATCCCGGCGGCGGCCGCGCCGAACTTGCCCACCGCCCGGTGGCGCAGCTCGGCCTGCGTGAGGGCCGCCGCGGCCAACGTCGGTGGCACCCCGGCCGCGCGCAGCGCCGACGCCGCGGCCAGTGGATCACCGCCGGCCAGCCCGGCCGCCGCCGTGAGCGCGGCCGACCCCTCGGGGGTACGCAGCGCCGCCAGCTGATCGAGATCCACCCGGTCATTGTCCCGGCCGACCCGGAAATCCTGCCTGGCGGGGCGCGACGCGCTGGCACTCTCCTTGACGGAGTGCTAGCCACGGAATAACCTGCGATTAGCACTCTCACCCTGAGGGTGCCAGCTTCCGGGTCTCGCGACCCGGTTGCGCACGCCAGGCGGACCGGCACCCGCGACGACGGCCCCGCCCGGTGGCATGAGGCAGATTGACGCTGGTCAGCCCCGCTGGCCAGCAACGAAACCAGTACCCCAGGAGGGTATGCCCGTGACTACCGCGACCAAGGTTGCGATCAAGCCGCTCGAGGACCGCATCGTGGTCCAGGCGAACGAGGCTGAGACCACCACGGCGTCGGGCATCGTGATCCCCGACACCGCCAAGGAGAAGCCGCAGGAGGGCACCGTCCTCGCTGTGGGCCCGGGGCGCGTCGACGACAACGGCAACCGGGTTCCGGTTGACGTTCAGGTCGGCGACACCGTCCTCTACTCGAAGTACGGCGGCACCGAGGTCAAGTACGCCGGCGAGGAGTACCTGGTGCTCTCCGCCCGCGACGTCCTCGCGGTCATCGAGAAGTAAGCAACCGATCAGTGCCACTGCCCCGGTCCGGCTCGCCGGGCCGGGGCAATGGCGCTTCGAAGGGACATTAATGGCGAAGATCCTGAGCTTCTCGGACGACGCCCGACACCTGCTGGAGCACGGTGTCAACGCCCTCGCGGACGCGGTCAAGGTCACCCTCGGACCGCGCGGGCGCAACGTCGTCCTGGACAAGAAATTCGGTGCGCCGACGATCACCAACGATGGTGTGACCATCGCCAAGGAGATCGAGCTCACCAACCCGTACGAGAACCTTGGCGCGCAGCTGGTCAAGGAGGTGGCGACCAAGACCAACGACGTCGCCGGCGACGGGACCACCACCGCGACCGTGCTGGCCCAGGCCATGGTCCGTGAGGGTCTGCGCAACGTGACCGCCGGGACCAACCCGGCCGGCCTCAAGCGGGGCATCGACGCGGCGGCCGTCAAGGTCTCCGAGGCGCTGCTCGGCCGGGCCGCCGAGGTCACCAGCCAGGAGTCGATCGCGAACGTGGCGACGATCTCGGCACAGGACTCCACCATCGGCGATCTGATCGCCGAGGCGATGGAGCGGGTCGGCCGCGACGGTGTCATCACCGTCGAGGAGGGCTCGATGCTCACCACCGAGCTGGACGTGACCGAGGGTCTCCAGTTCGACAAGGGCTTCATCTCGCCGAACTTCGTCACCGACCTGGAGGGTCAGGAGTCCGTCCTTGAGGACGCGTACATCCTGGTCACCACCCAGAAGATCTCGGCGATCGAGGAGCTGCTGCCACTGCTGGAGAAGGTCCTGCAGAACAGCAAGCCCCTGCTGATCATCGCCGAGGACGTGGACGGCCAGGCGCTCTCCACCCTGGTGGTCAACTCGCTGCGCAAGACCCTCAAGGTCTGCGCGGTCAAGGCACCGGGCTTCGGTGACCGGCGCAAGGCGATGCTCCAGGACATCGCGATCTCCACGGGCGCCGAGCTGGTCGCCCCGGAGCTGGGCTACAAGCTCGACCAGGTCGGCCTGGAGGTGCTCGGCACCGCTCGGCGCGTCGTGGTCGACAAGGAGAACACCACGATCGTCGACGGCGGTGGCCAGAAGGCCGACGTCGCCGACCGGGTCGCCCAGATCCGCAAGGAGATCGAGGCCTCCGACTCCGACTGGGACCGGGAGAAGCTGGCCGAGCGGCTGGCGAAGCTCTCCGGTGGCATCGCCGTCATCAAGGCTGGCGCGGCCACCGAGGTCGAGATGAAGGAGCGCAAGCACCGCATCGAGGACGCCATCGCGGCGACCAAGGCTGCGGTCGAGGAGGGCACCGTGCCCGGCGGCGGCGCCGCCCTGGTGCAGGTCCTCTCGGTGCTCGACGACGACCTGGGTTTCACCGGTGACGAGAAGGTCGGCGTCTCGGTCGTCCGCAAGGCGCTCGTCGAGCCGCTGCGCTGGATCGCCCAGAACGCCGGTCACGACGGCTACGTCGTGACCCAGAAGGTCGCCGACCTGGAGTGGGGCAACGGCCTCGACGCCGCCAAGGGCGAGTACGTCGACCTGGTCAAGGCCGGCATCATCGACCCGGTGAAGGTGACCCGCAACGCGGTCACCAACGCCGCCTCGATCGCCGGTCTGCTGCTCACCACGGAGAGCCTCGTGGTCGAGAAGCCGGAGCAGGCCGAGCCAGCCGCCGCCGGCGGCCACGGCCACGGTCACGGCCACCAGCACGGCCCGGGCTTCTGATCCGGTAGCGACACCCGTTCCGGGGCACACCGCCGTACGGCGGTGTGCCCCGGCTCGTTCTTGCGGGTCCACCCGGGTCTTACCGAACGCTGACGTTGTTGGCGACCGGGCGAGATGATCGCGCACACTGGGCCGATGAGCACCACGTCACGGCGATACGCCGCGTTGGCCGGGATCACCGCCGCCGCCGTCGCGATCGGGATCGCCGAACCAGTCGCGGTGTTGACCGGCCCGCGGTCGGCGCCCCTGGTCGCGGTCGGCGGGGTCGTCGTCGACGCCGTCCCCGAGTCGCTGAAGCAACTCGCCATCGACCTCTTCGGCACCGCCGACAAGATCGCGCTGCTGGTCGGCACGGCCGTGCTGCTCGGAGGCTTCGCCGCGCTGTTCGGCGTACTCGCGGTTCGCCGGCTGGCCCTCGGCCTGGCCGGCATCGCCCTCTTCGGTGCCATCGGCGTGGCCGCCGCGTTGACCCGTTCCGGCGCGGACCTCGCCGACGCGCTGCCGTCGCTGGTCGGCGCCGGTCTCGGCGCCCTGGTGCTCTGGCTGTTCATCGCCGGACCGTTCGAGCTGAACCCCTGGTCCTGGTCACCACCGACAGCCACCGCGCGGTCCGCCGCGTCGGCGTCGCCCGGCGGTTCGCTGCCGAAGATTCCTGCCGGACCGGCGGCGGCGGACGAGGGGGTCGAGCCCGCGGGGGTCGACCCGGAGTCACGGCGGCGGTTCCTCACCGGGAGCGGGGTGCTGCTCGGCACGGCCGTCGTGGCCGGTCTCGGTGGGCGCTGGCTGGCCGGTCGGCGCGGCGTGTCGGCAGCCCGGGACGCGATCCGCCTACCCGCGCCGGTCGCCCCCGCACCGGCCGTACCGGCTGGCGCGGACCTCTCGCTGACCCAGCTCGCGCCGTACGTCACCCCGAATTTCGGCTTCTACCGGATCGACACCGCGCTGGTGGTGCCCCAGGTCGACCCGGACACCTGGCGGCTGCGAATCCACGGGCGGGTCGGCAAGGAACGCACCTACAGCTACGCGGATCTGTTGGCCCGACCGCTGGTCGAGCGGTACGTCACACTGGCCTGTGTCTCCAACGAGGTGGGTGGGGACCTGATCGGCAACGCCCGCTGGCTCGGCGTACCCCTGCGGGAGTTGCTCGACGAGGTCGAGCCGGACGACGACGCCGACCAGGTCGTCGGCCGGTCGGTCGACGGCTGGACCTGCGGCACCCCCACCGCCGCGCTCCGCGACGGACGGGACGCGCTGCTGGCGGTCGGGATGAACGGTGAGCCGCTGCCCGTCGAGCACGGCTTCCCGGTCCGGATGGTGGTGCCCGGCCTCTACGGCTACGTGTCAGCCTGCAAGTGGGTGACCGAACTGGAGCTGACCCGGTTCGCTGACTTCGACGCGTACTGGGTGCCGCGCGGCTGGTCGGCCCAGGGCCCGATCAAGACCCAGTCGCGAATCGACACGCCCCGCGGGCGCAACCGGTTGACCGCCGGGCCAGTGACCGTCGCCGGCGTGGCCTGGGCACAGCACCGGGGCATCCGCCGCGTCGAGGTACGCGTCGACAACCAGGATTGGCAGCAGGCCGAGCTGGCCCCGACCGTGTCGGTGGACACCTGGGTGCAGTGGTCCTGGCGGTGGGACGCCACGCCGGGCGAGCACCGGCTCCAGGTCCGAGCGACGGACGCGACCGGCGAAACCCAGACCGAGCGTACGCAGGGCGTCGCCCCAGACGGCGCCACCGGCTGGCACACGGTCACCGTCACCGTCCGCTGACCCCTGACACGGCGCCGCCACCCGGCCTTGCGTCTGCGGCTGAGCGGTAACTGTCCGAGAGCTCGCGGGTTTTGAGCGTGGACATGCCGTTGGCCGGCACCCCGGGGTTGCGGGTGCCGGCCAACGGTCGGTGTCCTGTTCTGCTGTTCTGCTGTTCTGCTGTTCGGTGGTGCTGTGGTGCTGTGGGGTCAGCTGTTCCAGTACTGGGCGACGAGGTCGGCGGCCTGCTGCTCCCACTGGGCGTAGGCGTCCGGGTAGGCCGAGACCTGCACGGTCTGCGCGGCCTGGGTCAGGGGCATGTCCTGCCACCCGTCAACCTGCTTGAGGCCCTTCAGGAACGCAGTCGTGGAGTACTGCGGGTCGGTGATTTGTTCCGGGGTGCCCCACCCCGAGCTCGGGCGCTGCTGGAACAGGCCCAGCGAGTCGTGGTCGTTGGCGTCGCCGAGGTGGCCCAGGTTCTCCAGCTTCGACTCCTGCAGGCTCGTCGCGATCGAGATCACCGCGGCCCGCTCGGGCAGGCCGGCCTTCTTCGTCGCGGCGATGATCGCCTTGACGTTGGCGGTCTGCTCGTCGTTGAGGGTGATGTGCGACTGCTCGCCCTGGGTGCCGTGTGGGATCAGCTTGCTGGTGTCGGGCTTGTCAGCCTGCACGGCCATTGCGACCGGGTTGGCGTCGACGGGGTTGGCGTGCGCGGCGATCGGACCGGCGAACACACCACCGGCGAACGCGAGACCAGCAACCGACAGCACGCTCTTACGAATGATCGTGTTCATGGGGGTAGCTCCTTCGGGGGTAGGACACCCGCCCACGCCGATCGGGGGAACGGCAGTAACGGGTGTGAGCACCTCGTCCGGCGCCGCACAAACAAACAAGGGGGGAAGGTTTGGGGGGTGACGCCCACGTTCACTGGGGCGTCGGGGTCGGCGACCTCGCAAGCCCGGGGGGGCTCGGGGCGCCGGTTCCCTGTGTAACGACCGGGGGGCCGGGGTCATTCCGGGGGTGGCCCAACCGTCGGGGCGGTGCCCGAGCCCTCGGGTCGTGGGTGCTGCAACGACCCGGGGGCCGGGGTCATTCCCGGCGGCCCACCTGCCAGCGCCCTGCTCGACGCGTGGCCGGTTGGCCGTGGGGACCGCAACAACCCGGGGGCCCGGGGAGATTCCCGGCGGCCCACCTACCAGCGCCCTGCTCGACGCGGGTGGCCGGTTGGCCGTGGGGACCGCAACGACCGGGCACGGGCCGGCATTCCAACCTGCCCGACCAGCCCTCGGGGGGCGGGGCGGCGGCCGGTGGTGCTGCGATCGTCAGGGTATGTAACGACCCCACCCCGGCCACGATTCCGGCCCAGGCGTGCGCTCGATCACGGGACAAAGCGCCGCATACCACGCAGGGGCGAAGTCATGTGCCAGGCCCCAAGGTCCCAGGCCGGACAACCTTCCCAGGGGGCACCTCGGCTCGCCCTGTGGACCGCGCAGCTGGGCGTGATCTACTCGGGTTCGCTGAAGTTGGGGCATCCCGCCCAAGCGGACACCCCGACTTCAAGGAAGTCGTGTTGATCATGTCGGGGCCGCCGAACGGGTGGCGCCTGGAACCGGAGCAAACGGGTGGAACCGCGCGAACCGCGCTCCGGGGAGGCGGCGCGGTTCGCGGAAATCGGGGACGTCAGGCGACGTTGCGTTGGGCCGGGACGGTCGACTTGTGCGGGCGGCCCAGGCGAGCCTCCAGCCGTGCGACGTCCACCCGGGCGTGCCGGCGGTCCGCCAGGTCCTCCCAGCCGACGGCGAGCAGCCGCAGTCGCTCCGACTCGCTGAAGCCACCCCACACCCCGTACGGCTCGCGCACCGACAGTGCGTGTGCGGCGCATTCGGCGCGAACCGGGCAGGCGCGGCAGACCGCCTTGGCGGCGGACTCACGACGCAGCCGAGAGGAACCACGCTCTCCGTCGGGGTGGAAGAACTGGGCACTGTCGCGCCCTCGGCAGGCACCGAGTCGCTGCCAGTCCCAGAGATCGACGATGGGTCCGGGCAGTCTACGTACGTTCGACATCAGCACCCCTCCTCCCGCGCGGCTCCGCGAGAATCCTTGTGGCCGGCATCCGGGCGGCGGGCCGCGCAGGCGCACCGTTCCCGGCCTGGACCTCCCGGTACCCGGGCTGTCGCCAACTCACACGTGTGTGATCGAAAACGTCCGGGAAATTGCGGCTTTTGCCCCATCTGTCGGAAAAGTTCGAAGGATTGCCGGGAACCTCCTCCCCAGCCAACCGCGTCATGGTCTGCTCGTGGGCGGAGAGGAGACCACAGTGCGTACCGTTCTTGTGTGCGTTCGGACACCACTCGCGGCCCAGCAACTTACTTCTGCTGCCGCGCGGCTGGGGTTGTCCGCGATCGTTCGTACCGCCGTCTCTGATCCTGAGGTGATGCTGCGGTTGGCCGAGCGCCCGGCCGACGTGGTGCTGGCCGACACGGCCCTCACCCGGCCGGACAGCGCCGGTTTCGTCCGCCGGGTGTTGGCGCGTGCGCCGCAGGCGGCGGTGCTGCTGCTCGGCACCGAGGAGTCCGAGGCTGCGGCGGCCACCATCAGCGCCGGCGCCCGGGGTCTCATCCAGAACGTCGACCATGACCTGACCAGCGCGGTGGCGAAGGCCCTGCTGTTGCTCACCGCCCCCGGCCGGGCCTCCCGGCAGCGGATCAGCGATCCGGCCCGGGACGCGGCGGCGGTGGGCGGTTCCGGTCGATCGGGACCGTCGCCGCGCGGCTCCGGCGAGCCCGGCTGGGCGGCCACGCCCGGCGACGGGGCGACCGGTGTGGCGTCGGTGCCGGTGCAGCGGGGCGACGACGAGGTGGAGGCGACGACCGGCGAGGCGGGGGTGACCCAGAACGACCCTGCCCGTCCCGTTCCGAACAGTCGGCCCACTCGGGCGTCGATCGGCCTCACCGAGCGGGAGCTGCAGGTGCTGCTCGGCATGGCCGAGGGCAAGAGCAACGCGGAGATCGGCCGGGAGCTGTTCGTCTCGGAGGACACCGTCAAGACGCACGCCCGCCGGTTGTTCCGCAAGCTCGGCGCCCGGGACCGGGCACATGCGGTCGCGGCGGGGTTCCGCGCGGGTCTGGTCGCCTGATCTACGCGTCGCCTGATCTACGCGTCGTGCACGTCGCGCGGCAGCGTCACTTGGTGGCGGTCGGGGCGCCCGGCTCGTCCTCGGTGCCCTCGGAGAGGGTGTCGTGCACCCCGTCGGCGTACCCCCGGGCGTAGTCCCAGGTCACGTAGTGGTCCGGGTCGGGATCGTAGGCGGGCTCGTGCACCCGGGGGCGGCCCGAGTTGAGCAGGTGCCGCAGGTTGCCGCGGAGCAGGTCCCAGTCGAAGTAGTGCGGCTCACGGCAGTCCTCGCATTCGATCACCAGCCCTCGGACCCCGATCGGGGCCAGCAGAGCCTGGTAGATCTCCAGGTCGGCGAGGTCCTCCAGCACATCCTGCCGCTCGACGTCGGTCAGCGGATCCGGCGTCGCGTCATCGCCCGGGTCATCCAGACCCGCGGTCGGATCGGCCGGGTCGCCATTGAACGGGTCGATGGGCTCGTCGTGCACCCCCTCACCGTAGACCCAACGCGGCGCGAACGTCCGCCCCCCGGCCTCCGCGCCGAGCCGGCCTGCCACGGAGGGGTCGCCCAGCTCACTGGGTACGATGAAGCGACGTGCCGGCACCGTGGCGCGCTCCGGTGCCTGCCCGCGCCACCTCGCTGAAGCCCATCCGAGCAGCTCAGGGGAGCAATCGTGGAAAATTCGCCCAGCACCGATCTTCCGGCCGGCGTCGAGCACGCCGACCTGGGCGGCCACCTGCCCGAGCTGCCGGCCGGCTCCGCCCGGGTGGTTCCGCTCGGCCTCACCTTCGACGACGTGCTGCTTCAGCCGGGCGAGTCGGACGTGGTGCCCAGCCGGGTCAACACCCGGACGAAGCTCACCCGCAACATCGAGTTGTCCATCCCGCTGCTGTCCAGCGCGATGGACACGGTGACCGAGGCCCGGATGGCGATCGCCATGGCCCGCCAGGGCGGCATCGGCGTGCTGCACCGCAACCTCTCCCTGGAGGACCAGGCGCTCCAGGTCGACCTGGTCAAGCGCTCCGAGTCCGGCATGATCACCAACCCGGTGACCGCCAGCCCGGACGACACGCTGCGCGAGGTCGACGAGCTGTGCGGGCGTTACCGCATCTCCGGCGTCCCGGTGGTGGACGGCGACGGCCAGCTGGTCGGCATCGTCACCAACCGCGACATGCGTTTCGTCTCCGAGCCGAACACCCCGGTCCGCGAGATTATGACCCACACCCCGCTGATCACCGCCCGGGTCGGCGTGAGCAAGGACGACGCCCTGGCGCTGCTGCGTCAGCACAAGGTCGAGAAGCTGCCGATCGTCGACGACTCGGGCCGGCTGCGTGGCCTGATCACCGTCAAGGACTTCACCAAGAGCGAGCAGTACCCGGACGCCAGCAAGGACGACGCCGGCCGGCTCCGGGTGGCGGCCGCCATCGGGGTGGGCGAGGACGCCTACAAGCGGGCCCGTGCCCTGGTCGACGCGGGCGTCGACGTGCTGATCGTGGACACCGCACACGGTCACCAGCGGGCCGTGCTGGACATGGTCCGCCGGCTCAAGGCCGATGTGGCGGTCGACGTCATGGGCGGCAACGTGGCCACGTACGCCGGCGCGAAGGCGCTGGTCGAGGCCGGCGCCGACGGCGTCAAGGTGGGCGTGGGCCCGGGGGCGATCTGCACCACCCGGATCGTCGCCGGGGTCGGTGTGCCGCAGGTGACCGCGATCATGGAGGCGGCTCGGGCCGCCCGCCCGGCCGGCGTGCCGGTGATCGGCGACGGTGGCATCCAATACTCCGGCGACATCGCCAAGGCCCTGGTTGCCGGGGCCGACACGGTGATGCTCGGCAGCCTGCTGGCCGGCTGTGAGGAGAGCCCCGGCGAGCTGATCTTCGTCAACGGCAAGCAGTTCAAGACGTACCGCGGGATGGGGTCGCTCGGCGCGATGCAGTCCCGGGGCCAGGCCAAGTCGTACAGCAAGGACCGCTACTTCCAGCAGGACGTGCTCAGCGACGACAAGCTGGTCCCCGAGGGCGTGGAGGGCCAGGTGCCCTACCGGGGCCCGCTCTCCCGGGTGGCTCACCAGCTGGTCGGCGGTCTGCGACTGGCCATGGGGTACGCCGGTGCGGAGAACATCCCCGATCTGCACCGCCGGGGCCAGCTCATCCGGATCACCGCGGCTGGACTGAAGGAGAGCCACCCGCACGACATCCAGATGACCGTCGAGGCGCCCAACTACCACACCCGCTGACCCACCACCCCCAACCATCTGGAGTCCCCCATGCGTGACGTGGTCGAGATCGGGCTGGGCAAGACCGCGCAGCGCGGCTACCACCTGGACGACATCGCCATCGTGCCGAGCCGCCGCACCCGGGACGTCGACGACGTCTCGACGTCCTGGCAACTCGACGCGTACCCGTTCGGCATTCCGTGCGTCGGCCACCCCTCCGACGCCACCATGAGCCCGTCCTCGGCGGTGCGCCTCGGTCAGCTCGGCGGCCTCGGCGTGCTCAACGTCGAGGGTCTCTGGACCCGCTACGAGAACCCGACGAAGGTGCTGGACGAGCTGGCCGGCCTCGACGAGGAGGCCCGCGCGACCAAGCGGCTCCAAGAGGTGTACGCCGAGCCGATCCGCCCGGACCTGATCGCGGAGCGGGTCCGCGAGCTGCGCGCCGGCGGCGGCACGGTGGCGGTGCGGGTCTCCCCGCAGCACACCCTGGCGTTGGCTCCGGTGATCCTGGACGCCGGGGTGGACATCCTCGTCATCCAGGGCACCATCGTCTCGGCCGAGCACGTGTCGACTACCGACGAGCCGCTGAACCTCAAGGAGTTCATCGCCGACCTGGACCTGCCGGTGATCGTCGGTGGCTGCACGGACTACAAGACGGCGCTGCACCTGATGCGCACCGGCGCGGCGGGCGTGATCGTGGGCATCGGTGGTGACGAGTGGTCGACCACCGAGTCGGTGCTGGGCATCCGGGTGCCGATGGCCACCGCGATCGCCGACGCCGCGGCGGCCCGCCGCGACTACCTGGACGAGACCGGTGGCCGGTACGTGCACCTGATCGCCGACGGTGACATCCAGACCTCCGGTGACATCGCCAAGGCGCTCGGCTGCGGCGCGGACGCGGTGATGCTCGGTGAGCCGCTGTCGCTGTGCGACGAGGCGCCCGCCGGTGGCGCCTGGTGGCACTCGGCGGCGAGCCACCCGTCGCTGCCTCGGGGCGCGTTCGAGGTCTCCGGTGAGCCGCTCGGGTCGATGGAGCAGTTGCTCTTCGGGCCGGCCGACGAGGCCGACGGTCAGCTCAACCTGTTCGGTGGGCTGCGTCGGGCCATGGCCAAGTGCGGTTACCGCGACCTGAAGGAGTTCCAGAAGGTCGGTCTGGTCCTCGACCGCTGACCGATCCGTCAGACGCCGGAAGGCCGGCCCCGCTGTGCTGCGGGGCCGGCCTTCGTCGCGTTCGGTCGAATCACTTCTCGACGTAGATGGTCAGGTCGGACATGTTCTGGTAGCTCGTCGCCGCGAAGTCGAGCGACTGGCCCTTGTTGTCCGTCCCGCCGGGGGCGGTGTCCATCTCCCAGTTGGCGTGGTGGAAGTTGCGCTCGCCGATGGTCTGGAAGAACTGCTGGAAGTTGATGTCGCCGTCGCCCAGCGGCGTCATCTGGTACCCGTTGGAGACGCTGGTGTCCCGGTCGCCGTCCTTGGCGTGGAAGAGCGGGAACCGGGTGGTCCGGTCGGCCACGGTGAGGATCGGGTCGAAGAGGTCGGTCACCTCTTGGCCGGCCGCGTTGACGTACTTCTGGTGCTTGTACCGGGCGACGTAGGCCCAGTAGATGTCCAGCTCGAAGAAGACGTACCGCGGATCGGTGATCTCGAAGAAGTACTCCAGTCGGCGGATGCCGGAGGATCGGGTCTGCCGGCCCTGCGCGTCGCGCGGGCCCCGGTCGATCAGGAAGCTGTAGGCGGCGTCGTGGTTGTGCGTGTAGAGCCGCATGCCCCGGGCGCGAGCCTGTCGGCCCAGCTCGTTCCAGATGTCCGCGGCGGCATCCCACTCGGCCTTGTACGCGCTGCTGGTCGGATCGCTGCCGGTGCCGATGTTCTTCATGCCGAGTTCCTCGGCGATGTCCAGTTGTTGCTGGAAGGTGGCCGGCTGGATCGAGGCGTGGGTGCCGTTGGCCACCAGGCCGTTGTCGTCGAGGATCTTGCGGATCTCGGCGGGGGTGATCTGCCGGCCGAGGATCTCGGTGCTCTGGGTGTAGCCGGCGAACTCGATCTCCTTGTAGCCGATCTCGGCGAGTCGAGCGAGGACGCGCTCGAAGCCGTACGGCACCCCGCTGTCGTCGGGCGCGGCGGTGATCCGGTCGCGGACGCTGTAGAGGATGATGCCGCGGTTCTTGGCCGGGATCAGCGGTTCGACGCGCAGTTTGCTCGCGTTGCCGGGGTTGGCGAGGGCGGGGGTGCCGGTGGCGAGGACGGGTAGCCCGGCCGCGCTGATCGCGGCGGCGGCGCCGGCGGAGGCGGCGAGCAGGGACCGGCGGCTGAGACGGGGGGTGGGGGAGGCGTCGGGGGCGGTGTGGTCTGGCATGGTTCCACCTTTCGCGACGGTGGTCGGAGACCGACACTAACGTCGGTCTAAGTCGAAAGAAAGTATCGATCGACGGCAGCTTTTGTTTGATTCGACGAAAGTCACTGACGATTGTCGATACCGGCCGCGCGACCGCCGATGCTGACTACGCTCGTCCTGACCGGAATGTCGCAGGAAACCGGAATGTCGTAGGAGGTCGGAATGCCACGGGAGGGCTGGGCATGGTCCTGACCGGACAGAGACTGGGCGTCGCCACCGCGCTGACCTGCGTCCTCGGACTGATCGCGACCGGTTGCACGGGCGACGACCGCGACGGCTTCCGGCCCGGCGCGGCCGATGTCGGCGACCCGTACGTGCCGGGGCACGGCAACGGTGGCTACGACGTCACGCACTACGGCCTCGATGTTCGCTACGACCCGTCGACCGACCGGCTGACCGGTCGAGCCGTCATCACGGCCACCGCCACCCAGAACCTGTCCCGCTTCAATCTGGACCTGGCCGGGCTGGAGGTCCGCGCTGTCACCGTGGGTGACGCAGCGGCCGACCATCGGCGCGGCGACGGCGAACTGGTGGTGACGCCCCACGGCGGCCTGCCGCGGGGCTGGCCGTTTACCGTGACGGTCGACTACGAGGGCGTGCCCACGGCCGTCGACGACGGGGCGCTGGGCAGCGGCGGCTTCCTGCACACCGCCGACGGCGCGGTGGCGCTCGGCCAACCGGACTCGGCGGCCACCTGGTTCCCGGTCAACGACCACCCGTCGGACAAGGCCAGCTACGACCTGGCGGTGACCGTCCCGGACGGCCTGGCCGCACTCAGCAACGGCGTACCCGGGCCGAAGAGCAGCACCGACGGCTGGACCACCTGGCGCTGGTCGGAGCGCACCCCGATGGCCAGCTACCTGAGCACGCTCGTGATCGGCGACTACCGGGTGGTGACCGGCACGCACGCCGGCCGACCGATGATCACGGCGGTGGCCGCGAGCCTGCCGGCAACCGGCGGCGCGGCCACCTCGCTGGCCCGCACCGGCGCGATCGTCGACTTCCTGGCCAGCCGCTTCGGCCCGTACCCGTTCGACTCGTACGGGGGAATCGTGATCGCCGACGACCGGATCGGGTACGCGCTGGAGACCCAGTCCCGCCCGGTCTACGGCCCCGCCTTCTTCGCGGACGACCGGCCCAACCCGAGCGTCGTCGCACACGAGCTGGCTCACCAGTGGTTCGGCGACAGCGTGTCACTGACCAGGTGGAGCGACATCTGGCTCAACGAGGGCTTCGCCAGCTACGCCGAGTGGCTGTGGGAGGAGCACGACGGCGGCCGGACCGCCCAGCGCAACTTCGAACTCCAGTACGCGGCGACCGACTGGTCGCAGCCGTCGGTCGAGCCGGGCCGGGAACAGATGTTCGGCACGGCCGTCTACAAGCGCGGGGCGCTCGCCGTGCACGCGTTGCGCCGGACCGTCGGTGACGACCTGTTCTTCCGCATCCTGCGCACCTGGACCACCGAGCGGGCGGCGGGCAACGCGACCACCTCGGACCTTGTCGCGCTGGCCGAGCGGGTCGCCAACCGGCAACTGCGGCCGTTCTTCGACGCCTGGTTGGTGGGTGGGTCGGCCCCCACACTGCCCTGACCGACCCGGGCTGGCCGGTCGATATGCTGCCGGCTGCGGACGGCGGGTGAGCGCCCGTTCGCGCGGAGCGGCGGAGGCCGTGACCGGCCACCGTGCGGAAAGGGTGTGGGATGCGGGGGACGCGGCACAGACTGCGAATGGGCGCCGGCCTGCTGATCACCGGTGCGCTCGCACTGTCCGGATGCGACTCGACGGGCGCGGAGACGGCGTCACCAGCGAGCGCGTCCCCCACGCCGGCACGGACCTTCACCGCGGGCGCCGACGGGGTCGGCGACGCCTACTTCCCGACCTACGGCAACGGCGGTTACGACGTCGGGCGGTACACGGTGAAGGTGCGCTACGACCCGGCCAAGGACCAGCTGACGGGTACGACCACCGTGCGGGCCACCGCGACGGCCGACCTGTCGACGTTCAACCTCGATTTGGCCGGCCTGACCGTCAGCGCGGTCACCGTGGACGGCGCACCGGCGACCCACAGCCACAAGCGGAACGAGTTGGTGATCAAGCCAGCCTCCGGCCTGATCAACGGCAACGGGTTCGTCGCCGAGATCACCTACGCCGGTAAGCCGAAGCCGTTGAAGAACGAGACGCTCGGTGACGGCGGCTTCCTGCACACCTCCGACGGTGCCATCGCGCTGGGCCAACCCGAGTCGGCCAGCACCTGGTTCCCGGTCAACGACCACCCGTCGGACAAGGCGGCCTACGACTTCGAGGTCACCGTGCCGGACGGGCTGACCGCGATCAGCAACGGTGTTCCCGGCGGGAAGGCCAGCTCGGGCGGTTGGACCACCTGGAAGTGGTCGGAGAAGTCACCGATGGCCAGCTACCTGAGCACGCTGGTGATCGGCAAGTTCCGGATCTCCACGGGCGAGCACAAGGGCCGCCCGGTCTACAGCGCGGTCACCACCACCGTGGCCAAGGGTGCCGCGGACGAGTCCATCGCCCAGACCGTAACGGTGGCCGACTACCTGGAGAGCGTGTTCGGGCCGTACCCGTTCGACGCGTACGGCGGCGTGGTGATCTCCGACAGCCGGATCTCCTACGCGCTGGAGACGCAGAGCCGGCCGGTCTACTCGGCAGGCTTCTTCCGGCAGGGTGAGAACACCGAGGTCGTCGCCCACGAGTTGGCGCACCAGTGGTTCGGCGACAGCGTCGCGTTGGCCAAGTGGGAGGACATCTGGCTCAACGAGGGCTTCGCGACGTACGCGGAGTGGCTCTGGGCCGAGCACACCAAGGCGTACACCGCCAAGGAAGCGTTCGACAGGCGGTACGCCGAGATGTCCGTGCAGGTGTGGAAGACACCGCCGGGCAAGCCCGGTGTGGACAAGCTGTTCAGCGAGTCGGTCTACCAACGTGGTGGCATGACCCTGCACGCCCTGCGGGTGGCCGTCGGTGACAAGGCGTTCTTCGAGATCGTCAAGACCTGGGCGGCGGAGAAGCGCAACGGCACCGCCACCACGGCCGAGTTCGTGGCCTTGGCCGAGCGCATCTCCGGCAAGCAGCTCGACGCGCTCTTCGACGCCTGGCTCTACGGCACCAAGAAGCCCGCCCTGCCCAAACGGCTCTGAGCGGAGTCAGTTCTTGACGACCAACTTGGGGTGGGCGGCAAGGTAGGCGTCGGCGCGGCCGGCGCGGAGTTCGGTGAGGAACTTGCGGCCCTCGGTGGTCAGCTGTTCGCCCCGGTAGGCGCTGCCCTTGCCGACCCCGGAACCGGGCAGGCCGACCAGCTTGAACTGGTTCTCCGGCAAGCCACTCAGGGCGTACGCGATGTCGACAATCCGGCGGCCACCCACGTAGACCAGCGTGTCGCCCAGCGCGGAGACCACCTGGTCGACCCGCTCCGGTTGTTTGGCCAGGCCCTCATCCAGGATCTTGCGGGTCATCGCCCGGATCAGCTGCTGCTGGTGACGTTGCCGCGCGTAGTCACCGCCGGTGATGTAGCGCTGCCGCGCGTAGTCCAGCGCCTGCCAGCCGTTCAGGTGCTGCTCGCCCTTCTCGTAGACCTGCTGCGGCCCGGTGTATCCGCCCGGCGCGCTCTCCCGGTGCTTGCCGTCCGGCCGGCGGTGCAGCGAGGCGACCCGCTGGTCCACATAGATGTCCACCCCACCCAGGGCGTTGACCAGCCGGTCGAACCCGTTGAACGTGAGCACCGCGCCAGCGTCGATGCGCAGCCCGGTGTAACCGCTGACCGTGCTACGCAGCAGCTCGTACCCCTGGGCTGTGCTCGGCTGTTTGGGTTTTCCCGGCACCCGGCTGCCGAAGCTCATCGCGTGCGTGAGCTTGGTCTTGCCGCCCTTGTAGCCGGCCTTCGGGAACGCCGGGATGTCCACCAGCAGGTCACGGGGGAGCGAGAAGAGGTACGCCCGGTCCAACCCCTTGGGCACGTGCAGCACCAGCACGGCGTCCGCGTGCGGCTCCCAGCCGGGCACGCTGACCCGGGTGTCCACACCGACCAGCAGCAGGTTGAGCGGTCCGGTGATGTCCGCGCCCGGTGGCGGACCGCTGGGGCTCGGGGTGGGCGTGGCGACCGGCGACGGAGTCGGTGAACCGGCCACCGGCGCGCCGCCCGGCTTGCTGTCGCCGGTCAGCCGGGTGATCACCACCGCGCCGGCCGCGATCAGCGCGACGGCGGCGAGGGCCGTCAACCCCAGCACCAGCCACCGTCGGCGCGGCGCCATCGACGCGAGAACCATCATGGATTCCTTCCACCCGTCTGCTGAACAACGCTCCGACGGGTGCTCCGGGTTGCGGCCCGGAGGCGCCGGGTCGGACGGCCGGTGCATGATCGCGCGAAAAGTGCCGCTGGCGCGAGCGCTACTCGCGAGTAATGATGCCTCCATGCGGTATGACGTGGTCGTCATCGGGTCGGGCTTCGGTGGCAGCGTCACCGCGCTCCGCCTGGCCGAGAAGGGTTACTCGGTCGCCGTGCTGGAAGCCGGCCGCCGCTTCGCCGACGACGAGTTTCCGCAGACGTCCTGGCGGGCCCGCCGATTCCTCTGGGCGCCGAAGCTGGGCTGCTACGGCATCCAACGGCTCACCCTGCTCCGCCCGGCCGACCGAGGGTCCGGCGGCGGGGTGCTGGTGCTCTCCGGTGCCGGAGTGGGCGGTGGCTCACTCGTCTACGCGAACACCCTCTACGAACCGCTGCCGGCCTTCTACGCCGACCCGCAGTGGCGGGACATCACTGACTGGCGCGACGAGTTGGCCCATCACTACGACCAGGCGAAACGGATGCTCGGCGTCACCACGTACCCCGTGGACACGGGCGCGGACCGGGCCATGCGCGCGGTGGCCGAGCGGATGGGGGTGGGGCACACCTTCCACGCCACCCCGGTGGGCGTGCACATCGGTCGGCCCGGCCAGCGGGTCGCCGACCCGTACTTCGGTGGCGTCGGCCCGGAACGCACCGGCTGCCTGCACTGCGGCTCGTGCATGACCGGCTGCCGGCACGGGGCGAAGAACACCCTGGTCAAGAACTACCTCTGGCTCGCGGAACGGCTCGGGGTGACGGTCCGCCCGTTGACCACGGTGACCGCCGTCCGGCCCGCCGACGGCGGCGGGTACCAGGTGCACACCGAACGCACGGGTGCCTGGCTGCGCAAGGGTCGGCGGGTCCTCCACGCCGACCAGGTGGTCTTCGCCGCCGGGGCACTCGGCACCCAACGGCTGCTGCACGCGATGCGGGCCGGCGAGGTGTTACCCGGGCTCTCGCCCCGCCTCGGCGAGCTGACCCGGACCAACTCCGAGGCGATCCTCGGCGCCTCGGTGCCACGACAGCGGGCCCGGTCCGAACGGCTGGACTACACCGAGGGGGTGGCCATCACCAGCTCGTTCCACCCCGACCCGCAGACACACATCGAGCCGGTCCGCTACGGGCGAGGCTCCAACGCGATGGGGTTGCTCCAGTCGCTGCTCGTCGACGGCGGCCCGCACCGGGTGCGGCGCTGGCTGGGCAGCATCGTGCGGCAGCCCGGCCTGGCCGCGCGGATGCTGTCGGTGCGCGGCTGGTCGGAACGAACGGTGATCGCCCTGGTCATGCAGTCCGTGGACAACTCGCTGACCACCCGCTGGCGGCGTGGCCCGTTCGGCAACAGGTTGGTCACCGGCCCGGGCCACGGCACACCCAACCCGACGTGGATCCCGGCCGGCAACACCGCGGCGCGGATGCTCGCGGACGAGATCGGCGGCACCCCGGGCGGCTCGCTGACCGAGCCGTTCGACATTCCGATGACCGCGCACATCCTGGGCGGGGCGGTCATCGGTGCCACCCCGGCCGACGGGGTGATCGACCCCTGGCACCGGGTGTACGGGCACCCCGGGCTGCACGTGGTCGACGGCGCCGCGGTCTCGGCCAACCTGGGCGTGAACCCCTCCCTGACGATCACCGCCCAGGCGGAACGCGCGATGTCATTCTGGCCGAACAAGGGCGAACAGGACCCCCGCCCGACGCTCGGCTCCCCGTACCGCCGCCTCGCCCCCGTACCCCCGCACCACCCGGCGGTCCCGGCGGACGCCCCGGGAGCGCTGCGTTCCTGACCCCCACCCCGGCGATCTTGCACTTTCGGTCGGTGTTTTGTGGCTCTTGCGGCTTTTGTCGGGGCAGAAAGTGCAAGATCGCGGGGGGATTGGCATGTCGGCGAGCCGGTGCCGGGAACGGTCGTGACCCTGGGTAGGCTTTGTGCACATGAGCCTGCCTCGCCCCGTCCTCGTGGTGGACTTCGGAGCCCAGTACGCCCAGCTCATCGCGCGCCGGGTTCGCGAGGCGAAGGTCTACTCCGAGATCGTGCCGCACTCGATGCCGATCGCCGAGATGCTGGCGAAGAACCCCGCCGCGATCATCCTCTCCGGTGGCCCGGCCAGCGTCTACGCCCCGGACGCGCCGCAGATCGACGCGGGCGTGTTCAGCGCCGACGTGCCGGTCTTCGGCATCTGCTACGGCTTCCAGGCGATGGCCCAGGCGCTCGGCGGCACGGTCACCAAGACCGGCAACCGGGAGTACGGCGGCACCCCGCTGCGCCCCCGTCTCCTCGACCCCGGTGTGCTGCTCCGTGACCTGCCGGCGGACCTGCCGGTCTGGATGAGCCACGGCGACTGCGTCACCGAGGCGCCCGAGGGCTTCACGGTGACCGCCGAGTCGGCGGGCGCGCCGGTCGCCGCCTTCGAGGACCTGGCCGGTCGTCGGGCCGGCGTGCAGTTCCACCCGGAGGTCGGGCACACCGCCCACGGTCAGGAGATGCTGACCCGCTTCCTCTACGACATCGCCGGCATCGAGCCGACCTGGACGCCCGAGAACATCATCGACGAGCAGGTCGCTCGGATCCGCGCCCAGATCGGCGACAAGGAGGTCATCTGCGGTCTGTCCGGCGGGGTGGACTCGGCGGTTGCCGCGGCGCTGGTGCACAAGGCGGTCGGTGACCAGCTGACCTGCGTCTTCGTCGATCACGGTCTGCTGCGCGCCGGTGAGGCCGAGCAGGTCGAGAAGGACTACGTGGCCGCCACCGGCATCAAGCTGAAGGTGGTCGACGCCGCCGACCGGTTCCTCGGCGCGCTCGCCGGAGTGACCGACCCGGAGCAGAAGCGCAAGATCATTGGTCGGGAGTTCATCCGGGTCTTCGAGGCCGCGGCCCGCGAGATCGCCGCGCACGGTGACGTGGAGTTCCTCGTCCAGGGCACCCTCTACCCCGACGTGGTGGAGTCCGGCGGCGGCACCGGCACCGCCAACATCAAGAGCCACCACAACGTCGGCGGCCTCCCGGAGGACCTGAAGTTCGCGCTGGTCGAGCCGCTGCGCACCCTGTTCAAGGACGAGGTGCGGGCGCTCGGCCTCCAGTTGGGCCTGCCCGAGGCGATGGTCTGGCGGCACCCGTTCCCCGGCCCCGGCCTGGCCATCCGGATCATCGGCGCGGTCGACCAGGAGCGCCTTGACCTGCTCCGCCAGGCCGACCTGATCGCCCGCGAGGAGCTGACCGCCGCCGGCCTCGACCGGGGCGTCTGGCAGTTCCCGGTGGTGCTGCTCGCCGACGTGCGCAGCGTCGGTGTGCAGGGAGACGGGCGCAGCTACGGGCACCCCGTGGTGCTACGCCCGGTCTCCAGCGAGGACGCGATGACCGCCGACTGGTCCCGGCTGCCCTACGACGTGGTGGCCCGGATCTCCACTCGGATCACCAACGAGGTCGCCGAGGTGAACCGGGTGGTCCTGGACGTCACCAGCAAGCCGCCGGGCACCATCGAGTGGGAGTGAGCGCCGCTCAACCGGCCGGCGGCGTGCTGGGCGGGCTCGTCGGCGGGTAGGGCGACGGGCCGTTCTGCGGCGCGACGCCCGCGGTGTGCGGCCAGGCCGGGGCGCCGGTCGGCTCCTCCGGCATCAGGAACCACATGATCGGGTACGCGAACAGCGCGAGCCCGCCGGTGAGCAGGCCGGTGACCGCGAAGACCACCCGGACCAGAGTGGGATCGACGGCGAAGTAGCGGCCGACGCCGCTGGCGACCCCGGCGACCATGCGGTCGGTGGTGGGGCGCCGAAGCTGCTTGTACGGGGCGTGGGGTGCGGTGGTCGATGTCATACCCCCACGGTCCGCGCTGGCGCCCGTCCCGGCCTCGGTGACCGCCCGGATCATTACCCTGACCAATCCCTGATCGGGGTCAGACAGTCAGGAATCCGACTCTTTTCCGTCCCGGTAACCCGGCCCGGGGAGAATTTGCTTCCGTGACCACCTTGCTGAAGCCGCTCCGCAGGATCGCGGCATACGCAGTTTGTGCTGATTCAAGCGGCCGAGTCCTGCTGGTCCGCGCATCGGAGCGCTCCGGCACCCCCGGCGCGTGGTCGCTGCCCGGCGGAGCGGTCGACCACGGCGAGGATCCGAACCACACGGTCGTTCGCGAGACCGCCGCCGAGACCGGCCTGTCGGTCGCCGTCTCCGGCCTGGCCGACGTGCTCGCCGACATGCGGGCACTCCCGGATCGGGGCATCACCATCCACACCGACCGGCTCATCTACCGGGTGGCGGTGCGGGGCGGCACCCTCGCCGACCGGGCCGGGGAGCGCCCCACCGACCTGGCCCGGTGGTACACCCTCGACGAGGCGCGCGAGCTGCCGCTGCGCTCGTTCACCGCACGTGCCCTCGGGCTGCCCGCCTCCTCGACCGACGTGGTGCCCGACGAGGCACCCGAGTTCCCCTCCTTCTACGCCGTGCCCGGCCCCGACGGGCTGCACCGGGCCCAGCGCTTCGCCGCGTACGCGGTCTGCACCGACCCCGCCGGCCGGGTGCTGCTCACCCGGGTCTCCGACGGCTACCCCGGCGCCGGCTGCTGGCACCTGCCCGGCGGCGGCACCGACTACGGCGAGCAGCCCGGCGCGGCCCTGATCCGGGAGCTCGTCGAGGAGACCGGGCAGACCGGCCGCCTCGTCGAGTTGCTCGGCGTCGCCAGCCACCGCGACGCCGCCTCGCTCGGCCCCGAGGGCTA
This sequence comes from Micromonospora sp. NPDC050276, assembly GCF_044459545.1. Classification (NCBI taxonomy): domain Bacteria; kingdom Bacillati; phylum Actinomycetota; class Actinomycetes; order Micromonosporales; family Micromonosporaceae; genus Micromonospora; species Micromonospora sp. NPDC050276. Next base: position 81,636 of record NZ_JBITJA010000009.1, on the reverse strand, counting down.
CCCGATCGACTGGCACGGCGTACGGGCCTTCTACCGGGTCGTCGTCGACCAGCCCAACCCGCTGACCGTGGCCGACGTGGGCGGCTCCACCTGCGAGGCCCGCTGGTTCGCCCGCGAGGAGTTGGGCGCTCTCCCCACCGACCGCCTCACCGAGGTGACCGCCGAAGCGGTGCAAGCAGCCCAGCTCACCTGACCCCGACCCGTCCGCGCGGGCCGGCGGTCCGCCGCGCCGCCGGCCGTGCCCACGGTCGGCGGCCTCGCGCCTCGCGCCTCGCGCCTCTCCTGGCGCCGTCCAGGGCCCGCCCCCTTGATCGACTCGGATTCCTTGAAGGCGGGGTATCCCGGGTGCTGGGATGCCGCGCCTTCCGTGAACCCGAGTCGATCACGATTCGTCTCGACTAGCTTCATGATCAACGATCTGGGGTGCGAAGCGGGGGCGAGCAAAGGTGCAGTTTGCGCGGCGAGTCGGGGCCTACGGACTTTTGCGGGATTCGGGCCGGATCCTGGTGGTTCGGGACGGGGCGGAGGGCGAGTTTCCGGGGGTCTGGCGGTTGCCGGGCGGTGCCGTTGGGCATGCGGAGCACCCGGAGCGCACCGTGGTCCGCGAGGTTGCCGATCAGGCCGGGCTTGCGGTGACCGTGACGCGGCTGGTCGCGGTGGTCGCCGATGTGGCCACCTCACCGGAGGACAAGGTGGCGCTGCACACCGACCGGCTGCTGTTCGAGCTCAGCACGTCCCACGGCGCACCGTCCCACGGCGCACCGTCCCACGGCGCACCGTCCCACGGCGCACCGTCCCACGGCGCACCGTCCCACGGCGCACCGTCCGTGAGCGCACCGTCCGAGGGTGCGCTGGCCGAGGGGGCGGGACCCGAAGGTGCGCTGCGGGACGCTGGAGCTGGCCTGGTTGAGCAGGCTTCCTGGCTTTCCCTGGCGGACGTGGCGCAACTGCCGCTGACCCCGTTCACCGCCGAGGTGCTCGGTCTGCCGGTCACCCCACTGCCGCCCGGATCGCATTGGACGGGCACCCCGCTCCCGCCGCCGCACCCCGACCGTCGGCTGCGCTTCGGGGCGTACGGGCTGGTCACCGACCCTGCTGGGCGGATCCTGCTCACCCAGATCGCGGAGGGTTATCCGGGGGCCGGCCTGTGGCACCTGCCCGGCGGGGGCACCGATCACGGCGAACAGCCGACTGCCGGTCTGCTCCGCGAGCTGGGTGAGGAGGGTGGTCAGGTCGGCCGGGTGGTGGAGCTTCTCGGGGTGAACAACCTGCACAACCCGGCCGCACTGGGCCCTGAGGGTCGACCGCTGGACTGGCATGGCGTACGGGTGATCTATCGGGTTCTGGTGGACGTACCTACCGACGCAGTGGTGACCGAGTCCGCCGGTGGCTCGACCGCCCGGGCGGGCTGGTTCACCCGCGCCGAGGCGGCTGACCTGCCGTTGAGTGACATCGCTGCCGTGGCAATCGGACAGAGAGGCCGATAGCACCCCGCTCGATGAGCCGAGATGGTGACCCTCCGGTACAGTCAAAGGCGGGAATGGTGGAGGAAACGGGCGATGAAGCCCGGGATGGGAACAACTGAGCGGTTCGAGCGGTTTAAGCCAGATATTAAGTACCGCCGGCAGCTATCGCCAAGCCATGTTCCCCTATGCGATGGTGTACTCCGCAAAACGGCTGCCGGGCCATGCAAGGTCCGGCACGAGACAGCCGGACACCCGCCACACGGCGGTCAGCAGATCCGGTGATGGAGGAAACGTGCCGAGAGCCCCATGGCGCCGGCGTCGTACTACTGACAGTCCGCGCCCCGCAGGGCGTCGCTGGGCGGGCCGGTTGCGCCGCAGCAGCACGTTCGCCCGCCAGGTGCTGTTGGTCCGGGTCGGTCGCCGCGATGGCGATCTGCACCCGACCGACCTGGCCCCGACCGAGCACCGGTACGCCGATCGGCAGCGCCGACGCTACGGCCTGGACCGGCTCAGCCGGCCGACACTGGGCGTGGACCCGACACTGGGCGTGGACCGCGCGAAGATCGAAGCGGTCGTGCCGGTCAGTCCGGCGATGCCGCCGATGGCGCAGGTCGACGAGGCCCGCTCGATCCCGCTGCTCCCCGGCGAGCGCACCATCGCGCGCCGGATGAAGTTCGGCCTGGTCAACGCCTGCACGCTGGCCAGCCTGGTGCTCGGCATGCTGGCCATCTTCCTGGCCATGCAGGGCGAGGTGCGCATCGCCGCGCTGTGCCTGATCGCCTGTGTCGCGTTCGACGGGCTGGACGGCGCGTTGGCCCGACGGCTCGGCGTGGCCAGCCCGTTCGGCGCCCAGATGGACTCACTGGCCGACATGTGCTCGTTCGGTCTCGCCGCGCCGGTCGTGGTCTACGCCTCGCTCGCCGGCTCCGTCTCGACCGCCGCAGCGGCGGTGGCCTGCGCCCTGGTCGCGGCGTGTGCCGCGATTCGGCTGGCCCGCTTCAACGTCTCACCGAAGGACGGCCGCTTCTTCTGCGGGGTGCCCACCACCATGGCCGCCGCGGTGCTCGCCGTGACCGTGGCGATCCGCCTCCCGGTGCCCGGTGCCGTGCTGGTCGCCGGGGTGGCGCTGCTGGCCTTCGCGATGGTGTCCAGCTTCCCGTACGCCAAGCTCGCCCGTCTGGTGAAGCTGCCGCCGTGGCTGTGGCTGGCCCCGGTGATCGGCGCGCTGGTCGACATCCGGATCACGTTCGCCCTGGTCGTGGTGGGCTACCTGGTCAGCGGGCCGGTTCTCTGGCTGCGGCAGCGTCGTACCGCTTGATCTGAGCAAACCGAACGGGGCGTCGCGGGAAGCGGCGCCCCGTTCGTCGTTCGTGGGTCAGCGCCAGCGGGCGATGACCGTGGACCCACCGACCACCTTGTCGCCCGGCCCGACCAGCGGGTCCGCAGCCGCGGCGGGCAGGTAGACATCGGTCCGGGAGCCGAACCGGATCAGCCCGAAGCGCTCGCCCTTGGCCAGCAGCGCGCCGATCGGCGCGCGCTGCACGATCCGGCGGGCGATCAGCCCGGTGCGCTGGGCGACGACCACCGTGCCGCGGGCAGTGTCCAGCACGGTGTACGCAGCGACGTTGTGCTCGGCGTCCGGCTTCATCGCGTTGACGAAGCCGCCGTCGGCGACGAAGTAGTCCACCACCTTGCCAGCGACCGGGGCGCGGTTGACGTGCACGTCCAGTACCGACAGGAACACCGCGATCCGCAGCCACTCGCCGTCGCCGAAGCGCTCGTCGTGCAGCCGCTGCACCGACAGGACCTTGCCGTCCGCGCTGGCGACCACGGCGCTGGGGTCCTCCGGCACGTCCCGCTCGGGATCCCGGAAGAACGCGGCGACCGGCCCGGCGGCCAGTGCCGGCAGCAGCCACAGCTTGGACGACGGACGCGCCACCCGGGCCAGGGCCGCGAGGCCCAGCGCGATGCCCGCCGCCGCGACGCCGTTGGAGTCGATGTGCATTCCCCGGGTCAGCGGCACGCTCGACGGCCGGTACGCGGGAGCCAGGCTGTCGGCCGTGGCCGGGTTGGCCGGGGTGAACCGCAGTCGGTAGACCCGGACCGGTGGCGAGTTGCGCAGCACCAGGTCGGCACCGACTCCGTAGAGGGCGTCGTGTCGGGCCAACTCGGCAGCGGCACCGTCGGTGCGGCCGGGCGTGGCGACGGTAGCCACGCTCAGCACCGCCCCGTCGGTCAGGTATTTGGCCAAACCCTCGATGCCGCTGCGGGCCGCCTCGGCCGTGCCGGCGAACACCTCACCGGCGATGACTACCCGGGCGGCTTCGGCTTCGGCCAGCGAGTCGACGACGCTCACCCGGTCGGCGACCCAGCGGCCCTGGGCGGTGACGTGCTCGCGCAGCGCCGCGGCGCCGAACGGCTCGGCGGGCACCACGGTCAGCCGGTCACCGGGGAGCAGCGCCTCGACCGCCGCGGCCAGCACCGCGGAGTCCGGGCTCACCCCGACCAGCAGGGCGGCCTTGGCGTCGTTGATCCGGGCCAGCTCGGCGACGAGGGTACGGGCGGCTCGCTCGCCGATGCGGACCGGACCGGACCGGCCGGTGGTACGCACGGCGGGGGACTGGGTCATGTCGGGCGGGCTCCTGACGGGGGTAGAGACGGGAATCGCGGCGGGACCGCCATGGGCGGGACGGGCCGGCCGGCGGAGGCGAGACTCCACCGGCCAGCATATGCGTCCGTCCGCGCCGGCCGCACCGCCGTGGCGATGCGCTGGACCGACGCCACCAGGCGTCCGAGGTCAGGCGTCCCGGCGCCGGCCCTCCCGCTCGTCGCCCGGCTGGTCGCCGATGGCCTCACCCGGCTGGTCCCCGGCGGTCCTGCCCGCTCGGTCGCCGGCCGCCTCGCCCGGCTGGTCGGACCGGGTCGGCTCGTCGCTCTCGGACGAGGCTGACCGGGCGAGGATCCCGATGGTCGGCTCCTCGTCCGCGGGGCGGGGTTGGCCGGGGATCGGCTCGGTCTGCGGCTCCGACGGCGGATGTGCCAGCCAGGCCGGGTGGATCACGTCGGTGGTCGGCGCGTCCTCCGTTCGCAGCCCGGTGGTCGGGGCCTCCCGGGTCGGGGTCGATGGATCGTCCCAGGTGGACAGTTCGGCTTCCCAGACCGGCAGCGCCGCGCCAGAGGTCGACGTGGCGGCGCCGGAGACGGGCGCGCCGGAGACGGACATGCCGGAGACGGGTGTGACAGCCTCGGCGGCACCAGCGCCGGCCTCGGCGGTGGGATCCGGCTGGCTTGGCCGCCCCGAGCGCAGCGCGCCGACCAGACCGAAGACCCCGATCAGAATGAGTGCACCGGCCAGGAACCAGCCGACCGGGGGCAGCGCGAGCCCGAGCAGTTGGGCGAGCAGCCACCAGGCGGAGAGCGACAGGAACACGAGCCCGAAGGCGAACGACACCAGATCCGTGCGGTGAGCCTTCACCGGGTCACCTCCAGGTTGCCGGCATTGACGTGGATGTAGAGGCGCAGGGTCCCGCCGCCGGGCCCGTCCGCGCCGACGTCGGTGGATTCGCGCAGGCGGCCGTCCAGCCCTCCGGAACGGCTGCCGAAGATGGTGGCGTCACCCGCGTTGACGTCGGCCACGGTGGTGACGTCCACGTTCGGCGGAACGACCACGGTCGCCTGGCCGAAGTTGACGGCCACGGTCACCTGGCTGTCCCGTTTCGAGAAGTCGATCCCGCGCAGGTCGAGCACGGCGTCACCGAAGCTGTTCTCGTACCGGTCGGCGAGGTCGCGGTAGTCGGTCGGTGCCCAGGTCACCGCACCGTCGACCCCCCGGATCCGGTCGTAGGACTCGGCCACCGTCGCCGTGCCCAGCGCCGCCGCGGTCACCAGACCGAGCGCGATGAGCCAGCGGGCCCGCCCGAACCAGGTGCCGACCAGCAGCCCCACTGCGATCGTGGCCAACGCGGCCGCGAAGTACGCCGAGGCGCTGATGGCGAAGACGTCCAGCAGGTCGAGCAGGGCGACGACGCCGAGGACAAGGAAGATCAGCGAGAAGGTCACCGCACCGAGTGGCGAACGCTCCTTGGGACGCTTCGGCGGCTTCGGTGGCTTGGGTGCGGCGGTCGGGGCCGGGGCCGGCGAAGCGTACGGGCCGTGTGGCGCGAACGGGGGGCGGTAACCGGAGGGCGGCGGGGCGGTCGGATAGCCGGTTGGGGCAGTGGCCGCGCTGCTCACGGGTGCCGATGGCCAGCCGGCGCTGGGCGTGCCGGTGCTCGGCCAGCCCGTGGGCGGGGCCGGCCAGCCGGGCTGGACAGCCGTCGTCCCGGCCGGTTGCCCGGACACCGGACCCACCCCGGACACCGGCTGCGCGGCGGTGGACGACAGCGGATCGCTGGTCGGCGGAGCGTCGTACGCCGGGATGGTGACGGTGGGCGCCGCACCCGTCGTCGCGGTGGCGTACCCCGGACTGCTGGTGACCGTCGGCGGCGTCACCACCGGACCGGTCGACGGCGCCGTGCCGTACGACGGCGCGGGCCAGGCCACCGGCGGGACGACCGGGCCGGGCGGGTTGCCGGACGGTGCGGACTGCGGTGGACCTCCGGGGGTGCCGGGCCGTGGATTACGGCCGTCCCGGTTGAGCAGCAGCGCCCCGGCCACCAGGATGGCCGCGCCGAGCAGCACCGCCCGGAAGGCGTCGGTGACGATGTACGCGAAGCTGGCCGCGACGAGGATGCCCAGGACGATCACTGTCACCGGGGACATGCTGGAGCGACCGCGACCGAGCATGGACTCGATCGGGGACGCGGTGTCGCCCTCGTTCGGGATGATCAGCCAGGCGGCGACGTACACCAGGATGCCGATGCCCCCGAAGAACCCGAGCACCGCGAGCAGCACCCGCCAGAGCACCGGATCGGTGTTGGTGGCCCGCCCGATCGCCGCGCAGACGCCGGCCAGATAGCGACCCTCGCGCGGGCGGACCAGCCCGTACCGCGAGGTGAAGCCGGTCCCGCCCAGCGGCGGTGGCGGCGCGGACGGACCGGGACCACCCGGCCCGGGTGGCGTGCCGCCCGGGCCGTAGCCGGTGCCCGCCGCGAACCCTGGGCCTGGGCCGTAGCCCGCCGGGGGCGGCCCGTAGCCGCTGGCCGGATCGCCGGGTGCGGTGTCGGCGGTCGCGCCGGTGCCAGCGTGCGGACCGAACGTGCTGGGCTCGGTCCACTCGGTGGGCGTCGTGGTGGGCGGGGGCGGTGCTGAACCGCCCGGCTGTGCCGACCCCGGTCGGGGTGGCGGGGCAGCTTCCTCGGTCATGCTTCGATCCTGCTGCCCGGCGCACCCGAACGACCTCAGGACCCGACCCTGACCCCACCCTGAGATCCCGCGGCCGGAATGTCGGGGGCGTCCCCGTGGTCGCGGACGCCGCAGCGTGTGACGATCGAGTCACCCACCTCGACCCGCCCGCCACCGCGACCAGGGAGCCTCCGATCAGCACCGTGACCCCGCCTCCGCGGCTCTACCGCGCCCCCGAGCACCGGATGGCCGCCGGCGTCGCCGCCGGTATCGCCGACCATCTCGGCATCTCGGTGCTGCGGGTACGCGTCGCGTTCATGGTTCTGCTCGGGCTGAGCGGGCTCGGCCTGCTGCTCTACGCGGCGTTCTGGGCGGTGGTGCCGCTGCGTCCCGGTGACACCGCGGTGCCGCCCCGGCGGGACGTCGCCCAACTCCTGCCGTTCGTGGGAATCGGGCTCGGTGTCCTGTTGATCCAGGTGATGGTCTTCGACTCGGTCGGTGCGGCGGGCACCGCCGGTTGGTTGGTGGCCATCATCGCGGTCGGCGCCGGGGTCATCTGGCACCAGTCCGCGCCCGAGCGGCGGCGGCAGTGGGGTGACGCGATGCCGGTGCCCTGGCTCGGCGCGGTCGTCGAGGAGAGCGACCGGCGAGCCTTCGTGCTCCGGTTCATCGGCGGGGGAGTCCTGGTCGCGGTCGGCATCATCGGTGTCGCGGCCGTCTACTCGCCCGCACAGAACTTCGATGCGGTGATCAATGGTGTGATCTTCGCGCTGGTCGGGCTGGCCGGCGTCGGCGTGGTCGCCGCGCCGGTGCTCTGGCGTACGTACAGCCAGCTCCGCTCGGAGCGCGAGGGACGCATCCGCGAGCAGGAGCGGGCCGAGTTGGCCGCGATGGTGCACGACCAGGTGCTGCACACCTTGGCGCTGATCCAGCGCAACGCCGGCGACGTCAAGACGGTGCAGCGGCTGGCCCGAGGGCAGGAGCGCTCGCTGCGCAACTGGCTCTACAAGCCGACGGCATCGCCGAATGAGCGCTTCGCCGCCGCGCTGGAGCAGGCCGCGGCCGAGGTCGAGGACACCTTCGCGATCAGCGTGGAGACGGTGGTGGTGGGGGACCGGGAGACCGACGAGAAGGTCGGCGCACTGGTCGCGGCCGCGCGGGAGGCGTTGGTGAACGCGGCCCGGCACGCCGGCGTGCAGACCGTGTCGCTCTACGCCGAGGTCGAGCCCGATCAGGTCAGCGTCTTCGTCCGGGACCGGGGGAAGGGCTTCGATCCGGATACCGTGGAGGACCACCGGCACGGCGTACGCGGCTCGATCATCGGGCGGATGAAGCGGCACGGCGGACGGGCCGAAATCCGGTCCGGCCCGGGGGAGGGGACTGAGGTCCGGTTGATCCTGCCGATCTCCCGGGACTCGTCCGCAGCGGAGAGGAACAGATGACCATGGCCGAGCAGTCGACCGAGCACCTCGACCCGGCGGATGCCCGCCCCGAGCGGCTGCGGGTGTTCCTGGTGGACGACCACGCCATGTTCCGAGCCGGGGTGCGTGCGGAGTTGGGCGCCCACGTCGAGGTGGTGGGCGAGGCGAGCACGGTGGCCGAGGCGGTCACCCGGATCGCGGCCGTCGGCCCGGACGTGGTGCTGCTCGACGTGCACATGCCCGACGGCGGCGGGCGCGCGGTGCTGGAGGCGATGCGGCGTACGCACCCGCAGGTCAAGTTCCTGGCGTTGAGTGTCTCCGACGCGGCGGAGGACGTGATCGGGCTGATCCGTGCCGGTGCCCGGGGGTACGTCACCAAGACCATCTCGCCGGACGAGCTGGCCGCGGCGATCCGTCGCGTGGCGGACGGGGACGCGGTGTTCAGCCCGAGGCTGGCCGGGTTCGTGCTGGACGCCTTCGCGGCCCGGCCGGACGCCCCGGTGGCCGACCCGGAGCTGGACCAGCTCACCAACCGTGAGCGGGAGGTGCTGCGGCTGCTGGCCCGGGGGTACGCGTACAAGGAGATCGCCAAGGAGCTGTTCATCTCCATCAAGACGGTGGAGACGCACGTGTCGAACGTGCTGCGCAAGCTTCAGATGTCCAACCGTTACGAGCTCTCCCGCTGGGCGGCGGATCGCCGGCTGGTGTGACGGTGGGGTGCCACCGACGAGGAGCAGAGGAACGTTCTTCGCGCCCTCGTCCACCCAGCCGATGATCGTGCCCGTGCAGCCGTAGTCACCCTCGTCCGTACGGCTCGAAACATGAGTGGTGACGGACGTCCCATCGGGTCGAGGTGACCAGGGGCTTGAGTGCGGCCGGGGCCGGCTGTTCGGGCGACGCAACGTATTTCCTGGTCAGTGCTGTCCGCGTCGACCGTTTTATGATCATTTTTCAAGTATCGGCAACGTGGCGGGCAACTAACGGCTTGATAACGGCACCTTCACGGAAGCGGCCAGTGGGTGTCACAGTGGCAGCACCTCACCATCGGTGTGTGGCACTCCGTGCGCCCCACGACCACGACCTCGCCGTTCGCGGCAGTCCGTGGCTGTGTCGATTGCGTCGTGTCGCGCCTCGCTGGTGGGGAGCCCGGCGGATCGGAACATCAGGGGTGTCTCCAACTTCCCTGTGGTCCCGGCGACCCGCGCCCCCGGGGTGGTCGGGCGGTGTCACCCCCAAACGTGCGTGAAACCCACGACGGAACCTGGTTAGAAAGAGGAGGCCCCTCGGAATGAGAGTCTCGAAGCGGGCGACGAGCGCGATCGCGCTCAGCGCGGCTGCCGCGCTTGTCGCGAGCGGTTGCTCGAGCGGTGATAGTGACGGCGACTCTGCCGCCAGCAAGGACGGCTCGATCAGTGTCCACGGCGTCCAGCCGGAGAACCCGCTGGTCCCGTCGAACACCACGGAGACCGGCGGCGGCAAGGTCGTCGACTGGCTGTGGACCGGCCTGGTCGAGTACCCGAACGACGGTGGGGCCCCGCGTAACGCGCTGGCGGAGTCGATCAACACCACGGACTCCAAGGTCTTCACGATCAAGATCAAGGCCGGCACCAAGTTCCACGACGGCACCGAGGTGAAGTCGAAGAACTTCGTCGACGCCTGGAACTGGGCTGCCTACTCGCCGAACGGCGCGCAGAACGGCAGCTTCTTCTCCGACATCGAGGGCTTCGACAAGACCTACACCACGGACCCGGATGGCCCGGACGGTCCGCAGAAGGCCCCGACGCCGAGCACCGACAAGCTGTCCGGCCTGAAGGTCATCGACGACCAGACCTTCGAGGTCACCCTGGCAGCGCCGACCGCGGTCTTCCCGACCAAGCTCGGCTACAGCGCCTTCATGCCGCTGCCGGACGTCTTCTTCACGCAGAAGCCCGAGGAGTTCGGCAAGAAGCCGATCGGCAACGGCCCGGTGAAGTTCGTGTCCTGGGAGGACAACGTCCTCATCAAGCTGACGCGCTTCGACGACTACAACCTGCGCGACAAGATGAAGGTCAAGGACGTCGACGTCAAGCTGTACCAGGACGAGACGGCCGCCTACGCCGACCTGCTGGCGAACAACCTCGACTTCATGGAGGTTGTCCCCACCTCGGCGCTCGCGGGTGACAAGTGGAAGACCGACCTCGGTGACCGGGGCCGCTCGACCGTCACGCCGTCGACCGCGCTGATCGCGTTCCCGACCTACGACAAGCGCTTCCAGAACCCGAAGCTGCGTCGTGCCGTGTCGCTGTCGATCAACCGGCAGGAGATCTCGGACAAGATCTTCTTCGGCACCCGCAAGCCGGCCGACAGCTGGGCGAACCCGCTGACCCCGGGCGCCAAGCCGGGCAACTGCACCGCCTGCAAGTTCGACCCGACCACGGCCAAGCAGCTGCTGACCGAGGCCGGCGGCTTCACCGGTGAGATGGTCTTCTACTACAACTCGGACTCCAGCCACAAGGACTGGATGGACGCCGTTGCGCAGCAGGTCAAGACCAACCTTGGCATCAACGCTCGGGCCGAGGGCGTGCCGACCTTCGCGGTCTTCCGCCAGAACATCAACGCTCACAAGATGAGCGGCCCGTACCGTGCCGCCTGGCAGCAGGACTACCCGGACGTCGAGAACTGGGTCAACCCGCTCTACGTGACGGGTGGCTCCTCGAACGACGGCCTGTACAGCAACAAGGAGGTCGACGCCCTGGCGAAGCAGGCCAGCGCCGCGCCGAGCCTGGAGGCCTCGCACGAGGCGTTCGCCAAGGCCGTCGAGCTGGTCGACCAGGACGTCCCGAGCATCCCGATCTACTTCTACGGCCAGCAGTCCGGCCACTCGGAGAAGATCAAGAAGCTCGAGCTGAACAACGTCGGCGAACTCGACATCACCTCGGTCGAGCTCTGATCCGAACGGTCTGACCCCGGGTCGGGCTCGCCACATCCGGTGAGCCCGACCCGGGGCCGTTCCGCGATTGGGTGTTACAACACTCCACTCGCACGTTGTCACCACCGTGTCGGCCGTCCGACGCGCCCCCTGTCTGGAGGACCACCCCATGGGCCGTTATCTGTTGAGACGGCTGCTCCAACTCGTGCCCGTCTTCATCGGTACGACGTTCCTGATCTACTGGCTCGTCTGGGCCGTCCCGGGCGATCCGTTCGCCGGCAAGTGTGGCGAGCGTCGCTGCCCGGATCAGTACATCGCCTTCATGACCGAGAAGTACCACCTCGACCAGAACGTCTTCGTGCAGTACGGCAACTACATGAAGAACCTGCTCCAGGGTGACTTCGGTCAGACGTTCTCGCAACGGGATATCGGCGACATCATCGCCACGGCGTACCCGAACACGCTGAAGCTGGCCCTGGTGGCGCTCGCCATCGAGGCCGTGATCGGCCTGGGCGCCGGCGTGCTGACCGGTCTGCGCCGCAACGGCTTCCTGGACAACCTGGTCCTGGTCTCCACGCTCTTCCTGATCGCGCTGCCGGTCTTCGTCGTCGGCTTCGTGCTTCAGTGGTTGCTGGGCGTGCAGTGGGGCATCGTCAAGCCGACCGTCTCCTCCGAAATGCGGTGGTCCGAGCTGATCGTGCCGGGCTTCGTGCTCGGTAGTGCGTCAGTGGCCTACATCGCCCGCGTGGCGCGTACCAGCATCGCGGAGAACCGCCGCGCCGACTACGTGCGCACCGCGATCGCCAAGGGTCTGCCGATGCGCCGGGTGGTGGGCGTGCACCTGCTGCGCAACTCGCTCATCCCGGTGGTCACTCTGCTCGGCACCGACCTCGGTGCCCTGATGGGCGGCGCGATCGTCACCGAGGGGATCTTCGGCATCAACGGGATCGGCCGTGCGGTGTACCGCGCGATCGTGACCAAGGAAAGCGCCACCGTGGTGGGCATCGTGGTCGTCCTGGTGCTGGTCTATCTCGTGATGAACCTGCTGGTTGACCTGCTCTACGCCGCCCTGGACCCGAGGATCCGTTATGAGTGACCCAAGCACCGCATCGATCGTCAGTACCCCTGGCGCGCAACCGACCGACTCTGGCACCCCCGCCACCGCGGGCCAGCCGCAGAGCAACGAGAAGCCCCGCGGTCTGCTCGGTGACGCTTGGCGGGACCTCCGGCGCAAGCCGCTGTTCTGGATCGCGAGCACCCTGATCGTGATCTTCGTGTTGATGGCGCTCTTCCCGGCCCTGTTCGCGCCGGGCGACCCGGTCAACGGGTCGCTGTCCCGCAGCCTGGGCAAGGCGTCCGGGGACGCCTGGTTCGGGTACGACCTGCAGGGCCGCGACGTCTACGCTCGGGTCATCTACGGCGCCAGCGCCTCCATCCAGGTCGCCGTGCTCGCCGTGCTCGGCACGCTGCTGGTGGGCGGCACGATGGGCATCATCTCCGGCTACCGGGGTGGCTGGGTGGACGGACTGCTGAGCCGGATCGCCGACGTCTTCTTCGGCCTGCCGTTCGTGCTCGGCGCGATCGTCATCCTGACCACGTTCAACGGCTCGGGCTCGGGCAACAGCAAGGTCAAGATCATGAGCCTGGTGACGATCTCCCTGATCGTGCTGAGCTGGCCGGTCGTGATGCGACTCATGCGTTCCTCGGTGCTCGCCACCAAGGAGGCCGACTACATCGTCGCGGCCCGCGCCCTGGGTGCCGGCACCGGCCGGATCATCCTCAAGCACCTGCTGCCGAACTGTCTGGCCCCGCTGCTGGTCTACGGCACGATCATGGTCGGCTCGTTCATCGGCGCCGAGGCCACGCTGTCCTTCCTGGGCGTCGGTCTGAAGTCGCCGGTGGTCTCCTGGGGCATCATGATCAGCGACGGTAAGGACTTCCTCCGGGTCGCGCCAGGGCTGGTCTTCTTCCCCGCCGCGTTCCTCGTCACCGCAGTGCTGAGCTTCGTGATGCTCGGTGAGGCGGTCCGCGAGGCCCTCGATCCGAAACTCCGCTAGGGGATATCCAGTGTCCGACATTCTCGTGTCCGAGCAGTCCGCGCCGGGACCCGGCGGGTCCGGGCGTCCCTCCGGCCGGCTGCTCGAGGTCGACGACCTGCGGGTGGAGTTCCGCACCCGGGACGGCGTCGCAAAGGTCATCAACGGGGTCACGTACCACGTCGACGCGGGGGAGACCCTCGCCGTGCTCGGCGAGTCCGGCTCCGGTAAGAGCGTCACGGCGCAGACCATCATGGGCATCCTCGACACGCCCCCCGGCTTCGTGACCGGTGGGCAGGTCCGCTTCCACGGCAAGGACATGCTCCGCATGTCCGCCGAGGAACGCCGCCGCATCCGCGGTGAGGGCATCGCGATGATCTTCCAGGACGCGCTCTCCGCGCTGAACCCCGTCTTCACCGTCGGGTTCCAGATCGCCGAGCAGTTCCGGGTCCGGCGGGGCATGGGCCGCGCGGAGGCCAAGAAGCGCGCGATCGAGATGCTCGACCAGGTCAAGATCCCGAACGCCAAGGGCCGGTTCAACAACTACCCACACCAGTTCTCCGGCGGTATGCGGCAGCGCGCGATGATCGCGATGTCGCTGGCGCTCGACCCGGAGGTGCTGATCGCGGACGAGCCGACCACCGCCCTCGACGTGACCGTGCAGGCCCAGATCATGGACCTGCTGGCCGAGCTTCAGCGTGAGCGGCAGATGGGCATGATCCTGATCACCCACGACCTCGGCGTGGTCGCCGACGTCGCGGACCGGATCGCGGTCATGTACGCGGGCCGGATCGTCGAGGAAGCCGACGTGTACGACCTGTACGCCAAGCCGGCGCACCCGTACACGATGGGTCTGATCGACTCGATCCCGCGGCTGGACGAGAAGGGGCAGCAGCTCCGGACGATCAAGGGTCTCCCGCCGAACCTGATGAACATCCCGCCGGGCTGCCCGTTCAACCCGCGCTGCCCCATGGCTCAGCCGGTGTGCCGGGAGAAGGTCCCGCCGCTGCTGCAGGTGGGTACCGCCCGGGCCAGCGCCTGCCACTTCGCCGAGGAGCTGGTGAACCGTGTCTGAGAACATCCTCGAGGTCCGTGACCTGGTCAAGCACTACCCCGTCACGCAGGGTGTGGTGTTCAAGAAGACCGTCGGTCAGGTCAAGGCGGTCGACGGGGTCTCGTTCGGTCTGCGCGCCGGTGAGACGCTCGGCGTGGTCGGCGAGTCCGGCTGCGGCAAGTCGACCCTTGCGCGGGTGCTGATGAACCTGGAGAAGCCGACCGCCGGCAGCGTGGTCTACAAGGGCCAGGACATCTCCACGCTGTCCGGTGGGGCGCTGCGACGCCTGCGCCGGCAGATCCAGCTGGTCATGCAGGACCCGTACACCTCGCTGAACCCGCGGATGACGGTCGGGGACCTGCTCGGCGAGCCGTTCGAGATCCACCCGGAGGTGGCGCCGAGGGGCAGCCGCCGGGCCAAGGTCCGGGAGTTGCTCGACCTGGTCGGGCTCAACCCGGAGCACATCAACCGGTACCCGCACCAGTTCTCCGGCGGTCAGCGTCAGCGCATCGGCATCGCCCGCGCGCTCGCGCTGCGGCCCGAGATCATCGTCTGTGACGAGCCGGTGTCGGCGCTGGACGTCTCCATCCAGGCCCAGGTGATGAACCTGCTGGAGCAGCTGCAGGGCGAGTTCGGGCTGTCGTACGTCTTCATCGCGCACGACCTGTCGGTGGTCCGCCACCTCTCGGACCGCGTCGCGGTGATGTACCTCGGCAAGATCGTCGAGATCGGCACCGAGGACGAGATCTACGAGCGTCCGACCCACCCGTACACCCAGGCGCTGCTGTCCGCCGTGCCGGTGCCGGACCCGACCCAGCGGAACAACAAGACGATCATCCGGCTCACGGGTGACGTGCCGTCGCCGATCAGCCCGCCCTCGGGCTGCCGGTTCCGGACCCGCTGCTGGAAGGCGCAGGACATCTGCGCCGAGCAGGTCCCGCTGCTGGAGATCCGGCGGGACTCGGACCACCCGAGTGCCTGCCACTTCGCGGAGAAGCGCGAGATCGTCGCCACCCACGAGGCCTGAGTCACCGAAACCGCCTGCCGACGTCACCACGACGACGGCAGGCGGTTTCGTCTGTCCGTACCCGAAGGGCCGCGCGGCGCGGAGCTGCCCGCGTGGCGTCAGCGGGCCGGGCGACTCGCCGCGGGCCGGGGGTGGCTCACAGTGGGCCACGACCCGCGCGGAGCAGGAGCAGGGCCAACTGGGTGCCGTCGGCGCCGAGCGCGACCCGGAACCGCTCCAGGATCTCCCGTTCCCGGGAGAGCACCAGGCGTGTCCCACCGGACGCCATCCGGGTCACGCCGACCTCCTGGGACAGCGCGGCCCGCTCCTGCCAGAGCGTGATCAGCGCGTGGTCGATCTCGTCGATCCGTTCCCTGATCTGCACGATCCGCGCGGCGGCGGACGGCTCCTCGGTGCCGGTCTCCTGCTCGGCCGGCTCGGCATTGCCACCCGTCAGCGGCGTGACCACCGCCGGTTCAGCCCCCGGCGCGGCGGGCTCCCCAGCCTCCGGTCGGGTCGGGCCGCCGCTCTGCTGCATCACGTCTGTCATCATCGGGTACCTCTCGCACTGTGGTGCCCGGTGCCCGGAACCTGGGACGGAAAAAGCCCCGGACTCCAGGAGCCCGGGGCTTTAGCAGGTCTGAATCGATCAGGCGCGACCTACGGCTGCCGGACTCCCGGTGCCATAGTAAAAGTAGTAGCGCGCAACGATCACGCCGTCGAGTATGCCCACGTCGTTGCCGGGTGCGCAAGCATTCCGCGTCCAGACGGGCGCCTTTCTCACCGGTGGGCGGAGCCAGTGGTGGTGCGCGCCGTCCGGAAGTGTCTGGCCGGCGGCATAGACTTGTCGGGCGATGCATCCTCTCTTCGACATCCCCGCGTCCCCGCCTGCGCCGGAGTCCGCGCCGGCCCGCCCGCACCGACCCGGGGCGGCCGCCGCGCGCCTCGATCCACAGCAGCTGCTCGCCGGGCTGAACGGGCCGCAGCGCGACGCCGTCAGCCATGCCGGCTCGCCGCTGCTGATCGTGGCCGGCGCCGGGTCCGGCAAGACCCGGGTGCTCACGCACCGGATCGCCTACCTGCTCGCCGCTCGGGACGTGCACCCCGGTGAGATCATCGCGATCACCTTCACCAACAAGGCGGCCGGCGAGATGAAGGAGCGCGTCGCCGCGCTGGTGGGCCCCCGGGCCCGCCTGATGTGGGTGTCGACGTTCCACTCGGCCTGCGTCCGGATTCTGCGTGCCGAGCACGAGCACGCCGGCCTCAAGTCGACGTTCTCGATCTACGACGCGGACGACTCCCGCCGGCTGATGCAGTTGGTGACCCGCGAGCTGGATCTCGACCCGAAGCGCTACCCGGCCCGGGGGCTGGCCGCCCAGGTCTCCAACCTGAAGAACGAGCTGGTCGATCCGGAGCAGTTCGCGGCGCGGGCCACCGGGCCCAACGAGCGGGCGCTGGCCGAGGCGTACACGCTCTACCAGCGCCGGCTGCGTGAGGCGCACGCCCTGGACTTCGACGACCTGATCATGACCACGGTGCACCTGCTCCAGTCCCACCCGCACGTCGCGGAGAGCTACCGCCGGCGCTTCCGGCACGTGCTGGTGGACGAATACCAGGACACCAACCATGCCCAGTACGTCCTGATCAAGGAGCTGGTCTCCGGCACCGACGGGCTGGAGCCTGCCGAGCTGTGCGTCGTCGGCGACGCCGACCAGTCGATCTACGCGTTCCGCGGTGCGACGATCCGCAACATCCTGGAGTTCGAACGGGACTTCACCGACGCGCGGACGATCCTGCTGGAGCAGAACTACCGCTCCACCCAGACCATCCTCAACGCGGCCAACGCGGTGATCGACCGCAACACCTCCCGCAAGCCCAAGCGGCTGTGGAGCGAGGCCGGCGCCGGCGAGCGGATCGTCGGCTACGTGGCCGACACCGAGCACGCCGAGGCCGACTGGGTGGCCCGGGAGATCGACCGGTTGGTCGACGCCGACGAGACCCGTCCCGGCGACGTCGCGGTCTTCTACCGCACCAACGCCCAGTCCCGTGTCTTCGAGGAGGTGTTCATCCGCGTCGGCCTGCCCTACAAGGTCGTCGGCGGGGTGCGCTTCTACGAGCGCAAGGAGGTCCGCGACGCGCTCGCGTACCTGCGGTCGGTGGTCAACGACGACGACACGGTGAGCCTGCGGCGAGTGCTCAACACCCCCCGCCGGGGGATCGGCGACCGCGCGGAGGCGTGTGTCGAGGCGCTCTCCAGCCGCGACCGGATCTCGTTCGGTGCGGCACTGCGCCGGGCCCGGGAGGCGCCGGGCATCTCCAGCCGGGCCGCCAACGGCATCGCCGACTTCGTGGCGCTGCTCGACGGCGCCCGTGAGCTGGCCGAGACCGGCACCCCGGAGGAGGTCCTGGAGGCGCTGCTGACCCGCTCTGGCTACCTCACCGAGCTGGAGGAGAGCCTGGACCCGCAGGACGCCGGCCGGGTGGACAACCTCCAGGAGCTGGTCAGCGTCGCCCGGGAGTACACCGAGCGGATCGAGGCGCTGGGCGAGGAGGGGGAGCGGGCCACCCTGGCCGGCTTCCTGGAGCAGGTGGCGCTGGTCGCCGACGCCGACCAGATCCCCTCCGACGACCCCGACCACCAGGGTGTGGTCACCCTGATGACGCTGCACACCGCCAAGGGGCTGGAGTTCCCGGTGGTCTTCCTGACCGGGCTGGAGGACGGCGTCTTCCCGCACCTGCGCTCGCTGGGCGACACCCGGGAGCTGGAGGAGGAGCGCCGACTGGCGTACGTCGGCATCACCCGCGCCCGACAGCGGCTCTACCTCTCCCGGGCGGTGACCCGCTCGGCCTGGGGGCAGCCGTCCTACAACCCGCCGTCGCGCTTCCTGGAGGAGCTGCCGACCGAGTTGGTGCACTGGGAGCGCACCGAAGGGTCGTACACCTCCTGGGCCGGCGGGGGCGGCGGCGTCGGCGGTCGTGCGGACCGCGCGCCCGGCGGTCGTGGCAATTTCACCGGCGGCACCCCGAAGGCGGCGCAGCTGGCCCAGCGGCTCGGCGTGGACGCCAGCCGGCTGACCACGGCCAGCGAGCTGCCGCAGGGGCCGAAGGTGGTCGCGGGCGACCGGGTCAATCATCAGCGGTACGGGCTGGGTCGGGTGCTCGCCGTCGAGGGGCATGGCCCGGGCGCTCGCGCGCAGATCGACTTCGGCGACCAGACCATGTGGCTGGTGCTCCGGCACGCCCCGGTCGACAAGCTCTGACCCGCCCCACCGGGCCCCGCGCCCCCGATCGCGCCGATCTTGCAGTTTCGGTCGCCGACATCGGCGGTTTTACCCCGTTATGTCGGGGCAGAAAGTGCAAGATCGGCGCGGCTGAGGGGGCGCGGCGCGGCTCAGCAGCCGAGGTCGACGCCGCGTGCCCGCATGAACGGGGCCGGGTCGATCTGGTTCCACATCCCCTGGTGCACCTCGAAGTGCAGGTGCGGGCCGGTGGCGTCGCCGGTGGCGCCCTCGTAGCCGATGACCTGGCCGGCCTTGACCTGCTGCCCGACGGTGACCGCGATGCGGCTCTGGTGGGCGTAGTGGGTCAGGTAACCGTTGCCGTGGTCGATGAAGACGGAGTTGCCGTACCCGTCGGAGGCGTCACCGGCCTGGGCCACGGTGCCGGCGGCCGCGGCGTGGATCGGCGTACCGGAGGGCAGCGCCAGGTCGATACCGGCGTGCAGGGTGCCCCAGCGCTGCCCGTAGCAGGAGGTGACGGCCGCGCCGGGCATCGGGTCGACCCAGGCGGGCGTGGGCTTGGTGGTCTTCTTCGGCTTCGGCTTGGCCTTCGCGGTCGCCGTCTTCGCCGGTGTCGGGCTGGCGCTGACCGCCGACGGGCTGGGCGTCGGGCTGGCCGAGGGGGTGACCGGCGTGCTCGACTCGCGGACCGAGCGGTCGGCCCGGCCCGCCGCCTCGGCGCGGGACTGCGCGTCGAGGGAGACCGCGGCGGGCGCCGGGTGGTCGGTGCCGCTGGTGGCCACGGCGACACCACCGAGGCCGAGGGCTACCAGGGCGGCGGCGCTGAGCACGATGAGGCGGTTGCGCCGGCCCGGGCGCTGCGACCGCTCGGCCGGGACGGTGTCGGGGGTGTTCTCGTTCTGGACGGGGCTGTCTTCCTGCACGGCGGACCTTCACAGTCGAGGGGCACTTGACCTCGAAATACTGGTGTCGGGCCGAATCCAGGCAGGCGCGGGGACCAAACGACCGGGTGGTCGACCGACGGCCCGCTGTCCGGGTATGACCCGCTGTGCGGCGCTACATCCGGAAAAGTGATCATGTCGTCCGGTGGCGTCGGTCACAATCGTCGCTGTGACCGGGGATACATCTGGCAGTCCTGCCCAACGCAAAACCGCCCGGATCGACAGATCCGGGCGGTCAACGGTCGCTACGCAACGTCAGGAGGCGGCTACCTCGCTGTAAATTGCCTCGACTTGCAGCTTGATGTCCACTCCGCGCTCCTGGAGGAACGGCACCGGGTCGACCGGCTGCCCCTTGACATGGATCTCCAGGTGCAGGTGGGTGCCGTACGCGTGGCCGGTCTGACCCACCAGGCCGAGCTGGTCGCCCGCCTTGACCTGCTGGCCCTCCTTGACGCTGACCGCGGAGGAGTGGCCGTAGATGGCCTCGCTGCCGTCGGCGTGCTGCACGATCACGGCGTTGCCGTACCCGCCGAACCAGCCGGCCTTGGTGACCAGCCCGTCGTGGATCGCCACGTAGGGCGTGCCCTCGGGGGCGACCAGGTCCACGCCGGTGTGCAGCTTGCCCCAGCGCAGCCCGTAGGGGGAGTTGAAGTCGTAACCCTGCAGCGGTAGCAGCCAGACCTCGGGCTCGGCGCTGTCCTTGGGGCGGCTGTCCCGGGAGGCGCGGTCGGCGTTGTCCGCACGGGCCGCGGCATCCTGGCTGGTGACCGACGCCTGCTTGAGCTCGTCGAGGACCGTCGGGCTGACGTCCTTGGCGTCCGGCAGGGCGCTCGCGCCGAGGGCCACGATGCCGGCCCCGACGAACGCGGTGGTGACGACCGCGGCGTAACGGCTGCGGGGTGGGGTGGGTACGCGGCGGCGACCGCGATATCGATCGGGCTCAGACGACAGGCGCTGGCGCACGCACACCCTCCGTTGTCGGGGTTCCGAAGCGGCCGGTGAGCGTCCCCTGAAGCTCCAGTGAACGTCCGCTGACCGCGTCGTCACCCGTCCATGGACCTGATGACAACCGTGGACACGTTAGCCAACCACCAGGCGAGTCACAAGCTAGAGCGGAAAATTGGCGTGTCGATCTGTCCGTTTGCGTCCATGATTGTCATGCATCGCGACGCCGAACGGTGCCCCCGTCGCTGCCCGTTCGTCGCCGAGCGTGACCGTTCCGGCGGAGTCGTCCGGCTTGACTCCGAGCAGCACCGGGACGGGGGCTGACGGTGACACCGGGATGGTTGGGCGGTGGACCCCGGCGGGTTGCGGGGTGGACGCGCCGGGTGACGGCCGGTGACGGAGCCCGGATTTCCCGGTCCGGGTCCGCCGGGTTACCGTTCGTTCAGGTGAAGGCCGTGGAGCCGGTGAAAGGTGTGCGCTGATGAGCTCTCGTATTCGGGTCGTCGTCGCGAAGCCTGGCCTGGACGGCCACGACCGGGGCGCGAAGGTCGTCGCGCGCGCTCTGCGGGACGCCGGGATGGAGGTCGTCTACACCGGCCTGCACCAGACCCCGGAGCAGATCGTGGAGACCGCCATCCAGGAGGACGCCGACGCGGTCG
Organism: Micromonospora sp. NPDC050276; assembly: GCF_044459545.1. Lineage (NCBI taxonomy): Bacteria > Bacillati > Actinomycetota > Actinomycetes > Micromonosporales > Micromonosporaceae > Micromonospora > Micromonospora sp. NPDC050276. The sequence goes on along the minus strand of NZ_JBITJA010000009.1, from coordinate 60,678 downwards.
GCCTGTCCGTCCTCTCCGGCGCGCACATGACGTTGTTCCGGCGGGTGCTGGAACTGCTCGGCGAGCGCGACGCCCGCGACATCGTCGTGTTCGGCGGCGGCATCATTCCGAACGGCGACATCCCCGAGTTGGAAAAGCTCGGTGTCGCGAAGATCTTCACGCCGGGCGCCACCACCCAGGCGATCGTCGAGTGGGTCCGGGCGAACGTGGCCCAGCCGGTTTCCTGAGGCCCGCCGCATTCCGGAGGCCCGCCGTTTTCCTGCGGGGTGCCGCGAGATTCACTGCGGTGTGCCGCGAAGGTTCGCTGCGGCGAAAGGATTTGGGCACGGGGGAGGGGCCGGACGCACCCCTCACACGTCCGGCCCCTCTATGCACGATGCCCCGCCGCCACCCCTCGACCGACAGGGCATCGGCCGTCTCCCGTCATCGCGCTCTGCAGCGCTCCGACACCTGACTCAACGACGCCCCCTCGGCCGGGTTACGCAGGTCCGACAACATCGCCCGGACGGTGGATGCCACCCGGCTCGTGGCCGGAAACCGGCCACGCCTGATGTCCGGTTGTGCATTACCGCACACCGCGCACCCGCTCGGTTGCCGGTGGTGCCGACCTCGCTAGGCTGCGGCCAATGGCCTGTTTCAACTGATGACAGGCGTCAAACTGTTTTCTGAACGCTGGTGGCGGCGCGACGGCGCGCCGCGGAGACGGGACGGGACGCGCAATCGTGGACCTGTACGAGTACCAGGGGCGGGACCTGTTCGAGCGGCACGGCTTGCCCGTGTTGGCCGGCGGCGTCGCCACTACCCCGGAAGAGGCCCGCGCGATCGCCGAACGCCTCGGCGGTCGTGTGGTCGTCAAGGCGCAGGTGAAGGTCGGCGGCCGAGGTAAGGCCGGCGGCGTCAAGCTGGCCGAGGGCCCGGATGAGGCGGTGGCTCGGGCCACGGACATCCTCGGCATGGACATCAAGGGTCACACCGTCCACAAGGTCATGATCACCGTGACCGCGGACGTGGCCGAGGAGTACTACTTCTCGTACCTGCTGGACCGGGCGAACCGCACCTTCCTCTGCATCGCCAGCGTCGCCGGCGGAATGGACATCGAGCAGGTCGCCGCCGACACCCCCGACAAGGTGGTGAAGGCCCCGATCGACGCCGTGAAGGGCGTGGACGAGGCGAAGGCCCGCGAGATCGTGACCGCTGCCGGTTTCCCGACCGAGGTCGCCGACCAGGTGGTCGAGATCGCGGTCGGCCTGTGGCAGGCGTTCGTCGCCGAGGACGCCACCCTGGTCGAGGTCAACCCGCTGGCCAAGAACGGCGACGGTCGGCTGCTGCTGCTCGACGCCAAGATCAGCCTGGACGAGAACGCGGCGTTCCGGCACCCGGACCACGAGGCCCTGGTCGACCAGGCCGCCGTGGACCCGCTGGAGCAGGCCGCCAAGGCCAAGGACCTCAACTACGTCAAGCTCGACGGCGAGGTCGGCATCATCGGCAACGGCGCGGGTCTGGTCATGTCGACCCTCGACGTGGTCGCGTACGCCGGTGAGCGGCACGGCAATGTCAAGCCGGCCAACTTCCTCGACATCGGCGGTGGCGCGAGCGCCGCGGTGATGGCGAACGGGCTGGAGATCGTGCTCTCCGACCCGGCCGTGAAGAGCGTCTTCGTCAACGTCTTCGGCGGCATCACCGCCTGCGACGAGGTCGCCAACGGCATCATCCAGGCGCTGGCCCTGCTGGAGCAGCGCGGCGAGCAGGTCACCAAGCCGCTCGTCGTTCGTCTCGACGGCAACAACGCCGAGGCTGGCCGGGCGATCCTGGACAGCGCGAACAACCCGCTCGTGCAGCGGGTGGACACCATGGACGGTGCGGCCGAGCGGGCCGCCGAGCTGGCAGCTGCGGGGGTCTGATCATGGCTATCTGGCTGACCAAGGACTCGAAGGTCATCGTCCAGGGGATGACCGGTTCCGAGGGTTCCAAGCACACCCGGCGGATGCTCGCCGCCGGCACCAACGTGGTCGGTGGCGTCAACCCGCGTAAGGCGGGCCAGAAGGTCGACTTCGACGGCGCCGAGCTGCCGGTCTTCGCGTCCGTCGCCGACGCGATGGCCGAGACCGGGGCCGACGTCACCGTCATCTTCGTGCCGCCGCAGTTCACCAAGGCGGCCGTGGTCGAGGCGATCGACGCCGCGATCCCGCTGGCCGTGGTGATCACCGAGGGCGTCCCGGTGCACGACACCGCGTCGTTCTGGGCGTACAACGTGGCGCAGGGCGAGCGGACCCGGATCATCGGGCCGAACTGCCCGGGCATCGCCTCGCCGGGCGCGTCCAACGCCGGCATCATCCCGGCCGACATCACCGGCTCGGGTCGGATCGGCCTGGTCAGCAAGAGCGGCACGCTGACCTACCAGATGATGTACGAGCTGCGCGACATCGGCTTCTCCACCTGCGTCGGCATCGGCGGTGACCCGATCATCGGCACCACCCACATCGACGCCCTGGCCGCGTTCGAGGCCGACCCGGAGACCGACGCCATCGTCATGATCGGTGAGATCGGTGGCGACGCCGAGGAGCGGGCCGCCGAGTTCATCAAGGCCAACGTCACCAAGCCGGTGGTCGGCTACATCGCCGGCTTCACCGCACCTCCCGGCAAGACCATGGGTCACGCCGGGGCGATCATCTCCGGTTCGGCCGGCACCGCCGAGGCGAAGCAGGCGGCGCTGGAAGCCGTCGGCGTCAAGGTCGGCAAGACGCCGACCGAGACCGCGAAGCTGATGCGGGAGATCATGTCCGGCAGCTGAGCCGGCCAGGCAACACCGAAGGGGGTCGACCGCAGCCGGTCGGCCCCCTTCGGCGTACGCGCGGTGCGCCGGTCAGCCGTTGTTCCAGAACGGGTAGTTGCCGGTGGCCCGCAGGATCGCCCCGCCGATGATGTTGATCACGCCGAGCACGATGGCGAGGTAACCGAGCAGCGGCGACTGCCCGTACCGTCGGGCGTCCCGGATGGACAGATAGCCGAAGACGATGCCGAAGATGCCGCAGCAGATCAGCCCCAGCACGATGCCCAGCACGCCCCAGAGGGTGGTCCGGTCCCGTCCCCGCGCCGGTGGCGGTGGGGGCGGCGGGTATGGCGTCGTCACAGCTACCTCCGAGCGGTCGTGGGCGGCAGGCCGGCCCGGACCGCGACCGGCGGGCCCGTCCCGGGTGGCGGCGACTCGCGCCCCCACTGGGCCGAGGCTAGACCGGACCGGGTGGCGTGGACGCCGGTTCGGTGAACTCGCCGCCCTTAGGAGGGGTTAACGGACTGCCGCCGCCCGCACGACGTGCCAGAGTAGAGCGGATGTCCCCCGTCACCCCTGACCGTCCCAGCCGTCCCGACGGTGTGAGCGCCGACGATCGGCCGGTCGACCGCGCCGCACCGGCCCGGCGGGTGCCCGCGCCCCGCGCGGGTGGGTCGCCACGCGGGCGTGCGCCGTTGCCCGTCGCCGCCGGGGTGGCCGCCGGCTGGGCCGCCCTCACCTCCTACCTGCCGGTCGCCATCGTGCTCGGCCTGGTTCAGCTCGGCGCGGATTCCACCACCCTGACCGGCACCCTGCGCACCGCGCTGGCCGGCTGGCTGCTCGGGCACGGCGTGCCGCTGCACACCGAGTCCGGTCCGCTCGGGCTCGCCCCGCTCGCGCTGACCGTCCTCGCGCTCTGGCGGCTCACCCGCGCCGGCGTGCACGTCAGCCGGGCGATCGGCGCCCGCGACACCCGCTCGCCGCGCCGGGCGCTGCTCGCCGCGGGTGCGGTCGGCATCGCGTACGCGCTGCTCGGTGCGCTCGCGGCGGTGCTGGTCGGTGCCGGCGGGCTGGACGTCTCCCCGATCCGGGCGGGTGCCACGTTCGCGGTGGTCGGCACACTCGCCGCGCTGGTCGGCGCGACCCGCATCACCGCCGTGACCCGGTTGCTCGTCACGTGGCTGCCCGGCCCGGTACGCGACGGCGTCCGCACCGGTCTGGTGGCCGGGCTGCTGCTGCTCGGCGCGGGCGCCGGCGCGGCCGGCCTGGCGGTGGCCACCGGCGGCGGCGACGCGGCGGACATGATCGGGGCGTACCGGACCGGGGTCGCCGGGCAGGCCGGTATCACCCTGGTCAGCGTCGCGTACGCGCCGAACGCGGCGATCTGGTCGACCAGTTATCTGCTCGGGCCGGGCTTCGCGGTGGGGACCGACACCGCGGTCCGCACCAGTGAGGTGTCGGTCGGCGCGCTGCCGGCCGTACCACTGCTCGCCGGCCTGCCGCGCGGCCCGCTGGACGGCTTCGGTGCCCTGCTGCTCGCGGTGCCGGCGCTGGCCGGGATGGTCGCCGGCTGGCTGCTCGCCCGCCGGGTGGCCCGGCTCGCCGGTCCGGAGCGGGCCCCGCAGCGCTGGGCCGAGCTACTGGCGCCGGCGGCACTGGCCGGGCCGGTGGCCGGGGTGCTGCTCGGCGTCGCCGCCAAGGTCTCCGGAGGGCCGCTCGGCGCCGGCCGACTCGCCCAGCTCGGGCCGGTGGCCTGGCAGGTCGCCGCCGTGGCGACCGGTGTCATCGCGGTCGGGGCGCTGCTCGGCGCCGCCGCGACCCGAGCGCTGACCCGCGCGCCAGCGCAGTAAAGCCCAACCGCGCCCGCTCGGTAGACGAGCGCGGGGCGCCCCGGGCGAACCCGGAGCGCCCCGTCGAATCCGAGCCCGTCAGGGCTGGGCGGGCAGGTTGACCTGCGCCACGACGCTCAGGATCAACGCCAGGATGCCCAGCCCGACGCCGACCGCGCCGCAGATCAGACCGGCCTTGGCCTGCCCGGCGTTGCTGGCCTGGCCTTGGGCCACCTTCTGCTTGGCGAGGTAGCCGGTCACGATGCCCGCGATGCCGACCGGGATGCCCAGGTAGAGGCAGCAGACCAGCGGGATCGACGCGATACCGAGAATCATCGACACCAGGCCGAGGGTGTTGTTCTGCCCCTGCGCCTGCGGGTACCCGGCGTTCGGGTACGTCGGCCCGGCGCCGTACGGCGGCTGCTGCTGGCCGTACGGGTCCTGGTACGGCGGCTGCTGGCCGTACGGCTGCCCCGAGGTGGGCTGCTGGCCGTACGGGGCCTGCGGCGCGGCGTACGGATCCTGCGGCTGCTGGCCGTACGGCTGGCCGGGCTGCTGGCCGTACGGGGCGGCTGGCGGCTGGGGGGTGGTCGGATCCTGGTTGGGCTGCTGGCCGTACGGGTCCTGACCGGGGTTACCGGGCTGCATTCGAGAAGCTCCTTGTACTGGTTCCGTCAGTTGCTGCTGTTTGTTTCCATCCATGATCGCGGTCAGTCCTCCCGATGCCCAGTAGAGCAACAGGACGACATGTCTCTCAAAGCACGCAGAAGGGGACTTGTTGACCGCTTCCGTGTCCCGGATCAGGTCGGTGTGGGGCCGGCGCGGCGTTCGGCCCGAGCGAGCGGCAGCGTACCGAGTCGGCGCACGTCGGAACCCCCATGATCGGCGCGCCGCCCAGCCGAAGGGCGTCCCTGACCTGCCCGATAGGGTGGCCCGGTGACCGAGCCCGCGTCTGTCGCCCGCATCGTCGTCCTCATCTCCGGCTCCGGGAGCAACCTTCAGTCGCTGCTGGAGGCCGCCGCCGACCCCGCGTACGGCGCGCAGGTCGTCGCGGTCGGCGCGGACCGCGACGGCATCGCGGGCCTGGACCGGGCCGACGCGGCGGGGGTGCCGACCTTCGTCGAGCGGGTCCGGGACCACGACACCCGGGAGGACTGGGATCGTGCGCTCACCGCGCACGTCGCGAAGTACCAACCCGACCTGGTCATCTCCGCCGGCTTCCTCAAGCTGGTCGGTCCGCACTTCCTCGCCGCCTTCGGCGACCGCTACCTGAACACCCACAACACGCTGCTGCCGGCGTTTCCCGGCATACACGGCCCGCGTGACGCCCTCGCCTACGGCGTGAAGCTCACCGGCGCCACCCTCTTCTTCGTCGACGCCGGTATGGACACCGGGCCGATCGTCGCGCAGGTCGCGGTGCCGGTGCTCGACGACGACGACGTGGACACGCTCACCGAGCGCATCAAGGAAGCCGAGCGGCGCCAGCTCGTCGAGCAGGTCGGTCGCCTGGTCCGCGAAGGCTGGACCATCACCGGAAGGAAGGTCACGGTTCCGTGAGTCCCACTCAGGACGGGCGCCGCCCGATCAGGCGGGCGCTGGTCAGCGTCTACGACAAGACCGGGCTGGTCGAGCTGGCTCAGGCCCTGCACGCGGCCGGTGTGGAGATCGTTTCCACCGGCAGCACGGCGGGCACCATCGCCGCCGCCGGGGTGCCGGTGACGCCGGTGGAGACGGTGACCGGGTTCCCCGAGGTGCTCGACGGTCGGGTGAAGACCCTGCACCCGAAGGTGCACGCGGGTCTCCTCGCGGACCTGCGGAAGGACACGCATGTCGCGCAGCTCGACGAGCTGGGCGTGGCGGCGTTCGACCTGCTGGTGTCCAACCTCTACCCCTTCCAGGCGACCGTCGCGTCCGGCGCCGGCGTCGAGGAGTGCGTGGAGCAGATCGACATCGGTGGCCCGGCCATGGTGCGGGCCGCCGCCAAGAACCACGCCTCGGTCGCCGTGCTCACCGGCCCGACCGCTTACCCGGCGCTGATCGGCGCGCTCGGTGCGGGCGGTTTCACCCTGGCCCAGCGTCGCGCGCTGGCCGCCCGGGCGTTCGCCGACATCGCCGAGTACGACGTCGCGGTGGCCCAGTGGTGCGCCCAGGAGCTGGCTCCGGCCGACGACTCCTGGCCGGCGTTCGCCGGGTCCGCGCTGCGCAAGTCGACGGTGCTGCGCTACGGCGAGAACCCGCACCAGCCGGCCGCGCTCTACACCGATCCGGACGCCCCGCCGGGGCTGGCCCAGGCCGAGCAGCTGCACGGCAAGGAGATGTCGTACAACAACTACGTCGACGCGGACGCCGCCTGGCGGGCCGCGAACGACTTCGCCGACCAGCCGGCGGTGGCGATCATCAAGCACGCCAACCCGTGCGGCATCGCGGTCGGCGCGGACGTCGCCGAGGCGCACCGCAGGGCACACGCCTGCGACCCCGTGTCGGCGTTCGGTGGCGTCATCGCGGTCAACCGGTCGGTCTCGGTCGAGCTGGCCCGGCAGGTCGCCGACATCTTCACCGAGGTGGTGGTCGCCCCCGGCTTCGACGAGGGTGCGGTCGAGGTGTTGCAGGGCAAGAAGAACATCCGGCTGCTGCGCGCGCCGGCGTGGACCCCGGCGACCCTCGAGTGGCGACCGGTGACCGGCGGCGTACTCACCCAGGTCGCCGACCGGGTGGACGCGCCCGGTGACGACCCGGCCAATTGGCAGTTGGTGACCGGCGAGGCCGCCGACGAGGAGCTGCTGCGGGACCTCGCGTTCGCCTGGCGGGCGGTCCGCGCGGTGAAGAGCAACGCGATCCTGCTCGCCAAGGACGGTGCCACCGTGGGCGTCGGGATGGGTCAGGTCAACCGGGTCGACTCGGCACAGCTCGCGGTCAGCCGCGCCGGCGCCGACCGGGCGCGCGGCTCGGTCGCCGCCTCGGACGCGTTCTTCCCGTTCGCCGACGGCCCGCAGATCCTCATCGACGCGGGCGTCCGCGCCATCGTGCAGCCGGGCGGCTCCATCCGCGACGAAGAAGTCATCGAAGCCGCCAAGAAGGCCAACGTGACGATGTACCTAACGGGAACCCGCCACTTCTTCCACTAACCCCGGTTAGACCCCGTCGATCATGAAGTTATTGCCCTGACACGCCGACGTGCAGGGCAATAACTTCATGATCAACGGCAGGGGTCAGGCTGCTGGGGTGGTGGGGCGGAGTTCGGCGAAGTGGCAGGCGGACGGGTGGGGGTCCGCCGCTCTCGGGACCGTCTGCGGGTCCTGGGTGGCGCAGATCTCCTGGGCCTTCCAGCAGCGCGTCCGGAAGTGGCACCCGCTGGGCGGGTCGGCCGGGCTGGGCACGTCGCCGACCAGCCGGATCATGTTGCGCTGGTCGCGGGCCTCCGGGTCCGGCACCGGCACGGCGGAGAGCAGAGCCTGGGTGTACGGGTGGGTGGCCCGCTCGTAGATCTCGTCCTCGGTGCCGATCTCGACGATCCGGCCGAGGTACATCACCGCGACGCGGTCGGCGATGTGCCGCACCACGGACAGGTCGTGGGCGATGAAGATGTACGAGAGCCCCAGCTCGCCCTGGAGCTGCTTGAGCAGGTTGATCACCTGGGCCTGGATGGAGACGTCCAGCGCCGACACCGGCTCGTCGCAGACGATGACCTCGGGCTTCAGCGCGAGCGCACGGGCGATGCCGATGCGCTGACGCTGACCGCCGGAGAACTGGTGCGGGTACCGGTTGATGTGCTCCGGGTTGAGCCCGACCAGGTCCAACAGCTCCTGGACCCGCTTCTGCTTGCTGCCCTTCGGCGCGGCGTCCGGGTGGATCTCGAACGGCTCGCCGATGATGTCGCCGACGGTCATCCGCGGGTTCAGCGAGGTGTACGGGTCCTGCATCACCATCTGCATGTTGCGGCGCAGCCGGCGCAGCTCGCCCCCGGAAGCCTTGAACAGGTCCTTGCCCTCCAGGGTGGCGCGTCCGGAGGTGGGAGTCTCCAACCGCATCAGCAGCCGGGCGAGGGTCGACTTGCCACAGCCGGACTCGCCGACCACGCCGAGTGTCTCGCCCCGACGCAGCTCGAAGCTCACCCCGTCGACGGCCTTCACCGCCCCGATCTGCCGCTGGAACAGCACGCCCTGGGTGATCGGGAAGTGCTTCACCAGGTTGTCGACGGCGAGGATGGTCTCGCCGCGAACCTTGGTGGAGTCAGCGGGCGACGCTGTCATCACGGACCTCCTGCGCGAAGTGGCAAGCGCTGGTCCGGCCGTCGCCGAGGACCAGGTCGTGCGGCACCTCGTCCACGCAGACCTGCTGGACGTATGGGCACCGGGGGTGGAACGGGCAGCCGGACGGGATGCGCATCAGGTTCGGCGGCAACCCCTTGATCGTCGACAGCTCCTGGCCGCGGACGTCCAGGCGCGGGATCGACTCCAACAACCCCTTGGTGTACGGGTGGGCGGGCGCCTTGTAGAGCGAGCGGACGTCGGCGTGCTCGACGATCCGGCCGGCGTACATGACCGCGATCCGGTCCGCGACACCGGCGACCACACCCAGGTCATGGGTGATCAGGATCATCGCCATGTTGAGTTCCCGGCGCAGGTCGGCCAGCAGGTCCATGATCTGGGCCTGCACGGTCACGTCGAGTGCCGTGGTGGGCTCGTCGGCGATCAGCACCTTCGGTTCCAGCGCCAACGCCATGGCGATCATGACGCGTTGCCGCATGCCGCCGGAGAACTGGTGCGGATAGTCGCCGATCCGCTTCGCGGCCCCCGGGATCTTGACCAGATCCATCAGCTCGATGGCGCGGCGTCGGGCGTCGGCCCGGGACATGCCGGCGCGCTGGCGTAGGGTCTCGCCGATCTGCCAACCGACCGGGAAGACCGGGTTCAGGGCCGAGAGCGCGTCCTGGAAGATCATCGCGATCTCCTTGCCGCGTACCTGCCGACGCTGCTCCTCGGAGCGGGTGAGCAGGTCCTCACCCTGGTAGAGGATCTGGCCGGAGCGGACGAACGCGGGCGGAGTGTCCAGGATGCCCATGATCGCCTGGGCGGTGACCGACTTGCCCGAGCCGGATTCGCCGAGCACGGCAAGCGTCTCGCCGGCATCCAGGTGGTACGACACGCCGTTGATCACCCGGGCGACACCCTCGTTGGTGCGGAACTCGACGTGCAGGTCCCGCAAGTCCAACAGGTGACCGCCCTCGGGCGTGGCGGAGGCGGGCGTGGGTTGAACGGTCATGAGGTCTCACCGCAGCTTCGGGTCGAAGGCGTCACGGATCGCGTCGCCGAGCATGATGAACGCCAGCACGGTCAGCGCCAGGAAGGCCGACGGGACGATCAACGGGGTGGCCGCCTCCCGCATGTGGATCCGGCCGGTGTCGATGTCCTGGCCCCACGAGATGGTGGGCGCCTTCAGGCCGATGCCCAGGAAGGAGAGTGTCGCCTCGGCGGCGATGAACGAGCCGAGCGCGATGGTCAGCACGACGATGGCCGGGGCCAGCGAGTTCGGCAGGATGTGCCGCCACATGATCCGGCTGTTGCCGGCGCCGAGCATCCGGGCCGCCGCGACGTAGTCCTGCTCCTTCGCGGTGATCACCGAGGAGCGGACCACGCGGGCGGCGGTGGTCCAGCCGAGCAGGGCCAGCACGAACACGACCGCGCCGATCCGGGCCCACTGGCTGTCGCTGGACACCCGCTTGAGCAGCACGATCGCGGCCAGCAGCAGCGGGATGCCGAGCACCACGTCGATCACCCGGGAGAGCACCGCGTCGACCCAGCGGCCGAAGTAACCCGCCAGCATGCCGACCACCAGCGCGATGATCCCGGTGCCGAGCGCGGCGAGCGCGCCGACCAGCAGCGACGCCCGGGTGCCGTAGACCGCCCGGGAGTAGGTGTCGCAGCCCTGGAAGTCGTACCCGAAGATGGCGCCGCCGGACGGCCCGGCGTGCTGCCGGGAGAGCAGGCAGTCGTTCGGGTTGTTGGCGGTGAACACCCCGGGAAGCAGCGCCATCAGGGTGAAGATGACGACCAGCGCCAGCGAGATCCAGAAGATCGGGTTGCGCCGCAGGTCGCGCCAGGCGTCTCCGGCCAGGCTGCGGGGCTTCTGCGCGGCACCGACCTGGTTGGGTGTGCCCGGCTCGCCCGAGGGGCCACGCCGCGCGGCCTGGTTCTCGGTCGCCGCCACAGTCTCAAAGTCGCTCATGCCGGCACCTCGCTGCGGTCACTCATAGCGGATCCTCGGGTCGAGTACGGCGTACAGGACGTCCACCACCAGGTTCGAGACCAGGTAGACCACGACGAGCACGCTGACGATGCCCACCACCAGGGGGCCGTCCTCGGTGCGGATGCCGCGGAAGAGGTTGAAGCCCACGCCGGGGATGTTGAAGACGCCCTCGGTGATGATCGCGCCGCTCATCAGGTTGCCCAGTTCCACACCGAGGAAGGTGACCACCGGGATCAGTGAGTTGCGCAGCACGTGGACGATGACGATGCGGCGCTTGACCAGGCCCTTCGACCGGGCGGTCCGGACGTAGTCCGCGCGCAGGTTCTCCGCCACCGAGGCCCGGGTGAGCCGCAGTGCGGTGGCCAGCGACAGCGAGCCGAGCACGATGCCCGGCAGCAGGAGCGCGTAGAACGTCGGGTCGGAGCCGGCGGTGGGTGGGAAGAGCTGCCACTTGACGCCGAAGAAGTACTGCGCCAGCGGCGCCAGCACGATGGTCGGGATGCCCAGCACCAGCAGGGTCAGCACCAGCGTCGAGTTGTCGAAGATGCTGGCCCGGCGGATGCCGGCGAGCACACCGGCGGTGACCCCGAAGATGATCGCCACAGCCAGCGCGATGAGCGCGAGCCGCACGGTGACCGGCCAGGCCTGCTGGAGGATGTCACCGATGTTCCGACCGGTGAGTGACTCGCCCAGGTTGCCCTGGAGCAGGTTCTTCACATAGTCGAAGTAGCGGTAGAAGAAGCCGCCGACGCCGGTGGCGTCCAGGTGGTACTTCTCGGTCAGGTAGGCCCGTTGGGCTGGCGTCACCGGCCGCTCACCGGCGAGCGCCTGGATCGGGTCGCCCTGCCCGGCGAATGTCAGCGCGTAGACGATCAGGGTGGTCCCGAAGAACGCCAGGACCATCTGCAGTAGGCGCCGCAGGATGTAGCGGAACATGCTTAGCAGTCTCTCCGGAAATGTGCGAAAGGGTCGCAGGACGGCATCTCTGGCGTACCCGAAATATCCGAGACGTGCCGTCCGGCCCGGGGGAGAGCCGGCACCACCGACGCCGGGTCCGCTGCTGCGGCCCGGCCCGGTGGTGCGGATTGGGCCACCCGGGCTTCGTCGCCCGGGTGGCCCGCACCATGGTCAGCTCAGCTGGCTGCTTCGATCTTGACGAGGTTGACCCGCTGGAACAGGTCCATCTCGACGTTCTTGACCTTGGACGAGTGGCCGAACACGTTCTCGCCGAAGCGGAGCGGGATCACCGGCATGTCCTTGGCCAGGATGTCCTCCGCCTGCTGGTACTTGGCGATCGCCTCGTCCTGCGTCTTGGCGGCGGAACCCTCCTTGACCAGCTTGTCGAACTCCGGGTTGCTGTAGCCGTAGTAGTTCGACGAGCCGTTCGTGCTGTACAGCGGGCCGAGGTAGTCCTCCATGGTCGGGTAGTCCATGACCCAACCCATCCGGAACGCACCGACCGGCTGCTTCTTCTCGACCTTGGTCAGCAGGTCGGCGAACTTCGGCTCGGCCGAGCCGACGGCGTCGACACCCAGGTTGGTCTTGAGCTGGTTGACCGTGGCGTCGACCCAGTCCTTGTGCCCGCCGTCGCCGTTGTACGAGATGACGATCTTCGACGGACCGCCCGCGGCCTGGTAGAGCTTCTTGGCCTCGGTCGGGTTGAACTCGCCGGCCTTGCCAGCGGTGTTCTCCCGGTAGCCCGGCAGGACCGGCGAGACGAAGGAGCGCGCCGACTGCTGCGAACCCTTGAAGACCGACTTGGTGATCTCGTCACGGTCGATCGCCATCGAGATCGCCTTGCGCACGTCCGGGTTGGCGTAGTCCTTGTCGAACGTCGGGAACGCGAGGAACTGGAAGGACGACATCGGGCTGACCTGGTACCGGTCGCCCAGGTCGGTCGGCGCGGTGCTCAGGCTCTCGGTCGGGATCGTCGGCAGCACGTCCAGGTTGTCCGCCAGGACGTCCGCGTAGGCCGCGGTCAGCTGCTGGTAGATCCGGAACTCGATGTCCTTCACCTTCGGCTTCTCGCCCGGGTACGCGTCGTAGCGCTCGACATCGATCTTGCTGTCGTGCTGCCAGGTGCCCTTCATCTTGAACGGGCCCTGTCCGATCGGCGCCTGCTCGTAGGTGTCCTTGAGCACGCCCGGGGCCGAGAACGCGGCGTCCGGCAGCGGGTAGAACGCGGTGTAGCCGAGCATGGTCTTGAAGTCGATGTACGGCTCGGACAGCGTCACGGTGAAGGTGAGGTCGTCGACCTTCTTCAGCCCGGACATCTCCTTGGCCTTCGGCGCCTTACCCTGCAGGTCCGCGTAGCCAGCGATCTTCTCGAAGAAGTAGTTGCTGTCCTGACCGTTGGGGGCGTACGCGCCGTAGTTCCAGGCGTTGATGTAGTCCTCGGACGTGACCTTCTTACCGTTGTGGAAGGTGAAGCCGTCCTTGAGCTTGATCGTCCAGACCTTGTTGTCGGACGAGGTCACCGACTGGGCCGCGACCTCGTACGGCTTGTTCTGGGCGTCGTAGTCGACGAGCGGGCTGAACAGGCCGGTGAGCACCTGCGCCCCGGACGTCTCGGTGGTGTTGGTGGGAACCAGGTGCTTCGGCTCGGCGATCTGGATGCTGACCGCCGAACTGCCGCTGCCGCCGGATCCACCGTCTCCGCCGCTGCCGCAGGCCGCGAGGCCCAGCGTCACCGCGAGCGGGAGGGCGGTCCAGGCGGCGAGTCTACGAACTCGCATTGAGCCTCCTCATCTCCTCACGCTGCGCAGTCAGGCCCGACGCTGGGTTACGCTGCGCAACAAGCCGTAACGGTAGGTCGGGGAGGGGTCTTCGACAACGACGCGGTTGCGGGTGGGTAACGGTCCGGGGTTGCCTCCCTTGTCGAAGGCGAGCGGATCTGCTACCCGAAACCGGGCTTATTGCGGCTGAACTCCGGATATGAGGTTGGTTGACACGATGAATGGGCCCGTCTGGGCCAACTCGGCAGCGGCTGAGGTGGCCATCCGGTCTTCGTTTCGCTGGCCCGGTCTGTCTGGTTCGACCGTGATCGAATCCACAGATCGTGACTGAGAGTGACTAGCGCCACGTTACGTACGGTCATTGGGGCGGCGGCCGGCTCAGGTTGGCCCGGTCGCCCGGCCGGACGCGGCTGGAGCGGCGGTCGGACGGCCCGGAGCGAGGTCGTCTGAAGCGTGGGCGGTGGCCGTGAGACGATCTGGTCGTGACGGCGACGCTTCTGGACGGCAAGGCAACCGCAGCGGAGATCAAGGACGAGCTGCGCATTCGGGTGAAGGCACTGGCGGAACGCGGCATCACCCCCGGGCTCGGCACGGTCCTGGTCGGGGCAGACCCGGGCAGTCAGGCGTACGTCAACGGCAAGCACCGCGACTGTGCCGAGGTGGGCATCGCCTCGATCCGCCGCGAGCTGCCGGCCGACGCCACCCAGCAGCAGGTCGACGACGTGCTGGCCGAGCTGAACGCCGACCCGGCGTGCCACGGCTACATCGTCCAGCTGCCGCTGCCGGCCCACCTCGACACCCAGCGGGTGCTGGAGTTGATCGACCCGGACAAGGACGCCGACGGCCTGCACCCGGTCAACCTCGGTCGACTCGTCCTCGGCTACGACGGCCCGCTGCCCTGCACCCCGCGCGGCATCGTCGAGCTGCTCCGTCGGCACGATGTGGCGCTGCGTGGCGCCACCGTCGCGGTGGTCGGCCGGGGCAACACCGTCGGTCGACCGCTCGGCCTGCTGCTCACCCGGCGCAGCGAGAACGCCACGGTCACCCTCTGCCACACCGGCACCCTCGACCTCGCCTCGCACACCCGTGCCGCCGACATCGTCATCGTCGCGGCGGGCGTACCGGGTCTGCTCACCGCCGACATGATCAACCCCGGCGCGGTGGTGGTGGACGTCGGCATCACCCGGGTGATCGGCGCGGACGGCAAGGGCCGCTACACCGGTGACGTGGACCCGGAGGTGGCCGAGACGGCCGGCGCGTTGGTCCCCATGCCCGGCGGCGTGGGCCCGATGACCCGAGCCATGCTGCTCACCAACGTCGTGGAGCGCGCCGAGCGCGGTTGAGGTGTAGGGCCGTAACCGTCCGCCCCTGGCCCGATCGGTGCCAGGATGACTGATACGGTCCGGAAAACCGACTGGTATCAGGGAGTGGGACGACCATGGGTAAGAAGGTCACTGTCGTCGGGGCTGGCTTCTACGGCTCCACCACCGCACAGCGCCTGGCCGAGTACGACGTCTTCGACACCGTTGTGATCACCGACATCGTGGAGGGCAAGCCCGCGGGCCTCGCACTCGACCTCAACCAGTCCCGGGCCATCGAGGGCTTCGAGACCAAGGTGGTCGGCGTGACGACCGGCCCCAACGGTGAGGGCTACGAGGCCATCGAGGGCTCCGACGTCGTCGTGATCACCGCCGGTCTGCCGCGCAAGCCCGGCATGAGCCGGATGGATCTGCTGGAGACCAACGCCAAGATCGTTCGGCAGGTCGCCGAGAACGTCGCCAAGTACGCCCCGAACGCCGTCGTCATCGTGGTCTCCAACCCGCTGGACGAGATGACCGCGCTGGCCCAGATCGCCACCCAGTTCCCGAAGAACCGGGTGCTCGGCCAGGCCGGCATGCTGGACACCGCCCGGTTCAGCAACTTCGTCGCCGAGGCGCTGAACGTGCCGGTGGCGTCGGTACGCACGCTGACCCTGGGCTCGCACGGCGACACCATGGTCCCGGTGCCGTCGAAGAGCACCGTCAACGGCAAGCCGCTGCGCGACGCGATGCCGGCCGAGCAGATCGAGGAGTTGGTCGTCAAGACCCGCAACGGTGGCGCCGAGGTCGTCGCGCTGCTCAAGACCGGTTCGGCGTACTACGCCCCGTCCGCCGCCGCCGCCCGGATGGCGAAGGCCGTCGCCGAGGACTCCGGCGAGGTCATGCCGGTCTGCGCCTGGGTCGACGGTGAGTACGGCATCTCCGGTGTCTACCTGGGTGTCGAGGCCGAGATCGGCGCCGAGGGCGTCAAGCGGGTCGTCGAGACCGACCTGGACGCCGACGAGCGCGCCAGCCTGCTGGAGGCGGCCGAGGCCGTCCGCGCCAAGCAGGGTGACATCTCCAGCATGTAGTCCCCCGAACCACCGCTTCACCGAAGGGCGCGCCGGCTCCGCCGGCGCGCCCTTCGCCGTCCATCCCCACCCCACCCCACCCCACTGCCCACCCGGCCCTCGCCCCGGTGATCAAGAGGTTTGCGTCACCACAACCGCGATTCCTGACGCAAATCTCTTGATCAACCGAGAGGGGTGGGGTGGGGGTGGGGGGTGAAGGGGGCGGACAGGTGGGGGGTGGCCAGGAGGGTGGGGTTGAGGGCGTTCAGGGCGGTCCGTCGGGAGGTGCGGGCGGCTTCCGGGTCCTCCTCGTGGGCGTAGGCCAGGTCGGGGTCGACCAGTTGCACCATGTGCACCAGAAGGTCACCGGTGAGCAGCATCCGTTCGTCGGCCGCGGTCAGCAGCACCGACTGGTGACCGGGGGTGTGGCCAGGGGTGGGCAGCAGACGTACCGCTGGGGTCAGGGAGGTCTCGCCGTCGACCACCCGGAGCTGGCCGGCGGCGCGCAGGGGCGCGAGCAGGCCGGCCGGCAGCCCGGGGTTGAGCGTCTCCGCCGCGTCGAGTTCGGCGCGCTGCACCAGGTAGCTCGCGTTCGGGAAGTACGGCCGCCCCGGCGTGCCGGTGACCGCCCAGCCGATGTGGTCGCTGTGTAGGTGGGTCAGGACGACCGTGTCGACGTCGGCCGGGCCGATCCCGGCGGCGGCCAGTTCGGTGGGCATCCTGCCGGGCACCGGTGCCCAGCTCGCGGCGGGCGCGTCGGCCGGGCCGATTCCGGCGTCGACCAGCGTGACCGGCCCGTCACCGGTGCGGATGGCGAAGCTGCGGAAGGGGAGCCACCACTGCCCGTCGGCGGTCACCGAGCCGGGGTCGCGTCGGTCGGCCTCCGCCCAGTGTGCCGCTGTGGCCTGCGGAAACGCCTCCGCCCGGGGCTGAAAGAAGGCACCCTCACCGTCGGTGAGCGCGGTGACCGTGATAGACCCGAGGGTGCGGTTCAGTGGCATCGGACGATGATTCCAGGGCATTTCTGTTCCGCGCAGCCCGGTTTCCGCCGGCCGGTCGAGGCCGGCTGAGGGCTGCCGGCCCAATTGCAGTACGCTCGTACTGCTTGAGCACGTGTCCCCCGAGAGGAGCGCCGGCCGATGGCGAAGATCAAGGTAAACAACCCGGTCGTAGAACTCGACGGCGACGAGATGACCCGGATCATCTGGAAGCAGATCCGGGAGCAGCTGATCCTGCCCTACCTCGACGTCGACCTGCACTACTACGACCTGTCGATCCAGCACCGCGACGAGACCGACGACCAGGTCACGATCGACGCCGCCAACGCCATCAAGGAGCACGGCGTCGGCGTCAAGTGCGCGACCATCACCCCGGACGAGGCCCGGGTCGAGGAGTTCGGCCTGAAGAAGATGTGGCGGTCGCCCAACGGCACCATCCGCAACATCCTCGGCGGCGTCGTCTTCCGTGAGCCGATCATCATGTCCAACGTGCCGCGGCTGGTGCCCGGCTGGACCAAGCCGATCATCATCGGCCGGCACGCCCACGGTGACCAGTACAAGGCCACCGACTTCGTCGTCCCCGGTCCGGGCACGGTGACCATCACCTACACCCCGGCCGACGGCGGCGCGCCGATGGAGATGGAGGTCGCCAACTTCCCCGGCGGCGGCATCGCCATGGGCATGTACAACTACGACGAGTCGATCCGGGACTTCGCCCGGGCCTCGTTCCGGTACGGCCTGGACCGCAACTACCCGGTCTACATGTCGACCAAGAACACCATCCTCAAGGCGTACGACGGCCGGTTCAAGGACATCTTTGCCGAGGTGTTCGAGGCCGAGTTCAAGGCCGAGTTCGACGCCGCCGGCCTCACCTACGAGCACCGGCTCATCGACGACATGGTCGCCGCCGCGCTCAAGTGGGAGGGCGGCTACGTCTGGGCCTGCAAGAACTACGACGGTGACGTGCAGTCCGACACCGTCGCGCAGGGCTTCGGCTCGCTGGGTCTGATGACCTCGGTGCTGCTCTCCCCGGACGGCCGGACCGTCGAGGCCGAGGCCGCGCACGGCACTGTCACCCGGCACTACCGGCAGTACCAGAAGGGCGAGAAGACCTCGACCAACCCGATCGCGTCGATCTACGCCTGGACCCGTGGCCTGGCCCACCGGGGCAAGCTGGACGGCACCCCGGCGGTCACCGAGTTCGCCAACACCCTGGAGCAGGTCATCGTCGACACCGTCGAGGGCGGCCAGATGACCAAGGACCTCGCGCTGCTCATCTCGCGCGACGCCCCGTGGCTGACCACCGACGAGTTCATGAACGCGCTCGACGAGAACCTGGCCCGTAAGCTCGCCGCCTGACCCAGGCGTACCGCATCATCGGAGCCCGCCGGCACCCTGCCGGCGGGCTTCGGCGTGTCCGGCGCCGCCGCGCCGATCGGCGTCACTCCGGTCGGCGCGCCTCGTTGACCAGGATGGACGAGATGCCAGTCGAGTCCAGGAAGGTTGACCACGGTCGACCTGCGGCACCCGTGCGCCGATCAGCCAGCCTTCCCGGCTGTGCCGTGCACAGCCAGCCGTCCCTTCCCTGCGGGGCCCTGTCCCGGGCCCCCCGCGCCCTGTTCTGGAGCTACCGCCTCGCTCGGCTCAGGCGGCGCGCAGCAGGTCGGCGGCGCGCTCCGGCGAGATGTCGTTGATGAAGACACCCATCCCGGACTCGGAGCCGGCCAGGTACTTCAGCTTGTCCTTGGCCCGCCGGATGCTGAACAGCTGCAGGTGCAGGTAGCTCAGCTCGCGGTCGATCCGCACGGGCGCCTGGTGCCAGGCGGAGATGTACGGCATCGGCATGTCGAACAGGCCGTCGAAGCGCCGCAGCAGATCCAGGTAGAGCGGCCCGAACGCGTCCCGCTCGCTGTCGCTGAGCGCCGGGATGTCCGGCAGCACGCGGTGCGGCGCGATGTGCACCTCGAACGGCCAGCGGGCGGCCGCCGGCACGAACGCCGTCCAGTGCTCGTTCTCGGTGACCACCCGGTCACCGGTGGCGCGCTCGGCGGCCAGCACGTCGGCGTACAGGTTGCCCCCGCCGGTCCGCTCGGCGTGCCGGCGCGCCGCGGCCAGCAGCGCGCGGGTGCGCGGCGTCACGAAGGGGTACGCGTAGATCTGCCCGTGCGGGTGGTGCAGCGTGACGCCGATCTCGACGCCCCGGTTCTCGAAGCAGAAGACCTGCTCGACGCCGGGCAGCGCGCCGAGCACCTCGGTGCGGTCGGCGAGCGCGTCCAGCACGGTGCGGACCCGGCGCGGCGGGAGGCTGGCGAAGGAGGCGTTGTGGTCCGACGTGAAGCAGACCACCTCGCACCGGCCGAGGCCCGGCCGGACCGGTGCGAACGGGGTGATCTCCCCGGGCTCCTCGGCCACCCGGCCGCTCAGCGACGGGAACCGGTTCTCGAAGACCACCACGTCGTAGTCGGGCGCGGGGATCTCGGTGAGCCGGTCGCCCACCGACGGGTCGAGGGGGCACTCGTTGGCCGGCGGGAGGAAGGTGCGGGTCTGCCGGTGCACGGCGACCGCCACCCACTCGTCGGTCAGCGGGTCGTAGCGCAGCTGTGAGGCGGGGGGA
This sequence comes from Micromonospora sp. NPDC050276, assembly GCF_044459545.1. Lineage (NCBI taxonomy): Bacteria > Bacillati > Actinomycetota > Actinomycetes > Micromonosporales > Micromonosporaceae > Micromonospora > Micromonospora sp. NPDC050276. The sequence goes on along the minus strand of NZ_JBITJA010000009.1, from coordinate 41,118 downwards.
GGGGGCGGCAGGTCCCGACGGTCCGGCTGGTCGCGGACCGCGTCGTCGCGCTCGTCGAAGTAGATCAGCTCCCGGCCGTCGGCCAGGTCGATCGCGGTGCGCTTCACGGCGCCGTCCCCTCAGTTGTCGGCGTGCGCGTCGCGCGGCCCGCCCCTGTCGCCTTCACCATGATCAGTTCGCCCACCTGTTCGCCGAGTACCCGCCGGGCGGGCGGGGGCAACCGGTCGTCGCTGACCAGTACGTGTGCTGCCGTCAACGCGACGATCGACGAGATCCCCACCGTGCCCCACTTGGTGTGGTCGGCGAGCACCACCAGTTGGTCCGCCGCCGCCACGAGGGCGCGGTCGGTTTCCGCCTCCATCAGGTTCGGGGTGGTGAAGCCGGCCCGTTCGGTGATGCCGTGCACGCCGAGGAAGAGCAGATCCAGGTGCAGTGACCGGACCGCGCCGACCGCGAGCGGGCCGACCAGCGCGTCCGACGGTGTGCGTACGCCGCCGGTGAGCACCACCGTCTGGTCCGGTCGGCCACCGGCGTGCAGGATCTCGGCCACCGGCAGTGAGTTGGTCACCACGGTGAGGTTGGGCACGTCCACCAGCCGGCGGGCCAGCTCAGCCGTGGTGGTGCCGGCGGAGAGCGCGATGGCCGCGCCCGGTCGGACCAGTTGGGCGGCCCGGTCCGCGATGGCGGCCTTCTCCGGCAGTTGGCGGACCGACTTGGCGTGGAAGCCCGGCTCGTCGGTCGAGCTCGACCCGGCCGTGGTGGCGCCGCCGTGCACCTTGGCCAACAGACCGCGCTCGTGCAGCGCCTCCAGGTCGCGCCGGATGGTCATGTCGGAGACACCGAACTCGGAGGCCAACTCGCTGACCCGGACGCCGCCGGTCGAGCGGACCCGCTCCAGGATGGCCGCCTGCCGCTGTTGAGCGAGCATCCGCCTGCCTCCCGGGGGTCCACGTACCCTCACGCGGTCAAACGTGTTCCAACAAAGATGAACACTAGCGCGAGCGAGCAGCGGTGGAAGAAACGGGTGCGGTGACGCCTCAGGCAGACGCGATCTTCAACTCCACCCAGCCGGTCTCGGTCAGGTGGTGCAGTACGGCCTGCACCGCGTCCGCCACGCTCAGGTCGGTGGTGTCGAGCACCAGATCGGCGTCGGTCGGCTCCTCGTACGGGTCGTCGATGCCGGTCATCCCGGTGAGCAGGCCGGCTCGTGCGCGCGCGTACAGGCCCTTGCGGTCCCGCTGCTCGCACACCTCCAGCGGGGTGGCCACATGCACCAGCACAAACCCCGCCCCGGCAGCCAGGGCCATCTCCCGGGCGGTGGCGCGGGCCGCCGCGTACGGGGCGATCGGGCAGCAGATGCCCACCCCGTGGTGCCGCGCGATCTCGGCGGCCACCCAGCCGATCCGCCGGACGTTGAGATCCCGATCGGTCTTGCTGAAGCCCAGACCGGCGGACAACTCCCGGCGCACCACGTCCCCGTCGAGCAGGGTCACCGTGCGGTCACCGCTCTCCCGCAACGCGTCCGCCAACCCCCGGGCGATCGTCGACTTGCCCGAGCCGGAGAGGCCGGTCAGGAAGACCACCAGCCCTCGATGCCGACGCGGCGGACGGGCCCGGGCCAACTCCCGCGCCACGGCCGGTGGGGTGTGCCACTCCGGCAACGGGAAGCCCCGGTCGAGCAGGTCGTCGATCTCCGGCTGGGTCAGCGCGAGTCGACGGTTGCGCGGTGGGATGTCCTCCCGCCAGCGCCACTGCCCGTCCCGGTTGTCGTACGCGAGTTCGCGCGGCACGAGCACCCGCAGCCCGGCGCCGGACAGCATCTCCCCGGTGGAGAGCAGGTGGGTGACCCCGTACGCGGCGGAGACCCGGGCGCGCAGCAACGCGTCGCTGATCTCCTCGCGTCGGTGCGACAGCGGCACCGCGACCAGGGTGGCGGGCGGCATCCGGTCCCGGGCGGCGAAGATGGTGCGGACCAGCGCCTCCGGTGGGAGCCCGTCGACGCCACCCTCACCGACCGGGATCATCACGAGCAGATGCGCGGCCAGGGTGCGGGCGGCGTGCGCGATCTGGGCGAGCTGCGGACGATGCAGCGGCCGGTCGGCGATCACCCCGAGCACCCGGCCCGGTGGCAGCAGCGCGCGGACCTCCTCCGGGCTGCGGCGCAGTCGCTGGAACGGACCGTGCCCACCGTCGCCCAGCCGCCGGACCTGACCGCCCACCCCCGCCACGCCCTCGCGCACCGGCCAGACGTCGGCCACGTCCAGGGCGGCCGCCGGGGCGCCCTCGCCGTCGGTCAGCACCAGGGCCCGGCGGGCCGGGTCACGCGGATCGAAGCTCTGGGCCAGCGCGGCCGGCACCTGGAGAGTGACCGCGACCTGCCACGGCGCGCCGTCGGCCAGCCGGCCGCGTCGGCTGACCGAGACCAGGTCGGCACGGGTCATGAAGCCGGTCAGAGGGGCGTACGCGCCAGTCAACAGCAGCTCGAGATCCGCGAGCTCACCGGGACGCGGCGTGTACGCCGGAGCGTCCCGCAGCACCTCGTCGGGCAGCACCCAGCCGTTGCTCATCCACACCCCCCACTCGCTGACCGGCACACAGTTTCGCAGCCGACCGCCGATCGGTCGAGGGCGCCACTCCACGACCCGCGCAGGCGGATCAGCGCTTGATTCGCCGGCCCACCGCCGACCGCACCCGGTTCCACACCTTTCGCTCGTCGCGGATCCGGGGACGCGAGCCGTCCGCCCGGCAGATGAAGAGCAGTGGCAGCCGCGCGTCCTCGGTCCAACCCACGTTGGTGATCCGGGCCTTGAGCAGCCAGCTCCCTCTGGTCCGGCCGCCGTTGAGGGCGGCGAAGTCGACCGTGGCGGTGGCCCGGTGCACCAGGTGGACGGTGTCCGCTCCGGTCGTCCCGGTGATCCGCTCGGTCTCGAAGGTCACCGGAAGGAAGATCTCGTCGCCGGTCTCCCGGCGACGGGCCACCAGGTCGAGGCGGGCCTTGCGCACCTGGGCGGTGGCGTCGAGCACCTCGGGCGCGATCTCCTCCATCGGGAGCACCAGCACGTCCCGGCCGTCGTCAACGCGGAAGCCGACCGGCTGGCCCGCGGAGTGCAGTTCGGCGGCGACGGTCACCGTGACGGCGTGGTCGGTGCGCCGGAACTCGGCGATTGTGCCGTGCGCGGCGATGCCCGCCTCCCAGCGGGCCAGCCGGCGCAGGTCCGCGACGCGGCCCCGCTCCGCCAGGTACGCCACCGCGCGGAGCAGGGGCGGCAGTCCGGCGGCGACGCCCGGGGCGAAGCGGTCCTGGATGACCTTCTGGGTCTCCAGCGCGACCTGCTCCAGCCATGCCTCGGGGGCGTTCAGCAGCCGCTTGCCGCGCAGTCGGCTGAGCATCTCGTTGCGCAGCCAGCGCCGGTGCAGCCGGTCCCGCAGCGGGCCCGGCTCGGTGTGCGCGTCGACGATGTCCAGCGCGTCCCGCACGCTCTCGAAGTAGCTCGACGGCTCCAGCAGCGCCGCGGTGACGTTGCGCGCGTCGGTCCGCTGGACGTGGTGGTAACAGGTGTAGTCGGACAGCACCGAGGTGCGGCGGGACAGGAAGTACGCCCGCACGACCACCGAGTGGTCCTCCAGCCGGCGCTTGCCGCCCTCCGGGAACCGCAGACCGTGCTCGTTGAGAAACTCGCGCCGGAACAACTTGTGACAGGTCAGGCTGTCGATCAGCGGCGAGTTTTCCAGAGTCGCGTCGAAGCGGTTCTTCCGGAACAGCTCCCGGGGCACGGGTCGCCCGTACCCGGCCATCTTCCCGACGACGATGTCCGCGTCGTTCGCCTTCGCGCAGGCGTGCAGCCGCTCCAGCGCCTCGTCGGCGAACCAGTCGTCGTCGTCGGCGAAGAAGACGTACTCGCCGCGGGCGTGCTCGATGCCGAGGTTGCGCGGGCGCGACGGCCAGCCGGAGTTCTCGATGTGCAGCACCCTGATGTGCGGGTGCTCGGCGGCCAGCCGGTCCAGACGCTCGGCGGTGTCGTCGGTCGAGCCGTCGTCGACGAAGATCGCTTCGAACTCGCCGGCGGGCAGTGACTGGCGCAGCAGCGAGGCGGCGAGCTTCTCGATGTGCGGGCCGCAGTTGTACGCCGGCACCACGACGCTCACCTTCGGGACGCCCACCTCGGCCATCAGGATTCCTCCCGGGTCGTCGGTCGATCACCCGGCGGATCGATGCCTGGTGAACGGGAGGTGAATGGTGTCACCCCGGAAGTCTCTTCCCCGAGGCGGGGTCGGACCGAACGCAGGACCGGCGGAAACGTCGCGAGCAGCCCGGCGGACGACCTTAGGGGTAGGTCGGGACAAGGATCAGGGGAGTGCCGGGGGCGTGCCGGTGTCCATGCTGGGCATCGACTCCCTACGCTGGGCGCGTGACACTGATCGCGACCCAGTCGCTCACCAAGACGTACGGAGGTCGGGTCACCGCGCTCGCCGACCTCACCGTCGCCGTCGAGCCCGGGATCATCGGCTTGGTGGGCGCGAACGGCGCCGGAAAATCCACGTTGATCAAGATTCTGCTCGGCCTGATCGCACCGACCAGCGGTCAGGTCTCGGTGCTCGGCATCGACCCGACCGCGGACCCGGCGGCGGTCCGCGCCCGGGTCGGCTACATGCCGGAGCACGACTGCCTCCCACCGGACCTGTCCGCCGCCGAGTTGGTCACCCACCTCGGCCGGATGAGCGGCCTGCCGCGCACCGCGGCTCGCGAGCGGGCCTCGGAGGCCCTGCGGCACGTGGGGCTCTACGAGGAGCGCTACCGCCCGGTCGGTGGCTACTCGACCGGCATGAAACAGCGCGTCAAGCTGGCGCAGTCGCTGGTGCACGACCCCGACCTGCTGTTGCTGGACGAGCCGACCAACGGTCTGGACCCGGCCGGCCGCGACGCGATGCTGGCCCTGGTACACCGGATCGGCACCGAGTTCGGCATCTCCGTGCTGGTCTGCTCGCACCTGCTCGGCGAGGTGGAGCGGATCTGCGACACGCTGATCGCCATCGACGGCGGCCGGTTGCTGCGCGCCGACAACATCTCCGCGATGACCTCGGCGACCGACGTGCTCGCGGTGGAGGTCAGCGAGGGCACCGACGAACTTGCCGCCCGGCTCGCCGAGCTGGACCTGCCGGTGGCGCGGGACGGGCGACTGCTCCTGGTGCCGCTCGCCGACGACAACACCTACGACCTGATCCTCGGCGCGGTCGCCGAACTGGACCTGCCACTGCACCGACTGGACCAGCGCCGGCACCGGGTGGCCGAACTCTTCGCCACGAGGGAGCTCACCCATGCCTGAGCCGTCCAGCGCCGCCGTGCGCACCGCGCCGTCCGGCGTGATCCACGACATCGGCTACCAGCGTTACGAGGGGCCTCGGCTGAGCCGGCGGCACGTCTTCGGCGCGCTCTACCTGCACGGGCTGCGCACCACGTTCGGGTTCGGCCGCAGCGCCAAGGCCAAGATCTTCCCCTGGCTGGTGGTCGGCATCGTGACCCTGGTCGCGGTGGCCCTGGCCGCGGTACGCAGCCAGATCGGCGAGCCGGTCGCCACGTACGCCCAGTTCGCCGACGCGATGAGCTGGTTGGTCATCTTCTTCGTCGCGGTGGCCGCGCCCGAGCTGGTCTCCCGGGACCTGCGCAGCGGGGTGCTGCCGCTGTACTTCTCCCGGCCGCTGCCGCGCACGGACTACGCGCTCGCCAAGCTGCTGGCGCTGGTCACCGCGCTCTGGCTGCTGCTCGGTGGGCCGCAGTTGGTGATGTTCCTGGGCGCCGCGTTCACTACCAAGGACGGCATGCGCGGGGTCTGGAACGAGCTGCTCGACCTGCTGCCCGGGCTGCTCTACGCCGGGCTGTGGGCGGTGGTCTTCGCCTCGATCGGGCTGCTGGTCGCGTCGCTGACCGGCAAGCGCGCCTTCGCCGCCGGCGGGGTCGTCGCGGTCTTCCTCATGACGACCCCGATCGTGGGGGTGCTGAGCATCCTGCCGTCGCGTACCGCCAACGAGTTGGCCGGGCTCGCCTCGCCGTCCACGCTGGTGCAGGGAGTCGGCATCTGGTCGTTGGGCGACCTGCTGGTCGAGGGCGATCCGGGCGAGATGATGATCGGCGGGTTCGGTCCGGTCTACGCCCTGGCCGCAGTGCTGCTGGTCGCCGGCGCGACCGCCCTCCTGCTGGCCCGCTACCGGAAGGTCGCCTCCTGATGAGCACGCTGAACCTGACCGGGGTGTCCCGGTGGTACGGCAACGTGGTCGCGGTCAACGACATCAGCATGGCCCTGGGGCCGGGGGTGACCGGGCTGCTCGGCCCGAACGGCGCCGGCAAGACCACGCTGCTGCACATGATGGCCGGGTTCCTCGCCCCGTCCCGCGGCACGGTCACCCTCGACGACGAGCCGACCTGGCGTAACCCGGACGTCTACCGGCGGCTGGGGCTGGTCAGCGAGCGGGAGGCGGTGCAGGGCTTCCTCACCGCGTACGAGTTCGTGCTGGCCAGCGCGAAGCTGCACCGGCTGGCCGACCCGGCGGCGGCGGCCCGGCGGGCCATCGACCTGGTGGAGTTGGAGTCGGCGCAGGACCGCCGGATCGGCACGTACTCGAAGGGGATGCGCCAGCGCGCCCGGGTGGCCGCCGCGTTGGTGCACGACCCGCAGGTGCTGCTCCTCGACGAGCCGTTCAACGGGATGGATCCGCGCCAGCGGCTGCACATGATGCAGCTGCTGCACACCCTGGGCGACGCCGGCCGGACGATCCTGTTCAGCTCGCACATCCTGGAGGAGGTCGAGCAGGTCTCCGGGACGGTGCAGGTGATGGTGGCCGGTCGGTTGGCCGCCTCCGGCGACTTCCGGACCATCCGCCGGTTGATGACCAACCGCCCGCACGTCTTCGCGGTGCGCTCCACCGACGACCGGGCACTGGCCGTCGCGCTGATCGCCGAGGCCTCGGTGAGCGGGGTCGAGTTGGACCCGACGGGCCTGACCGTGCGGGCCGGCGACTACGGCGCCTTCACCCGCGCGCTACCCCGGATCGCGCTGGACAAGGGCATCCGGGTGCGCCAGTTGGTGCCGTCCGACGAGTCCCTGGAGAGCGTCTTCTCCTACCTGGTGGAGGCCTGAGGTGAGGGCGAGGAGTGAACGAGCGCAGCGAGTGATCCCCGCAGTCACGAACGAAGGAAGCTGAGATGTCGACTATTACCTGGATCACCGCGCGCGGGTTGTTCGGCCGCCGGCGGTTCCTGCTGCTGCTTCCGCTGCCGTTGGTGCTGCTCGCGCTGGCCGTGCTGTGCCGGTCGCTGGGGGTGGACCCGCGCGAGTGGGGGCCGCCGGTGCTGGTCGGCCTCGGGTTGGCCGTGGTGCTGCCGGTGGTCGCGCTGATCATCGGCACCGGCGTGCTGGGCGCCGAGATCGACGACGGCACGGTGGTGCACATCCTGACCAAGCCGCTGCCGCGCTGGCAGATCGTGCTGCCGAAGCTCGCGGTGGCCGCCGGGGTCACCGCGGCCACCGTCGCGGTGCCGCTCTACGTCGCGGGCGTGCTGGCCGATTCGGTACGCCTCGGGCTGGCGCTGGCGCTCGCCGGGGCGCTCGGCGCTCTGGCGTACTCGGCGTTGTTCCTGGCGCTGAGCCTGGTCACCAGGCGGCCGGTGCTGCTCGGCCTGGTCTACGTGTTGATCTGGGAGGGACTGCTGGGCAACTTCGTCAGCGGCACCAAGGTGCTCTCCATCCAGCAGTACGTGATCGCCCTGGCCGACCGGCTGGCACCCACCGGGCTGCTGGAGACCAGCGTGTCGGTGCCGGTGGCGTCGGTGATGACCGCCCTGGTCAGCGTCGGCTTCACCGTGCTGGCCATCGACCGCCTGCGCTCGTTCAGCGTGGCCGGGGAAACGAGCTGAGCACGGTTCGCCGCGGTGTTCCGGCCAGCCACCGCCCGGCGGTAGGGCTGGCCGGATGGACCGGTCGGTTCGCATCAGGCCAGGCTGGTGGACGTGAGTGTCGAAGCGGAGCAGACGTCGTTGGCTGAGCCGTACTCCCGGAGCAGCCGGCCGTGGCTGACCAGCCTGGCGGTCGCCGGGCTGGCCTGCGCCACGGTCGCCACGGCCGCGCAGGGCATCGGCCAGTTTCACTGGTGGGCCGTGTTCATCCTGATCCCAGCGGCATTGATCGCGGCCAGCGGCGGGCCGTTGCTAGCCCGGGGCGGTGGCCGGGCCTTCGCGGGATACATGCTCGCCTGCGTCGGCACGATGGTCTTCGCGGTGGGTGCGCTGCTGATGTTCGGCGTGATGGGGCGGGGTTGGCCGCTGATGGTGGTGCTGCCCTGCCTGGCGGTCGCCGGCACCTACGGCTGGCGGGCGGCCCACCCGCTGGCCCGGGGTCTGCACCGGGCGGTGGCTCTGCTCGCGTTGACCGGCGCGCTGCTCGGCGTGACCCTGCAACTGATCCGAGTGGATCTGATCCACCTCGAGACCGGCTGGTGGGGCGCGTTCCTGATGCTGGCCGGGGCCATCGTGCTCGGCAATGCCGGCGAGCTGACCCGGCACCGGATGCCGTACCGGCTCCAGGCGATCACCCTGCTGGTGGGGCCCGCCGTGGTCGCGTTCCTGCTCGGGCTGCGCTTCCTGCGCGGCTGGTGACGGCGGCGTCCGCCGCCGTCCCGGGGAGCGGCGGCGGACGCCGCCGTCTCAGCGGGGCCGGCGGCGGACGCGGGTCAGAAGGCGCAGGCGATGACGAGCTCCGGGGTGCGGTCCGGAAGCAGGTCGAGTTTGCCGATCCGGCCGGCCGCCCGTAGGTCGTCGGCGACCAGGGTGAGCTGCTCCAGCAGCGCCGCCGGGCCGAGCGCCTCCGCCAGCGGCACCTCCGCCTTCATGGACAGCTTCCGCTCCGACTTGGCCCGGCGCACCTGGCTCAACGCGTCACCGGCGAGCCGCAGCAGCGCCGGCTCACCCGAGCCCTCGATGCTCCGGGCCACCTCGTAGGTGGTGGGCCACGGCGCCCGGTGCACCGAGCCGTACCGCCACCACGACCAGACCTCCTCGGTCACGTACGGCAGCACCGGGGCGAACAACCGCAGCTGCACCGAGAGCGCCGAGGCCAGCGCCGCCCGTGCCGAGTCGGCCGCCGCGCCGGTGCCGTACGCCCGCTCCTTGACCAGCTCGATGTAGTCGTCGCAGAAGCGCCAGAAGAACGCCTCGGTCACCTGCAACGCCGCCGTGTGGTCGTACGAGTCGAAGGCGGTGCTCGCGGCGGTGACCACGGTGGCCAGCTCGGCGAGCATGGCCCGGTCCAGGGGAGTGGTCGCCGGGGCGCGCAGCGCGTCCGCCGCACCCAGCCCGAGCGCGAACTTCGACGCGTTGAGCAGCTTGGTGGCCAGTCGCCGGCCGACCTTGATCTGCGCCGGGTCGAAGGCCAGGTCCATGCCGGGCTTGCCGCTGGCCGCCCAGTAGCGCACCGCGTCCGAACCGTGCTGCTCCAGCAGGGCCAGCGGGGTGACCACGTTTCCCTTGGACTTCGCCATCTTCTTGTGGTCCGGGTCGAGGATCCAGCCCGAGAGCACGGTGTCCCGCCAGGGCAGCACCCCGTGCTCGAAGTGCGACCGGACCACGCTGTCGAAGAGCCAGGTCCGGATGATCTCCTGCCCCTGTGGGCGGAGGTCCATCGGGAAGATCCGGGCGAACAGGTCCGGGTCGGTCTCCCAGCCGCCGACGATCTGCGGGGTCAACGACGAGGTGGCCCAGGTGTCCAGCACATCCGGATCGCCGATGAAGCCGCCCGGCTGGCCGCGCTGCGACTCGTCGTAACCGGGCGCGGGGTCACTGGATGGATCGACCGGCAGCGCGGACTCGTCCGGCGTGAGAGGGTGGGTCCAGTCCGGCTCGCCAGTGTCGTCGAGCCGGTACCACACCGGCACCGGCACCCCGAAGAAGCGTTGGCGGCTGACCAGCCAGTCCCCGTTCAGGCCGCCCACCCAGTTGTCGTAGCGGTGTTTCATGTGCGCCGGCACCCAGTGCAACTCCTCGCCCCGGGCCAGCAGCGCGGCGCGCAGCGCCTCGTCCCGGCCGCCGTTGCGCAGATACCACTGTCGAGTCGAGACGATCTCCAGTGGCCGGTCGCCGCGTTCGTAGAACTTGATCGGGTGGGTGATCGGGCGCGGCTCACCGATCAGGTCGCCGGCGTCGGCCAGCATCCCGACGATCTCCCGGCGGGCGCCGTTGACGGTCTGCCCGGCCAGTGCCGCGTACGGCTGCGCCGGCACCCCGGCCGGCGGCTCGGGCAGCAGTCGGCCGTCCCGGCCGATCACCACCCGGGTGGCCAGCCCCAGCTCGCGCCACCAGGTCACGTCGGTCAGGTCACCGAACGTGCAGACCATCGCGACGCCGGTGCCCTGGCCCGGGTCGGCGAGCGGGTGGGCGTACACCGGCACCTCGACGCCGAACAGCGGGCTGCGCACCGTCGCGCCCACCAGGTCGGCGTACCGCTCGTCGTCGGGGTGACAGACCAGCGCCACGCAGGCCGGCAACAGCTCGGGCCGGGTGGTGTCGATGAGCACCTCGCGCCCGTCGGACGCGACGAACCGGAGCCGGTGGTAGGCGCCGGGGCGCTCCCGATCCTCCAACTCCGCCTGGGCGACCGCCGTGGCGAAGCCGACGTCCCAGAGGGTCGGCGCCTCGGACTGGTACGCCTCGCCGCGACGCAGGTTGCGCACGAACGCCCGTTGGCTGGTGGTCCGGGCGATCCGGCCGATCGTCGTGTACGTCAGGGACCAGTCCACCGAGAGCCCGAGCCGCCGCCACAGCGCCTCGAAGGCCTGCTCGTCGGTGACCGTCAGACGTTCGCACAGCTCGATGAAGTTGCGCCGGGAGATCGGGGTGGGGTCGCGGCGGGCCGCGTCGTCGACCGGGGCCGCCGGTGGCCGCCACACCGGGTCGTACGGCAGCGCCGGATCGCAGCGCACCCCGTACACGTTCTGCACCCGGCGCTCGGTGGGCAGGCCGTTGTCGTCCCAGCCCATCGGGTAGAAGACGGCCTTGCCGCGCATCCGCTGGTAGCGCGCCGTGGTGTCGGTGTGGGTGTACGAGAACACGTGCCCCATGTGCAGCTCGCCCGATACGGTCGGTGGCGGGGTGTCGATCGAGTACACGTCGGCCCGCACCTTGGCGCGGTCGAACGCGTACGTGCCCTCCTCCTGCCAGCGGCGTGCCCAGCTCTCCTCGAGCCCGTCCAGGGTCGGACGCTCGGGAACGCCGGTGCGGGCCGTCCTCGCCGTGTCGGTCATTGTGCGATCGTAGGCACCACCAGGGGGTCAGGCCACGCAGTTGCGGATCGCTGGCTCAGATCAGCGAGTCGCGCCACTGCCGGTGCAGGGCCGCGTACCGGCCGCCGGCCTCGGCCAGCACAGCGGGTGGGCCGTCCTCGACGACCTGGCCGTCGTCGAGGACGAGCACCCGGTCGGCGGTCTCCACGGTGGAGAGTCGGTGCGCGATCACCAGGGCGGTCCGGTCGCGCAGGATGGTGCCGAGGGCCCGCTGCACCAGCCGCTCGGTCGGCACGTCCAGCGACGACGTCGCCTCGTCCAGGATGAGCACTGTCGGGTCGGCCAGGAACGCGCGGGCGAACGCGACGAGTTGCCGCTGCCCGGCGGAGAGCCGACCGCCGCGTCGGTGCACCTGTGTGGCGTACCCCTCGGGCAGCGCGGCGATGAAGTCGTGCGCGCCGATCGCCCGCGCGGCGGCCTGCACGGCGGCGTCGTCGGCCCCCGGGCGACCGAACCGGATGTTCTCCGCGACCGTTCCGCTGAACAGGTGGTTCTCCTGCGTCACCAACACCACCGCGCGGCGCAGGTCGGCGTCGCACACGTCGCGCAGATCGACCCCGTCCAACCGGACCGTGCCGGCGTCGGGGTCGTGGAACCGGGCGACCAGCTTGGCGACCGTCGACTTGCCCGCTCCGGTCGGCCCGATCAGCGCCACGGTCTGGCCGGCCGGCACGGTCAACTCCAGCCCGCCGAGGATCGGGGTGTCGGCCCGGTAGCCGAAGGAGACCGCCCGGAAGATCAACTCACCACGGCCAGGCCCGGCCGGCAGCGGTGTGGGCCGGGCCGGTTCGGCGACGGCCGGTCGTTCGTCGAGCACCCCGGCCAGCTTCTCCAGCGCCGCGGTGGCCGACTGCAACGAGTTGTAGAACTGGCTCAGCTCCTGCATCGGCTCGAAGAAGCGGCGCAGGTAGAGCAGGAACGCGGCGAGGACGCCGATCTCAGTCTGCCCGCCGAGCACTCGCCAACCGCCGTAGCAGAGCACCACCGCCACGGTGACGTTCCCGATCAGCTTGATCGCCGGCGAGTACGTGGCGATCAGCCGGAACGCGTGCAGGCTGGATCGCCGGTAGTCGTCGCCGAGCGCCACGAAGATCCGTTGGTTGCGCGGCTCCCGGCGGAACGCCTGCACCGCCCGGATGCCCCGCATCGATTCGACGAAGTGCACGATGACCAGCGCGACCGCGTCCCTGGTCCGGCGGTACGCGCTGGCCGACGACCGGGCGAACCAGCGGGAGAGCCCGAACAGGAACGGGAAGGCGAACAGCGTCACGGCGGCCAGCGGCAGGTCCAGCCAGAGCAGGATGGCGGCCACCGACAGGATCGACAGCCCGGCCAGCACCAGGCTGTCGATCCCACCGTCGACCAGCTCGGCGATCGAGTCCAGGTCGCTGGTGAGCCGGGAGACCATCCGGCCGGAGGTGTACCGCTCGTGGAAGCCCACCGACAGGCGCAGGAAGTGCCCGAACACCCGCTGCCGCAGGTCGAGCAGGACGGCCTGGCCGATCCGGGCGGAGAGGGTGAGGAATCCGCGCCGGGCCGCGTACTCGGTCACCGAGGCCACCGCGAACGCCCCGGCGACGGCGATCAGCGGGCCCGGGTCGCCGGCGCGCAGCGGTGGGATGGCCCGGTCGATTCCGATCATGACCAGGTACGGGCCGGCCATCGCGGCGGCGTTCTGGGTCAGCAGCAACCCGACGGCGGCGGCGAGTCGCCCCCGGTGCGGGCGGAGCAGACCGGCCAACAGGGCCCGGCTGAGCCGGCGGAGCCGGGCCACCGCCTCGGGTGTGCTGTCCTCGGCCCGACTGCGGTCGGCCTCCGGGTCGGTGGCGGTGCCGCGCCAGCGGGTGAGTTCCGGCTCCTCCTCCGGCGGTGGGTCGGTCTGTTTCGACACGCTCACGAGCGCACCAGCCCCCACCCGTCCGAAGGGGACGGGCTCGGCCCGCTCGCTCCGGCCGGCGGTGGGTGCCCGGCGGGCGGCTCGGCGGCGAGCAGCGCCCGGTACGCCGGAATCGTGGCCAGCAGGTCGGAGTGCCGGCCGATCGCGGTGATCCGGCCGTCTTCGAGCAGGGCGACCCGGTCGGCCAGCGCGATCGTCGACGGCCGGTGCACCACCAGCAGCGCGGTGCTGTCCCGCAGGACCCGCCGCAGCGCCGCCTCGACCAGCGCCTCGGTGTGCACGTCGAGAGCGGAGAGCGGATCGTCCAGCACCAGCACCGCCGGTCGGCCGAGCACCGCCCGCGCCAACGCGAGCCGTTGCCGCTGCCCGCCGGAGAGCGACAGCCCCTGCTCGCCCACCCGGGTGGCCAACCCCCAGGGCAGGTCGTACGCGAAGTCGGCCTGGGCCAGGGCGAGGGCCGCGCGGACCTCGTCGTCACCGGCGTCCGGGCGACCCAGGGTGAGGTTCTCCCGTACCGACATGGAGAAGAGCGTGGATTCCTCGAACGCCACCCCGACCAGCCGGCGCAGCGAGGCCAACCGCAGCTCGCGCAGGTCGTGCCCGTCCAGGGTGATCCGGCCGGCGGTCACCTCGTGCAGTCGGGGCACCAGCGCGAGCAGCGTGCTCTTACCAGAGCCGGTGGCGCCGACCAGGGCCAGCGTCTCGCCCGGTTCGATGCTCAGGTCGATCTCGCGCAACACGGCCGTGCTGGCGCCGGGGTAGCTGAACGCCACCCGCTCGAAACGCAGCCGACCGCGTACCACGTTGCGGGGCAGTGCGACCGCATTGGGGGAGTCCACGATCTGAGGTGGGGTGTCCAGCACCTCCTGGATCCGGTCGGCGGCGGTGGCTGCCTCCTGACCGTTCGCGATGATCCAACCCAGCGACTGCACCGGCCAGATGAGCATCAGTTGGAGGCTGACGAACGCGACCAACTCGCCGATGGTGAGCGCGCCCTGCGCGGCGGCGGCGGCCCCCGCCACCAGCACCACGCCCAGGGTCACGTTGGGCACCAGGTCGAGCAGCGCCGAGGTGTTGGCCAGCAACCGCCCCTTGCCGACGCCCGTGTCGTGCAGCCGCCGGGCCGCACCGGCGAACCGGGCGGCCAGTTCGGGCCCCCGGCCGTACGCCTTCATGGTGCGCAGGCCCTGCGCGGTCTCCTCCACCAGCGTCGCCACGTCGCCCTGCTGGTCCTGCATCCGGCGGGACGCGGCGTGGTAGTGCCGCCCGAACCGGCGACTGATCAGCAACAGCGGTACGGCGCTGGCCGCGACCAGCACGCCGAGGGCCGGGTGCAGGTTGATCAGCAGCACGACCACGACCACGTACGTGGTCAGGTTGAGCACCAGGAAGAACACACCGAAGGAGAGGAACCGGCGGATCACCGACAGGTCGCTGGTGATCCGGGAGAGTAACTGGCCGGACTGCCAACGGTCGTGGAAGCTCGTCGGCAACCGTTGCAGGTGGGCGTAGACGTCGGCGCGCAGCGCCGCCTCCATGCCCACCGCCGAGGACGACTGCACCCACCGGCGGATGAAGATGAGCACCGCCTCGACGACGCCGAGCAGCAGCGCCAGGCCACCGAGCTGGAGCAGCCCGGCCGGTTCGTGTCGAGCCACCGGCCCGTCCACGACCCGCTGCACGACCAGCGGTACGGCGATCCCGGCCGCGGTGCCGGCGAGCCCTGCGACGAGCAGCCAGGCGAATTCAGCGGCGTACGGGCGCAGGTAGGGGCGCAGCCGCCAGAGGTTGTGCACGGGGTGGGTGCCCGCGGCGGCCCGGGCGGCCGGGTCGCCGTCGCTCTCCACAGGCACTAGCCGACGGTAGCGTCAATGAGTGTCGATGCTCCTGTCAGCTTGTTGTCAAGCGTCGCTCATGACCGAGAAGCCACTTCTTCACGTCCAGCCCCCAGCGGTAGCCGCCGAGCGTGCCATCGGTGCGAAGCACCCGGTGGCAGGGCACGAACAGGGCTGCCGCGTTGCGGGCGCAGGCGGCCGCGGCGGCCCGCACCGCCGGTGGGCGTCCGGCCAGCGCGGCGTACCCGGTGTAGGTGACCGGGGTGCCTGGCGGCACCTCGCGCAGCACCTGCCAGGCGTGCGCCATGAACTCTCCGCCGGTGCGCTGGTGGACCGGCACCGCGTCGATGGCGGCGAGGTCACCGTCCAGGTAGGAGCGGACCGCCGCGCTGACCGGACCGAGGTCGGCCCGCTCCCGCAGCGGTGCCCGCAGGGCCGGGTGGATCAGGGGCAGCAGCGCCGCCGGGTCCGGGGTGAAACCGGCCGCCCGGACGTCACCGTCGGGGCCGGCGAGGATGCTCAGTGGGCCGGTCGGCGTGCTCACTACGGTGCTGTCGATGTTCATGCCGCTCTCCAGAGTCTGATCGTGGCGTAGGACCGCCAGGGACGCCAGCGCTCGGCGTACCGGTCCAGGGTTGTCGGGGTGTCGGGCAGGCCGAGCGCGGCGGCGCCGCGTCGGACCGCGAGGTCGGAGCTGAGGAGGACATCCGGGTCGCCGAAGGCGCGCATGGCCAGGTAGTTGGCGGTCCACGGACCGATGCCGGGCAGCGCCAGCAGTCGCCGAACGGCATCCTCCCGATCCACCCCCGGCGCAAGGTCGACAGATCCGTCCACCACGGCCCGAGCCAACCCCCGCAGGGCCTCCCGCCGCCCCACCGGCATCCCGAACCCCGAGTCGGGCACCTGTAAAAGCTCCTCCGCCCCCAAAAACCCGCGCAGATCCCCCCGTTTCCCCCGTTGATCATGAAGTTGTTGTCCCGACACGCCGGCGTCGGTGGCAATAACTTCATGATCAACGTGCTGGTGGGCGGTTAGGAGGCGGATGAGGGTCGTTTTCGCGGACGTGATTGCGACCTGTTGGCCGATGATGGCGCGGACGGCCAGCTCGAAGCCGTCGACCGCGCGGGGGACGCGGATGCCGGGTTCGGCCGCCACCGCCGGGGCGAGCGCCGAGTCGTCGGCGAGTGTGGCGTCGATGGCCGCCGGGTCCGCGTCCAGGTCGAGCAACCGGCGGCAGCGGGCCACCGCCGGCGCCAGGTCGCGCAGGTCGGCGAGCCGCAGCGTCGCTGCCACGTGCCCGTCCGCCGGGGTCAGCGCCACCTGGCCGGTGCCGTGTGGCAACCGCAAACCCCGGTGGTACGTCCCGTCGCGGACCTCCTCCACGCCGGGCAACGCCCGCAGCGCGAGAAAGTCCAGCAGCGCCCGGGCGTGCAGCGGCGGGCGGTACGCCAGCCGGAGCGCGATCGTCCCCGCGCCGACCGGTGCCTGTTGGCGGCCACGGGCCGCGCGCAGGTCCGACGGGGCGCTCGCGTACACCTCGCGAAGCGTGTCGTTGAACTGCCGCACGCTGCCGAAGCCCGCGGCGAACGCGATCTCGGCCATCGCCAGGTCGGTCGTCTCGATCAGGATCCGGGCGGTCTGCGCCCGCTGGGCCCGGGCCAGCGCGAGCGGCCCAGCGCCCATCTCGGCGCTCAGCATCCGGTGCAGGTGCCGCTCGGTGTAGCCCAGGCGGGAGGCCAGCCCCGGTACGCCGTCCCGGTCGACCACGCCGTCGGCGATCAGCCGCATGGCCCGACCGACCACGTCGGCACGGACGTCCCAGAGCGGGGAGCCCGGCGCGGCGTCCGGCCGGCAGCGGCGGCAGGCGCGTAGGCCGGCTCCCTGCGCCGCGGCGGCGGACGGGAAGAACCGGACGTTCTTCCGCTTCGGCGTGATCGCCGGGCAGGACGGCCGGCAGTAGATGCCGGTGGACGTCACACCGGTGTAGAACCAGCCGTCGAAGCGCTGGTCACGGCTGTCCACGGCCCGGTAACACCGCTCAAAGTCCAGCTCCATGTCACCGATGATGCCCCGCTCGACCGGCCCTCGGCTGGCGGGAATCGGACCTGGCCGTGCGCGGCCGGCGCGGACCCCGCCGTCGGTCAGCGGCGGCGTCGGTGCGGCTGACCGGAACGGCCGGTCCGGCTCGCCTGACCGGCGCGGTTGCCCTGTCCGGGCTGGGCGCCCTCGCCGGCCTGGCTGCCCTGAGCGGTCCGGTTGCCCTGGCCGGTGCGGTTGGCCTGGCCGGTCAGCAGCGCCGACCGGAACACGCCGTCCGGGTCGTACCGCTTCCACAGCCGGCGGACCCGCACCCCGGTCTCACCCGGGTAGATCCGGGCGAACGCGGCCGGGTCCGGTCGACTCTCGAAGTTGACGTACGCGCCGTCGGCGCGCGCTCCGGCGGCCCGCCAGGCGGCGTTCAACGCGGCGTCGGCCTGCGGCGGGAACACCGAGGCCACGATCAGCGTGTCCTGGTGCCGATGCGGGTACGCGGTCGCGTCGGGAGCGACGTCGTTGACCGCCCCACCCAACGAGCGAAGCTGAATCACCGCCCGCCCCGGCCCGGTCACCGCTCTCGTGACGGCCCGGGCCCCGCCCTCGTCCAGCGCGGTGAACAGACCGTTGGTGGTCGTGCCCCGCTGCTGCCCGACGTTGGGGTTGAGGTGCGTGGTCGGCACCAGCGTCGGGTAGGGCAGCAGGTCGGTCCGGTGTTCGAGCACCTTGCCGATGGCGAGCAGCGGTTCCACCACCGGTCGGGCCCGGCGCAGGCTCTCGGCGGCGACCACGGCGGTGATGGACATGAGGACCGAGCGGCCCTCGGCGAACACCACGGCGGCGGCGGACAACTCCCGTGGCGCCCGCGCGAGGTAGCGCGTCCACTCCCGGATGGTGCGGCCGTCCGGATGCGCCTCGACGACCAGTTGTGCGACGCCGACGTTGCGCTGCTCGGCCGCCTCGATCTCGAAGGCCACCACGATCCCCGCGCCCGCCCCGGCACCACGGACCAGCCAGAACAGCTCCGGCTCGTGCTCGGCGTCCGCGCGTACCAGCGTTCCGTCCGCGAGCACCACCTCGACCGCGCGGACCCGATCGATGGTGAGGCCGTGGGCGCGGACCAGCCAGCCGACACCACCGCCGGTGGCCAGGCCGCCGACGCCCACACCGCCGTAGTCGCCCGAGCTGATCACCAGGCCGTACCGGGCCAGCTCCTTCGCGACGTTCGCCCACCGGGCGCCGGCCTCGACCCGGACCAGCCCGGCCCGCTCGTCGAGCACCTGCACCCGGTTGAGCATGGACAGGTCGATGACCAGGCCACCGTTGTTGGAGGAGGCGCCGGAGAGGCCGTGCCCGCCGCTGCGGACCGCGATGGGCAGCCGCTGCTCCCGGGCGTAACGGAGCGCGTCGACCACCTGCGCGGTGCTCTTCGGCAGCAGGACGGCGGCCGGCGACGCCGACCTGGTGTACGTCGAACGCAGCTGCGCGTACCGGCGGTCGCCGGGTGTGACGAGCTGCCCCCGGAGGGAGTCGGGCACCCGGGCCAGGGCGGTACTCATCGATGCCCCCACAGCTCACGCCTCGGGTGTCCGGGTTCGGTCATGGCCCAAGAATGAGCCGGCACACCGGCCTCGACAAATTCGGTGGACCGGTGCCCGCCGGTCGCCGCGGGGCGCGACGCTCGCCGGTACCGGGGAGTGGCGCGAGAGGGTGACCGGGATCTCCGACCGGTTGCCCGCCTCCGGCTTGGGAGGCCAGTGGCGTGCCGGCACCACCGTGGCCGGCGATGGCAGTGGGACGGCCGGTCCGGCCGGCGCGAGGACACCGCCGACCGGACCGGTCCTGCTCAGCGCAACGGGGTCGGCGACACCGTCGGTCGGCCCGGCACACCGGGCGGGCCCAGCGAACTCGACGGGCTCGGTGAGGCGGTCGGTCCGGCCGGCGCACCCGGTGCCCCCGGCTTGCCTGGCACGCCGGGCGGAGCCAACGGGGTCGGCGAGACCGTCGGCCGTTCCGGTACGCCGGGCGGGCCCGGCGGATTCGCGTCCGCGCCACCGGGGCTGGGCTCGACCGTGGGCACCGTGGTGGGCGCGGACGGGGTGGGCACGGGTGGGCTGGGCACGGCCGCCGGGCCGGCCGGGCTGGGCACGGCCGGCGGAGGCTCGTCCGAGCCGGTCGCGGCCAGGGCGAGTGGCGTGGCGATCAGGATCGCCGCCAGCGTGCTCACCGCCCCCACCGTCACCGTGGCGCGGCGTCGGTTGCGCACCCGCCGTTCCGCTCGGCTCAACTGGTCATGCACGATCGGTGCCTCCTCGGCCAGGTCGGTGAGGGTGGAGCGGATGAGGTGCTCGAAGGGTTCGGTCATCGCCGTACCTCCAGCCTGTCGACGTCCGGCAGCAGGTCGCGTAGTCGCTTCACCGCTCGATGGGTACGGCTGCGTACGGTCCCCACCGAGCAGCCCAGCAACTCGGCCACCCGGGCTTCGGGCAGGTCCTCGTAGTAGCGGAGGACCACCACCGCACGCTGTGTCGGTGGCAGGTGACGCAGCGCGGCCCGCATCGCCAACCGCACGTCGGTGCCGCCGCTCGGGTCACCGCCGACCGGTTCGTCGGCCGGGTTGAGCGGTGTCTCCCGCCACCGGCGGAGTCGCCGCCACCAGCTGATCTGCTCGCGGTACATCACCACCCGCAGATAGCCCTCGGGATCGGCGTGCCGAATGGTTCCCCACTTCGGGATGGTCCGCGCCAACGCCGACTGGAACAGGTCCTCAGCGGCGTTGCGGTCCCCGGTCAGCAGGTACGCGACCCGCATCAGCGCCGGAGTCCGGCTGCCCACGAACTCGGCCAGCCGCGCGCGCTCGTCCTCGTCCACCCACCACCCCCGTTTCGTTGTCACAGATACAGACGTCCCAGGTCATCGTCGCTATCCACGATCGGCGGGGTTTTTCGGCCCGAAAAGTGTCGGTCGTGCCGGGTAGCGTCCGGCCACCAACTGAAGAAGGGGTGCGGCGGATGACGAGCGTGGCGGGTTGGGCGGCGGCGTCGACACCGGGCGCGTTCCCGCCATTACCCCGCGCGGTGGCGCAGTCCCTCTTCCGCCGGATGCGGGCCGTCGCGCCGGCCGCCGTGGGCGCCATCGAACGGGACCGGGCGGGCGACCCCGAGCGGGTCTTCGCCGACACGGCCTGCGGCCGACTGGTCGGCTCGCTCGACGACGCGGGCGTGCGGGCGCTCGGGATGTGGACGCACCACTGGTGCATGCGCTTCTACGACGACGACACCCGCGTCGGCCGGCGGCTCGTTCGCGAGATCGCCGCTCGGTCGGGGTTGGGCTGGACGGCCGACGAGGTGCGTTGGATGCTGCGCGAGTCGGCCTCGGCCGGCCCGGCCGCCGCCGACCGGTTTACCCTGCCCCGTGCCGCCGCCGCGCAACTGCCCCCGGCCGACCGCCCGCCCCCGGGTCACTGGCCCGAGGTCGAGGTGCCCCGCCAACGGCGACCGGACCAGCCTGGTTGATCATGGGGATGACCGGGTGTTCGACCTCGACCCGCGGGCGGCGGTCGAACACCCCGGATTGAGCGGGCGGACGGCCGGCGCTGCGGCAGGATGGACGCCGCACCGCCCCGACGGAAGGACGCCCGATGCCCGCCAGCGACCCGACCATCATCGCCACCAGCATGGGCTTCTCTCGGGGTGACCGGGGGCCCTACGACATGCGCCCCAGCCCCCTCTTCGAGTTGGCGGCCGAGCTGGCCGAGGCCGGCCCGCAGCCGCGGGTCTGCTACCTCGGGCAGGCCGTCGGTGACCAGCCCACCTCGTTGACCGCCGTCTACGGCGCGTTCGCCGGCACCCGGTTCCGGCTGTCGCACCTCGCGCTGTTCCCGATGCCGAACGTCGAGGACGTCCGCGCTCACCTGCTCGGCCAGGACGTGATCTGGGTCGGCGGTGGCAGTGTGGCCAACCTGGTCGCCGTGTGGCGGGTGCACGGGCTCGACGAGATCCTGCACGAGTGCTGGCAGGCCGGCGTGGTGCTGGCCGGTGTCTCGGCCGGCTCGATCTGCTGGCATGTCGGCGGTGCCACCGACAGCTTCGGCCCGCGGCTGCGGGGCTTCACCGAGGGCCTGGCCTGGTTGCCGTACGGCAACGGGGTGCACTACGACAGCGAGGGCCAGCGCCGCCCGCTCATGCACGAGCTGGTCGGCAACGGCACCCTCCCCACCAGCCACTGCACCGACGACGGTGTCGGCCTGGTCTACCGGGGCACCCGGCTGGTCGAGGCAATCGCGGACCGCGAGGGCGTCTCGGCGTACGAGGTCAGCCGTGGCGCGGACGGCAGCGTCCGGGAGGCGGTCATCGCCCCACGCCTGCTCGGCTGAGCGTCACGCCTCCTCGGCCGCCTGTCGGCGGCGCAGCACCGCGTCGAAGACCAGGGCCAGCTCGGCGGCGTCCTCCCCGGCGTGGTGCGTGTGCGGCACGTCGTGCAGGCCCAGCTGGTGCTTGATCGTGCCCTTGCGGGTCTGGACCCACTCGTTGCCGGTCATCCCCATCCAGTAGCTGCGCAGATCGACGCCGGAGCCGGTCGCACCGAACGGGCTGTGTCCGACGAAGCGGACGAAGTACCAGTGCACGAACATGCCGTCCCAGACGGCCGGGGCGGCGAGGAAGACCGGACGGCCGATTCGGCGCAGCCCGTTGACCCAGGCCGCCGCGGCGGACATCGCCTCCTGCGCGGTGGGTGCCTCCCGCAGCAGACGATCACGGTCCAAGCCCGAGACGGCCAGTGCCGCCGGGACGAACTCGTCGGAGATGGGACGCAGCTCGGTGTAGAAGGTCAGGTCCGGGCGGCCGGCCACGGCCATGCCCAGCGAGATCATGCTGAACGGCCCGGGGATCGGCCCGTCCGCCTCCACGTCGACGGCGATGTACAGCTCGGGCAAGTTCGAGGTCATCCCACCTCCAGCAGCGGCACGTCGAACCGGGAGGGTAGCAACACCGGCCCGGCCGGGACCGGCGTAAGCTGGCCCGTCGTGAGTCTCACCATCGGCATCGTCGGCCTGCCCAACGTCGGCAAGAGCACGCTTTTCAACGCGTTGACCAAGAACGACGTGCTGGCGGCGAACTACCCGTTCGCCACCATCGAACCCAACGTCGGCGTGGTCGGGCTGCCCGACGAGCGGCTGGGCAAGCTGGCCGAGATCTTCTCCTCGCAGAAGGTTCTGCCGGCGCCGGTGTCGTTCGTCGACATCGCCGGCCTGGTCCGTGGCGCGTCGAAGGGGCAGGGCCGGGGCAACGCCTTCCTGGCCAACATCCGGGACGCCTCGGCGATCTGCCAGGTCGTCCGGGCCTTCTCCGACCCGAACGTGGTGCACGTCGACGGCAAGGTCTCCCCGGCCGACGACATCGAGACGATCAACACTGAGCTGATCCTCGCCGACCTGCAGACCCTGGACAAGGCGCTGCCCCGGTTGGAGAAGGAGGCCAAGCTCCGCAAGGACCGGGCCGCCGCGGTCGCCGCCGCGAAGGCCGCGATCGAGGTACTCGACGGTGGCACCACCCTCTACTCCGGGGCCGCCGCCGCCAAGATCGAGCTGGAGCACCTGCGCGAGCTGCACCTGCTCACCACCAAGCCGTTCCTGTACGTCTTCAACGTCGACGAGGCCGAGTTGGCCAACGAGACGTTCCTCGACGAGCTGCGCGCCCTGGTCGCCCCCGCCGAGGCCATCTTCATGGACGCCAAGATCGAGTCTGAGCTGGTGGACCTGCCCGAGGAGGAGGCCCGCGAGCTGCTGGAGTCGATCGGGCAGAACGAGCCCGGCCTCAACCAGCTCGTCCGGGTCGGCTTCCGCACCCTCGGCCTCCAGACGTACCTCACGGCCGGCCCCAAGGAAGCGCGCGCCTGGACCGTCCCGATCGGCGCCACCGCGCCGGAGGCCGCGGGTGTGATCCACAGCGACTTCCAGCGCGGCTTCATCAAGGCCGAGGTGGTCTCGTACCACGACCTGGTCGAGCACGGTTCGATGGCGGCGGCCAAGGCGGCGGGCAAGGTCCGCATCGAGGGCAAGGAGTACGTCATGCAGGACGGCGACGTGGTGGAGTTCCGCTTCAACGTCTAGGTGGGCCGCGTTCGTGCAGGTCACGGGCTATGTCATGCCTCCTTGGTCCGCAGGGAGTCCGCAGACCGTTCGGCGCGACCCAGCGTTTCGGTCATCAGAGCGGCCGTCGCCTTGCGGGTCCGATCTTCGGCGGTCGGCCACAGATGGCTGTAGGTCTTCAGGGTCACAGTGGCGCTGGCGTGGCCGAGCGCCCGCTGGACGGTTACGACGTCACAGCCCTGCGCGATGAGGCCGGACGCGTAGTAGTGACGTAGGTCGTGCAGCGTGAAGCCGGTGACCCCGGCGTCTCGGCAGGTCTTGCGCCACCAGTAGCCGACGGTGTTCTGGTGCGGCGGGTCGCCGGGCTTGCCCTCGAAGAGCCAGCGCCGGGGGTCCGTGCCCTCTCGGTGCTTGGCGACGTGCCGCGACAGGACCTCGACCAGCGCCGGCGCGAGGAACACGGTTCGCTCGCTGCCGTACTTCGGTGGTGAGATCACCACTGTGCCGCCCGGGCCGCGTTGGACTTGTCGCTTCACCTGGAGGCTGCGGCCGAGGAAGTTGACGTCGCCCACCTGCACGCCGGATGCCTCACCGAGGCGCAGTCCGGCGAACGCGGCCAGGGCGATGAAGGCTACGAACCGAGGGCTGGCGACGTCCAGTAGGGCTCGAACCTGCGCGGGAGTGGGTAGCTCCATCGCCGCTTCGGCCCGGCGAACTCGCGGCAGGGTTACGCCCTCGCTCGGATCCGCCACGATGACCCGGTCGCGGACTGCAGCACGCAGCACCGCGCGGACGTTGTTGAAGCGCGTCTTGATGGTGCTCGGCGCCAACCCTCGCGATCTGCCCTCGCCGCGGTCGGCGGTCTGCATGGCCTTCACCCACTGCTCCACGTGCGAGCGGCGCAGTGCCCGCAGCTCGACGGTGGCGAAGGTGACTGACCTGGCGGCGAGCCTCATGGCCTTGTCGGTGCCGGACGTCCACACCTGCCGGGCCGCCCACTCATCGAAATAGCGTGCGAAGGTCACCTTGCCGGCCTTGGGGTCGACGTACTGGCCGGTGATGATCGCGGCTGTCTTCTCGTCCAGCCAATGCTGCGCGTCGACCTTGCGGACGAAGTGCTTCGAGTGTTCCTTGCCGGCCTCGTCGCGGTACCGGGCGCGGTACTTGCCGTCGGGGCGCTTCTGAATGCTAGCCATTCGCTTGGCCTTCGGCGCCGCCGGCGAGCTGCCGCAGCACTGCGGTGCTGCCCATCTCGTACTCCCGGACTGCCGCCTCCAGGTGACTGCCGGGGTCGAGTTCGCGTTCCCTCTGGGTCCGGAAGTTCGTCGCTTCGACCTTGCGGCGGAGCGTCTCTTGGTGCTGTAGCGGGTCAGGATCCGACCAGAAATAGGTGTAGCCAGGGCGGTCGCCGCTGGGACTGACCCATGCTCGTGTCATGAAGGGCTCCTTGGTGCTGTGCAGGCCAGCCGGCTTCGGGGCGCACGTCATCGCCCCGGATTCGCCTACGGCGAGCGGGTTGAGGACAGTGGATGTCGCCCCGGCGGCCGGACAGAGCCGCGGGTTGAAGAGGGGTGCGGAGTCGCCGTCGACGTCTGAGGTGCGCTACGGCTCGTCGGGTAGGGGTTATCGCCTCATGACCAAGTCGCAGGTCACGAGTGGCTTTGTGAGAAGCGGTGAGCGGCTGTTCGGGGTGTTACCCCAGCCGGTCGAGAAAGCCGTCGATCATCGTGATGAGTTCGTCAGCGGGGACGCCGTTGGTGGCTGCGGTGCGGACCTCGCCGAGTACCTCGCGAACCTGCTGGCGGGTCTTGCGGCGGATCTCGTCGCTGTCGGCGAAGAAGCCGTCGAACGCGGCCTGCGCCCTGGTCAGGAACTCGTCGCGCAGCTGTTGCGGGACTCTGCCCTCGGACGGTCCGAGTGACCCGGCCGCGACCGCCTCGTAGTGCGTCGTGTCGGTACCGTTGAGCGCTTCCTCGCCGCGCATCCACCGCAGCAACCGGGTCGCGTCGACCACCACGCCGGGCGCGACCTGCACCTGTTGGTCGGTGCCGGGAACCAGCAACGCCTCCGGTGGGACATCCAGCGCGTAGGCGAAGCGCATCAGCTCGTCGACCGTGACCGGAGTCCGGCGGCGGCCCGCCTCGATGTTCATCAACACCGTCGTCGACATCGCTGGGTCGCCGTACAGCTCAGCAGCTTTGTCCGGGTTCAGCCGGCGCTTCTTCCGGATCTCCTTGAGGCGCAGACGTACCACCTCACCCGGCGTTGCCTCGCCGAGCTGCTCACTTGTCATGTTCGTAAGTTTTACTCGCCCTGTTGACAAGTTGCAAGCCCTGCGGCCATATTACTTCCCCACCCCATAAGTGATCCTCGATTACTTACCGATGAGGCAAGTGAGTGGACGATGCGAGAAGAGCTGAACGGCATGTTGACCCACGACGAAGCAGCCCGATACCTGGGCATCCAGCCCCAGACCTTGTACTACATGAACTACAGGGGCAACGGGCCCAAGTCGTACAAGGTCGGAAAGTACCGCCGCTACCGCAGGCGCGACATCGACGCGTGGCTCGAAGCGAACAGCTCCGAACGCTGACACCCCAACCGCCGCCACCCCAGCCTGTTCGGAGCGAGCCCCGCATGACCACCGGCACCAACTTCGCACTGTTCTATGTCGACGACTCTGGTAGCGAAGCCCACGGCTTGGCCACGTTCAGCTGGATCCGCATTGACCCGGCGTACTGGGCCGACGCTACCCAGCGATGGCTTCACTTCCGCGCTGCGGCCTACCGCCGCCACGGCATCCCCGCCGACACCCGGCTGCACGCAACCGAACTCGCCGGCGGCCGAGGAACCTGGGCGCCAACTCCTGCCATCAGGAGCAGGCGCGAAGGCCTCACCGTCATTCACGACGGGCTGAACGCAATCGCAGCTCTGCCCGGCATCACGCTTGGCAGCGTCTACCGCCGCACCAACGCTCGCGGACGCGACTTCGAACGCGACAAGCAAGACCTCTACCGCCGCATGATCGCGAGACTCGACGCAGAGCTACGGGAGGTTGCCGCCTTCGGCGCCGTCGTCATCGACGGCGACGGCACCAACGCTGGCTACAACCGTGGGCACCGCCGCCTCGACAACGGTCGTGCCCTCATTGAGGACCCCTTTTTTCGGCACGCGAGCACGAGCCAATGGGTTCAGATCGCCGATCTCGCGGCATGGACCGGGTACCGGTCTCTCCGTCCTGCCGGACGGGGAGACACGAGCACCACGTGGTACGCCCAAATCCTGCGGCACCTTGACAGGGACGGGGGGCCGATTGAACTCTGAACGCTCGGCACCTATTGCGGCTATCCCAAGTGGATGCGCGTGCGAATAAATTGATCAGTGCGGGACTTGCGGATCAAGATGGTTGCCCGCGCCGTTGGCGGCCCGTAGTGGCGCGGGCGCAGGAGCAGCATCCGCCCCCGACGCAAGCGGTGTCATAGCCCCCACTCGCGGTGACCCCTATGGAAGCGCAACGTCGATACCCCTCCTCACCTTGGCCGGTTGGGGGCTTGACGCCGGTAGGCGGGGGAGGAGCGTCGCTCCTCGCCCAGCGCCGAACGGGCCTGTCGGCGCTGGGCGAATTCAGCCCGCGTTGACAGGGTCGCACGATTCGATCAGATCGTTCAGAACGGGTCCACTTCGGCGGGCGACCGGAAAGCCCTTGCGCGTGCGGGGACGACGCCTAAACATCATCACGCTCGTGATCCTCACCCCGAAAACCCACACGGGTGCGGGGACGATTCGGCCGGTGCACGGTCCGGGCAGGTGGCCGCGGGAAGACCCCAGCGCGTGCGGGGACGATCGGCCGCCAGACGGGTCGGTGGTGTAATGAATCGGAAGGCCCCGCGCGTGTGGGGACGACCAGCACATCCCGCCCCTGCTCAACTCGGCGCAGGAAAGACCCCCGCGTGTGCGGGGACGACAGGGCTGTCTCGGTGTAGTCGTGCCACCAGCTCGGATGACCCCCGCGAGTGTGGGGACGACGGCTCGGCGTAGCAGTGGCACTGGTTGTGGTACGGAAAACCCCCGCTCCTGCGAGGACGACCGAAACAGACCGGGGTGGTTCCCGGTGACCCGGGAAGACCCCCGCGCGTGCGGTGACAACGCCTCCCAGCCGGGCCGGTGCAACCGGTGCGACGGAAGACCCCGCGCGTGCGGGGACGACCAGGTGGCACCGTCTCCGGCGCCCTCGATTCAGGGAAGA
Source organism: Micromonospora sp. NPDC050276 (assembly GCF_044459545.1). NCBI lineage: Bacteria > Bacillati > Actinomycetota > Actinomycetes > Micromonosporales > Micromonosporaceae > Micromonospora > Micromonospora sp. NPDC050276. The sequence continues at coordinate 13,690 of NZ_JBITJA010000009.1, read as the reverse complement.
CCCCCGCGCGTGCTGGGACGACAAGGTCATGGTCTCGTTGCGGATGGCGGCGATGGGAGGACCCCCGCGCGTGCGGGGACGACGCCGCCGACATCTTCGCGCAGTACATGACGTCGGGAAGACCCCCGCGCGCGGGGACGACCTCACCGGACGCCACCACAGCGTTGTACGCGCCGGAAGACCCCCGAGAGTGCGGGGACGACCACCCACGTCGACCATGTTTTCTGCCGGCCCTCGGAAGACCCCCGCGCGTCCGGGGGCGACGTGCTCGCCGGCGGCGCCATCGAACCACGGCGGGGAAGACCCCCGCGCGTGCGGGGACGACTCGATGGTGGTCTTGACGGCCGCGCGGACCTGCGGAAGAACCCCCGCGCGTGCGGGGACGACGACGGTGGAGGGCTCGCGCAGATCGCCGACACGGGAAGACCCCGCGCGTGCGGGGACGACTCCGTCAGCAACGCAACAGCGTCCGCGCGGGTCGGAAGACCCCCGCTCGTGCGGGGACGACTCGCGTTCGCAGCCGCAGGTCGGGCAGACGTGCGGAAGACCCCCGCGCGTGCGGGGACGACCGTGACTACCGGCTAGTACAGCTGGGGCACAGGGAAGACCCCCCGCGCGTGCGGGGACGACGCGCCGACCATGCACACCGCCAGGTCCACCAACGGAAGACCCCCGCGCGTGCGGGGACGACACCTACAACGCCACTCCGCTGGATCATCGCGGCGGAAGACCCCCGCGTGCGGGGACGACGCTTCCCAGTGGCAGTCCGTCATGTGCACGGTGGGAAGAACCCCTCGCGTGCGGGGACGACGCTCCGACTACACCCGGAATGAGTCGCTGTTCGAGGAAGACCCCCGCGCGTGCGGGACGACTGCGAGCAGCCCGAGCAGTGCAGCCCGGTGCACCGAAGACCCCCGCGCGTGCGGGGACGACCCAGCGCGTCCGCGTCGGCCTTGGTGAACGCCTGAAGACCCCCGCGCGTGCGGGGACGACACGTCGCCAATCGTCAGCCGGTCGGTGATCGCCGGAAGACCCCCGCGCGTGCGGGGACGACAAGGTGCGCAGCATCAGCGACAGCTCCGCGGCAGGAAGACCCCCGCGCGTGCGGGGACGACTCACCTTGAGACGCCAAGCGGGGAAGTAAGGAAGACCCCCGCGCGTGCGGGGACGACCGCTCGGGCCGCATGGCGGCCGGGCTGGTGCCGGGAAGACCCCCGCGCGTGCGGGGACGACCACCCGGCGTCGATCAGCGGGTACCAGGGCTGCGGAAGACCCCCGCGCGTGCGGGGACGACTCGACCGCGAACTGGTGGGACAGCTCGTCGTACGGAAGACCCCCGCGCGTGCGGGGACGACCTGGTAGGGGACGGTGGTGAGGGCGGCGACGGGGGAAGACCCCCGCGCGTGCGGGGACGACTACACGACCAACGTCTACCCGCAGCGCGCCGAAGGAAGACCCCCGCGCGTGCGGGGACGACACTTCTCCACGGTGTTCATCGGTGGTGCCTCATGGAAGACCCCCGCGCGTGCGGGGACGACGCGCCCGGGTACCTCGGGTGGCGGCGCGACGAGGGAAGACCCCCGCGCGTGCGGGGACGACCAGCCCGACCCTCGGGTGAGACCAAGATCTGCGGGAAGACCCCCGCGCGTGCGGGGACGACCTCGACTGCGGTGCTCACTGTGTGCCCTCCAAGGGAAGACCCCCGCGCGTGCGGGGACGACGCCTCCAAGAGCGGCAGGTGCTCGTCCTCCCACGGAAGACCCCCGCGCGTGCGGGGACGACGCCGCCATGCTGCCTGTGCGCCGGGCGTACCACGGAAGACCCCCGCGCGTGCGGGGACGACCGCACGAAGGTCGCCGTGCCGCGCGGAGCCGAGGGAAGACCCCCGCGCGTGCGGGGACGACCTTCGATCCGAAGACGGTGACGTTGGAGCAGGTGGAAGACCCCCGCGCGTGTCGGGGACGACGCCCACAACCGCTGGTAGCCCGACCGGGTGGCCGGAAGACCCCCGCGCGTGCGGGGACGACGCGATGACGGTGACGTGCCTGGTGATGATCGCGGGAAGACCCCCGCGCGTGCGGGGACGACGAGGAGGTCGTCCAGGGCGTCGACCGCAGCCTCGGAAGACCCCCGCGCGTGCGGGGACGACGGCGCGGTCCCACGCGAGCGCGGCCCGGTCGTCGGAAGACCCCCGCGCGTGCGGGGACGACGAGAAGCGGGAGGCCATCGAGTTGGCCAACCGGGGAAGACCCCCGCGCGTGCGGGGACGACCGACCGGGCAGCGTTGCTCGCGGCTGGGCGCGCGGAAGACCCCCGCGCGTGCGGGGACGACGGGGACAGCCGGGACGAGGTGCGCGCCCGGGACGGAAGACCCCCGCGCGTGCGGGGACGACTTCGACACCACATGCGCATACCCCTCGGTGACCGGAAGACCCCCGCGCGTGCGGGGACGACTCCTTCTCGTCGACCTCCGTCTGTAGCTCGATCGGAAGACCCCCGCGCGTGCGGGGACGACGAGATGCCACCGGACCTGTCCAACTCGGTGATCGGAAGACCCCCGCGCGTGCGGGGACGACTTGAGCGCTCGAAGCGTCCGCAGCCTCTCCAACGGAAGACCCCCGCGCGTGCGGGGACGACCTGGTCGAGATGGTGGTACCGGTCAGGATGTTGGGAAGACCCCCGCGCGTGCGGGGACGACATGACGCTGCTCGGTGAGCGCGAGCGCGGCAGCGGAAGACCCCCGCGCGTGCGGGGACGACGACCACGACGGCGCGGAGGGCGTTGTACATGCGGGAAGACCCCCGCGCGTGCGGGGACGACCTCCCGGTCGGCCTCGGCGAACTCGGCGTGCAGGGAAGACCCCCGCGCGTGCGGGGACGACCCGGAGGGTGCGGCTGGTTGGGCGAAGGTGTGGGGAAGACCCCCGCGCGTGCGGGGACGACCATGGTGATCGGGTCGAGGGCCATGCTGGTCACGGAAGACCCCCGCGCGTGCGGGGACGACGGCACGGTGCGCACCCGCTCCCCACTGGTGTGCGGAAGACCCCCGCGCGTGCGGGGACGACCGCTTGGCGATCATGGAAGGGGTGAGCAGCGTGGGAAGACCCCCGCGCGTGCGGGGACGACATGCCGACGCTGGTCAACACCTTCGAGACCGCAGGAAGACCCCCGCGCGTGCGGGGACGACGTGCGGCGTGGGAGGTCGCCCCCGATGCTGATGGGAAGACCCCCGCGCGTGCGGGGACGACATGCCGACGCTGGTCAACACCTTCGAGACCGCAGGAAGACCCCCGCGCGTGCGGGGACGACGTGCGGCGTGGGAGGTCGCCCCCGATGCTGATGGGAAGACCCCCGCGCGTGCGGGGACGACGCGAGCAGGCGAAGGTGGACTCCCCGGACTGGAGGAAGACCCCCGCGCGTGCGGGGACGACCCCTCGACGTCCCGAAACCCGCCGGCCGGGACAGGAAGACCCCCGCGCGTGCGGGGACGACCGTCGCCGCCCGCCTCTCGGCCCGGGTCCCCGCGGAAGACCCCCGCGCGTGCGGGGACGACCCCGTCGTTGATCCCGGCGCGGGCGAAGAGGTCGGAAGACCCCCGCGCGTGCGGGGACGACGTGCGGCGTGGGAGGTCGCCCCCGATGCTGATGGGAAGACCCCCGCGCGTGCGGGGACGACGCGAGC
>NZ_JBITJA010000009.1:0-9911 GCF_044459545.1 Micromonospora sp. NPDC050276 | reverse complement strand
CCCCCGCGGAAGACCCCCGCGCGTGCGGGGACGACCCCGTCGTTGATCCCGGCGCGGGCGAAGAGGTCGGAAGACCCCCGCGCGTGCGGGGACGACACTTGTTGACCTGCGGTTCTATCGCCCGGCAGGCGCGAAAATGATCGGTTTGGTCATGAGGTCATCGCCGTGGCCTTCGGCTCTCCCACTAGTAGAGGCATTGTCCGTTCTGGGCGGCTAGTTGCCACCGAGGTGCCGTTGCCGCCGGATGGACTGTAGACATCTGCCCAAGGGGAACGTTGGTCGGCATCGTGTGGGCCATCGTGTTCAAGGCGCGGCGGCATGGAGCTGAGTGACCGTTCAGATCTTCTCGCGATCGTTGACTGTGTTGTCTGTCGGGAATGCGACTCGGTCATTGTGTGGGCCAGGATTTGTCGGACGCGGCTCCTACAGTCCCGGGACATGTCGTCCGAACATGCCGCTGCTCTTGCTGCGTTCTGGGGTAAGTCTGATGCTGGGGGGCGACCGAACCTGCTCCTGCAGCACTTGTTGGACACTGCGGCGGTCGCGGAGCTGGTCTGGGATCACTACCTTGCTCCCCGTCTGAAGAGCGCACTGGACGATCTGTCTGGCGGCAACGGGCGCGTATTTTTTGCGTTGCTGTGTGGGTGTCATGACGTTGGTAAGGCCTCGCCGGCGTTTCAGGGCAAGGTCGACGGTTTGGCCCGAGCGGTTAGGGCGGCCGGTCTCACCTGGCGCACGTTGGACCGGGAGTCGACCAGATGGCATCACACCTCGGCCGGCGCGGTTGTCATTGAGTCGGTGCTACTCGAGGCAGGCTGGAGCCAGGATTCAGTCGCCTGGGTATGGCCGTTGATTGCTGGTCACCACGGTCTACTTCCGTCTCGCGGCCGAGTTTTCAACGCCGCTCGCAGGCTCCGCAACGCGCAAGGCTGCAGCGAAGCCTGGAGAGCATCCCAGGCAGCTCTGGTTCACGCCGTGGCACGCGCCCTTGACATCGACCTTTCAAGTCTGGCACCGGTGAAGGTGCCGCGTCGCGGTGCGCAGCTCGGGCTTTCCGGCTTTGTGATCATGGCGGATTGGATCGCCAGCAGTGAACACTTTACGGGTATTTTCGGCCTGCCCGAGGTGTCCATGTCTAAGGCTCGTCGTCGCGCCGCCGAAGCCTGGACGAAGCTGGAGCTTCGGGGTGGTTGGGGTATCTCGCCATACCGGCGAGTGCCGGATTTGGTGGCGGCGCGGTTCGGGAAGGCTGCCCGTCCGTTGCAGGCAGCCTGTGTCGACCTGGCGGAGCAGATGGCGGTGCCGGGTTTGTTAATCCTCGAGGCACCGATGGGTGAAGGGAAGACGGAGGGCGCCCTTGCCGCCGCCGAGGTGCTCGGCCGACGGTTCGGCTGCGACGGCATATTCGTGGGCATGCCGACCCAGGCGACCAGTGACCCGATGTTTGATCGGGTGCTTCGGTGGGCACACCAGGTGGACCCGGAGTTGCCGGTGGGCCTCCTGCACGGCAAGCGGATGTTCAACCCGCGCTGGAATGCCCTTCAGCAGAAAGTTTTCTTTGCCGGGGTTGACGACCTTGGCTGCGATGACGAGTTTGAGATCGGCAGCGGTGGTCGGTCGGTACGTCCCGAGCACGCGCCGGCGCAGTGGTTCCTCGGAGCGAAGCGGGGCATGCTGATGCCGGTCACGGTAGGCACCATTGACCATTTGCTGTACGCGGCGACCCGTACCAAGCATGTGATGTTGCGGCATGCCGGCCTTGCCGGGCGGGTGGTGATTCTCGATGAGGTGCACGCGTACGACGTGTATATGTCGCAGTTCCTGCACGAGGCGTTGAGGTGGTTGGCTGATGCCGGCGTGCCGGTGATCTTGCTTTCGGCGACACTGCCGCCCTGGCAGCGCGAGAGTTTGATGCGGGCCTACGTACAAGGCGTGCAACGGCGGCGGGCTGTCGACCTGCCGCCCGAGGTCGGAACCTCCGGTTACCCGGTGCTTCACGCCCTGACAGCGACCGACGACGCTGCGACGTGTGCCGCCCGCACGACCGCGTCATGGCGGACGACAACCCCACTCGTGGTGGACCTGCTACAGGAGTCTCCGGGCGATGGCCCGGAGTTGTTGGTGAACCTCCTAGACGATGAGTTGAGTGCCGAGGGCTGCGCTCTGGTGATCCGGAACACGGTTGGCCGTGCACAGCAAACTTATGAGGCGCTGGTCGAAAAATGGGGGACCGATGAGGTGATCCTTCTTCACGCCCGGCTGACCGTCGCCGAGCGCGCGGCGCGTACCGCGAGAGCTCTGGATCTGCTGGGGCCACCCGACGAAAGTGTCACGCGACCGTCACGACTCATCGTGGTAGCGACCCAGCTCGCGGAGCAATCCTTTGACGTGGACGCCGACCTGCTCGTTACCGACTTGGCGCCGATCGACCTCTTGCTTCAGCGAGTTGGACGCGTGCATCGGCACATCCGCCCCGACCGTACCCGGCCACCCAAGGTCTTCGTCGCCGGGATGAGGACAACCCCCACCGGGCCGCCGGTCTTTCCATCTGGCAGCGAGCACATTTACGGGCGGTACGCGCTGCTCCGGTCCGCTGCGCTGGTCACCGACGCTGCTGCGGGTGATGGTTGGAGCATTCCCGCCGACGTCCCTGACCTGGTGCGCAGTGGATATGGCACCACCGACCTCGTTCCGGAGTCATGGCAGGAAGCGACCGTCGCGGCGCACGTTGCCTGGCAGGTCGAAGAGCGCAGGCGGCAGCGAGCGGCAGAGGTGTTCCTCCTGGCCGGCGAGAGTGAGCTTGGTGCGCCGACCCTTGCTGGCCTGCACCAGCGGGCGACCGGTGACGCACCCAGCGACGACGAGATGGCTGCCGTGGTGCGGGACGGGCCCGAGTCCGTGGAGGTGGTGCTCGTCCGGCAATCCGGCGGCCGATACCTCACCCTCGGTGGACGCAGCCTCGGCCCCACCGGGGATGTTGGCGAAACTGCGCTCGCCGAGGAGGTGGTCGGGTCAACGGTACGGCTACCAGCTCGACCCGCTGTAACTGAAGCGGCACGCAGGCTCGTTCCTCTGGCCGGCTGGTACGGCAACGGTTGGCTGTCGAAGTCGCCCGCCCTCATCCTCGACGAGAACAACTCTGTCATCCTCGGCGGTCGACGACTGACGTACGACAAGCACCTCGGCTTGCTCGATGAGCGAGCGTGATCGAGGTGAGAACCCCTGCGCGGCAGGGACTACGTGTCGTTCACCCACGGGACGGGATGACCCCAGCGTTGGCCAGGCAAAAGCAGCTTAACGGTCCGCGTCGCAGAAGCCGCAGGCGGTTAGCAGTCCCGTACCGATGGGGCATTCGGCAGTGCCTGTAATCCTCGCTGGCTGTTCCCCTCTGTGGAGAGACGTGTCGTCGGGCCATGCTGCGTGCGTCGGTGGGACCGAAGAGATCGTGCGACGGCTCCAGCCACAGTCACCTACGCAGCTAACCCATCCTCGGTCGAGGCGACTCTGGCCCCTCTGTCGGCTGTCGGCTTCGCCTGAAAACGATTGAAGCGGCGTTGACACCGTCGGCTAACCAGCACCAACGCCGTCCTGACGCGACCTGGCCGGCAGCGGTGCCCCCACGTCGTTGCTGGTGCTGGTCTTGCTCAGCGAGCCGGAAACGGCCGCTGCGGAGCGACCTCGCGAGCAAGTCTTCCATGAATGCAGAGACGACTGCCCTCGATTGAGACACCACCGGATACCAGGAGGGGGGACCCCCGCGCGTGCGGGGACGACCCGAGCGCGCCGTCTCCGAGGATGGCGGTGACGGGAGGACCCCCGTGCGGGGACGACACGAGGACCCGGGGCCACTGGGATCCCTGGCTCGGATCACCCCGCGCGTGCGGGGACGACGACACCTTGGTCCACACCCGCAGAGGATCGCCCTCCGGAAGATCCCCGCGCGTGCGAGGACGACTTGCCTCCATGCCGATCAACCGTACGGGCAAAGGGAAGGCCCCCGCGGGTGCGGAGACGACGGCCCGGCGGTCCCGGTACGCGGTGAGGGCGTGGGAGACTCCCGCGCGTGCGGGGAAGACCTGCCGAGGGTGGTCAGGTTCTGCACGACGACGGGAGGACCCCCGCGCGTGCGGGGAAGACGGCTGTCGCGTTCCCGCTGCCCGGTGGCTACTACGGAGGACCCCCGCGCGTGCGGGGAAGACCGGCCGTCGTAGGCGCGGAAGCGAGCGGTCTGGGGAGGACCCCGCGCGTGCGGGGAAGACGACCGGTGGCCCATCGCCACCTACATGATCGTCGGAGGACCCCCGCGCGTGCGGGGAAGACGCGTCAAGGCCCGGGGTGTTCTCAGCAAGAGGAGGACCCACGCGCGTGCGGGGAAGACCCGTTCGCATCGCGCAGCGCCTCAGCGAACCCGGGAGGACCCCCGCGCGTGCGGGGAAGACCGGACCTGCGCCCGGTAGCCGGCGAGCACCTGCGGAGGACCCCCGCGCGTGCGGGGAAGACTGCCGTTCCCGCAGGCTTGGGTGGATGTCGTGCGGAGGACCCCCGCGCGTGCGGGGAAGACGTGCGCGGCAAGTACGCGGCGGACCGGACACGCGGAGGACCCCCGCGCGTGCGGGGAAGACGGGCGCACATGACGTGCCGTGTCGGTGGCAGATGGAGGACCCCCGCGCGTGCGGGGAAGACTGAGTGAACGCCTAGCGCGCGACGTGCAGCACCGGAGGACCCCCGCGCGTGCGGGGAAGACTCGACGCCCGTGTAGAGGCCGATCGTGAGCAGCGGAGGACCCCCGCGCATGCGGGGAAGACCGTCAACCCCGCGACCTGCTCCGCACCACCGTCGAGATCGTCCGCAAACCCGCCGACCAACGAGGGTTCGTCGTGCACCCGCGCCGCTGGGTCGTGGAGCGGACCCTGGCCTGGATCACCGCCCATCGCCGCCTGGCCCGCGACTACGAAACCCACCGCGCAACGTCAGAGGCCATGATCCGATGGGCCGCCCTCGGCGGCATGCTCCGCCGCCTCGCCCGAGGCGAACCCGCCACCCGCCAACAACGCCGCACCTTCGACACACCCGACTGACAGCAATGTGAAACGCGCTCTGATGGACACATGCATTGCCACCGTCCCGATGCCCCTGTACCGTGCCGTGAGGAAGCTTCGCCTTAGCAAAGCTCACAATATGGTCTCCCGGACCATCCCGACCAGAGGAGAAACATGCGTCTACTCTCCAAATCACGTGCTGCCCGCTCTATGTGGGCCGATGTCCTCGCGATTGCCCTGCCAAACATCGATGCCGGCGCGTGCGTTCCCGAGCGGGGACAGCAGTGCTTGGGCTGCTCAATAGTCATGATAAATAACGAATATACCATCAAGAAAATGGTCTATGACTGCAACGGACGCTGCGTCTACGTAAGCTGCTAGCAACCCTGGTACGAGCTCTTAGTCGCTTTATTGTGGGGTCAGGTGCCAGATATCTCTCGAGGTTTGGTTTTTCGGCACGCTCCACGTAGGTCATGCAATGCTGAGTACCCTGAGAGATGCTAATGTCGTCGTTCGTCATGTGGGTTGTCAGTCTACTCCTGGCTGCTAACATTTTCGTTACACTTGCCCTCGTGCGTCGTGTGCGCGAGATGGAACTGGCCGGGCAACCAAAGCCTCACAGTGATCTACCCGAGCCAGGAACGTTGGTCGGCGAATTCATCGCCACGACGCTCGATGGGAGGACCATATCTGAGGCGATATTTGCACATGGCCCCAGTTCGGCGGTCTTCCTGATTTCCGGATGCAGTTCCTGCAGCATTATCGTCGAAGAGCTCGCGCGATCTTGTGCCGATGACGCTCCACTCGTCGTTTTCCTTGGAGGTTCCGCATCCGACCCCGAGGTAAGAACCGTCATCGAGGCGCTTCCCGATCATGCCGTGGTCGCGCTGATCGATCCGATTTCGCATCCAGCGCGCAAGGCGATGAAGGTATCCGCATACCCCGCTGTCCTGAATATCGTGGACGGTGTCGTCACATACGCCTCCAGCCGCATGACATCGGAAACGCGGCAGACTGTAAATGAAGGCTAAGACCAGCCGCAAACGAATGCTTTGGGCATGCCTTCGGCTGGGATGGAGTTCCTCTCCCTTGCTCTGGATCGCGTCGATCTCGACGATGCTCCTCGTCAGTGTCTTCCCTGTGGCCGCTGCGTGGGCCACGCGTGCGCTTGTCGATGGGCTCAGCGCCGGCCGTCCTGGCGTAGGCGCCGGAGGACTTGCTTTTCTCGCCGTGGCGGTGGTGGGGATAAGCGGCCTGAGCACAGTATTCGGCAATCTTTCGTCACTGGTTATCGGCATTCACCAAAGAACTGTGAAGTTGACGGCCGAGAGCGATTTGCACGCGGCGTTAGCCCAACAGCATGGATTGCGGAAATTCGAGAATCCAGAGTTCCAGAACAAACTTAACCTTGCTTTGCAGGCAGGCTCCGCAGCGCCGTGCAGCGTGCTCAGCTCATCCCTCGAACTGCTCCGATCCGCGATCACGATCGGGGGGTTCGCCGGCGTCCTGCTGGCGACCTGGTGGCCGATGGCGCTGCTGTTGATGGTGACGGGGGCTCCCATGCTGGCGTCACAGAGATCACTGGCCAGGTCGAACGCCAAGACCATCGAATCGGCTATGGCCCTCAACCGACGAAGACTTTCCTACCAGCTGCTGCTCACCCGTCTAGATACGATCAAAGAGGTTAAACTGCTCGGCCTCGGAGAGTTGTTCCACGAAAGAATGCACGGCTATGCCCGGGCGGCCGACGCCAAAGAGATCGCAGAGGAAGCCCGTACGGCGATCAACCAGGGCGCCTACTCGCTGCTGACGGTGGTCACTGTGGCGGCGGGAATGGTCTACGTGACCTACAGGGCCGCATTCGGGATGTTGAGCCCAGGCGACGTTGTGATCTTCCTGGCTGCGGTCACGGGAGTCCAGTCCAGCCTGGGAAGCATGGGCAGGGCCTTGGCCGGGGTTGGTAAGGAACTGCGCCTCTTCGGCCACTATTCGGCCATCGTCGTGTCACCGCCGGATATGCGAAGCGGCACGCGGCCGCCCGAGTCGCTTCGGAAAGAGATCGTGTTCGAAGACGTCTGGTTCCGCTATGACGAAGATCGCCCGTGGGTGTTCCAGGGACTCGACCTCGCCATCACGGCAGGGGATACCCTCGCCGTCGTCGGTGTCAATGGTGCCGGGAAGAGCACATTACTCAAGCTGCTCTGCCGGTTTTATGACCCCGACAAGGGGCGTATCACATGGGATGGCGTCGATCTCAGACAGATTTCTATACCTGACTTGCGGCGCCGGATATCCATCGCCTTTCAAGACTACACGATCTACGACCTCACCGTCGCAGAGAACATCGGAGTCGGCGACGTCAAGGAGCTGACAAACCGGGCAAAGGTCGAAGCTGCCGCGCGAATCAGCGGTGCTCACACGGTGGCCGAAGACCTTGTGCGCGGCTATGACACTATGCTCAGCCGTATATTCTTTCAGGAAACCGATCAACAACTCGGAACCACGCTCTCCGGCGGACAGGGGCAGCGTTTGGCATTGGCCCGTTCAGTGATGCGCCGCGACGCGGATCTTCTGCTGCTGGACGAGCCGAGTTCCAATCTCGACGCCCTAGCCGAACAGAGTATCAATAGGGCCATGCTGCAACTACGCAAAGGCCGTACCTCTATCCTCATCTCACATCGGCTTAGTGCCCTTCGCGATGCGGACCGCATCGCTGTGATCACCGATGGCCGTGTCTGTGAAACGGGTACGCATGAGACCCTAATGGCCAACGACGGAACCTATGCCGAAATGTTCCGCACGCAAGCCGCGCCCTACCAATAATAGATTGCCCGAGGAATGCATGTGGCAATTGATTGCGTTGTGTGCAGCATTTGCGTTAGTCGCGACGATACGCTCGGCGCTGATCATCGTACGCGTTAGGGGGGACAGTATGACACCTACCCTTTTCGACGATGATCTCTTAGTTGGGGCACGCTGCTGGTCCTGGCAGAGCGGATCGATCATCGTCTTCCGCTCCGAGAACGAGCTAGGGCAGCGTGATTCATATCTGGTCAAACGTGTCGCCGCCGTCTCCGGTGAGGCAGTTCCCTTCGACTTTCCCGAATCGTTTGGTCGAATCGTACCTCCGGGAGTATTGCTGGTCCGCGGGGACGCCGCACGCAGCCTCGATTCGCGGCAACTCGGTTATATCCCCGTCTCCGCCGTCGTGGCGGTCACCGTTTGTGGGCTGGTCCCGCTAAGGTGGCTCACAGCCAGGCAGGCCGCAACGAAACTAGAAATCGCTGATGACCGATAAATGCCTAGGGAGATAGTGTGATAATGTCACACGCCGCCATAATGTCCCGCTGGGTCATTTGCTTTACCTTTGCAATCGCAGTCGCAGGAAAACTGGGAAGCCTTCGATCGTATAAGGAATTTTCCGAATCGCTGGACGCGTGGTTCGGACGCAATCTCCCCAAATCTGTACGCACAACGTTAGCCGGGGCGGTTATCACAGCCGAACTTGCCGTCGTCGCTCTCACTGCCTTCGATGGAAGCGCGATCATCGGCTTGCTTCTCGCTATAGCGCTTCTTCTGTCTTTCACCTTGGCTATGGTTATCGCGGTCAGGATGGGCCGGCAGATCGTGTGCAACTGTTTCGGCCGGGGCGCCCAAGATGTGAGCACAGTCCACTTCGTGCGTAACGGGATAATTCTCATCATCTCGGGTGTCGGCGCCGTCGGCGCTGACCTTGGCACCTCCTCCGTGCTCCCTATAGTCCTTGCGCTAGTGATTGGACTCGCGATTTCCCGCATCGAGGACATCGGATACCTGATCCGCTGATGTCTCGGCTCGCTGGCCAGAGCGTGGACGGAAGTGAAATGAGTGATCGAACGATGACTGTGTCCCGCTCGAATAGAGGTTTGGCGCTGGACTCCGCTAGTGCTCTGACCGGAAACGTTTGCCGGGTGGGTCATGCTGCGGTGCGACTGGTGTGGCCCCATCGGCGTTGTCGCTCGGAGCGGATTCGGGCCCGTTCGCGGCGTTGGGCGGCGAGGACGTCGGGGTGGCGGGCGTTGGCGTTGCGCCAGCGTAGGTAGTCGTGCAGGGCGTGGGTCGCGACCGGGTGGTTGGGGTGGTTGGACCCGGCGACGACGAACATGCGCAGGGGGCCGAAGTGCGCCTCGATCGGGTTCGCCCAAGACGAGTACGTCGGGGTGAAACACAGCCCGACCCGGTGACGGGCGGCCCAGGCCCGAATCTGCTTGCCTTTGTGCGCGGACAGGTTGTCGAGGATGACGTAGACCGGTGCGCCGTCCGGCCGGGCGGTGCGGATCGTCTTGAAATAGGTGAGGGTGTTGGCTGCGGACTTGCGTCTGCGCACGACGCCCCACATGGTGTCGTCGCCGATGCTGTAGCAGGCGTGGAACTGCCGGACGCCGTGCAGCTTGTGGTAGTTCGCCGGGAGCCGGTCAGGGTGTCCGGCCTGCGTCCAGGACGCGCCGGCGTGCGGTCGGATGGTCAGCGGGCCGAACTCGTCGAAGGCGAAGACCCGGTCCGGGAACGCGGTGGTGACCTGCTCGGTCCTGGCGAGCTTGGCTTCGGCGTTGGGATCGTTGGTCTCCTTCCACGTCTTGGTCCGCTGGAAGGTGATGTCGTGCTCGTGCAGGAACTCCCGCAGCCGTTCCCGGCCGATCGTCACCCGGCGCGGGCCGCGGTTGTGGGTCTCGTCGTCACTGATCCGGCGGGGACGGCCACCCGCCCATCGAGGGTCCAGGCAGGCCAGACCCATCTCAGAGGGCGTCTCATTCACGTATTTTGCGAGTGATGCCGCCTTCAGTTATCTCGCCAGGTTGGGGTGGTTTCGTTGGTGATGCGTTTGGTGAGGTT
>NZ_JBITJA010000008.1:302769-422455 GCF_044459545.1 Micromonospora sp. NPDC050276 | reverse complement strand
CGTTCGGCTGGAGCCGCGTCGTGCCACTCGCCGAGAGGCGACCTGCACACCGACATCAGCGCCGCCCCCGGCCCACCGGCCGGGGGCGGCGCTGTTTGTCCCGCCCGCCGTCGGACGGTGGCGGCACAATGTCCGGATGATTGACGTACAGCCGTGGTCCGAGCAGTCGGGCGTACTCGTACTCCCTAGTGGGGTCGCGGTGCGCGGACGGCGCATCGCTGCGGCGACATCGCCGGCCGACTTCGCCGTGCTGTTGGCACCTGGCCCGGAGCCGGCCTGGCCGCACCGGCGGATCCGGTGGCCCGATTTCTGGGTGCCACTCGACCGTGCTGAGGCCCTCGACGCTCTGCGGGAGGCGCTGCGGCGGGCGCACGATGGTGAGCGCGTCGAGGTCGCCTGCAAGGGTGGGGTGGGCCGCACCGGGACGGCCCTGGCCGCGCTGGCGATCCTCGACGGGCTGCCGGTCGAGCGGGCGGTGCCGTGGGTTCGGGCCGGCTACCACCCGAAGGCGGTGGAGACCCCCTGGCAGCGGCGCTGGCTGCGCCGCGTCGCCTGACCGTCACCACCGTCGCGGTCGACGCAGCGGCGGGCACCGGACCGCCGCCGCACCCCCGCCGCGCACCACCGGTCGCACTGCTTCGGGCCGCCCCGGGCCGCGCCGCCCCGGGCCGCGCCGCCCCGGGCCGCGCCGCCCCGGGCCGCGCCGCCCCGGGCCGCGCCGCCCCGGGCCGCACTGCGCCGGGCTGCACTGCGCCGGGCTGCACTGCGCCGGGCTGCACTGCGCCGGGCTGCACTGCGCCGGGCTGCACTGCGCCGGGCTGCACTGCGCCGGGCCGCACTGCGCCGGGCTGCACCGCGCCGGGCTGCACCGCGCCGGGCTGCACCGCCCCGGGCCGCACCGCCGGCTGGCCGTACGCCGCCCCGACCGGCGGTCACGGCGGTGTCAGCCCTGGGCGACCGCCGCCGGTTCCTTGACGTACTCGCGTAGGTGGTGGGCGGTGAGGGTGTCGCCGGTGGCGACCAGCTCGGCTGGCGTGCCGGTGAAGACGATCCGGCCGCCGTCGTGGCCGGCACCGGGGCCGAGGTCGATGAGCCAGTCGGCGTGTGCCATGACCGCCTGGTGGTGCTCGATGACGATCACCGTGTTGCCGGCGTCGACCATTCGGTCGAGGAGGGCCAGCAGTTGGTCCACGTCGGCCAGGTGCAGGCCCGTGGTCGGCTCGTCCAGGACGTACGTGGTGGTCTTCTCCGCTAGGTGGATGGCGAGCTTGAGGCGTTGCCGTTCCCCGCCGGACAGGGTGGTCAGCGGCTGCCCGAGGCTGAGGTAGCCCAACCCGACGTCGACCAGCCGGCCGAGGATGAGGTGCGCCGGCCCGCCGGGAAAGAACGCGTACGCCTCGGTGACGGACATGGCCAGTACCTCGCTGATGTTCTTGCCGCGCAGCGTGTACGTGAGCACCTCGTCGGTGAAGCGTCGCCCCTCGCATCGTTCGCAGGTGCTCGCGACGCCGGCCATCATCGCCAGGTCGGTGTAAATCAGCCCGATCCCCTTGCAGGCCGGGCAGGCGCCCTCGGAGTTGGCGCTGAACAGTGCGGCCTTGACTCCGTTGGCCTTGGCGAAGGCGGTACGGATCGGGTCGAGCAGGCCGCTGTAGGTGGCCGGGTTGCTGCGTCGTGAGCCACGGATCGGGGACTGGTCCACGATGACGACCCCGGACCGGCCGCGCAGTGACCCGTGGATCAGTGAACTCTTGCCGGAGCCGGCCACGCCGGTGACCACGGTGAGGACCCCGAGCGGGATGTCCACGTCGACGTCGCGGAGGTTGTGCAGGTCGGCCTGGCGGATGGGGAGCTGCCCGGTCGGCTGGCGTACCGCCTCGCGCAGGGTCACCCGGTGGTCGAGGTGCCGGCCGGTGAGCGTGTCGGAGCGGCGTAGCGCGGGCACGTCGCCGGTGAAGCAGATCCGCCCACCGTCGGTGCCGGCCCCCGGCCCGAGGTCGACCACGTGGTCGGCGATGGCGATGGTTTCCGGCTTGTGTTCCACCACCAGCACCGTGTTGCCCTTGTCGCGCAGCCGCAGCAGCAGGTCGTTCATCCGGGCGATGTCGTGCGGGTGCAGACCGACGGTGGGTTCGTCGAAGACGTACGTGACGTCGGAGAGGCTGGAGCCGAGGTGCCGGACCATCTTCACCCGTTGCGCCTCGCCACCGGACAGCGTCGCCGACTCCCGGTCCAGACTGAGGTAGCCCAGCCCGATCTCGACCAGGGAGTCCAGCAGGTCGCGAAGGTTGGCGATGAGCGGTGCCACGCCCGGGTCGTCGACGCCGCGGACGAACGCGGCCAGGTCGCTGATCTGCATGGCCGAGCAGTCCGCGATGGTGCGTCCGGCGATGCGCGAGGACAGGGCCGCCGCGTTGAGTCGGGTGCCGCCGCAGTCGCCGCAGGTGGTGAAGGTGACCGCCCGGTCGACGAAGGTGCGGATGTGCGGTTGCATCGACTCGCGGTCCTTGGCCAGGAGGAGCCGCTTGACCTTGACCGCCAGCCCCTCGTACGTCCAGTTGTTGCTGCCCACCTTGATCTTGGTGGGCAGCTTGTGCAGGAAGTCCTCCCACTGTTGCGGGGTGAAGTCCTGAAGCTTGACGTCCGGGTCGAACAGGCCGGAGCCGACGATGGTCTGCCAGTACCAGGAGCCGACCGCGAAGTTGGGCACGGTGATCGCACCGTCGTTGAGGGAACGCTCGACGTCCACCAACTCGTTGATGTCGAGGTCGGAGACCCGGCCCAGCCCTTCGCAGGTGGGGCACATGCCCTCGGGCAGGTTGAAGCTGAACGCCCCGGCGCCGCCGATGGACGGCTGGCCGAGCCGGCTGAAGAGGATCCGCAGCATGGCGTACGCGTCGGTGGCGGTGCCGACGGTGGAACGGGAGTTGACCCCCATCCGTTCCTGGTCGACGACGATGGCGGCGCTGAGGTTGCGCAGCGAGTCGACGTCCGGCCGGTTGAGATTCGGCATGAACGACTGGAGGAACGCGCTGTAGGTCTCGTTGATCATGCGCTGGGATTCGGCAGCGATGGTGCCGAACACCAGCGACGACTTACCCGACCCGGAGACACCGGTGAAGACGGTCAACCGGCGCTTGGGGATGTCGACCGAGACGCTGGCGAGATTGTTCTCCCGCGCTCCGCGTACCTCGATCATGTCGTGGGAGTCGGCGGCGGACCATGCTGGCTGCGACATGCGAACCCTTCACGGAATCGTGGCGGGACTTTGCCCCGCCGAGCACTGGCGGATTCCATTGTCTCATTCATCCTCATGTAGAGACTTTCGCCGACATTCAAGCGCGTACCGGAGAAGGACCTCCCGAAAAGTCTCAAATCACGTCGTAAGCGGTAGGGTGGCTCGGGTGGACGTCGCCTCGAAGGATCGGCTGCGCGCCGTGGACCTGGCGGCCACCGCCGGGATCTCGGTGCAGCAGGTGCGCAACTACGTCGAGCAGGGCGTGCTGCCGCCGGCGCGCCGCACCGCGAGCGGCTACCGGATCTTCACCAGCGAGCACGCGCGGGCGCTGATCGTGGCGCGACGGTTGGCCGAGGGACACGGCTGGAGCCGTACCCGGGAGATCATGGCGGCGGTGCACCGGGGTGACCTGCCGGCGGCGCTGGCGGCGCTCGACGGCGGCCACGCCGAGCTGGACCGGGAACGCGCCGAGATCCGCCGGGTGCTCGGTGCCTTCGAGACCGTGCTGGCCAGCCCACCGGCGGCCCGACCGGCACCACGCCACGGCGCCCGCATCGGCGAGGTCGCCGCCCTGGTCGGGGTCCGGACCTCGCAGCTTCGGCTGTGGGAGGAGCGTGGGCTGCTGCGGCCGGGACGCGCCCCGGGCACCAACTACCGGGTGTACGACGAGGCAGAGCTACGCGCCGCGCAGGTGATCGCGCTGCTGCGCCGTGGCGCGTACCCGTTCGAGATCATCGCGGCGGTGTTGGGTGAACTGCGGACCACCGGCAGCGCCCAACGGGTCCGCGCCGAGCTGGCCCGTCGCGAGCAGGAGCTGCACGCGCGCAGCCTGCGCCGGCTACGGGGCAGTGCCGCCCTGCACGACTACCTGCGCGGTCGCGGCGACGCGCGTTGACCGGCATCCCGTCCCGCCGGGCGATCTTCGTGACTAGGGTCGGGCTCATGAGAGCTGCGCTGCTGGCGGCCACGACGTCCGCCGTCCTGCTCGCTCCCGTGCCGGTGGGCGCGGCGGGAGCGTCCGCCGCACCGACGGTGCGCTGCCCCCGGGTCCCGGCGCCGGCGGCGTCCCGTCCGCCCCGGCCCTCGCCCCCGCCCGCCGTGCCCGAGCAGCGAGTGGTCGGCGGCGCCGCGCTGGACACCGCCGGCCTGGTCGTGCCGTCCGGCGTCGCCGCGCCGCCGCGGGTCACCGCCACCTCGTGGCTGGTCGCCGACCTCGACAGCGGCCAGGTGCTCGGCGGCTGCGGCCCCCACGAGTACGGCACACCGGCGAGCGTGCAGAAGCTGCTGCTGGCGGCGACGATGCTGCCCAAGCTCGACCCGAAGCAGACGGTCACCGTCACCGAGGCCGACATGAACATCGAACCCGGCTCCTCGGCCGTGGGCCTGGTGGCGGGCGGTCGGTACACCATCGAGACGATCTGGCTCGGGTTGCTGCTCAACTCCGGCAACGAGGCCGCCAACGCGCTGGCCCGGCTCGGCAGCGGAACGGACAGCGCCGCCGGCGTACGCGCCATGAACGAGAAGGCCCACCACCTCGGCGCGCTCCAGACGCACGCCGTCACCCCGTCCGGGCTGGACGGCAAGGGACAGTTCACCAGCGCGTACGACCTGGCGTTGATCGCCCGGGCCTGCTTCGCCGAGCCGACCTTCCGCCGGTACGCGCTGACCGAGCAGACGTCGATTCCGGCCCAGCCGGCGCAACGCACCAAGGGCTTCGAGATCCAGAACGAGAACCAGCTGATCTACCGGTACCGGGGTGCGCTCGGCGGCAAGACCGGCTTCACCGACCTGGCCCGGCACACCTACGTGGGGGCGGCGGAACGCGGCGGGCGGCGATTGGTGGTGACCCTGCTGGGCGCCGAATCGGCCCCGGTACGCGGCTGGGAACAGGGCGCGGCCCTGCTGGACTGGGGCTTCACGCTGCCCCGGGGCGCCTCCGTCGGTCGGCTGGTCGAGCCCGGCGAGCTGACCGCCACGCCGTCGGCGGCACCGTCCGCGTTGGCGGCGCCCGCCGCGCCCCGGCCGGCGGCGGCCAGCGGGCCGGCGCGTACCGGCTCGGGGTGGCTCTGGTCGGTGACCGCGGTGAGCGGCGCGACGGTGGTGGCGTTGTTGGGCGGCCTGCTGTGGCGGCGTCGCCGTCGGATGCCCTGACGAATCGACATCGGGCGCTGCCGCGCCCGCCGGGGGCCGCGCACGCCCTCGGCCGTAATTTCCGGGAACGGACCGGAACCGGTCCAACCGGTATCCGACGCGGGTCCGGCCGTCACGCCGAGGCGGGCGACCCGGTCGGCGGGGCGGCGGTGCTGTCCCGAACCACCAACTCGGTGGCGAGTTCCACCCGGGGCGAGTCGATGCCCTCACCCTGGGCCAGGCGCAGCACGGTGCGGGCCGCCAACCGTCCCATCTCGACCAACGGTTGGCGCACGGTGGTCAGCGGCGGTGAGGCCCAGCGGGCTTCCGGCAGGTCGTCGAAACCCACCACGCTCACGTCGTCCGGTACGCGCAGCCCGCGACGTCGAATGGCCTCGTAGACGCCGAAGGCCATCTGGTCGCTGGCGGCGAAGATGCCGGTCGGCGGGTCGGCGAGGTCGAGCAGCGCCGTGCCGCCGGAGAACCCGGAGGCGTGGTAGAAGTCGCCCGGGTAGATCAGCGCGTCGTCCACCGGCACCCCGGCGGCCTCCAACCCGGCCCGGTAACCGTCGAGCCGCGCCCGGCTGCACAGCAGGTGCGTCGGCCCGGCCACGAAACCGATGCGCCGGTGCCCGATCGCCAGCAGATGTTCGGTCGCGGCGAGCCCTCCGGCCCAGTTGGTGGCACCGATGGTCGGCACGTCCATGGCCGGCACGCCGGCCGGGTCGACGACCACCACCGGCACGTTGAGGCGACGCAGCTGCGCGTGCAGCGGCGGGCTCAGGTGCGAGGTCACGAAGATGACGCCGTCGGTGGCCCGGGTGCGCAGGTTCTGCAACCACTGGCGGGCCGCGGTGGGCTGCCGGTGGATCGCGGAGACCACCGTGCCGACGCCCGCGCCGTGCCCGACGTCCTCCACGCCCCGGATGATCTCCACCGCCCAGGGGCTGTCCAGGTCGTTGAAGACCAGGTCGACGAGGCCGGCACGACGAACGCTGCGGCTGGTGCGACGCCGGTAGCCGTGGTGGCGCAACAACTCCTCGACGCGTTCCCGGGTGTCCGGGGCCACATCGGAGCGACCGTTGAGTACCCGGGACACGGTCGGCACCGACACCCCGGCCTCCCGTGCGATCGCGGTGATGGTCACCCTGCGTCCGTCGTCCGCGCCCACCCGCGTCTCCTTCACCGAGCCGGAGGAACGACCGCAACACGTCGCCCGCCGTATGTCCCGAAACGGCGTGCACCGTTCCTCGCGTCATCTTGCCTCACCGACGGGGGTTGACGACATGCCAGGTCGGCTGAAGATTCGGCGTAGTTGCGGAAAAGTTCCGGACTTCTTTCGGCTACTTTCGCTCGCTGCGCGGCGGGACGGCCCTCGCGGACCGGGCCAGGCTGATAGACAGGACTCGTGCGCTACCGCCTGGCCGTCGTGCTCGCGCTCGCCGCGCTGCTCGGCGGCTGCGCACGGCCGGAACCGGGCCCCGCACCGGCCGTGCCGCAGCCCACGGCGGTGAGCCCCACGCCCACACCCACCCCGTCCACCTCCGGCGCGGCCCCGCTGCCCGGGTTCGTGGTGCTGACCGACCTCGACCCGCGGATTCACGCCGACATCCGCTACGCCACCCCGCACAACTTCGTCGGCCGGCCCATCACCGGCTACCGGGAGCCGCTGTGCCTGCTCACCCGACAGGCGGCCGAGGCGTTGCGCCGCGTACAGGACGCCGCGCTGGCCGGTGGGCACAGCCTCAAGGTGTACGACTGCTACCGCCCGCAACCGGCGGTCGACGACTTCGTCGCCTGGTCGAAGAGCCCCGGTGAGCAGCAGACCAAGGCCGAGTTCTATCCGGACGTGGCCAAGAACCGGCTTTTCGCCGACGGTTACATCGGGGCGCCCACCGCGCACAGCCGGGGCAGCACCATGGACCTGACCCTGGTCGACGAGCCCGCCGCCAGCCAACCTCCGTACCGGGTCGGGCAACCGCTGGTCGCCTGCACCGCGCCGCGGGGGCAGCGCTTCGCCGACAACAGCATCGACATGGGTACGGGCTTCGACTGCTTCGACCCACGGGCGCACACCGCCGACGCCCGCATCACCGGGGCGGCACGGGACAACCGCCGGCTGTTGCAGCGGCTGATGACCGACGCCGGGTTCGTCAACTACGACCGGGAGTGGTGGCACTACAGCCTCCGCGACGAGCCGTACCCGGACACGTTCTTCGCCGCCCCGGTCGCCCGCTCCTCGGTCGGGTGACCAGGTCAGTAGAACCCGGCCCGGGGTCCAGCGGCGCTCCGGCCGGGGTACCCGTTGCCGTAGGAATCCCACCCCGATCGACCGGCCCGCGATTGACGCCACCCGACGACTGCGCATAACCTCTCATCTATCTGTAAACCTTGTGAACAGATACACGTCGACGCGGCGGCGCGCGTCCCGACCGAAGGGACGATCAGGTGATCGCAGAACTCTCCTCCCGGCCCAGACGGATCCTGTCGTTGTTCGTCGCCCTGGTCGTCGCGGTGACCGCCGGTGTCGCGGTCAACGCCTCGCGTCTCGCCCAGGCCGCGCCGACGTTCAAGGTCCTGGCCTTCTACAACGGCACCTGGGACGCCGCGCACATCGACTTCGTCAAGGACGCCCGAGCCTGGTTCCCGCGGGCCGCAGCCCAGTACGGCTTCTCCTGGGAGGCCACCAACAACTGGGGCCTGCTGAACACCGCCAACCTGGCCCAGTACAAGGTCGTCATGTTCCTGGACGACGCGCCGCCCACCGCGCAGCGCGCCGCGTTCCAGCAGTACATGCAGAACGGTGGCGCCTGGCTGGGCTTCCACGTCAGCGCGTGGACCGACAACCCGTCGAGCTGGAGCTGGTACTACAACACCTTCCTCGGCAGCGGCTCGTTCCAGACGAACACCTGGGGGCCCACCCGGGTCACGATGCGCGCCGACAACCGCACCCACGCCGCCACCCGGAACCTCCCGGCGACGTTCCCGTCGTCGATCAGCGAGTGGTACTCCTGGAGCAACGACCTGCGGCAGAATCCGAACATCGACATCCTCGCCTCGGTCGATCCGTCCAGCTTCCCGGTCGGCACCGACCCGAACCAGTCCTGGTACGGCGGCTACTACCCGCTGGTCTGGAGCAACCGGCAGTTCAAGATGCTCTACGCTAACTTCGGCCACAACGCGATGAACTACAGCACCAACACCGGGCTGTCCTCCACCTTCGACAGCCCTCAGCAGAACCAGCTGCTGATCGACGGGCTGCACTGGCTCGCCGGCGTCGGCACCGTCCCCCCGACGACGCCCCCGCCGACCGATGGCCCCATCTCGCCGACCGCCTGGCACACCGTGGTCAACCGGGGCAACGGCAAGTGCGTGGACGCGCGGGCCGCCGCCAGCGCGAACGGCACGGCCATCCAGCAGTACACGTGCAACAGCAGCGCCGCGCAGCAGTACCAGTTCGTGCCGACCAGCGGCGGCTACCTGCGGGTCAACAACCGCAACAACAGCGCCCAGGTGCTGGACGTGAAGGACCGGTCGACCGCCGACTCCGCGCCCATCCAACTCTGGTCCTACAGCGGCGGCAACAACCAGCAGTGGCGGGCCGAATCCGAGGGCGGCGGCTACTACCGGTTGGTCAACCGCCTCAGCGGCAAGTGCCTCGACGTGCCGGGAGCGTCCACGGCGGACAGCGTCCAGCTCATCCAGTACACCTGCAACGGCACCGCGGCGCAGTCCTTTCGGCTGGTGCCGCAGCCGTAGATCCACCGCAAGGTCCGTGCCGGGGTGAACGGCTTCGCCGGATCACCCCGGTCCGGGCCCGGCGGCGCGCGCGAACCGGGCGGCGACGTCCCGGATGGCGGCGCGTAGCTCCGGCGGGTCGAGCACGTCGAAGTCGACCCCCAGGGTGCCGAGGAAGGCGGCGAGGTTGCCCAGCGACTCCCCGCCGGTGTGCAGCAGACAGGTCCGCTCGTCGATCGCCTCCAGCAGGCCCGCCGTGGTGGGGATCCGCTGCGCCATCGTCTCGGCCGCCGCGTGTAGGCGTACCCGGGCGGGGTGTGGCCAGGCCGTGGAGCCGACGCCGCGCAGCACGTGAGCGACCGCGTCGCCACCCGGCGGCTCCCGGGGCGCGAAGCGCAGGCCGGTCGGCACCCGGTGCTGGATCCGGTCGGCGCGGAAGGTCCGCCGGTCGTCCCGGCCGGCGTCCCCACCCCAGCAGGTGCCACCGCCGCCCGGTGTAGACCAGCCGGTACGGCTCGACATCGCGCACGCTGACCGTGCCGTCATGACCGGCGTAGTCGAAGCGCAGCCGCTCCATGTCCGTGCGGACCGTGCGGGTGGGTGACCGCGAGCCACTCGGCCAGCTCGGAGCCGGACCACTCGCGACGCGCCTGTAGGAGGGTCAGCAGCCGCAGCAGGCGCACGGAGGTCTCCACCATGTCCGCGAGGCTGCCAGGCAACGAGGAGGCAGAGCTTCCGCAATCACAGTGAGGGTGCGAAGGCGGGCGGTTGGACAGCCAGCGAAACGTCATGGAGCTGTGTCCAGTGGTCGGCGGTGGCTGCGGGCCGCACCCGTGAGAGGTGTGGGCTCTGCTTACGGTCGCCCTGCAATTGACCGCTAGCGCAGCCGCCGATTTGTTGGACCTGTGTAGTCCGGGCATTCAGAATAGATTCCTTGTCCGGGTGCTTGCGTCGATAAAATTGCGAACTTCGCTTGCCGTAGCGTCGGCGCTGCGGCAGAATGTAACCGTGAGCAATCGATTACCACTTTTCCGTCCTGGTGAGATTCGTCTTGGTTAGAGTAACCGGCACTCGAGTTCCATGCACGGCCCTTGCCGGTGATACGAGGGTGATCACAAGGGCGTCTGACGTTCCAATTCTAAGACTTGCGGGAGAGGTGAACGCCGTTCTTTCTTCCGATGGTAGATGGTTGGATGCTCAGGTAGGCCTTCTCGGGCAGCGACGGCTCTATGAGATCCGGGTAGGTCGCTATGGCGAGGAGAGGGTCATCCGAGCGGCTGCGGAGCATAGATGGTTGCTGCGACCGAAGGTGGCGCATCAAAGGGTTGAGACAACGACGGTCGGCCTCAGGGTGGGCGATCGTTTGGCGTATTCGTTCCCTCACCCGTTGCCGGGAGTGGTGCCTTCGCGGGCCGGAATTGCACGCGGGTTCGTCTTCGGGGACGGTTCGATCTCGGGTGACGCCCTAGCTCATGCATCTTTCTTCGGAGAAAAGGACGAAGCTCTCATCCGATATTTCGACGACACTGATCGCTTAAGGACTTACTACTACAAATATCTCCCAGGCATGCCAGGGCGAAAGCTTCATGTTTCCTCACGTGAGGTTACCGAACGGCTGCTGGCGAGCGGTGAGGTGAAACGATACCGACGGTTGGGAGGGCTCCCCCGAGAGTGGAAGCGGGAGTACCCTGCACTCGACGGCAACGCCGAGGCGATCTTCGGTTGGCTTTCCGGCTACTTCGCCGCTGATGGCGATGTCGGAATTTCGGGTCGTCCTTCAATCTGGTCAGCAGATCGGAGGAACCTGGAGTTCTTCAAGGAGGCATGCTCAACAATCGGTGTCTGGACTCTCCCTATCAGGGAACGGATTCGTAGAGGTTTCGGGAGGGTCGATGCTAAAATATTCCTGATGGGGATCTCCCGGGCGGACCTCACTGGCGACTTCTTTCTGCTTAACGAACATAGAGAACGTTGGACTGCCAACCGAAATGCCGTGGAGCGGCGGGGATGGACTGTCCGTGGGGTTCGCGAGACCGAGACAGTCGATAGTGTTTTCGGCATATCCATGGCGGCGAGCCCACCGCTCGCCCTGGAAGGGAACATTCTCACAGGTGGCTGCGCTTCGTGAGTATCGTGCCCTGGTGGAGGCCGCCAACCGATTGTAGGTGTGTCACTGTGGCGCACGGGCTGCGTCCACTTGAAGGCTTGCAACCGTGACCTGGGCATTATCCCCGGGTCGATGGGCGCCGGGTCGTACATCGTGCGGGGGCGGGGGAACCCGGACGCGTACTGCTCGGCGTCGCACGGGGCGGGGCGTCGGATGTCTCGGGCGCAGGCCAAGCGGACGTTCAGCACGGCGGACCTGGCCACCCAGACCGCCGGGGTGGAGTGCCGCAAGGACGCCGGGGTGGTCGACGAGATCCCCGGTGCGTACAAGGACATCACCGAGGTGATGGCCCAGCAGGAGGACCTGGTCGAGGTGGTCGCGCACCTCAAGCAGGTGGTCTGCGTGAAGGGCTGAGCGGCCGCGCGGGCCGGTGACCCGGCCCGCGCGGCACCGCCTCAGAAGCCGACGAAGACCCGGCGCAGGTCGTCGAGGGTGACCGAGCCGGTCACCTGGACCCCTTCGGGGGTGTGCTGGGGGCCCAGCCGTCCGGTGGCCAACCGCAGCCACGCCTCGGCCGGGGCCGCCAGCTCGCCGTCGGGACGCTCTGGAGCGTCGACGACCTCGACCTTGTCGCCCAGCCGCAGCCCGAACGTTCGCTCGGGCGCGTGCAGCCGGACCAGCAGGGTGGCCTCCCGCCCGGCCAACTCCTGCGGTCGGCTGGTCCAGGCCAGCATGCCGCCGATCTGGTCGAGCAGCAGCGCCACCGCCCCCGGCGTCACCGCCGCGAACGGGTTGAACGCCACCTCGGCGTCCCACTGGTGCAGGGCGAACTCGCTGAGCCGGAACCGGCCCGCGGTGGCCACGTCGACCGGCTCCGGCAGGAAACCGAGGTCGATCCGCATCGAGGCCCGGGTCTCGGCGTCCAGCGCCTCGTACGCCTCGACCAGCCGCTCGTTGGCGGCGAGGAAGCCGGCGGCGTGCTCGGCCGGGGACATCGCGTCCCAGCGCGCCCAGACGCCGCGGTTGAAGTCGCCGTCCGGGCCGGGCGCGCCGGTGCGGGCGGCGTCCAGCGACGCCAGGTTGATCTCGGCGCCGCTGCCCAGGTGGCTCAGCACCTGCGACACCTGCCACTCGCTGGCCCCGGACGGTCGGAGCAGGTCGTCTTCCTTGAGGTCCCGGACGAGCGCGGCGAGCTCCTCGTGGCCCGCGCGCAGAGCTGTGATGATCTGGTCAGCAGGGGTCGACATGGATCTCCTCAAACGGATTTTCGACGATGGTCGGGACGTTACCGGACGTGGCCGCCGGCCGGGCCGCCCCAGGGTCGGGGGCGCTCCGGCCGGCGGTCACGTCGGTCAGGTCAGCCCATGTGCACGGTGTTGCCGGTCGGGATGTCCTCCTTGCGCACCTTCACCAGCACCAGGGTGGCCAGTCCGGCGAGCACGATCAGCGCCGCGCCCCAGGCGAAGGCCACCCGGTAGCCGTGCACCAGCGCCTCCACCTGGTTGACCGGGTTCGGTGCGCGGCCGACCAGATAGGCGGCGACCGCGCTGGTGTAGAAGGTGTTCAGCAGGGCGGTGCCGAGCGAGCCACCGACCTGCTGGGTGGCGTTGAGCGTCGCGCTGGCCGCGCCGGCGTCGTGCTCCGGCACCCCGACCAGGGCGAGGCTGGACAGCGGGACGAAGGTGAAGCCCAGCCCAAGGCCCAGGATGACCTGCGCGGGCAGCAGGTGGGTGAGGAACGGGGTGTCCACGTCGATCTGGGTCAGCACCAGCATGCCCACGGCGGCGAGCGCCGCACCGGCGGCCATCAGCGGCTTGGCGCCCAGCCGGGGCATCAGCTGGCTGGCGCCACCCGCGGCGATCAGCACGCCGGCGGTGACCGGCAGCGACGCGAGACCGGCTTCGAGGGGCTTGTACTGCAACACGACCTGGAAGTAGAAGGTCAGGAAGAGGAACGCACCGAACAGGCCGGCGCCGATCAGCATCGAGGTGAGGAACGCCCCGCCCCGGTTGCGGTCCAGCAGGATCCGCAGCGGCAGCAGCGGGTGGCTGGAGCGCAGCTCGATCACCACGAAGGCGGCGAGCAGCAGCACGCCCGCGGCGATGAAACCGAGTGTCGCGGTGGCGTCCCAGCCGTCCTCGGCCGCCTTGGTGAAGCCGTACACCAGGGAGACCAGGCCGGCGGTCACCACGATCGCACCGGGTACGTCGTAGCGGGTGTTGCCGTGGGCCCGGCTCTCCGGCACCAACGGGAGCGCGAAGGCGATGGCGATGGCGGCGACCGGGATGTTGACCAGCAGGCACCAGCGCCAGTCGGCGTACTCGGTGAGCACCCCGCCGAGCAGCAGGCCGACCGCCGACCCGCCGCCGGCGATCGCGCCGTACACGGCGAACGCCTTGGCCCGTTCGGTGGCCTCGGTGAAGAGAACGGTGAGCAGCGCCAGCGCGGCCGGGGCGAGCAGCGCGCCGAAGGCGCCCTGCAACGCGCGGGCGGCGAAGAGCATCCCACCGGTGGTGGCCAGACCGCCCAGCGCGGAGGCGAGCGCGAAACCGGTCATACCGACCAGGAAGGTGCGCTTGCGCCCCCAGTAGTCGGCGATGCGACCGCCGAGCAGCAGCAGACCGCCGAAGGCCAGCGTGTAGGCGGTGATCACCCACTGCCGGTTCGCGTCGGTGATCCCCAGGTCGGCCTGGGCCTGCGGCAGCGCGATGTTCACGATGGTGGCGTCCAGGACGACCATCAGCTGTGAGACCGCGATGACCGCCAGTGCGATCCAGCGCCGCGGGTGCGGTGCGCCTGTCGACGCTCCGGCGCTGGGCGCGCCGGGGGCGGTCGAGGTGGTTCCGGGCATGGTGAAGCCTTCCGTGTTGCGAAGTGTCGGTGAATCAGGCCGGCGACGGACGGTCGTGCTGATAGCGGAGCACCGGGATCAGCACCTGATCGACGACCTGGGTGAGGAACGCGTCATCGGCGGGTAGCCCGTGCGCGACGATGCGGGACATGGTGAGCGCGGGTGCCAGATCGTGGAACAGCTCCCGCTCGCCGGCCTCCGGCGGGATCTCCCCGCGGGCGGCGGCCCGGACCAGGATGGCGGTGCTGGCCACCCGCCCCGCCGGCAGCACCTGGTGGCGCACCAGACGTTCCAGTTCGGGGTTGGTCCGCATGGCAAAGGTCAACGCCTGCATCAGGTCGCAGTCGGCCACGCAGATCGCGGCCGTGACCCGCAGCAACTCGATCAGATCCCCGCGCAGGGAGCCGGTGTCGGGCGGGTTGTGTACGCCCACGTGTCGGTCGCGCAGGGCGGCGACGACCAGCTCGGCCTTGCCGTCCCAGCGCCGGTAGATGGTGGCCTTGCTGACGTGGGCGCGGGCGGCGACGGCGTCGATGGTCATCCGGTCGTAGCCGACCTCGCGGAGCAGGTCGATGACCACGGTGAACAGGTCGCTGTCGGTGCAACGCGGAGCCCGGGCGGCCGGCACCCCGGCACCCGCGCCCACCTGCTGACCACCCAGCATCCCAACCCCCCGTGAAACGATCTCGTACTGACCCTAGTTCGCGGTTTGCCGATCGTGCAGGTTTTCGTGAGTTCCGTCGCACGGAGTGGGCGAAACGATCGCGTTTCTATCGGGAGTCCGGCGGGTGAACGGGGTGGTCAGGTGCCGGGGGCGAGGACCACCGGCACGGCCATCGTGTTGATCCGCGCGCCGTCCCGGGCGGACACCTCGTACACCTCGACCGTGCCCTGCTGCTCGCGGACCGTGCGCCAGGTGAGCACGACCCGGTAACCGCCCCGGCAGCCGTTGCCGCAGCTGGCGGTGCCGAAACCGGTGGCCACCTCCTGGCCGGCGGCGTTCAGCACCCGGATGCTCACCGTGGCCTCGAACACGGTGGCGGTGCCGGTGACGACGAGCGGGGCGGAGACGCGTTCGCCGGGGATCGGGCTGGTGACCACGATCGGTGGCAGCAGGTCCGTGTAGTCCGCCCGGTCGACCGGGGCCGCGTCGTCGAGGCGGATCTGACGCACGGTGGGGAACTGGGTGAGCGTCCACACCACCTGCGCCTCGCGCAGCCGTCGGGTGCCCGGGTCGCCGACGGACGGGACCCGCAGCGTCGCCACGCCGTCGGCGATCCGGGTGACCTCGACGCCGCTCGGAAGCAGGGTGGTCATCCCGGTGGCGGCCTCGGCCGGGGTCGGCCCGGCGGCCAGCTCGGTGAGCGCCAACCGGGACGTCGCGACGGTGGCGGGCCGGGTGCGCCGGGTCGGCACGAGCAGCCCGGCGCGGACGTACCACAGCTCGATGGTCACCGGGTCCGGCCGGCGCGTGCCGGTGGACGCCGGCGCCGACGGACGCGGCGGTCGGTCGGCGGGTGGCGGCGTCGGCTCCGCGGCCGGGGTCGGGGTGGGTGCCGGACCGTCGGTGGGTGCGGCGTTCGGCGGCGGCGCGGTGGGCGCCGGCCCCAGGTCACCGGAGCGGGGCGTGCCGCAACCGGCGAACAGGAGCACCGCGACGAGCGCCGGTACGCCCCACCCGGCCCTGCCCCGGCGGCTCATCCCGCACCACCCGCCAGGCCAGCGGTACGCCCGGCCGCCTCGGCGCGGTCGTCCCGGCGCGGCACGTCACCGTGCGACCGGGCGGGACCGTCGGCGGGCAGCTCCAGCCGGAACCGGGTGCCCTCGCCCGGTTCGCTGCGCACACCCAGCACGCCGCCGAGCAGCGCGGCGTGCTCGCGGGCGATGGCCAGCCCGAGCCCACTGCCCGGCGCGGAGCGGGACGTGTCGACCTGGTGGAACCGGTCGAACACGCGGGGCAGATGCTCGGCCGGGATGCCGGGCCCCTGGTCGGTGACCTCGAAGGCGACCAGGGGGCCCGCGCCGGTCACGCTGGCCGTGATCTCTCCACCGCCGTGCTCGACCGCGTTGGCGACCAGGTTGGCCAACACTCGCTCCAGCCGACGCGGGTCGGTGCGCAGCGCGACCGGGTCGCCGGTGACGCGCACCCGCTGCGACCAGCCGCGCGCCGCGACGATGCCGTGCAGCAACGCCACCGCGTCCACCGACTCGACGGCCAGCCGCTCCCGCCCGGCGTCCAGCCGGGAGATCTCCATCAGGTCCTCGACCAGCCGGCGTAGCCGGACCACGTCGCCGACCAGCAGCCGGGCGGCCGGCCGGGCGTCGTCGGGCAACTGGTCGAGGTGCTCACGCAGCAACGACGCCGCGGCCACCAACGCCGTGACCGGGGTACGCAGCTCGTGCGCGACATCGGCGGTGAACCGCCGCTCGCGGGCCTGCGCGGCCGACAGCGCCGCGATCTTCGACTCCAGCGCCTCGGCCATCTCGTTGAACGTGGCCGCCCAGACACTGAACTCGTCGCGCCCGCGTACCGGCAGGCGGGTGGCGAGCAGGCCCTCGGTGAGGGCTCGGGCGGCCCGGCTGGCCCGGCCCACCGGCTCCAACGTGCGGCGGGCCAGCGCGTGACCCACCCCGGCGGCGAGCAGCACCACGAGCACCCAGCCGGCCACCAGCGCGGTCCGCAGCTGGCCCAGGTCGGTGGCGACCTCGTCCTCCACGGTGAGGATGTACAACTCGGCGGTCGAACCGGGGATGCGCCCGCCGACCACCAGCAGCCGAGGACGTTCCGCCGACGCCGAGCGCTGGTAGCCGAGCCGCCCGTCCGCGACGACGGCCCGCAACCGGGTGCCCAGCACCGGGGCGTACGCGGGGTGCGAGGCACGGGCCGGACCGTCGACGAGCACCACGTGCCGACCGCTGGCCTCGAAGCTGGTGAGCAGTTCGGTGCTGCGCTGCTCGGTCAGCGGCAGGAACTGCCCGGCGAGGACAAGGTGGTAGCGGGCGTCGGCGGCGGCCTCGTGCAGCGACGCGTCCAACCAGGACTGCCGCAGCAACAGCCCGGTCCCGCCGGCGAGCAGCCCTGCCGATACGCCGGCGACCAGGACGAACGCGATCGTCAGCCGACGCCGCAGGCGGCCCGGAAGCACCGCGTGTCCGGCCATCGCCGCCCCCCGTCAGGCCGTCGCCAGTTTGTAGCCGGCACCGCGTACGGTCCGGATCAGCCGTGGCTGCGCCGGGTCGTCCTCGATCTTGGTGCGGAGTCGTTGCACCGCGACGTCGACCAGTCGGGAGTCGCCGAGGAAGGCGTGGTTCCAGACCAGGTCCAGCAGCAGCTCCCGGGTGAAGACCTGACCGGGGCGGCGGGCCAGCTCCAGTAGCAACCGGAACTCGGTGGCGGTCAGCTCGACCTCCCGGCCGTGCCGGCGGACCACGAAGCCGCCCGGGTCGATCGCCAGGTCGCCGACCTCGATGATCGTCGACGGGGCCGGCACGCTCACCCGGCGCAGCACGGAGCGGACCCGAGCCACCAACTCGGGCAGGTCGAAGGGCTTGCGCAGGTAGTCGTCTGCGCCGCACTCCAGCCCGACGACCACGTCGATGGTGTCGGTGCGCGCGGTCAGCATCAGGATCGGCACCTGACTGGTTCGCCGGATCTCCCGGCAGACCTCCAGGCCGTCCAGGCCCGGCAGCATGACGTCGAGCACGATGAGGTCGACCGGGTGGGCTCGAAACGTCGCCAGGGCCTGCCGCCCGTCGACGGCGGTGTCGACCCGGAAGCCGGCGCGGCGCAGACCGAGGGCGGTGACCTCCCGAATGGAGGAGTCGTCCTCGACCACCAACACGCGGCCTTCCATCACCCGAGGGTAGACCCGGCGCCACCGTGCGTAGTCCTGGCAAAACGGCCGACATCGGTGGCCGGCTGGCCCCCTGCCGGGCACCGTCCAACCGCTACGGTCAGGTGCCTTCGGCACCCCTGAACCAGCTCACACGAAAGGGCACGACGTGAAACGTCATGGCTGCGTGATCCGACTCCGCCCCGAGCAGCGGGAAACCTACCTGCGGTTGCACGCCGCCGTCTGGCCGAGCGTCGAGAAGACGCTGCGCGAGGCGAACTTCCGCAACTACACCATCTTCCTGCATGACGACCTGCTCTTCGGCTACTACGAGTACGTCGGCGACGACTACGAGGCCGACCTGCGGCTGATCGCTGCGGACCCACAGACGCAGGAGTGGTGGAAGCTGACCGACCCGTGTCAGGAGTCGATCGCCGAGCCCGGCTCGGGGGACTGGTGGGCTCCGATGCGCGAGGTCTGGCACCTGGCCGACGAGGCTTAGGTCGACGGTGTCGATCATGGAGTTGTGGTGCCCGTTGCGGGGACTGGTGGTCGCTTTGTCGCCCACCACAACTCCATGATCGGCGAGGCGGGGAGTTCGTCGACAAAATTTGGGCGTGCTTGTCGATTGGGAGCGGTGCAGTTCGTAGCCCTGGTGAGAGCCCGGCATCGCAACGGGCCGCACACCCACTGGAGGGCACGATGACCGCCACTGCGAACACGACCCACGCCACCACGTCGACGGTCGGTGCGCCGATCCGGACCGGTGTCGCCGCCACGGTCGCCGCGAGCATTGCCACCATGGCCGTCGCCGCCGCCGGCGATCTGGCCGGAATCAGCCTCGACCTGGGCGGCGCCCCGATTCCGGTGACGGGGTTCGGCGTGCTGACCGCTGTCTTCTCGCTGATCGGCGTGATCATTGCCGCGTTGCTGGCGCGTTTCGCCCGGTGCCCGCGGCGCACGTTCGTCCGCACGACTGTGGTGCTGACGGTCCTGTCCCTGGTGCCGGACGTGATCGCCGACGCCGGGACGGCCACCAAGGCGCTGCTGATGCTCACCCACCTGGTCGCCGCCGCGATTGTGATCCCCACTGTCGCGCGACGCCTGGCCGCCTGACCTGTCGCCATCCCATCATCGAGCTACCGGAGGATCGTCATGAAGCAGTACCTGCTGTCCGTGCACTTCGTCGAGGGCGCGCCGACGCCGTCCGACGAGGAGATGCAGACCATGTTCAGGGAGACGGGCCGGATCAACGACGACATGCAGGCCGCGGGCGCCTGGGTCTTCGGCGGGGGACTCACGTCGCCGGACAGCGCCACCGTCGTCCGGGTCGAAAACGGCGCCACCACCATGAGCGATGGGCCGTTCGCCGAGACGAAGGAGCACATCGCCGGGTTCTGGGTCATCAAGTGCACGGACCTGGACGCGGCGCTGGCCTGGGCCGAGAGGTGCTCGGCGGCCTGCGGCCCGGTCGAGGTGCGCCCCTTCGACGACCTGTCCCAGGCCTGACCAGGAGCCGGTGTCCCGACATGGACCTGGCGAGCATCTACCGCGCCGAGTACGGCCGCTGCGTCGCCACCCTGGCCCGCCTCCTCGGTGACATCAACCTCGCCGAGGAGGCCGTCCAGGACGCTTTCACCACGGCGCTGCAGAAGTGGCAGACCCTGCCGCCGAACCCGGGCGCCTGGATCGTGACCACCGCCCGCAACCGTGCCGTCGACCGGCTTCGCCGGGAGTCGACCCGCGAGGCCCGGCACGCCCAGGCCCTGCTGCTGTATCACCAGGATGAGCTCCAGGAGGTGGGACCGGTGAGGGACGACCAACTGCGACTCATCTTCACCTGCTGTCACCCGGCGCTGGCGCCGGAGGCCCGGACGGCTCTCACGCTGCGCCTGTTGGGCGGCCTCGAAGTACCGGAGATCGCCCGGGCCTACCTGGTCCAGGAGGCGACCGTCGCCCAGCGGATCGTGCGCGCCAAGAAGAAGATCCGTGACGCCGCCATCCCGTACCGGGTACCTGCCGAACACGAGCTGCCGGACCGGCTGCCGCCGGTGCTCACCGTTCTCTACCTGATGTTCAACGAGGGCTACGCGTCCACCGCCGGCCCGTTGATCAGAACGGACCTGTGCGCCGAGGCGATCCGGCTCGCCCGCGAACTCGCCGCGTTGATGCCCGACGAGCCCGAGGTCCTGGGGCTGCTCGCCCTGCTGCTGCTGACCGAGGCACGCCGCCCGGCCCGGCTCGACCCGACCGGCGAACTGGTGCTGCTGGCCGACCAGGACCGGTCACTGTGGAACCGGCCGCTCATCGTCGAGGGTCACGACCTGGTCCGCCGTTGCCTGCGCCGCAACCGGCCCGGCCCGTACCAGATCCAGGCCGCGATCAGCGCGGTGCACACCGACGGCGTCGCCACCGACTGGCCACAGGTCCTGGCACTGTACGACCAACTCTTCGCGCTCGTGCCAACCCCTGTCGTGGCGCTCAACCGTGCGGTTGCCGTCGCCGAGGTGCACGGACCGGCGGTGGCCCTCGCCGCGTTGGAGGACGTCGACCTCCCGGACTACCACCGGCTGCCGGCCACCCGGGCCGAACTGTTGGCCCGGCTCGGACGCGACGACGAGGCCCGAGCCGCCTACGACCAGGCCATGACGCTGGCCACCAACGAGACCGAGCGGGCCCACCTGCGGACCCGTCGCAGCCAACTGACACGTGAACGGAGAACATCATGACCGCTACCTACACCGTCGACGTCTTCTCCAGCCTCGACGGCTTCGGAACCAGCAGCGGAAACTGGGGCGGTTACTGGGGTAAGCAGGGGCCCGAACTGTTGGCGCACCGCCTCTCCGTGTACGGCGCGGAGCAGCGCATGGTCTTCGGAGCCGGCACGTACCGGGTGTTCGCGCAGATGCTGGCCGCGAGCACCGAGGAGTCCGAGGTCCGCGACGCCTGGGTGACCCGGATGAGGAGCCTCCCGGCCACGGTGGTGTCGAACACGCTGGAGGGCCCCCTCGACTGGCCGGACGCGACAGTCGTGCGCGGTGACGCCGTCGATGTCGTCGCCCGGCTCAAGGAGGAGTCCGAGGTGCCCCTGCGATCGCACGGCAGCCTGTCGTTGAACCGGGCGCTGATGGCCGCGGGGCTGGTCGACTTCGTCCAGGTGACGCTCTTCCCGGTGATCACCGGTGAGACCGGAACCGAGCCGATCTTCCAGGGGGCGGCCGACTTCGATCTGGAGCTGATCGAGAGCCGGATCCTCGACGGCCGCACCCAGGAACTGGTCTACAGGCCCACCCTGCACGTCTGACCGGCCGCCCGGCTTGGCCATCCGCCCCACCGGGCGGACGGCCAAGCGGTCGACCGGCTCGGATCACCACTGGTGGGCGACGTCGAGCACGATCCGGCTGTGCGTGCCGGGACCGGCGAGCACGAACACGCGGAACGGCAGTCGCGCCCGTACGCCGACCGCGAAGGTGCTGTAGCCCTCGTAGCTGCCCCCGAAGACCACGTCGCGCAGTGTCGGGTAGCGCAGCAGGTTCGCCACGTGCTCGCCGACCGCGTAGGGCACCGTGCCCAGGTGGTCGTCGTCGTACGCCGGCGCCCGCAACGACACCCGCAACAACGCGCCCCCGGCGGTGTACGGCGACAGCGCCAACCCTTCGCCCTCGGTCCACGTCTCGCCGTAGCCGATCGCGTAACCGTCGACCGGGCCGGCGAACTCGAACACCACCCGGTCGAAGCAGTCGTGCCGGCCCGTTCGGACCTCGCCCAGTGGGGCGCCGCTCAGCGCGCCGGCCGACTTCTCCGCGCTGCCCCAGGTGATTCCGCAGTACGGCGCCGAGGTCGTGGTGCCCGCGGCGGTGCTGCTGCCCGCGCTGGCGACCAGCCCGGCGAGGACGACCGCCACCGCGGTCAGTGCGCTCTTGATCCTCATGGTGGTTGCTCCGTTCGGTACCGGGGCCACGTCGCGGCGGCGCTGCCGGTGACCCTCTGTCGTCACCGTCGTCTTGCCGTGGCACGGGCACTTCGCTGCGGCGTAACCGCTGCGTAACAGCCGCCGAGTGCTGCGTCAGCCCGAGCTCGGCAGGCAGCAGCACGTGCGTGGGTGTGCCGGCACGGTCCCGCCGTACGCGGCCCCACCACCGCGTTTCTGCGTGAAGTCGGGCTTCTGACTGCGGATACACGACCCAGCGCCCGATCTTGTGCCGTCGCGGCGGTGTCGAGCGTGCCGGTGTGTGCGTGCGAACCCACGACCCGGTGTGGCGTAGCCGGTGCTCTGGCCCACCACCGCGACGAATTCGACCTCTACGGGGGGCTGTCCGCGGCGGCCGTCCACCCTAACTCGTGCCCGCAACGTCCCGGGTCTGCTCCCCGGTCGCGGGACACACGGCGTCTCCCGTCGCGTCGTAATCTCCATTTCGGACGCATCCACCCCGACGCTTGGCCATCGTCGGGAGTTGCGCTCCGGATGCGTCCGGGGCGACCCGTGCGGTGAGCCTGCTCGACGACCTGAGTCGACCTCGAGCAGTCGCCGCGCTGCCTCTATCAACGACGAAACGGGGAGGAAGACTGTGCGCGAATCCGGCGGGCGAAAGCTCGCGACAGTGCTGGTGTTGGCGGGTGTTCTCGCCATTCCGGGTGGGATCCCGGCCCAGGCCGCCGCAGCGGCGGCTCCGGTGTGCCCGACGCCGGCGGCCCTGCTGGCCGGTCTGCGGGCCGATCCGCTCACCGACGAGGCGGCCGGAAATCCGGTCGTGCTGGAGAGCGTGAGCTGCGCCCTGCCCTGGGCCACCGCGGTGGCCCCGGCGGAGGGCGAGTACGACGCGTCGTTCGTGCTGTTCCGCTACGAGGATGTGGCGGAGCAGTGGAAGGCGCTCAACGTCGGTTCGGGCGGGGTCTGCGACGAGTCGGTGCCGGCCGAGATCGCGGCCCAGCTCGGCGGATGTCAGCTGAACGACCCCGGCGACGAGCTGCCCGACGACGATCCGGTGGACGAGACCGAGGATCCCGGAGCGACCCAGGGCTCCGACGGCGGCGAGCTGTCGACGTTGGCCTCGTCGGTCGGTGGGCCGATCACGCGAGCCGAGATCATGCAGCGCGCCCAGGGTTGGGTAGACCATCAGCCCGGCCCGTACAGCCAGCGGGCGTTCTCCTGGGACCCCACGCACACCCGCAAATACCGGCGTGACTGCTCAGGCTACGTGGGCATGGCCTGGCATCTGAATGCCGACCCCAGCACGCGGACGCTGCACCAGTTCTCCAACCAGATCAGTAAGTCGGACCTGCAGCCCGGCGACATCCTCAACATCGCCGCGACGCACGTCGTCCTCTTCAAGAGCTGGAAGACCGACCGTCGGCACTTCACCTACTACACCTTCGGCTCGACCCCGGTGAAGATCCGGACGGCGGCGATCGACGCCGGGACCATCGACAGCCACCGGGCCACCAGCTACGTGGCACGGCGGTACACGAAGATCGCGGCATCCTCCACGCCGCCTGCCCCGCCGAAGCCGACCGGTCGTGCCGCCCCGACGGTCGCGTACGACCAGGGCGACGGCACGATGCGGATGTACCGCTGGCTGTCCGACGGCGATTCCTTCAACCGCACCAGTGACTACGACTCGGGGCCGTTCCGGTTGAGCGCGGTCGGTGATCGGATGGCCTCGGGCGATGTGGATGGGGATGGCAAGGACGACATCGTGATGGCGTATCAGCAGCCGGACGGTACGTTCTCCTTCTACGTCTGGCGTAACGGCATCCTGGCTGCTCGGGTCTGGTACGACAGTGGGCCGTTCAGCCTCAGCAGGGTCGGTGGTCGTCTCGTGCTCGGCGACTTCAACGGCGACCGTAGGGCTGAGCCGGCGATGGCGTACGACCAGGGTGACGGCACGATGCGGGTGTACCGCTGGTTGTCCGACGGTGATTCGTTCAACCGCACCAGTGACTACGACTCGGGGCCGTTCCGGTTGAGCGCGGTCGGTGATCGGATGGCCTCGGGCGATGTGGACGGGGATGGCAAGGACGACATCGTGATGGCGTATCAGCAGCCGGACGGTACGTTCTCCTTCTACGTCTGGCGCAACGGCAATGCGGCTGCCCGGGTCTGGTATGGCAGTGGGCCGTTCAGCCTCAGCAGGGTCGGTGGTCGTCTCGTGCTCGGCGACTTCAACGGCGACCGTAGGGCTGAGCCGGCGATGGCGTACGACCAGGGTGACGGCACGATGCGGGTGTACCGCTGGTTGTCCGACGGTGATTCGTTCAACCGCACCGCCGACTACGACTCCGGGGCGTTCCGGCTCAGCGTCGTCGGTGACCGGATGGCGGCCGGTGACGTGGATGGGGATGGCAAGGACGACATCGTGATGGCGTACCAGCAGCCGGATGGCACGTTCTCCTACTACGTCTGGCGCAACGGCAACTACGCCGCCCGCGTCTGGTACAACAGCGGGCCGTTCAGCCTCAGCAACGTCGCCGGTCGCCTCGTCCTCGGCAACTGGTAGGCACTCACCCGGGCACGTCCACGGTACGGCCTCCGCACGATTCCGCGGAGGTCGTACCGCTGTGCCCGCCGCCGGCCGCGCCGGTATGACTCTTCCGCTATGCCGGACATCGACCATCGCCGCTCTAATATTCACGTACTTCGATGAACGGTGGCCAATGGCCGCCGGACGACCGCAGGGGAGTGCGTGATGTTCCGACGACAACTGAGACGTGCGGCGCTGGCCATGCTGGTGGCGACCCTGGCGGCAGCCGGGGTGCAACTCGCCACCGGTGCGCCGGCCGCCGCCGTCCGGACCGTCTACTACGACGCGAGCCGGACCGGTGAGTTCCGCACCAACTTCGACCAGGCGGCGCAGATCTGGAACAGCCGGGTCAGCACCGTCCGACTCCAGGCCGGCACCCCGGCCAGCATCACCATCTACGTCGACGACGGTTGGCCCCGCGCGCAGCCGACCGGGCTCGGCTCGGGCCGGATCTGGATGGGTCGCACGGCCGTCAACCAGGGCTACGACCGCAACCGCATCGC
Organism: Micromonospora sp. NPDC050276; assembly: GCF_044459545.1. Classification (NCBI taxonomy): domain Bacteria; kingdom Bacillati; phylum Actinomycetota; class Actinomycetes; order Micromonosporales; family Micromonosporaceae; genus Micromonospora; species Micromonospora sp. NPDC050276. Next base: position 397,534 of record NZ_JBITJA010000008.1, on the reverse strand, counting down.
CGCCCACGAACTCGGGCACATCCTGGGTCTGCCGGACCGGCGCACCGGTCTCTGCTCGGACCTGATGTCGGGCAGCAGCGCCCCGGTCTCCTGCCGTAACGCGAACCCCAGCGCGGCCGAGGCGAGCCGGGTGAACTCACTGTTCGCCGGCACCCTGGCCGCGCCGGCCGGCACGACGTACACCTGGAACGGCGCCTCGGACATCGGCCCGGCGGTGGTCGGCGGCCGGCCGGCCACGGAGAACTACCCCTTCATGGTGTACGTCTCGGGCTGCACCGGCACCCTGATCAAGGGCAACTGGGCGGTCACCGCCAAGCACTGCTCGACACCCTCCTCGGTGCGGGTCGGCAGCGTCAACCGGACCAGCGGCGGCACGGTGGTCGGGGTCACCCGTGCGGTCAACCACCCGAGCGTCGACGTCAAGCTGCTGCAACTGGCCAGTTCGGTCGGGTACGCACCGGCCCCGATCCCGAGCACATCAGGGGCGGTCGGCACCGCCACCCGGATCATCGGTTGGGGTCAGACCTGCGCCCCGCGAGGCTGCGGGTCGGCCCCGGCGGTGGCCAACGAGTTGGACACGTCCATCGTGGCCGACAGCCGGTGCTCCGGCATCAACGGCCCGTACGAGATCTGCACCAACAACACCAACGGCAACTCCGGCGCCTGCTACGGCGACTCGGGCGGGCCGCAGGTGCGCCGCGTCAACGGAGTGTGGAACCTGATCGGCGCGACAAGCCGGGCCGGCAACAACAACTCCACCTGCGCCACCGGCCCGTCCATCTACGTCGACCTGCCCTCGATCCGATCGTGGATCTCCACTCAGGTCGGCGGTCTCCCGGTCTGACCAACAGGGACACCGCGGGCGGGGGAGTCGACAGACGAACCCCCGCCCCCGGTGTGGCGGTGTCACCCACGCGATCTCACGATGCGGTACGGTGCGTGGCATATCGCACATCGGAGGTGGATTCATGCCTGCCGTCGTCCTCCTCGCTCTGACCCTCGCCCTCGCGCCCGCGCCGTCACCGTCGGTCACGTCGGATCCGGTCGGAGACCTCCTCGGCGGCGTCGGCCAGATCGTCGACGATCTGCTCGGCGGTGGCGGCACGCCAGGTGTGTCGCCGACGCCGAGCGTGGCCCCCACCCCGGCGACCCCGCCGACCCGGCCACCGGCTGTCGACCAGCCCAGCCCGGTGCAGCCCACTGCGGTCCCCGCGCCCGCCGGGTCGGCGGCCGGTGTCCCCGGGCCTGCCGCCTCCGATCGCCCCACCGTTGGTGACGGCACCGGCACCCGAGAGGTCGCCGTGCCGCTGAGCGACGGTGACGTCCCCGAGCCGACCGCCCCGCCAGCGGTCGCCGCCCCCGCCCGCGACGCCTGGCCACCCGTGTCGTACCTGCTGGTCGTGGCGGCCCTCGCGGTACTGGCACTGCTGCTCCTGCGCCGCCGCGCCCCGGCCCCCGCCGCCACCCAGACGCCCGACCCCGGTCCCGTACCGGATTCCCGCCCGGCACCGGATCCCGGCCCGGTGCCGGACAATGTCAGCCGGTTACCGACCAGCCTCAACGCCATCTACGAGATGGGTCGGCTGGATGAGCGACTCGAACAGGAGCGCCGCCGGCGAACCTGAGGGCGCGCCCCCGCCGTCGGTCTCAGCGAGCCGAGTAGGCGCCCTCACGCTGGGGGATCTCGTCGTCGTACGCGCCGACCGGCCCGCTGTAGCGGACCTTGCCCTTCGGGTACGGCCAGGCGTTCGCGGTGCAGCCGTGCAGGCCCAGCGTCTGCTGCTGCATCACCGGCGCCGGCCGGCCCCGCCCGGGGCACCGCTCGTGGCCGTACCCGAGTTTGTGCCCGACCTCGTGATTGACCATGTACTGCCGGTACGTGTCCAGGCTCGCGCCGTAACCCGGCACCCCCTTGACCCAACGCGCCACGTTGAGCACCACCCGGCCGCCGTTGCGGCAGGAGGTGTAGGCGTCCGGCAGATCCTGGCAGAGGGTGTCGCGGGTGCCGGGGGTCGCCAGGTAGATGGTGAAGTCGCTCGGGTCGCCGGGCCCCACCCGGCGTAGCCGCCACGCTCCGCCCGCCGTCCACCCGCGCGGGTCGTTCAACGTCGCGGTGATCGCGGTGGCGATGTCCGCCGCCGGCAGGCCCCGGATGTCACGCTCCACGGCGACCCGGTAGCGCAACAACTGGCCGGCGGTCGCGCGTCCGGGCGTCTTCTCGCCGGGCGCCACCGACCAGCGGTTGCCGCCGGTGGCGGGGTAGCTGACCGGGATGACGGGCGCGGAGCTGGGTTGAACGTCGGTGGTGCCGGTTGGCCGACCGGTGGGTGTCGACGGTCCGTTGGGCAGCGAGCCGGCGGCGACCGGGTCGGTGGCGGGTTGCCCGGCGGCCGGCAGACCGCATCCGGTGAGCAACGCCACCAGCAGCAGCGACGCCATCCGGGTGGGACCCCGGCGGCGGGTAGCCTTCGTCGACATGTCTCTCTCCCCTCGCGCGTCGCTCGGCGGCGGCGCGGAGGAGAAGACGGGTGACCGTGGCGAGAAGTTGATCTGACCGGGGCTCAACCTTTCGCCGGCCTCGCCCGTCTCTAGCTCTGTGGCACGGGGAGGGTTCGCGGTGGCACGGGGTGACGCGGATTTCGTGGAGTTCGCGCGGGCGGCGTCCGCGCGGTTGGTGCACGCCGCGTTCCTGATGACCGGCGACCACCACCAGGCCGAGGACGCCGCGCAGACCGCGCTGGTCCGCACCTACGCGTCGTGGTCGCGGATCCACGACGACGACGCCTACGCGTACGCCCGCCGCACGCTGGTCAACCATCTGGTGGACGGGTGGCGACGGCCGATGCGGGAGTACCCGACCGGCGACGTGCCGGAGCAGCGGAGTGGTGACGTGGCCGACGACGTGGCCACCCGGCGCTGGTTGATCACCATCCTCGGTGCGCTCAGCCCTCGGGAGCGCGCCATCGTCGTGCTGCGCTACTACTTCGACCTGCCGGAGGCGCAGGTGGCCCGGGAACTCGCCGTATCCGTTGGCACGGTCAAGAGCACCAGCTCGCGAGCTCTGCAGAAATTACGCAGCGCCGCGCCGCGTACGGCCGATGAGGAGGCGCGCCGATGAGCGAGCTGGAACGGCTCCGCCACGCCATGCGGGCGACCGAGCGCCCCGACGCCATGCTTGATCTGGCCACCGTGATGCGCGAGGGGCGTCGGCTGCGTACCCGTCGGCGTGTCGCCGGAGCCGGGGCGGCGACGCTCGCGACCGGCCTGGCCGCCGTGGTCGTCGTGGTGGCGGTCGGCGCGCCCCGGCCGGGCGGTCCGGCGCCGACCGAGCGCCCACCGCCGGTCGCCGTCGCTCCGCCGTCGGCCGGTGTCTCGCCGACGCTGGAGAAGTCGCTGGAGCCCACCCCATCGCCGACGGTGGCCCGCGACGTTCCGCCGCCGAAGGTGCTGGGCCAATTGATCGACAGCGGGGTGCGGCACGGCGGCGACCGGCGGGTCTACTACATGGTCCCGGTGTCAGTGCCCGGCGCACCCAAGGTGTCCATCGGCCTGGCCGCCGGTCGCCAAGCTCCGGACGGCTCGCTGAGCACGGACATCCTGGTCAACGACGTCGAAGGCAGCGACCGTCATGCCGGGTTCCACCAGATCGGCTACGACGAGGGCTCAACTGCCGCGCCGGTGCCCACCTTCGGCTACTTCGTGGGCACCGCCCAGCGGATCACCGGCACCATTGACGGTCGGCAGGTCGATGCCCGACTGGCTCGATGGAGCGTCGACAAGCAGGTGGTGATCTTTTGGTTCGAGCCGACTCAGCTCACGCCGGGGGAGCGACTGGACGGAATCATCGCCCGCGACAGCAGCGGTCGCCGACTCTGAGCCGGTGCCGGCGGACCGCTCGCACACCGGGTCAGGCCAGCCGACGCTCGATGGTCACCGTCGTCCCCTCGGCGGTGGAGACCAGCCGTACGTCGCCGTAGGCGTTCATCAGCAGCGCGCCGCGTCCCCGGTCCATCGCCGGCCGGCGGTCCCGCCAGGTGCCGAAGTCCCGAACCGAGATCCGGACCAGGTCGCCACCCACCTGGACGCGCAGCCGCACCTCCGGACGGCTGGGCCGCTGCGCGTGCTCGACAGCGTTGTTCACGGCCTCGGACGCGGCGAGCAGGAGATCCTCCAGCAGGTCCGGGTCGACGTTGAGGTTGCCCAGTGCCTTCCGGACGTCCCGACGCATCGCCGCGGCCGAGGTGGGTGCGGACGGGTACGTCCAGCCGACGTCCAGCAGGTCACCCAGTCCGTCCGGGTCGGCCGACGCCGGCCCGACCGCGGGGCTCTCGCGGACGGGTTCGACCGCCGGGGCCGGCGCGGCGGGGCCGATCGGGGCGGGTCGCGCCGACGGCGCCGCAGCGGGGACCGGCGCGGGGTCGCCTCCGCTGGCCGCCGGATGGGTACGGTCGCGGGCCCGACGGATGCTGGCCCGGATCCGGGCGATCAGCTCGGCCGCGGCGAAGGGTTTCACCAGGTAGTCGTCCGCGCCCAGGCCCAGGCCCTCCACGCTGGCGTCCCCGCCGGCACGGGCGGAGAGCACCAGCGCCGGCAGCGCTCGGGTCGCCGGGTCCGCACGCAGCCGGCGCACCAGGTCGAAACCGTCCAGCACCGGCATCATCACGTCGGTCAGCACGAGGTCCGGCAGGTCGCGGTGGATCTCGTCGAGGGCCTGCCGACCGTCGATGACGGCCCGCACCCGCCAGCCCTGCGCGGTGAGCAGCCGGGTGAGGTACGCCCGCATGTCGGCGTTGTCGTCGGCGAGCAGGATCCGGGCCCCGGCCAACTCGTCCGTCGCCGGCCCGGACGCGCGATCGGGCTCGATCACCGCGTCACCCGGCTCGGTGAGCCAGCCCATCGCCTCCTCCACGGCGGCGCGGGCCGCGTCACCCCGTCCGTCCACCGCCGGGGCGGTGACCGCGGCGCGGTGCGCCGCCGACCAGGGCAACGTCACGGTGAACCTGCTGCCGACGCCCACCCGGCTGGTCACGTGAACGTCGCCGCCCTCCAGTCGGGCCAACTCGTGCACCAGGGCCAGGCCGATGCCGGTGCCCTCGTGACTGCGCGAGCGGGCACCCCGCACCCGGTGGAAGCGTTCGAAGAGTTTCGGCAGGTCCCGTTCGGCGATGCCGATGCCGGTGTCGGCGACGGTGAGGCGCACCTCCTCGTCATCCGCGTCGAGGGTGACCCGGATGCGGCCGATGAACGTGTACTTCAGGGCGTTGGAGAGCAGGTTCGTGACGATGCGTTCCCAGTTCACCGGGTCGACCGCGACCGGCCGGGGCAGTGGTGGGCAGCTCACCTCGAGCGTCAGCCCGGCGCGCTCCACGGCGGCCCGGAACACACCGGCCAGTTCGGCGGTGAGCGCGGCCAGGTCGACCACGCGGGCGTCGCTACGAGCGCGCCCGGCCTCCAGGGTGGAGAAGGTGAGCAGGCTGTTGACCAGCGTCAACAGGCGAGTGGCGTTACGCCAGGCGGTCTCCACCCGCTCCCGCTGGGCCGGTGCCAACGGCGCGGTGGCGTCGGCGAGAGCGTCGGTCAGCGGGCCGAGAATGAGCGTCAACGGGGTACGGAACTCGTGGCTGACGTTGGCGAAGAATTCGGTCTTCACCCGGTCCAGTTCCGCCAACGCCTCGACCCGACGCCGCTCCTCCTCGTACTCCTGGGCGTTGCGCAACGCCACGGAGATCTGCTGGGCGAGGAGCTGGTGGAAGGATCGGTACGCCTCGTCGAGCCCTCGGCTGGGGCTGACCCCCGCGAGCAGGACCCCCAGCGGCTGATCCTCGTCGCCGGAGGGCAACGGCAGCGCCAGCGCGGCGCGTACCGGGTCGTTCCACGGGCCGGCGGGCAGCGGCAGCCGGTCGGCCACGTCGGTGACCGGGGTCGTCCGGCCCGCGGCGGCGTCCGCCAGCCCCCAGACGTACGCGGCCGGGCTCGGGTCGGTCGGCTCGACGGTGTCCGGAAGGGCCACGGCGAGTCCCTCGTCGCCGCCGGTGCAGGCAACCCGTCGCAGCGTCGCGCCGTCACGCAGGTAGATGGCAGCGAACGGCACGTCCAACGGATGGGCGCCGATCACGTCGATCAGCCGAGCGCCGGTGGCGTCCACGTCGACGGTGCGCCCGTCGCCGAGAACGGACAGGTCGCGCAGCAGGCGGAGCCGGCGTTCGCCGACCACCTGCTCGGTGACCTCGCTGCACACGGTCAGCACGCCGACGGTGCGGCCGTCGTCATCGCGGGCCGGGGCGTGCGAGACGCTGAAGTACGCCTCCTCGCGGTAGCCGGCCCGCTCCAGCAGCAGTTGCAGCGCGGGGACCCAGCTGGCCACCCCGGTCGCCATGGCCTCCTCGATCAGCGGGGCGAGCACGTCCCAGCCCTCGGCCAGGGTCACCCGTACGTCGTCGCCGAGCGCGGCGGGGTGCTTGTCGCCGATCAGCGCGGAGTAGGCGTCGTTGTAGAGCTGGGAGAAGCTCTCACCCCAGAGCAGCAGCATCGGGTACCGGGAGGAGAGCACCATCCGAACGGCGGCGCGCAGGCTCTGCGGCCATCCGCTGACCGGGCCCAGCGGCGTGCGGGCCCAGTCGAGTTCTGCCATCAACCGACCGGCGTCACCACCGCCGATGAACAGGTCAGTGCCGGGTCGTGTCACGCTCGATCCGGCCCCATCGCAAGCTCCCGTTCCGGGCCCAACGACCCCTGCCGCGTTACCTACCCATCCTGACACCTCTACTCACCTGTGCTGACGCCGGTACCCACCGTCGAACCGTCGGTGTTCGGTCCTGCTGACCGCGTACCTGAAAGAAGTGGGCCGCCGCCGGGGCTTCCCGGCGGCGGCCCGCCGCGTCGTCGGTCAGGGGAGCTGTGGGTAGAGCGCGGCGACGCCGCCGGCCAGCCCGGCCTGCACCTGGCGGCTGAGGTCGTCAGCGACGATCTCGTACGCGTCGGCCTCGATGCCGTCCACGCCGATCCGGGCGATCACCGCCGGGTCGGACTTCGGGCCGGTGATGTCGGCGGCCATGTCGGTGTCCAGGTAGCCGACGTGCAGGCCGGCGACCCGGACGCCCCGGTCGGCGAGTTGGACGCGCAGCACGTTGGTCATCGCCCACTCGGCGGACTTGGCGGCGCTGTAGGCCGCGTGGGTCGGGGAGCCGAACCAGGACAGCACGGAGAGCACGTTGAGGATCGTTCCGCCGCCGTTGCCGGCGATGACCGGCGCGAACGCCCGGATGGTCGACAGGGTGCCGATGTAGTGGGTCTCCAGCTCCAGCCGGACGAGGTCCAGGTCGCCGTCGAGGAGGTCGGTGCGGGTGTCGATGCCGGCGTTGTTGATCAGCAGGTTCACGCCGCCGGCCAGCTCGGCGGCGGCGGCCACCGAGGCGGGGTCGGTGATGTCGAGGCGGACCGGTGTCACGCCGGGCAGGTCGACGCTGGCGGGGTTGCGGGCGCCGGCGTAGACGGTGGCGCCCCGGGCGAGGAGTTCGGCGGCCAGGTGTCGGCCGAGGCCACGATTGGCGCCGGTGACGAGGGCGGTGCTTCCAGCGATCTTCATGGCCGTCACGCTAGTCGACCTGACTTCTGTTAAGCAAAGTCAGCTATCTCACCAGAGCGGCCTGACCGAATCGGGAATACGACCCGGACGCGCCCACAGCTCGGCCGGTGACGACTCGTATCCTTTCCGCGAACCTCCGCACGAGCCGAGATGGGAGACGGTGTGAGCAACCAGGCCGAAACGTTGGAATTCCAGGCCGAGGCGCGTCAGCTCCTCCAGTTGGTGGTCCACTCGATCTATTCGAACAAGGACGTCTTTCTGCGGGAACTCATCTCGAACGCGTCCGACGCACTGGACAAGCTCCGGCTGGCCACGCTTGTCGACAAGGACCTCGTCGCCGACACCGACGACCTGCACGTCGCCCTGGAGGTCGACCGGGACGCCCGCACCCTCACCGTGCGGGACAACGGCATCGGAATGACCCGGGACGAGGTCGTCCAGCTGATCGGCACGATCGCCAAGTCGGGCACCGCCGAGCTGCTGCGCCAGCTGCGGGAATCCTCCGACGCCCACGCCTCGCAGGAGCTCATCGGCCAGTTCGGCGTCGGCTTCTACGCCGCGTTCATGGTCGCCGACCGGGTCACCCTGCTGACCCGCAAGGCCGGCGAGACCGGCGGCACCCGCTGGGAGTCCACCGGCGAGGGCACGTACTCGATCGAGGCGGTCGACGAGGCGCCGCAGGGCACCACAGTGACCCTGCACCTCAAGCCGGCCGACACCGAGGACAACCTGCACGACTACACCGCCGAGTGGACCATCCGGGAAATCGTCAAGCGCTACTCCGACTTCATCGCCTGGCCGATCCGGATGAGCGTCGAGCGCCCCGGCGCCGACGGCGAGGCCGCCACCCGCGAGGTGCAGACCCTCAACTCGATGAAGGCGCTTTGGGCGCGACCCCGCGACGAGGTCGACGCCGCCGAGTACAACGAGTTCTACAAGCACGTCAGCCACGACTGGGCCGACCCGCTCGAGGTCGTGCACATGAAGGGCGAGGGCACCTTCGAGTACGAGGCGTTGCTGTTCCTGCCCAGCCACGCCCCACTGGACCTGTTCTCCCCGCAGGGCCGCCGAGGCGTCCAGCTCTACGTCAAGCGCGTCTTCATCATGGACGACTGCGAGGCGCTGATCCCGACCTACCTGCGCTTCGTCAAGGGCGTGGTCGACGCGCACGACCTGTCACTGAACATCTCCCGGGAGATCCTTCAGCAGGACCGGCAGATCCAGGTCGTCCGCCGCCGCCTGGTCAAGAAGATCCTCGCCACGGTCAAGGAGCTCAAGGCCAACCACGCCGAGCGCTACCGCACCTTCTGGACCGAGTTCGGCGCGGTGGTCAAGGAAGGGCTGATCGACGACACCGACAACCGGGACACCCTGCTGGAGATCCTGTCGGTGGCCTCCACCCACGACCCGGCCGAGCCCACCGACCTGGCCGGCTACGTGTCACGGATGAAGGACGGCCAGAGCGACATCTGGTACGCCACCGGCGAGTCCCGGGCCGCCATCGAGAACTCGCCGCACCTGGAGGCGTTCCGGGCCAAGGGTCACGAGGTGCTGCTGCTGACCGACCAGGTCGACGAGGTGTGGGTCGAGCGGGTCGGGTCGTACGACGGTCGCCCACTGCGCTCGATCGCCAAGGGCGAGATCGACCTGGACACCGACGAGGAGAAGAAGCAGGCCGAGGCCGAGCGCGAGCAGCAACGACAAGAGTTCGCGGCGCTGCTCGACTGGCTGGGGACCACCCTCACGGACAGTGTCCGGGAGGTCCGGCTGTCGTCCCGGCTGACCACCTCACCGGCCTGCGTCGTGGGCGACGCCCACGACCTCACCCCCACCCTGGAGAAGATGTACCGGGCGATGGGGCACGAGATCCCCCCGACCAAGCGGATCCTGGAGATCAACCCCGGTCACCCGCTGGTGTCCGGGCTGCGCAAGGCCCACGAGCAGGGCAGCGACTCCGCAGCCCTGACCGAGACCGCCGAGCTGCTCTACGGCCTGGCGGTGCTCGCCGAAGGTGGTGAGCTGACCGACCCGGCCCGCTTCACCCGCACGCTCGCCGACCGGCTGGCGCGCACCCTGTAACAGCGGGTTCAGTCCCGTCGGCGGCGCAGCCGCTGACCGTCGACACGCGAACGCTCGGCCGGATCAGCCGGCCGGGCGTTCGCGCGTATGACGACTCGTGCGCGGCCGTCAGGCCGCGGAGGCGGCCTTCGAGCCCCGGTGCGACGCCACCGGACCGGCGTTCCAGCCCCAGCGGGGGGCCGGCACCGAGACGTCGCGGCGTCCGTCCGTGTCGACGTCGTCGCTGTCGGTCCCGTCGATGGTCAGCTCAACCGAGGCGGGCGTGCTGCGGGCCAGGCGCAGGGACTGCTCGGCGCCGGTGCGGGCCGCGCACGGCCAGGGCTGCCCGGCGCACTGCAGGTTGCGGCACTGACCCTCGTCGTCCGCCTCGTGGGCACTCAGTACGTCGATCGCCAGCTGCCAGAGCAGCGGGTCGGTCACGTCGTGCGGGCGTTCGGCGGTGCGGCTCGGTCGGTTGCTGGTGTCGTCGGACATCGTGGGCCCCCCTCGTCAGGCTGTACCTCTCAAGGGTCACCCGTCAGCCGCCGGCTAAACCGCCGACCTGCTGTGATGTGTCTCTGGTCGCAGCTCGGCCGCGGACGCCGCACGCGTATCGGTCAGTCCGGCAGTAGCGGCATCTCCACGCCCGGCTCCCGGCCGAGCAGCACCGCCCGGGTGAGCGCCGCTGATCCGAACCGGTCGCGGACCGCATCCACCGCGGCGTCCAGATCGGACCCGGAGTCCGGCTGGAACGGCAGCTCCGGCTGCACCGGGTTGTCATCGAGGTTGCCCACCGAGACGCCGATGAGGGTGACACCGCGGCGATCGATCTCGGGCAGGGCGGCGCACAGCAGCGCACGCGCGGCGGCGAGCAACGGGGTCGTGTCCGCCGTCGCCTTACTCAGTGTGTGCGAGCGAGTCGCCAGGGTGTAGTCGCCGAAGCGCAGCCGCAGCATCACCGTGCGGCCGGACCGCCCGGCCGCCCGCATCCGCCGGCTGACCCGGTCGACCAGGCCGGCGAGAATGGCGTCCGACTCGGTCGAGGCGTGCGGGGTGCGACTCAACGCGTGCTGCGCGCCCATCGAACCGCGCCGCCGCCCCACCTGCACCGCCCGGGGGTCGCGATTGTGTGCCAGGGCGTGCAGGTGCCGGCCGGCGCCCGCCCCGAGCAGCGACACCAGCGCCGCCTCACCGAGCCGGGCCACCTCCCCGACCGTGCGGATCCGGCGTTCTCGCAGCTTGGCGGCGGTGACTGGACCGACGCCCCAGAGCCGCTCCACCGGTAGAGGGTGCAGGAACGCCAGCTCGGCGTCCGGTGCGACCACCAGCAGGCCGTCTGGTTTGGCCACCCCGCTGGCCACCTTGGCCAGGAACTTCGTGCGGGCCACGCCCACCGTGATCGGCAGGTGGACCCGGTCGCGGACCTCCCGGCGCAGCCGCTCGGCGATGTCGGCCGGTGGTCCGACCAGCCGCCGCAGGCCGCCCACGTCGAGGAACGCCTCGTCGATGGAGAGCCCCTCGACCAGCGGGGTGGTCTGCCGGAAGATCTCGAAGACCGCGCGGCTCGCCGCCGTGTACGCCGACATCCGGGGCGGCACGACGATCGCGTCCGGGCAGAGTCGACGCGCCTGCTGGCCGCCCATCGCGCTGCGCACGCCCCGCGCCTTCGCCTCGTAGCTGGCGGCGAGCACCACGCCGCCACCGACGATCACCGGCCGCCCCCGCAGGCGCGGGTCGTCGCGCTGCTCGACCGACGCGTAGAACGCGTCCAGGTCGGCGTGCAGGATGCTGGCGCCGGGCGACACGTACACATGTTCGCATGGCGCCCGACCGGTGTGGCAGTGAGCTGGGCGAACGCCCCGATCAGTCGAGGCAGAACTCATTGCCTTCGGGGTCGGCCATGATGAGGTGACCGGCGCCCAGCGGGGGAGTGGGCTCGCGCCGACTGAGCCGCTTGGCGCCATGCGAGACGAGCCGTTCGGCCTCCACCTCCAGGGCCGCCATCCGTTCGTCACCCGCCAGCCCAGGGGCGGCGCGTACGTCGAGGTGGACGCGGTTCTTCACCTGCTTGTGCTCCGGCACCCGCTGGAAGAACAGCCGTGGTCGGGAGCCCTCGGGGTCGACCACCGCCGACGCGTCGTTGCGGTTCTCCGGCGGCACACCCATCGCCTCCAGCGCCTGGTCCCAGGACTCGAAGTCTCCGGGCGGGGCCTGCACCTGGTAGCCGAGCGCCTCGGCCCAGAACGTGGCCAACGCGGCCGGGTCGGCGCAGTCGAACGTGATCTGGACGTCGCGGATCACGGAGGATCGCTGTTTCCTGATGTGGTCGGTCATGATCCCAGCCTCTCCCGAATAGCGGACAGTGCTGTTCCGCTATCCGTGCAACGATCGACGAGTGACCGTCGAGGCGACGACCGAGCGGGTGCTGCGGCTGCTGACGCTGCTGCAACGACGACTGTCCTGGACGGCCACCGAGCTCGCCGCCGAGCTGGACGTCACCGACCGTTGCGTACGCCGTGACGTGCAGCGTCTGCGAACACTCGGCTACCCCGTGCACGCGGCGCCGGGCGTCGGCGGCGGCTACCGACTCGGCGCGGGCACCCGACTGCCGCCGTTGCTCCTCGACGACGAAGAGGCGATCGCCACGGCGGTGTCGCTGCGGCTCGCCGCCGGAGGCACGGTCGCCGGGGCGAGCGAGGCCGCGCTGCGGGCACTCGCGAAGCTCGACCAGGTGATGCCGTCGCGGCTCCGCGCCGAGGTGCGGGCGGTGCACGGCGCCACCGACACCCTCATCCGGCCGGTCGCCGAGATCGACGCGGAGCTGCTGGTGACACTGGCGCGGGCCTGTCGGGACGCGGTGCGCGTTCGATTCCGCTACCCAGGTCGGGACGCTGGCGAGCAGGAACGGACGGTCGAGCCGATTCGGATGGTCACGACCGGCCGCCGCTGGTATCTGATGGCCTGGGACGTCGACCGCGCCGACTGGCGTACGTTCCGGCTGGACCGGATGCGGGCGGCGACGGCGACCACCTGGCGTTTCCGGGCACGTGAGCACCCGGATCCGGTCGCCTTCGTGCAGCGGGCGGTGACCGGGGCGCCGTACCGGTACCTCGCCCGGGTGCGGGTGCACGCCCCGGCCGACCAGGTACGCGAGGTGGTTCCGCCCCAGGTGGGGCGGGTCGAGGACGACTGCGACGGGTGGTCCGTGCTGGTCCTCGGCGGCGACAGCCTGGACTGGCTCGCCGCGCACCTCGCCCGCCTGAGCTACGAGGTCGACGTGCTGGAGCCCCCAGAGCTACGCGAGGCTGCCGCCCTCTTGGCCCGTCGCCTCGCGGCGATGGCGGGTGCGGCGCCGAACTAGATCATGGGTCGTCGTCACAGGTCGTCGAACGGGGTGGCGTAGCGGAACTCGCCCCGGATCGACTCGTTCCAGGCGTGCAGCGGTCGAGCCATGAAGTACTGCGGCCCCCACGGCTGCGGCGGGGTGACGCCCAGCTCGACGGCGGGCCGGAACCCGAAGCGCGGGTAGTAGTCGGGGTGCCCGAGCAGCACCACCAGCGGCTCGTCCCGCGCGTCGGCCGCGCCGAGCACCGCGTGCATCAACGCGCTGCCGACCCCGCGCCGCTGCCACCCGGGCAGCACGCCCAGCGGCCCCAGGCCCAACGCCACCGGCGCACCGCCCACCAGGCCGCGGGTGGCCACCACGTGACCGACCACCTGGCCGTCCGAATCGGTCGCCACCAGGGAGTACGCGGGCAGCCAACCCTCGTCGGCACGCAGCGCGTCGACCAGCGTCGCCTCGACCGGTACGCCATCGTCGTCGGTTTTGGCGAAGGCGGCGGAGTGCACCGCCCGGATGGCGTCGACGTCGGCGGGTGTCTCGCGTCTGATCAGCACCGCGCCACCATAGACGCGGTGAGTCGCACTGCTCCACGCGTTTTATCCCAGGCGCCGATGTGCCCGCGGTCGCGCCGGCGCCGGCCTGGCCGTCGGGCCGACGTGTGACGGCGGTGGGTCGTCCCTGGCGGTCGTCGTGCCCGTGGGTCGTGGTCGCCGGGCCGCACGTCGCGGACATGGCAGAAAAGTGGTTGATGCCTGTGAGTCATCAAGATGCCGCACAGTCATCAAGCGATCCGCGATCCGCGATCCGCGATCCGCTGGGCGGCGGTGGCCTCAGCCGACGGCGGTGGCTGAGGGTGGTGCGCTGCCGCCCTGGGGCGCCTCCGGGACCATCAGCCGGATGATCTCCGCCTGATCGGCGGGCGAGGGCAGCCCCCATTCCGGCCGGTAGCCGTACACCTGGTGCAGTGGGGTGGAGCCGGTGCGGCCGTCCAGGATCTCCACGGCGTCGGTGCCGATCAGGCCGGGGTGTTCGACGCCGCAGGCCTCGGCGACCTTGGTCAGGTCCCGGCGCAGTGTGCGCAGGTAGTTGGCCGCCCGGACCGACTTCAACGTCGGGTCCAGGCCCCGGCCGAGCCAGGTGTTCTGGGTGGCGACGCCGGTGGGGCAGGTGTCGGTGTGGCACTTCTGCGCCTGGATGCAGCCGATCGACAGCATCGCCTCCCGACCGACGTTGACCAGGTCGCAGCCGAGCGCGAACGCCACGATGGCGTTGTCCGGTAGGCCGAGCTTGCCGCCGCCGACGAAGACCACCTGCTCGTGCAGGTCGTGCTCGGCGAAGATTTTGTACACCCGGGAGAAGCCCTGTTGGAACGGGAGCGACACGGAGTCGGTGAAGATCAGTGGCGCGGCGCCGGTGCCGCCCTCGCCGCCGTCGATCGTCACGAAGTCCACACCCCGGCCGGTGTCGCGCATCAAGGTGGCCAGCTCCTGCCAGAAGCCCAGGTCACCGACCGCCGACTTGATGCCGACCGGCAGGCCCGTCTCGGCGGCCAGCAACTCCACCCAGTCGAGCAGACTGTCGCAGTCGGAGAACTCGGCGTGCCGGGACGGGCTGACGCAGTCCTGGCCGGCCGGGATACCGCGGGTGGCGGCGATCTCGGCGGACACCTTCGCCCCGGGCAGCAGCCCACCGAGGCTCGGCTTGGCGCCCTGGCTCAGCTTGATCTCCAGCGCCCGCACCGGCGCGCCGGTGACCAGCTCCTTGAGCCGATCCAGGCTGAACCGGCCGTGCTCGTCGCGGCAGCCGAAGTACGCCGTGCCGAGTTGGAAGACCAGCTCACCGCCGTTGCGGTGGTACGGCGACAGGCCGCCCTCGCCGGTGTTCTGCAAGCAACCGGCGAGCGCCGCCCCCTTGTTGAGCGCGGTGATCGCGTTGCCGGAGAGCGAGCCGAAGCTCATCCCAGAGATGTTGACCACCGACTCCGGCCGGAACGCCCGGGCCCGCCTCCGGGCCGCGCCGAGCACCTTCGCGCAGGGCAACCGCACGTCGTGCCCGGCGGTCGGCGACGACGGCGGCACGGCCCGGCCGAACGTGCGGTGCTTGATGATCGGGTACCCGGGGGTGTACTCGATGTCGTTGTCGGTGCCGAAACCGAAGTAGTTGTTCTCCTGCTTCGCCGACGCGTACACCCAGCGGCGCTGGTCGCGGGTGAACGGCCGCTCCTCGTTGTTGCCGGCGACGATGTACTGCCGAAGCTCCGGCCCGATCGCCTCCAGCAGGTACCGGGCGCGGCCGAGCACCGGGAAGTTGCGCAACAGCGCGTGGTCACGCTGGATCAGATCCCGCGCGGCGAGCGCCGCGACGGCGGCGGCTACGGCGGGTACGGCTCGACGGGCCCAGGTCATGCCCGGGACTCTTTCCGCCCTGGCAGTGGATCAAACCGGTGAGCTGGTTGGCGGCGGTGCGGGAGGCACCCGCACCGCCGCCGCGGGCTCAGCGGTGCCGGAACGACTCGCGGACCGACCCGCCGACGATCGTGCACCACGTGCTGGTGCTCAACTTCCCGTTGCGGGGCAGCCCGTGCAGCGCCTGAAGGTCCTGCACCGCCGCGCGGGTGGCGTGGTCGTACGCCCCGGTGACGGTGACCGCGTACCCCTTGGTGGCCAGGATTTCCTGCACGGCCGTGACCGGCGCTCCGGCCGCGTGCTGGTCCAACTCCGGCGCCAGCGTTTCCCAGGTCGGCGGGGTGAGCGTGGCGTCCACGTCCACCGCGATGCCGTTGCGGGCCTGCCAGTCCTGCACGGCCGCGACGGTCGCGGCGTCGAACGTGCCGCTGACGGTCACCGGGTAACCCCGGTAGGCGAGCAGGTGCTGCACCACCCGGACCGAGGGGGAGTTGACGAAGCGCCACAGGTCCGGCCAGCGGCGCGCCGGCACGTCGCCGAGCTTGGTGCCGAGAGCCGCGTACACCCGCCGCCGCAGCTCCGGGAACTGCCGGTAGAAGGCGGCGCCTGGGCACTCGGTGGTGCGGAAGTCCCAGTGGCCGAAGATGTCGTGCGCGTGCAGTCCGTACTGCCGGCAGATCGCGACGCAGAGCTTGACCAGCGAGTCGGTCAAGGCCTTCGGCGGCGTCTCGGTGACGTAGGTGCCCTCGTTCTCGATGCCGATGGCCCGGCCGTTCTCACCCGGGCAGTGCGCCGAGATCATCTGCCGGTCGCCGGCCTCGAGGCGCTCCAGACTGCCCCGACGGCCCTCCAACACGTAGCCGCCACGGCTCACCGTGAAGTGCTGGCCGGTGTCCGACCAGCCGTTGCCGTCCATGTGCAGGTCCTGGCAGTCGTGGGCCAGCTTGACCGCCTGCTCACGGGAGTAGTCGGTGACGTTCGGAAACGCCATGTGGTGCACGATGATCTTGTTGGTGGCGATGGCGCTCACCGACAGCGGGTCCTTCGGCGGGCGGGCGGCCCACTCGTCACAGCTGATGATCCAGTCCAGGTCGGTGCCCGGGGCGGCCTGCGCCGCGCCCGGGAAGGCGAGTTCGCTCCCGACGACGGCGACCGTGGCGGCGCCCAGACCGGCCCGCAGCAGCGTCCGGCGATCCACTTCGGAATGGTCGACGTGCATTGCATCTCCTCCTGCGGCCGACGGCGGGGGGATGAAAAGTAGCTCCAGTGGCCGCACGCACTCCGGAGAATATTGCCAAGACTCGTCCGCGCGCTAGAGGGTTGGCGGGCCGGGTGATCACATTGCGTTTCCGCGCGTCGGGTCGGGGGTAGGTCGGGGCTGACCGTTCCGGCTGCCCCTTAAGGAATGACCAGATGAGTGACAACGTCAGCGACGCGGTGGGTGACGCTCTCCGCTCGGTGATGCTCTTCCTGCCCAAGGCCGTCGCCTTCCTGGCGATCCTGGTGGCAGGATGGCTGATCGCCAAGGCCGTACTGAAGATCGTGGAAAAGGTCCTCGAACGGGTGGGCTTCGACCGCGCCGTCGAGCGCGGCGGCATCCGCCGCGCGTTGAGCCGCTCCCGGTACGACGCCAGCGACATCGTCGCGAAGCTCGTCTACTACGCGGTGCTGCTGTTCACCCTGCAACTCGCCTTCGGCATCTGGGGGCCGAACCCGATCTCCGACCTGCTCGGTGCGGTGATCTCGTGGCTGCCCCGAGCCTTCGTCGCGATCGTCATCGTCGTGGTCGCCGCCGCCATCGCCAACGCGGTCAAGGACATCATCAGCGGCGCGCTCGGCGGCCTGTCGTACGGGCGGGTGCTGGCCACCATCGCCTCGGTGTTCATCCTCGGCCTCGGTGTCATCGCCGCGCTGAACCAGATCGGCGTGGCCACCGCGGTCACCACTCCCGTGCTGATCGCCGTGCTGGCCACGATCGGCGGCATCCTCGTCGTCGGTGTCGGCGGTGGTCTGATCCGTCCGATGCAGAGCCGGTGGGAGTCGTGGCTGACCCGCGCCGAGCAGGAGTCGCAGCTGATCGCCGAGCACGCCCAGGCGTACCGGGCGGGTCGCCGCGACGCCGAGGCCGAACTGGCCCGCGCGTCGACCACCACCGGCGACCCGGAAGCCACCCAGGTGGTGACCCGGCCAGTCGACGCGGACGCCACCCAGGTGGTGGGCGGCGTCGACCCCGACGCGACCCAGGTGGTCAGCGGCGGCACCGACCGCGCGGTGCCCGGGCAGCGCACCAGCGACGACAGTGAGACCACCACGGTCATTCCGCCGCTCGACCGGCGCTGACATTTGGCGGTACGGCGGGGCGGGATCGCGCTGATCCCGCCCCGCCTCGCGTTGTCCGGCACGCCGAAAGCGCTGGCCTCGGCCTGGCGGCTTGTCTAGCATCGCGGACATGACCTGGCGACATTGATCCAGCCGCCTAGGCCGATCCCGTGGGCCACCACGGGCACCGCACGTCCGGTGTCCGTCTCCACTCCCACGGGAAGGCCCCATGATCTCCATCGCCTCGCGCGTGCCCGACCCGGCGCTCCGCCGGCTGACGGCGACCCTCTACGGGTACGCGTTCCTCAGTGACCTCGTCCTGCTCTACCCGCTGTACGTGGTGTTCTTCGCCGACACCGGGCTGTCGGTGGGGCAGATCGCGTCGCTCTTCGTCGTCTGGTCGGCCGCCGGCATCCTGTTCGAGGTGCCCTCCGGCGCCTGGGCCGACGTGCTGTCCCGCCGGCTGTTGCTGTGCCTCGCCCCGCTGGTGGCCGCCACTGGTTTCGCGCTCTGGGTGCTGCTGCCCTCGTACCCGGCGTTCGCGGTCGGTTTCCTGCTCTGGGGCGCCGGTGGTGCACTGGTCTCCGGTGCGCTGGAGGCGTTGGTCTGGACCGAGCTGGACCGCCTCGGCGCGGTCGGCCGGTACGCCCGGGTGCTCGGGCGGGCGCGGACGGCGGGCGTGCTGGGCGTGGTGGCCTCCGGAGTGCTCGCCGGCCCGATGCTCGCCGTCGGTGGGTACCCGGCGGTCGGCGGGGCCAGCGTGCTCGCCTGCCTGCTCGCCACCATCGTCGCCACCCGGTTCCCGGAGCACCGGCCAGCGGACGGCGAGCGTGATCCGGCCCCGGACGACGACGGTGACCTGGGGTGGTGGGACACGCTGCGGGCCGGAGTCGCGCAGGTCCGTACGCGTCCGCCGGTACGGGCCGCCGTTCTGCTGGTCGCCGTGGTGGCTGCCGACTGGGGTGCCCTAGACGAGTACACCCCGCTGCTGGCCCTGGACACCGGCGCCGGGGCGCAGGTCGTACCCCTGCTGCTCCTGTTGCTCTGGGCCGGGGTGACCGTCGGCGGGCTGTTGGCGCCGGCGGGGGAGCGGCTGGGCGGCCGAGGCTACGCGGCACTGCTGGGCCTGGTCGGCGTCGGGCTGGCCGGGGGTGCCCTGCTCCGGCACCCGGCGGGGTTCGTGTTGCTCGCGGTGGCCTTCGGCGCAGCGCAGTTGGCCACCGTGCTGGCCGACGCGCGGCTGCAGGCCCGGATCACCGGAACCAGCCGCGCCACCGTCACATCCCTGGCCGGGATGGCCACCGACGTGCTGATCATCGTGACGTACGCCGGCTATGGCCTGCTCGCCACGGCGGCCGGCAACGCGGTCGCGTTCGCGCTGACCGCCGGGGCGTACGTCGTGGTGGCGCTGGTGCTGCTGACCCGCCGCCGCCGGACGGCCGTGCCCACCGGCGTCGCCGCGACGGTGACGCCTGGCCGGGCTGACCGGGGCCCGGACTGACCGCGGCCCGGCGGCAGCCTCCTCCGGCCGCCGGGCCGCCCGGTCAGTCAGCGGGCCAGGTGCAGGAACGACCACTGGTGGCCGTCGAGGTCCCGGAAGCCGCGCATGTACATCGGACCGTTGGCCATCCCCGGGCCGAGCGACTCGCCACCGGCGACCGCCGCCTGGTCGACCAGTTCGTCGACCTGCCCCCGGCTCTGCGCCGACAACCCGACGACGACCTCCCGGCTGGTCGCCGTGTCCGTGGCGGCGACCCCGGTGTACCTCTCGAACCCCGAGCGGAGGTGCAGCACCAGCCGGGTGCTGTCGGAGATGGTGAGCACCATGCTGTCGCCCTCCGGCTCGGCCTGGTCGCTGGTGAAGCCGATCGCCCGGTAGAACTCGACGGCGGTGGCCAGGTCGCGCACCGGCAGATTGATGAAGGTCATGGTCACCGGAGGTCTCCGTCCGTTTCGAGCAGCGCCTTCAGCGCGGCGAGCCGGTCCCGCCAGTACGCCTTCAACTCCGCGGCCTGCTCGGCCCCGGCCAGCTTCTCGTGCACGACGCTGACCCGGGCCTTCGACTCGCCGACAGCGTCGATGCCGACGACAATCCGGGTGGGGCCACCGGCCCAGTCCGCCCGGAAGCTGCGCGGCGCGGTGGCGGTGCGGACACGTACCTCGACGTCGGGCAACCAGCGGGTGCGTGTGGCCTCGTCGGCGAACGCCTCGAACAGCCGCCGCGCCGGCACGGTCACCGTTCGGCTCGCGCTGGCCTCGAAGCCGCCGCCGCGCCGCTGACCCGGCGCGCGCAGGCCGCGTGCCTGCTCGTACCCGACGGTGATCGTTTGCGCCCACCAGCCCGGCACCTCGTGCTCGGTGACCAGGTGGCGGGCGATCTGGGTGTGCGTCCGCTCGGCGGCGCTCGCGGCGTCGAGCAGGGCGAACCACTCGGCCCAGCCGCGGCCGGTCCGGTCGCGGATCAGCTCGTCGGCGATCCGCTCGGTCTGGGCTGTCGCGGCCGTGGGAGGGGCCGCGGCGGTGGGTTCGGTCTGCGCCGGCGGGGACGCGGCGGTGGACTCCTGAGCCGGTTCGGCGGCCCGGTTGATCAGGTGCCGGCGGGCGGTGGTGTAGCTCTCGCCGGTCTTCTCCATCCGGGTTCGGACCCGGGCCTTGAACGATCTCTGGTTGGTCATCACATGCTCCCGGTCAACGGCACGGTCACCGGGACTCACGCTCCCGCCGACCCCGCCGGAGTGGGGCATGTGGCACCACGTCCCGAGGGCTCCAGGCCCCCTTTGCCTCCGCGTTGCCGGCGGCGTGAGCGCCGGGAGGGAGGTGCGGCGCAGGACTACGCCGACCTCATCCTACGCCTCGACTGGCCGTCGGCGCAGCCGTCAGGGCTGGTCACCGTCGAGGTAGACCCATCGGCCGTCCTCGCGCACGAACCGGCTGTGTTCGGTCATCGTGCCGGGGCGGCCCGCGTCCCGGTAGTGGGCGTGGAACGTCACCGTGCCGGCGGTGTCGAGCAGGCCGCCTCGCTCGGTTTCGACGATCTCCAGTCGGATCCACCGCTGGCCCGGGTCGAGCCGCAGGGACGTGGGCCGGGTGGACGAGTGCCAACTGCGCAGCAGATAACCGGTGTCGCCGAGGGCGAAGGCGCTGAACCGGGAGCGCATCAACGCCTCGGCCGTCGCCGGTGCGTCGCCGCCGTGCACCGGGGCGCAACAGTCCGCGTACGCCCGGCCGGAGCCGCACGGACACACCTGTCCCGTCGTCGCGTTCGCCCGTCGATGCCCCGCACCCTTACCCACGCCACCATCCTCCCCCACCCCGTCCCCGCGTCCCGCGTCCCCGCGTCCCCGCGTCCCCGCGTCCCCGCGTCCCCGCGTCCCCGCGTCCCCGCGTCCCCGCGTCCCCGCGTCCCCGCGTCCCCGCGTCCCCGCGATCTTGCACTTTCTGTCGCGGCATAAGTGATGAAAGGCGTATATCAACAACACAAAGTGCAAGATCGACGGGGCTGGGGCGGTGCGGGGCTGGGGAGGTGCGGGGCTGGGGCGGTGCGGGGTGGGGCTGGGAGGTGCGGGGCTGGGGCGGTGCGGGGTGGGGCTGGGCGGGTGCGGGGTGGGGGGGATCAGAGCCAGCCGGAGCGGCGGAACAGGCGGTACAGGAAGAGGGCCGCTGCCGCCATCAGGGCCACCGCGCCGGCGTAGCCGTAGCGCCAGGCCAGCTCGGGCATGTGGTCGAAGTTCATGCCGTAGATGCCGGCGATGCCGGTCTGGGTGGCCGCGATGGCCGCCCAGGCGGCGATCTTGCGCATGTCGTTGTTCTGCTCCACGGCGAGCTGTGCCAGTCGCGACTGGACGATCGAGGTGAGCAGGTCGTCGTACGCGGCCACCCGATCCACCGCCCGGCTCAGCCGGCCGTCCACGTCGACGAACCAGCGGTGCAGGGCGCGGGGCGGGCCGTCGGGCTCGAGCAGCGTACGCATCGGCGCCTGCAACGGCAGGACCGCGCGCTTGAACTCCACCACCTCCCGTTTGAGCTGGTAGATGTGCTGGATGTCGACGGCGCGGTCGCGGGCGAAGACCGCCTCCTCGACCCGTTCCAGGTCCCGTTCCACGTGCCCGGCCACCTCCAGGTAGGAGTCGACCATGCGGGCGCAGACCGCGTACGCCACCGCCCATGGGCCGGCGGCCAGCAGCGCGGGGCGGCGCTCGATGTCGGCGCGGACGCTGCGCAGCGCCCCGGCGGCGCCGTGCCGCACGGTGATGGCGAAGCGGTCGCCGAGCAGCACCATGACGTCCCCGGTGTCGATGACCTCGGAGGTGTCGGTCAGCTCGTCGTGCTCCACGTATCCGGCGGTGCGCAGCACCAACAGCGTGACCGGCCCGTGCCGTTGCACGGTGGGCCGGTGTCCGTCGGCGAGTGCCTGTTCGACGGTCAGCTCGTCGAGGCCGAAGGTCTGGCCGACCGCGGCGAGCACGGCCGGGCCCGGATCGTGCAGCCCCAGCCACACGAAGGCAGCACGTCCGCGTTGCGCCCGCGCGTACGCGTCGGCGTAGTGCTGTTGACCGGGCTCCCGGCGGCCGTTGACGTAGACGGCGCAGTCGACCACGGCGTCCGGATTGGACCGGCGGGGGGTGGGGGAGTCGCCCTCGACGCGGCCGAGCAGTCGACGGGCCAGGGCGCGTACGCCTCGACCGGCTCGGTCCCGTACCGGTCGCTGATCCACCGCGTGCCTCCCCGTCGCCGCCGCACCACCTCGATCAGGGATGGTGCCACCGCATTCTGCCGAGCCGGGTCCGGCTCCCGACAGCGGGGCGGTGACTCAGGCGGGGCGGCGGCTCGGGCTGGCGGCCCGGCTCAGGCGGTGCGGGTGGCGAAGACCACGACGTTGTCGACGTAGTTGCCGGTCGCGGCGTCGAACCGGCCGCCGCAGGTGATCAGGCGCAGCCCGGCGGCGTCCCCCGGGCCGTAGACCAGCGAGCTGGGAAAGTGCTCCTTGGGGTACGCGCGGACGTCGTCCACGGTGAACGTGACGACCCGGGCGTCGGCGCGGGTGACCTGCACCTGCTGGCCGGCGCGGAGTCGACCGAGGTCGAAGAAGACCGCCGGGCCGGACGGCGAGTCGACGTGCCCTACCAGGACGGCGTTGCCGGTCTCGCCGGGGCTGACCCCGTGCCGGTACCAGCCGGCGAGGGTGGGTCGGTCCAGTGGCGGCACCTCGAGCACCCCGGCGGCGTCCGCGCCCACGGGGACGATGTCGGCGCGTACCTCGATGGCGGGGATCTGCACCCGGACCGGCGCGGCGTGTGGCAGCGGCGCCAGGTCCGGTGCGGGGTGGGTGCGGGTCGGCGCGTGGGCCGGCGGTCGTGGTGGCCGCGCCGGGTCGGCGGTGAGGCCGACGGTGATCAACCCCAGCCCGGTCACGCCGAGCAGGGTGACCACGGCCGGTAGGGTCCGCCGCCACCACACCTGTGTACCTCCGTACGGGATCGTCGGGGTGCCCGCACCGGTGTCACCGGAGCGGGCACCCGTCTCAGGGATGGAACGGCCGCCGATCAGGCGACAGTGGACACCGGACGTCGCCGGCGGATCAGGATCACCGCGCCGGCGAGGGCGGTGCCGAGCAGCGTGCCGCCGGCGGCGAGAGCGCCGGTGTCGCGGTTGTCGCCGCCGGAGCCGGCCGGCGCGCCGCCGATCGGGGTGACGGTGAACGTGGCGCTGCCGGCCGAGCTGCCGTCGCCGCAGGTCGCCGCCACCGTGTACGTACCCAGGGTGAACCCGGCGGTGAAGAGTTCGGCGCTGAGTCCGCCGCCGGCGGCGGCCGTGGTGGATCGGACGTTCTGGTCGCGGTTGGGGCCGGTGACCCGGAAGATGGCGTCACCCGACTTCGGGTTGCAGGTCGTCGCGGTGAGCACGACGGTTCCACCGACCGGGGTGGTGGCCGGTGACACCGTGGTGTCGGCCAGTGCGGCGCCTGGCGGCAGGAGCGTGCCGAGGCCCACGCCGAGCGCCGCCGAGCAGAGTGCTGTTGAGACCTTCATACGCGTCTTCCCTCACTTTTCGTCCGCTGACTGCGTGGGACGTCGTTCGGGTGGCCAACTCCGTGACTAGCACCGGTGTGCCCAACACTAGGTGGGTTGGGTCCTCGATCAGGTGAAAATGAGAAATCCTCGTTGCCGTCACGTGTCCACCCGAAGGCGGGAAGAGCTGCGGGCTGTCGTCGCTGGGTCGATGGCGAGGTATTGCCGGCGACGGCGCGAATACGCCGTGACTGTCAACCGCCGCCCGCGCGTCGGGCGGCGCGCGACCGGGCGCGACGGTGTGGCAGCGTGGTGCGGGTGACCGATGCCGCGCCGCTCGACGTCGACCTCGCGCTGCTCGGTGGCGGTGGCGCGGCGTCGTTGCTGCTCGCCGCGCTGGACCGGCACGACGTCCGGGATCTGCGGATCGCCGTCGTCGACCCGGTGCGCCGACGCGGTCAGGACCGCACCTGGGCGTTCTGGGGCCACCCGGACACCGAGCTGGATCCGCTGCTCAGCGCGAGCTGGCAGCACGTCGAGGTGGCGACGGCGGCGCGACGCCGCGTCCTGGACCTCACCCCCCTGCGGTACGCCATGCTCCGCTCCGGCCCGGTCTACGACCGGGCTGCCGAGGCCGAGCGCCGGCTCGACGCCACCCGGATCGTCGCGCCGGCCGACTCGGTGCGTGACGACGGCACCCGGGTGCTGGTGCGTACCGGCGACGGGCGCACCGTACGGGCCGGCTGGGTGCTCGACTCCCGCCCCCGCCCGCCGGCGCGAGCCGGGCGAACCACCTGGTTGCAGCACTTCCGCGGCTGGTGGCTGGAGGCCGACCGGCCGGTGTTCGACCCGGCGCGTGCGGTGCTGATGGACTTCCGCACCCCGCAACCGCCCCGGGGCGTCTCCTTCGGGTACGTGCTGCCGGTCAGCGACCGCTACGCCCTGGTCGAGTACACCGAGTTCTCGCCGGACCTGCTCACCGACGCCGGGTACGACGCGGCGCTCGCCGGCTACCGGGATCTGCTCGGGCTGGATCCGGCCGGGCTGCGGGTGCGCGAGGTGGAGAACGGGGTGATCCCGATGACCGACGCGCCGTTCCCGGCCCGGCCCACCCCCCGCGTGGTCCGGCTCGGTACGGCCGGTGGCGCGACCCGCCCCACCACCGGATTCACCTTTTCCGCCATGTACCGCCAGGCCGACCAGATCGCCCGCGCCCTCGCCGCGGGCCGAGCGCCGGTGCCCGCGCCGGCGTACCCGCGCCGGCACCGTTGGATGGACGCGGTCGCGCTGCGGGCGTTGGACCGGGGTGGGGTGGGCGGTCCCGCCTTCTTCGACCGGCTCTTCGACCGCAACCCGGCCGAGCGGGTGCTGCGTTTCCTCGACGGTGGCACCACCCCGGCCGAGGAGGTGGCGATCATGAATTCGACCCGGCTGCTGCCGATGATCGCCGCGACCGCCGGTGACGCCGCGCACCGCGTCCGCGACCGGCTGCGCCCCACCCGCCCCGCGCCGGCGATCCCACCCGCCGTGGTGGGCGGCGTGCGGGGCTCGGACCCCGACGGTGGAGCGTCGAGCCGCACCTGACCGGCGTCGTCGCCTGCGCCGCCTGTCGACCTGCCCCGGGAGCGGGGCGCGACGTCCGGCGGTCTGGGGGCTGACGGCGCGGCACGCCAACCCTTGACCGGGGCGCGACGTCCGGCGATCTGGGGGCTGACGGCGCGGCACGCCAACCCTTGACCGGGGTGCGACGTCACGGCGATCTGGCACGGCGACCGCCCGGCGCGCCAACCCCCCGACCGGGGAGTACGACGTCACCGACCGGTAGGTTGCCGGACATGGTGGACGCGGCGGCCGGCAGGGGCGTGCAGATCTGGACCGACGGGGCGTGCAGTGGCAACCCCGGGCCGGGTGGTTGGGGTGCGCTGTTGCGCTACGGCGATCACGAGCGTGAGTTGTGCGGCGGTGAGGCCACGCCCACCACCAACAACCGGATGGAGCTGATGGCGGCCATCCAGGCGTTGGAGAGCCTGAACCGGCCGGTCACCGTCGAGCTGCACACCGACAGCACGTACGTGCGCAACGGCATCACCAGTTGGCTGGCGTCGTGGAAGCGCAACGGTTGGCTGACCGCCGCGAAGCAGCCGGTGAAGAACGCCGACCTGTGGCAGCGGCTGGAGGCGGCCTGCGAACGGCACGAGGTCACCTGGCTGTGGGTCAAGGGGCACAACGGGCACCCGGAGAACGAGCGGGCCGACGGGCTCGCCAACAAGGGTATGACCGAGGCGCGGTCGGCGCTGACCAGCCGCTGAGTCTGGGTCAGCGGGTCGCGTCGGGGTGCCCCGGCATGCTGGAGCCACCGCCGCTGCTGCCGGACGACCCACCGGCCACACCCGAGTTGTCGGGCTCGGTCACGATGTCCGGGCGTACGTCGGTGTCCGCCGGTGCCGGGACCTCGGTGTCCGCCTCGACCTGCACCAGTGGCACCTGGCCGGCCTCGTCCTCGCTGTGCTGCGGGTCGCCTGGCAGCTCACCGTCGCGCTTTCGGTAGCCCACGCCGTGCCCCCCGTCGATGCCGGTCCGCGTCGGCGCTGGCTACCCGGCGTCGTCCCGACCGAAACCTCACGGTCAGCGGCGGCGGCCCCGGCGGGCGGGGGCGGAGGAGCGGGCCGGCTGGCGGGCCGGGGTGAGCGGCAGCGCCGTCCAGTGCGCCGGCCGGGTCAGCGTCGGCGGCAACCCGGTGCGCGTGTCCCCCCGGGCGGCGTCCACCTGGGTCTGGTGCAGGAAGAGAGTGCTCCGCAGGTCCGCGCCCCGCAGGTCGGCCCCGCGCAGGTCGGCCCCGGTGACGTCGGCCCGGCTCAGGTCCGCTCCGCGTAGGTCGGCGCCGATGAGCAGCGCCCCGCGTAGGTTGGCCCGACGCAGGTCGACGCGGCGCAGGTCCACCCCGAGCAGGTTCGCGCCCCGACGGTCGGCGCCGCCGGGGGCGCGGGCGGCGTCACTGGCTCGGGACAGCAGGGGGTTGACCCGGTCCCGGTGGGCGGCGACGTCGACCGCGCGAAGCTGCCCCGGGTCACCCTCGGTGAGCGTCACCGTCTCGGCGCGGGCGCGTTCCAGTTCGGTACGCAGGTCGGCCGGCGGGCGTAGCGCCACCGCCTCGGTGAGGTACCAGAGCAGTTCGTGCAGCGGTCGCAGCACCGCGAACGCCTCCGCCATCGCCGGTAGCGTCTCCGGCGCGTCCCGCCAGTCCCGCCCGCCGAAGGTCACCTGGGCGACCTGCTGCCCGGCGCCGAAGCAGTCGAACACCGTACAGCCGGGGAAGCCGCGTTGCCGCAGCTCGGTGTGGATGCCGCAGCGGTGGTCGGGGCGCAGGTTGGGGCAGGGCGAGCCGGCCGGCTTGTCGATGGCGAAGTCCGCCGACGCGGCGAAGGCGGGCACCACGCAACACAGCCCGAAGCAGCGTCCGCAGTCGGCGCGCAGCTGCGCCGCCCCGGACGGTGGTGCGGTGCTGGATGACACGCCGACGGTCCTCCTGGCGATCAGGGTGGACCACCATTGTTCCTGCGCCGCGCCGGTCGGGGTCACCGTGCGTGCGTGTCGCCGGCCGCCGCGGGGCGGGGTGCCGGGGTACGGGCATCGCCTGGTGGCGGCACCAGTCGGCGGATGTTCCGCTCGCCGTCGCCCGGCCCGTACTTCTGGTCGAAGTGCCGTTTCACCACTGCGGTCGGGGTGCGATCGCCCTCGACGGGCTCGGCCAGCGCGAACACCCCGGGGGCGGCCCCGGGTGCGCGGGGCGGCAGCACGGCTCGCACCGTCAGCGGCCCGGTCACCCGGAACCCGCGGCAGTCGACGTAGTGCTGCCCGTCCACCGTCACGTACGGCACGCGCACCTCGACCACGTCCGACTCGTCGTGGCGCAGCGTGACCATGACCGACCAGTACCGCTCCAGGTCGAGGGTGGCCTGCTCATGCTCCCACAGCTCCTCGAACCGGGCGTGCACGAACCCGCCCCACGGGCTGTCCATGTCCACCTCGAGCTGCGGCACGTTGAACGACAACTTGCCGATCGGGAAGAACGAGATCAGCGCCCGCCCGTCCCACTGGTAGAGCTGGATCGACGGGGACGCGTCGTAGAGCCGGACCTGGAGGCGGTGCCGCAGCCGTGCGTCGAGGGCGTCAGCGAACGCGGCCAGGTGACGCAGGTTGGTGCGGATCTGTCGTGGGACGTCGACCCGTTGCCGTTCCAACTCCTCGGAGCGCTGCTGGGCGGCGGTGCAGTCCGGGTCGAGCAGGAGCAACTGCACCTGGGCGCCGTTGGCGAGCGCCGCGCGCACCGCGCTCAGGGTCTCCTCGCGGTGCCGTTGCTCGAGCAGGATCGTCCAGGTGTCGAGGATGCGCACCCGGCGTCCGGAGCGGTGCAGCCGCGCCACGAACGCCTGCTGGTCGAAGCTCAGGTGCTCCTGCACCCGCGCCTTGCGGGCCTCCTCGAACATCGGGTCGAAGATGACGTACGAGATGGCCGCGAGGACCACGCTGGCCCCGAGGTTGAGCAGCAGGTCGCTGAGGAAGCCGGTGCTGCGCCAGGCGGCCAGCAGCATGACCACGGCGGTCGCGAGCAGTGCTCCACCGACAACGAAGGCGCGTCGTTGCCGGCCGCCCCGGCCAGCCCACTCGGGCATCCGGTCCCCTTCCGCCGTCGGGCCGGCTCCGTCGCCGCCTCGTGATCACCGAAATTCGGAGGATACGTGCCCGCTTTTCTGGGCGCTGTCCCGTTCGGGACGCGCCAGTTCGCCGCTCGCACCGTCTCCACCGCCCATAGGGTGACGGTAACGGAGTCGGGCGACTGCGGAGGGTGCGCGGGATGGGCGAGGGTGGCGGTCAGACCGATCGCCAGTCGTCGTTGGTCAACGCTGCGGCCTGGGGGCCCATCAGCAGCATGCCCCCGTCGACCGGCCAGGACGCGCCGGTGACGTAGCTGGCGGCCGGGGAGGCGAGCAGTGCGACCACGGCGGCCACCTCCCGGGCGTCGCCGGGCCGACCCAGCGGCACCCCGGGCCGTTCCTGGGTGAACGGGTCGACGTCCTCCTGACCGGTCATCGGTGTGGCGATCTCGCCCGGGGCGACGGCGTTGACGGTGATCCCGTCGGCGGCCAACTCCTGGGCCATCACCCGGGTCAGCAGGCCGAGCCCGCCCTTCGCGGCACAGTACGCGGCGGAGCCCACCCGGGGCGCGTGCTCGTGCACGCTGGTGATGTTGATGATCCGCCCGCCGGCGCCGGTGGCCCGCATCCGTCGCGCGGCCCGCTGGGCACACAGAAAGGGCGCGTCCAGGTCGGCGGCGAGCACGTCGCGCCACTGCTCCCACCCGGTCTCGACGAACGGCGTCGAGGCGCCGGTGCCGGCATTGTTGACCAACACCCCGATGCCGCCGAGCCGGTCAGCCAACTCGTCCACCACCGCCGCCGCGCCCGGCAGTCGGGTCAGGTCCACCTCGGCGACCTCGCAGCGCCGTCGGGTCGCGCGGACCTCGGTGGCCGTGCGTTCGGCGCCGTCGGGATCGCCGTACCAGGTGATGCCGATCTCGAAGCCGGCCGCGGCCAGGGCCACCGCGCAGGCCTTGCCGATGCCGGAGTCCGCTCCGGTGACGACGGCGATCCGTGGGTAGTTCTCGTAGCGCTGCGGCATGCTGCCGCACTACCCCGGCAGGGCCGGCCCAATCGCCACGGGGACCACGACTGGTGTGCTGACGGCGTACCGGACGTGCTGTGGCTGGCCGGTCTCGGCGTCCCGGTGTACGCCCCGGAGGGCGCCCGGCTGCCGGACCTTGTCCCGTTGCCGGCGGCGGCGTACCCGATCCACGACGCGCAGCTCAACGACCGCGGGCTGGCCAGCGTCGCCGGCTGGTTCGCCGAGACGATCCCTGGCTACCGCCACCTCGTTCCCGGCGACACGGCCTGACCGCTGTCGCCACCGGCCGTCGGGGTCCGGAACTCGGGCGCGGCGGCGGTGAGCACCGCGGCGGTCGTCGGGGCGGACCACCCGTCGGTCAGTTCGGTCACCAGGGTGGCGACCAGCCGGGTCACGGTCGGCTCGGCATCCGGGTGCAGCGCCTCGGCGACGATCAACACCGACGAGGTGCCGGCCCGGACGGCGGACCAGCCGCTTTGCCGGTTCGTCCACCGCCGGGCGTGCGCCCGCCCGGTGGAGTCGACGAAGGTCACCTCGCCCGCGTCGGGATGCTCGGTGTCGCCAGCGAAGCTGAGGTACGCCTCGTCGCCGTGTGCCGGCCGGACCACCAGGTCGCCGTCGACCCGGTCCAGGTCGAGCGCGGCGACCGGGATGGCGTACGCGGCCGAGATGGCATTGCAGAGGTCGACCAGCGGGTGTACGCGGGGCAGTTCGCCGTCCAGGCGCAGCCGACGCAGCAGTGCCTCGGCGGCGCACCGGTACTTGGTGGGCCGCAGCCCCATGGCCGCGTACGCCCGCCGCCACGCCTGGATCTCCGGAAACCCGCTCTCGGTCCCGTCGGCGGTCAGCCGCCGTCGGGCCTCGGTGAGATAGCCCGCCGTGCGTTCCGCCACGTCGGCGGTGGCGGTGATTCCGGAGGCCAGTACCACCCCGGCGACCAGATCGGGGTACGCGTCGCGAAGCTGTGGCGAATGGTGAAACCGCACGGTGTTCCTATCGTTCGGTGAGGGCGAGGGTCAGGCCGAGCGCGACGAACGTGCCGGCGGCGGATCGGCGCAGCCAGTCGGTGACCCGGGGTCGGGTCAGCACCCGGTCGCGCACCCGGGCCGCGAAGATGCCGTAGCCGCTGAACACCACGAAGGTGAGCAGCATGAACACCGCGCCGCAGCCGAGCATCGCCCGGGTCGAGCCCGGTGCCGTGGTGTCCACGAACTGCGGCAGGAACGCGACGAAGAACATCGTCGGCTTCGGGTTGAGCAGGTTGACCAGCACCCCGGAGACGATCACCCGGATCGCCGGGCGGGGTGGGGCGTCGGTCGTCACCGCGAAGGCGTCGCGATCCCGCGCGATGGACCAGGCCAGGTAGAGCAGGTAGCCGACGCCGAGGTAGCGGACGGTCTCGAACGCCGTGGCGCTGGTCTGCATCAGCGCGGCCAGCCCGGTCATCGCGGCCAGCAGGTGCGGCAGCGTTCCCAGCGTGCAGGCGAACGCGGCGAGCACCCCGGCCCGAGCGCCGCGCGACAGGCCGGCGGAGAGCGTGAAGATCACCCCGGTGCCGGGGGTGACCACCACGATCAGGGTGGTGATCAGGAACGGGATGGTCACGATCGTCCTCCGGTGGAGTTCGCAGGTCTGGCTCCTGCTCACTCTGCTGCCACAATGGTCCGATGGGCAGAGCCAAACCGACGGCGTCCGAGAGGTCCATATCGGCCGGGTCCGACTTCCTGCACCTGACCATCACCGACGCAGCCCCGGGCGGGCGCGCCGACTGGCTGACCGACCGGCTGCGGCAGGCCATCGCCGAGGGTCGGGTGCCGGTCGGTGACCGGCTGCCTCCCACCCGGGTGCTCGCCGCCGACCTCGGGGTCTCCCGGGGCGTGGTCACCGAGGCGTACCAGCGCCTGACCGAGGAGGGGCACGTCGCCGGTCGGGGCCGGGCCGGCACGGTGGTGGTCGCCGCGCCGGCCGCGCCCACCCCCGCCCCGGCCGGCGCGCCGGCACCGGTCGCGACCTTCCCGCCGGCACCGGGCACCGACATCTTCGACGCGGTACGCGCCGCGCACGCGGCCATCGACCTGACGCCCGGCGTACCCGACCTGGCCGCCTTTCCCCGCGCGGACTGGCTGCGCGCCGAACGGACCGTGTTGCGTCGCCTCGCCGCCGCCGACCTCGGCTACGGCGACCCCTGTGGCACGCCCGCGCTGCGCCAGGCCGTCGCCGCCTGGTTGGCCCGCAACCGCGGCATCAGCGTCGACCCCGCCGAGGTGATCATCGTGGCCGGCGTCTCCCAGGCGCTCGGGCTGCTCGCCCAGGCACTCACCGCGGCCGGCGTCGACCGGATCGCGGTCGAGGACCCGGGGTCGCTCGGCGTGCGGCAGCACCTGAACAACTGGCGGATGGACACCCCGCCGATCACGGTCGACGACGCCGGGCTGCGGGTCGACGAGTTGGCGGCCAGCGGCGCACCGGCCGTGATGCTGACCCCCGCGCACCAGTTCCCGACCGGCGTGGTGCTCGACGGCGACCGCCGCCGCCACCTCGTCGCCTGGGCGCGGGCCGGTGGCCTGATCATCGAGGACGACTACGACGCCGAGCACCGCTACGACCGTCCTCCGGTGCCGGCGCTGCGCGGCCTGCTGCCCGCGCAGGTCTGCTACGCCGGCAGCGTCTCCAAACTGCTCGCCCCCGCCCTGCGGGTCGGTTGGCTGCTCGTGCCGCCGCGACTGCGCGAGGCGGTGGTGGCCGCCAAGCGCAACGCCGACCTGGGCAACGCCGTGCTACCCCAACTGGTGCTGGCGGAGCTGATGACCTCCGGCGCCTTCGAGCGGCACCTACGGCTGCTACGCCGTCGACACATCCGACGGCGGGACGCGATGATCGCCGCGCTGGCCCGCGAGCTGCCATCGGCGACGGTGCACGGCGCCGCCGCCGGCCTGCACCTGATGATCACGCTGGACGACGCGGTGGTCGACACCGAGCTGGCGGCGGCGACGCTGGCGCGCGGGGTGAAGGTGCAACCGCTGTCCTGGCACTGCCAGCGGCCATACCGGCCGGGCCTCGTGCTCGGCTACGCCGCCCGTACGGCCACCGAGATCGAGGACGGCGTCGCCGCGATCGCCGCCGCGCTCGGCTCCGGCTAGGAGCCGCCGGTCCATTGTGCCCGGCGGCGTATCCTTCGCCCGTGGGACTGCGGTTCGAGACGCGTGGGTCCGACTCGCCGTGGGTCGACACGGTGTGGACCTGCACGAGCGAGCAGGTCACCGCGATGACGTCCGTCGCGGGGGTGCGGTGGGGCCTGGTGTTCTGGGAGCAGGCCGGCCGGTCGTACGCGAGCATCACCGGTCCCGAGACCCGGACCGGCACGGCGCCGGTGCCGGAGGGCGCGACCTTCACCGGCATCGAGTTCGCCGTGGGCACCTCGTTGCGGGCCGTGCCCACGACGGCGCTGGTCGACGGCGGCATCGAGCTTCCCGACACCACGCGCCGGACGTTCCGGCTGGACGGCGCGCGCTGGGAGACGCCCGGCCCCGACGACGCCGAGGCCTTGGTCGACAGCCTCGTCCGGGCCGGAACCGTGGTCCGTGACCCGCTCGTTGCCGAGCTGCTGCGGGGTCACCGCCCGGCCGTCTCGGAGCGCACGGTCGAACGCCGGTTCCGCGCCGCGACGGGACTGACGCGCGGCGCGGTCCGGCAGATCGAGCGGGCCCGTACGGCGGCGGAGCTGCTAGCTACCGGCGACCCGGCCGCCGACGTGGTCGCCAAGCTCGACTACTTCGACGAACCGCACCTGGCCCGGGCACTGCGCTCCTACGTCGGACGCACCGTCCGGCAACTGCGCGAGGGCACCGTCGGCGCGATCGCCCTCGACCTGGATCAGCGCTTGACGTCGTAGATCAACTTGAGGATCCCGTTCGAGTAACTCTCCGACTCCCGCAGCGTCAGCATGTGCTTGTCTCGGTCGGCCCGGCCGAACAGGCTCTTCCCGGCACCGAGCAGCACGGGGAAGACGAGCAGGTTGTACTGGTCGATCAGCCCCTCATCGGACAGCCGCCGGGCCAGCTCCGCGCTCCCGTGGATGAAGATCGCGCCGCCCTCGCCCTGCTTGAGCGCGGCGACGTCCCCGGTGGAGCGCAGAATCGTCGTCGGCCCCCACCCGTCGACGAGCGCGTCGTCGGAGAGCGTGCTCGACACCACGTACTTGGGCAGCTCCTTGTAGCTGGCGTGGTCCTCCGAACCGGGCCAGACCGGCGCGAACGCCTCGTAGCTGCGACGGCCGAACATCAGCGCCGTCGTGTCGGTGAGCTCCTCGCCCTTCAGCGACCAGGCCTCTGGGACGAACTCGAGGTCCTTGAACACCCAACCGCCGCTGCGGTGCTCCTCACCGGGCCCGCCGCCGGGCGAGTCCACGACGCCGTCGAGCGACATGAAACCGGTGTAGACCAGGTCGCGCATTGTGTGTCTCCTCATCCTCGGGCGGGCTGCTGCGTCCACGCTAGAGCCCGGTCGCGGCGCTGTCTTGGACGGAAACGACAGCGTGTCCAAACAGCTGCCGGGCCTGGCGGCCCCGGTGATCGGGGCCCCGGCCGACCGGATGGGCCGCTCAGCCCAGGAACAGCTGGACCAGGACCAGCACGGCGAGCAACGCCGGCCCCCGTGACCCCTGACGCAGCAGGTCGACCGGGATCATCCCGAACGGCGTGTTGACCGTCGCGCCGCCGTAGTCGATCGGCGGGCGGGTGCCGGCCCGGAACGCGGCGGCGACCACCCCGAGCGCCAGCGTCGGCGCCAGCCAGGCCGGGCCCGGGTCGACGGTCGGCAGGGTCAGCAACCACCACAGGCCCGCGCCGACGGCCGGCACCACCACGTGGATGCCACGCAGCAGGTTGTCGCTGCCGCCGAGCGCCCGGCGCAGACCGGGTGACCGGTTGACCGCCCGCAGACCGCCGGTCAGCCGGTCGGCGGCGAGGTACGCGAACACCACCTGCGCGGCCCCGGCCAACCCGGGCAGGGCGAGCGCGGCCGCGTACTGCACCCCGATCAGGGCCGCCCAGATCAGCACGGCGCTCGGGTGGCGGTGCAACCGGCGTACGTCGGCCTGCAACAGCGCCCACCAGCCGGGGCCGGGCCAGAACCGCCGGCTGCGAACGCGGCCGATCCGACGCCAGCGGCGGCTCTCCACCAGACCGGCGAGCAGGCTCGGATCCAGCAGGATCGTGGCCGTGGCGGCGGCGTTGGCGAACTGCGCGCCGGTGGTCAGGGTGGCCCGGTCGACCCGGGGCAGCGCGCGTACCGCGAGGATCGTGCCCACGCCCACGAGGGGCACCGCGGCGGCGAACAACGCGATGGTCGGCGTCGTCGTCGGCCGGGGCAGCCCGTCGCCGAGGCGGCCGACCAGCACCACCAGGGCGGTGATCACCGCCGCCGCCGCCATCGGCACCGCCCCGACCAGGGCCGGCCAGCGTCGATTCGACCGGCTGCTCTGGGCGACGACGCTGAGCGCCAGCGCGGCGGCACCCCACCCCGCGCCGGCCGCCGCCGCCCAGCCCAGGGCGGCCGGGTCGCTGACCCCACCGAGCGCCGCCACGGCCACCCCGAGCGCCGCGGTGCCGGCCGCCGCGCCCACCAGCAACAGGACGAAACGCGGCGCCAGCCACGCCCGCCGGTCGACCGGCGCGCTGGTCGCCCAGCTCTGCGTGGCCGGGGTGACCAACAGCGGGCCGAGCGCGCGGAGGCCACGCCAGGCGAGCCCGGCGCCGGCCAGCAGCGCGGCGACCGCCAGCCACCACCGCACCCCCGGCTCGGCCCGCCCGACCGTCGGGGAATCCAGCAGGTCGCGGCTGGCGCTGATCGCGAACCAGCCGTACATGCCCACGAACAGGACCATGACGTACGCGTCACCGAGCACGTCGCCGAGCGAATGGTCGTGGTGCCGGCTGCGGGCCCGGCGCAGGTGTGTCCGTACCTGCCGGGCGGTGGGTACCCCGGCGGGCGTGTCGGCGATCGTGGCCGGCGCGGCGGTCACTTGCCGATCTCGATGCGCTCGTCGACCACCGTGTCGATCAGCTCCGGGTCGTGCGAGGCCAGCAGCACGGCCGTGCCCGCCGCCCGTTCCCGGAGCAGTCGGTCGGCGAGCCACTGTCGCCCGCGCACGTCCAGCCGCTGCTCGGGCTCGTCCAGGATCAACACCCGGCGGGGCCGGACGAAACACGACGCCAGCGCCAGCCGGCGGCGCTGCCCGCTGGACAGCGTCACCGGCAGCTGGTCGCGGGCCGGCTCCAGACCCAGCTCGGCGAGGACCTCATCGACCGGCTCGGCGTCACCCCCGTGGGCGTACGCGACCAGCTGTAGGTGCTCGACCACGGACAGGTCGGGGAAGAAGTCGATGTCGTCCAGGGCGGCCGCCACCAGCGCCCGCACCTGAGGATCGGTCTCGTCGGCCCGGCGCCCCTGCACCAGCACCTCGCCCGCGTCCGGCCGGTCGGCGCCGACGACACAGCGCAGCAGGGTGGTCTTGCCGCTGCCGTTGGGGCCCAGCACCACCGCGATCCGGCCCGCCGGGAGCGTGAAGCTCACATCGTCGAGCACGACCAGGTTGCCGAAGTTACGGCTGAGTCCTCGAACCGAGAGCGCGTCCACGATCACAGAGTCTCCCAGAGCCCTGCCACCGACCAACCCGAGCGACCTACGTCACGCGGCTGTCAGCAGGCCCTAGTCGGGCGTCGGCGGCCGCCAACCCCTGGGTGTCGGCGACCTCCTCGGCCACCGCCGCCGCGTCCGCCCAGTGCCGCCGCGCGTCGGCCCGGTCGCCCAGCGCCGCGCAGGCGTCACCGAGGTAGAGCAGGGTGCGCGCCAGCCCGGCGGTCGGCCGCGTCTCCTCGCGCAGCCGGCGGCTCTCGGCCAGCAGCTCGTACGCCGTCCGCGCCTGCCCCGGGGTGCTGCTCAACAGCGTCGCCCCGGCGTTGAGCAGTGCCGTCGCCCGACTGGTCCGGTCGTTGACCGACTCGTACTCGCGCAGGGCGGCCCGCCACGCCTGGGCGGCGTCCAGGTGCTCGCCGAGCGCCGCGTGCACCAGCACCAGATTGGTCAGCGCCGCCGCGTACCCGCGCGCGTCACCCACCGCCCGGAAGGTGTTCGCCGCCCGCACCAGGTGGTGGTGCGCGGTGTCCGGTTCGCCCCGAGCCAGCTGTGCCGCGCCCAGGCCCAGGTCGGTGAGAGCGTGCCCGGCACGGTCGGCGCCGGAGCGGTGCCGGCGGGACATCTCCAGGTGCTCCACCGCGTCATCGAGCTGCCCCAGGTCGAGCAGGGCCAGGCCGAGGTTCATCCGCGCCTGGGCGTTGCCGCGCCGCCCGCGTTCGTTGACCGCGAGGGTCAGCGCCGCCGCCGCCCCCTGGGGGTCGTGCCGACGTCGGCGCAGCACGCCCAGCTCGTTGTGCGCCCACCCGGCGATCTCCGGGCGGTCGTCGGCGGTCGGGGTGGCCAGCACGGTGCGACAGACCTGCTCCCACTCGTCCAGCCGCTCGGCGTACGCCAGCCACCCGCACAGCGCCACGGCCAGCCGGAACCACCACCGGCGGACCCGGCGGGGCAGGGTCTCCTTCGCGCCGGCCGGCACCCGCACCACCGCCAGCAGCAGCTCCTGGTGCAGGTCGAACCAGCCGTACGGGTCGTCGTCCAGCGGCAGCGAC
The DNA here is from genome assembly GCF_044459545.1 of Micromonospora sp. NPDC050276. Taxonomy (NCBI): domain Bacteria; kingdom Bacillati; phylum Actinomycetota; class Actinomycetes; order Micromonosporales; family Micromonosporaceae; genus Micromonospora; species Micromonospora sp. NPDC050276. Next base: position 360,449 of record NZ_JBITJA010000008.1, on the reverse strand, counting down.
CACTCCCGGTCCGCTGCGGAGCCGAGCACCGCCAGATTGGCCGCGTGCCGTTCGGCCCGCCGGGCCAGGTGCCGGGTCAACCGGGCCTGCGCGGCGACCCGGACCCGAGCCGGATCCGCGTCCCGCAGGTGCAGTCGGGCGCTGCCGGCCAGCAACGGGCGGATCTCGTACCGGTCGCCGGGTGCGCCGACCACGAACGCCGCGGCGGCCAACCGGTCGAGCAGCGCGGTCACCAGCTCGGGGTGCCGTCCGGCCAGCGCGGCGATGGCCGGCCGGTCCACCGGAGCGGGGACCAGCGACATCAGCCGGTACATCCGTCGGGCCTCGCGCGGCAACGCCCCGTACGCGACGTCCCGTTCGGTGACCAGACGCGCCGCCGGCGAGACGGCGAGCCGTTGGTGTGGTGGCGTCTGCACCGCCCGGCGCAGCGCGTCCAGCACGTCGGAGTGCCGCCAGCCGTGCTGAGCGGTGCGGTAGCCGAGCGCGCGGACGGTGCGCGGCTGTCGGCCGCACAGGTCGACGATGTCGCGGACCGCCGGGTCGGTGCGGGGGTCGGCGCGACGCACCCGGGCGGCGGGCGCGGCCCCACCCGCGGTCGCGAACAGCTCCACCGCCTCGGACGTGCCCGGTTCGGCGATCCAGTGCGCGACCACACCCTCCAGACCGACCAGTGCCGGACCGCCGGCGAGCAACAGCCGACAGGTGCGCGCGGTGGGCGGCAACAGGGGACGGACCTGGTCGGGGCGGTCGACGTTGTCCAGCACCAGCAGGATCTTGCGACCGTCGAGCTGGCCGCGCAGCGCGTCGGCGGCGGCGGCCAGCGCGTCCCGCCGGCCGGAGGTCGGCGGGGCGGTGCCCAGGATCCGGGCCAGCGCGGTGAGCACCTGCCGGGCCGAGCGGGGTCGGCCGCGCCGCCGCAGGTCCAGGTAGTACTGCCCGTCCGGGAAGTCCTCCCGGCACCGGTTGGCGGCCTCGACGGCGCACGCGGAGGTGCCGACCGCGCGCCGGCCCAGCACCGCCACCGCGTGCTCCCGGGCGAGCAACCCGACGACGGCGTCGACGTGCTCGCCGCGACCGGTGAACTCCGCCGTGTAGGGCAGGGTGGGCGCCCCGGTGGTCGGTGTGGTCAGCACATCCGTCGGCTCGGGGCCGACCTCCCGGCCGGTCCGGCGGCGGCGCACCTCGTACACCACGTAACCCACGACGCCGCCGACGGCCAGGACGATGGTCACCGGCCCGAGCACGCTGGCCGCCAGCTCGGAGAGGAGATTGCCGGCCAGGTTGCTGGCCACGTTGGCGAGGATGCTGCCGACCACGCCGCCGATCGCGATCAGCGCCGGCCAACGCGAGCCACTGCGGGCACCGCCCGGCCCGGTCACCGCACACCCCCGGAGACGAGCCCGGCGACCAGGTGCCGCCGGGACAGCACCACCAGCAGCACCGGCAGCACCGAGGCGAGCACCGAGCTGGCGGCCAGCGCGCCGCTGTTGCTGACGAAGCTGCGGGTCTGCTCGGCCAGGAACGGCCCGAGCGGCGACGCCCCCGGCCCACCGAACAGCCGACCCACCACCAGGTCGTTCCAGACCTGGACGAACTCCAGCACGCCGACCGCGACCACCGCCGAGCGGTTGTGCCGGGCCAACCGGCGCAGCGTGTGCCACCACCGACGCCCGCCCAACCGGGCGTCGCGGACCTGCTCGACCGGCAGGTCGGCGAACGCGTTACGCAGCACCAGCACCGCGAACGGCACGCCCAACGCGACGTGCACCAGGGCCAGCCCCTGGGCCGTGCCGGAGGAGAGCACCAGGCCCAGCACCTCGTTGACCGGCCCGGCGATGACCTGGATCGGCACGACGCTGGCCGCCAGCAGCAGCAGCCCGGTGGCCTGTGCGGCCGGGCCGGTCAACCAGGCCAGCGGGTACGCGGCCAGCAGCGCGACCACCAGCACCGTGGCGGTCACGGCAGTGGCCAACACCAGCGTGAAGGCCAGCGTGCGCCACAACTCGGTGCCGGTGACCAGATTGCGGTAGGACTCGGCATTCGGGGGTGCCGACCACCAGCCGCGCGCGGCGGCGTCCACCCTGCCGTGGGCTGACGTGGCGACCAGCACCGCCAGCGGCACCAGCCAGGCGATCGCGGCACCCGCCGCGAGCAGCCGGAACACCCGCCGGGGTGGGGCCACCGGGCCGGGCTCTGGTGCCGCCTCGACGCGCGGCGGAGGCCACGCCTGGCGGACGAAGAGCGCGGCCACCATGATCCCGCCGACGACCGCCACCAGCCACACCACGCCGAGCGCCGCGCCGTCGCCGGTGGTGGTGCCCCCGGACGTCTGCCAGATCCGCAGTGCGAGCACGGAGGCCTCGTCGCGGACCGAGCCGGGGGTCATCACCAGGATGAGGTCGAACGTGCGGCTGGTGCCGACCGCGACCAACGCGAAGACCACGGCGGTCGTCCGCAGCAGCAGCGGGCGCCACTGCGCGTCCCACAGCACATGGCGGCGGCCACCGCCGTAGGCGCGGACCGCGTCGGCCAAACTCGGCGGCACCGCGTCCAGCGCGGATCGGAACACCAGCACCGCCAACCCGACCCAGGCCCAGACGAACGCCGACATCAACGCGACGGTGACCATCCCGGGCCCGAGCAACTGCGGCGCGTCGTCGATCGAGCGGCCGATCAGCCGGGTGGCGACCAGGGTGGCCAACCCTCGGCTCGGGTCCGGGTCGTACATCAGCCGGAAGGTGACCCCGGTGACGACCAGCGGCAACGCCACCGGCACCAGCAGGATCAACCGGACCAGGCCGCCCTCCTGGGAGCGGCGGGACGCGGCGGCGAGCAGATAGCCCAGTGCCGTGACCACCGCCGGCACCACCAGGGCCCAGAGGAGCGTCCGGCCGACCACCGCACCGGTGCCCGGAGCGGCGAGCGCGGTCCGGAAGTGCGCCGCACCGACCCAGCGACCGTCGGTGGTGACGCTGGCGTGCATGGTCCGCAGCACCGGCCACAGCACCAGCCCGCCGAGCAGCACCGCGGCCGGCAGCAGCAGTGCCGAGGTCGCCCCCGCCGCCGGATACGCCCGACCGCGGCGGGCTGGCCCGACGTCGTCGAGGACCGCCAACTCGCCGAGGACCCGTACCTGGCTCATCGGCCGCCCCCCGCGCTGTCGGCCGCCGCGGCGAGCAGGCCGGTGGCCCGGCGGATCGCCTCGCTGGCGCGGACCCCATCGGTGACGTCGGCGAAGAAACCCTGCATGATCCGCCAGATGCCGACCCCGTCCGAGCCGGTGAACGCGCCGGGCAACTGGTCGGAGAGATCGAAACGGAGGGTGCCAGGGGCCCGCATCTCCATGGCGAGCCCCTGGGCGACGCCGTCCTTGTAGCTGCTGATCGAGACGTTGGTGTTGGGGGAGAGATAGCCGCCCTCGCGCAGCCACGGCTGGAACGACTCGGCCCTGGTGAGCCATTCGACCAGCTCGACGCCACCCCGGGCGTCGGCGAACGCCACGGCCGCGTCCCCGCCGACGATCAGCGGGCCACCGCCGGACCGGGTGCCCGGGAAGCGGAACGTGACCGGTGCCTCCGGCCCGCGCTGGAACGGGCCGACGACGTCGGCGGTGAAGTCGGCCCCGAGGAGCATCACCGCCCGTCGGGTGTGCACGACCTGGATCACCGCCTCCTCGTACTGGGTGAGCAGGGCACGACGGCCGCCGCCGACGAACGCGCCGTCGATGCTCCAGAGCCCGGCCAACCGGTCCAGGGCCTCCCGCACCGGCTGGCCCTGCCAGTCGGCGCCCGGCTGGGCGAGGGTGTGGTAACTCTCGGGCGCCACGTCGGCCAGCACGTTCTCGAACCAGTCGGTGAGCACCCAGCCGTCCGCGGCGCCGATGGCTAGGGGCGCCGGGCCGCCGTCGCGTCGGGCGCGCGCCCCGAGCTCCTTGGTCCGTTGCACCAGCGCGTCCCAGTTGGCCGGCTGCGCGGCCAGCATGGAGGGCAGGTGCCAGACCAGTGACTTGTGCGCCGCCTTCACCCAGACGCCGTAGCGCTGCTCCTCGGCCGTCAGCAACTCGCCCAGCCCGGAGGGTACGGCGTACCCGGTGGACGGGCGCACCGGGCTCAGCCACCCGCGCTGGGCATATTCGGTGACCAGACCGGGGCGCGGCAGGATCGCCACGTCCGGGCTGGTGCCGGCGAGGTGCCGGGCCCGTAGGAAGGCGTCGATGTCGTTGCCGGCGCTGACCACCTGCACCGGGGCGGGGTAGCCAGCGACCACGTCGCGGAACCGGTCCAGCTCGCTGGTGCTCCAGACCACCGCGACCTGCACCGACCGGGCTCCGCCGGAGCAACCGGTGGCCAGCGCGGTGGCGCCCGCGGCGGCGGCGCGCAGCAGCGTCCGGCGGCTCGCCCGGGCGGCCGGCCTCATCGGGTCGCCTCGCTCGGCTCGGTGACCAGCTCGTGCTGGACCGGGATCTCGGCCAGGGTGGCCGGGTCGGCGGTGCAGACCAGCACCGCCACCCCGGGGGCGTCCGGTGGGGAGAGCCGGGGCATCAGGTCACCGAGGCGGCTGTCACCGGCCGAGCCGGCCGGCAGGTCGACCACCAGCACCTCGGGCAGGCAGGCCGCCGCGCGGGCGAGCGCCACCCGGAACCGCTGGGCGGCGGAGATCTGGTGCGGCAGCAGGGCGAGGCAGAGCCCCAACTCGAGCCGGTCGACGACGGTGGCCGTCCAGTCGTTGGCCACCTCGTGCACCCGTTCGCGTTTGCGTTGCCCGTACTCGATGTTGCGCCGCACGGTGAGCTGCGGCAGCAGTGCGCCACCCGCGGGCACGTAGCCGATCTGCCGACGCGGCGGCGGCAGGCCGGTGACGTCCCGGTCGCCGACCAGGATGCGACCGGTCACCGGCGGGGCGAGCCCGGCCAGCACCCGTGCGACCGCCGTGCCGAACCGGGGCGGCGCCACCAGGGCGGCGAGCGTGCCGGCGGGAACGTCGAGGGTCACCGGGCCGGTGCCGGGGACGGCGACCAGTGCGCGTAGCCGTAGCGTGACCCTCACCTCCGGAGACCATCGATGACCGTCCCAGGGTGGCACACCGTGCCGACAACCGACGCCCCCGAGCCTTCCACTGTGGAGACGGTCGGGGCTGTTCAGGCGGGGGAGTAGAGCGCGGCGAGCCCGGCCGCCGTGGCGGCCAGCCGCTCGCGCAGCGCCGCCGGGGTCAGCACTTCGACGTCGGCGCCGAGGCGCAGCAGGTCACCGTGGGCGTGGGTGAGCGACTCGATCGGCAGCACCGCCGTCACCCAACCCCGGGCGTCCGGTGGACCGGCGCTGGCGTCCATCGCGGTCACCACCGGAGCGCTGCCGATCTCGCGCAGCCGCTCCCGACCGGCGGGGGAGAGCCGGACGGTGGCCTCGTCGCGGTGCAGCCGCGCCCGGAACTGCACCACGTGCGCCCGCCACCAGGCCGGCAGGTCGAAGTCGGCGGGTCGGTCGAACTCCTGGGCCAGTGGAGTGAGGGTGAGGATCTGGTTGACCCGATAGGTCGCCGGCGCGCCCCGGCCGGGCTGGTCGGCCACCACATACCAGCGGCCGCCCTTGAGCACCAGGCCGTACGGCTCCAGGACCCTGCTCACCTCGCCGTTCCAGCCGCGGTAGCGCACCTCGATGCGGTGCTGCCGCCAGACCGCCTCGGCCGTGCGGGTCAGCTCGGGGGAGGCGTCGCCATCGGCGTACCAGCCGGGGGTGTCGAGGTGGAAGCGCTGCTGCAGTCGGGCCGCCCGGTCGCGCAGTGGCGCGGGGAGCGCGGCGTGCAGCTTGAGTTGCAGCGCGGCCACCACGTCGCCGTAGCCCAGCTCGTCGGCGGGGCCGGGCAACCCGGCCAGGAACAACCGGTCGGCCTCCTCGCCGGTCAGCCCGGTCAGTCGGGTCCGCCACCCGTCGACCAGCTGGTAGCCACCGGCGTGCCCGGCCTCGCCGTAGAGCGGGATGCCGGCGGCGTGCAGCGACTCGACGTCCCGGTAGATGGTGCGGGGGGAGACGGCCAACCGCTCGGCGAGCTGCGCGGCCGTCATCCGCCCGTGTGACTGGAGCAGCATCAGGACGGAGAGAAGTCGACTGGCCCGCACTTCACTGACACTAGCTGTCAGGGGACCGCTCGTACCGTCCCGGCATGGCATTTCGCGACAAGGATCTGAGAACGCCGGGACCGATCACGGTGGACGGTCGACAGCTCAAGCGCTACCACATCGACCAGCCGGAGCAGCCGCTGGAACCGGAGGTGGAGAAGGCCGCGTACGACCAGGTGCCCCTGCTGCTGGTCGACCTGGTCGACGACGGCACCCCGGCCGCCGGGTGGGTGGTGCTGCACCGGGGTGCGGACACCGGCGCCTACCTGCTGGCGTACACCTGGGTGTGGGACAACGCGGTGGAGGTCCGCGTCGCGGCGGCCGGGCAGCCGGCGCTGGACTGCCCGGACGACGACCCGACCCACTTCGTCGAGCTACGCCGCCCCGCGGTGGGCTGCGTCTGGGAGTTGGCGGTGCTGGAGCATGAGCGGGCGGCCTGGGTGCGGCACATGCTGGCCCCTGAGACTCCCAACCTGGATGGATACCTGCAGGACACGCGAGCGGAAGGGCCGGTGGGCCGCTGATGGGCGACTTCGACTTCTTTGTGGGCACCTGGAACGTGGTCAACCGGCGGCTGCGCAAGCGGCTGGTCGGCTCCGACGAGTGGGAGGAGTTCCCCGGGGTGTCGGTGGCGCACGGCTTCTTCGCCGGCGGCGGCCACTTCGACGAGATCACCTTCCCGACCAAGGGCTCCGCTGGCGCCACCGTCCGGATCTTCGACCCGGCCCGGCAGGAGTGGTCGATCTACTGGATGAGCAGCGACACCGGGGTGCTCGGGCTGCCGCCGATGGTGGGCCGCTTCGTCGACGGGGTCGGCCACTTCTACGCCGACGACCAGCACGAGGGGCGACCGGTGCGGTGCCGGTTCATCTGGTCGGACATCAGCGCGACCACCGCGCGCTGGGAGCAGGCGTTCTCGGTCGACGGTGAGCAGACCTGGGAAACCAACTGGATCATGACCTTCACGCGGGCGTCCGACTAGCGCACCGGCGGTAACTTTCGACCGTGAGGTGGCCTGACCGGAGTCAGGCCGATCCGCTCACCGTCGTGCTCGGCCCGAGGTCGCGGCGGCGCAACAGCACAGTCAGTGCCACGAGAGCGACCAGCAGTGCCGCGAGCACGTACACCGGGGCTGCGGCGAGCGGCGCGACCAGGGCCAGCAGCGCGACGACCGGGAAGGCGACGACCACCGCGCCGTGCTGCTGCCGGCGTACGTGCAGCACCCAGACCGTGAGCAGGAAGACGGCGATTGGGATGGCCACCGCGTACCCGGCGGTCCGCTCCGAGATGTGCGCGAGGTGCCGCTCGTAGTCGACCGACACGCTCAGACCCGCGCCGACCGCGGCCACCGCCGCGAAGATCAGGTAGTGGCCGTAGCCCCAGACCAACGTGTACGGCAGCTGGTGGGGCGCCTCGATGGGCCGGTCGAAGTAGAGCCACCACAGGGCGAACACGATCAGCGTGGCCGCCGCCGCCAGCGACCAGAGGTGCCGGTCACCGGCGTCCACTCCGGTCTGGATGGCCACCGACGTGGCCAGCACCACCTCACCGAGCACGATCAGGGTGAACAGCCCGTACCGCTCGGTGATGTGCCTCGGATGCCAGGGCGTCATTCCCGGCCGCTCGGCCACCGCCGGCACCAGCAGGTCGGCCACGACCAGCAGCAGCAACGTCGCGGTCCCCCAAGCCGGCGGCAGGGCCAGTCGCAGCAGCCAGCCGAGCTGGACGAGGGTGACCCCGATCGCGTACCGCCGGGCGGCCCGGCGGTGCGCCGGATCACCGGCGGCGGCCCGGCACCACTGCACCACGAGGGCGATCCGCATCACCACGTAGCCGTACGTGATGACGCTGAAGTCGCCGTCGGTGAACGCCCGGGGCACCCCGGCCGCGATGATCAGCGCCCCGGCGATCTGCACCAGGGTGGTGATCCGGTAGAGGTCGTCGTCGGTGTCGTAGGCCGAGGCGAACCAGGTGAAGTTCATCCACGACCACCAGATCGCGAAGAAGACCATCAGGTAGCTGGTCAGCGCGTGGCCGAGGTGACCCTCGGAGACATCGTGGTGCAGGTTGCCGGCGGCCTGCGCCACGGCCACCACGAAGCACAGGTCGAAGAAGAGTTCCAGCGTCGTGGCCGTGCGGTGCGGTTCGTCGCGACGACGTGGCCGCATCGGCCGGTAGAACGGCCGCACCGACCGGGGTCGAGTCAACGCAGTTCCTCAGGTCGCCTCAGCCGTGCCGACGCCCGTGGGTCAGCCCCTCCAGCACCAGGGTCAGCCCCGCGCCGACCAGCCAGACGTCCTTGGCGAGCCCCGCGCCCTGCTGGGTCGGGCGGATGCTGCCGGGTTCGCGCATTCCCGGCGTCTTCAGGTACAGCTGGATCAGGCCCGCGCCGAACGCGGTGAGGCCGAGTCCGACCAGGGGCGCCGGGACGAACGGTGCGATCAGCGCGGCCCCCAGGGCGATCTCCGAGTACGACAGCAGCTTGGCGAAGCGCGCCGGCTCCAGCTGACCGAGCTGGGGCATGGCGGCGACCGCCATCCCGTGCATGCCCTCCGCGGCGGCGCCCTCCAGGTTGCGCTTGCCCAGACCCGAGTCGAGGAAGTACGCCCCGATGCTGACCCGTAGCGGCAGGTGCGCGAATTTCATGGTCACTCCCGTTGGCCGTGGTCGAATGCGGCCCGCGTACCCCGGACCGCCCGCGATAACCCGCCGGGCCGGCTGGGCTGGCCGTGGTGGTCGCGGTAGGTTCGCCGGGGGCCCACCGCCGAGCCCGTGGCACACCCGCCCGCCCGGCGCCCGGCCCTGCCGCAGACCACCAGCAGGAGGCGAAGTGAGCCAGGAAGTCCGGGGAGTCATCTCCCGCAGCAAGGGCGCACCGGTCGAGGTCACCACCATCGTGGTGCCCGATCCCGGTCCCGGTGAGGCGATCGTCCGGATCCAGTCGTGCGGTGTCTGCCACACCGACCTGCACTATCGCGAGGGTGGCATCAACGACGACTACCCGTTCCTGCTCGGTCACGAGGCGGCTGGCATCGTCGAGCAGGTCGGCGAGGGCGTCACCGACGTCGCCCCGGGCGATTTCGTGGTCCTCAACTGGCGGGCGGTCTGCGGTGTCTGCCGCGCCTGCCGTCGCGGTCGTCCCTGGTACTGCTTCAACACCCACAACGCCGCCCAGCGGATGACCCTCACCGACGGCACCGAACTCGCCCCGGCGCTGGGCATCGGCGCGTTCGCCGAGAAGACCCTGGTGCACGCCGGGCAGTGCACCAAGGTGGACCCGGCCGCCCGACCCGCCGCCGTGGGTCTGCTCGGGTGCGGGGTGATGGCCGGGCTGGGTGCGGCGATGAACACCGGAAACGTCACCCGGGGCGACTCGGTCGCGGTGATCGGCTGCGGCGGCGTCGGGGACGCGGCGGTGGCCGGTGCGGTCCTCGCCGGCGCGACCACGATCGTCGCCGTGGACACCGACAGCCGCAAGCTCGACTGGGCTCGCAAGTTCGGCGCCACGCACACCGTGAACGCCTCCGAGACCGACCCGGTCGAGGCCATCCGGGCGGCCACCGGTGGCTTCGGCGCCGACGTGGTGATCGACGCGGTGGGCCGACCGGAGACGTGGAAGCAGGCGTTCTACGCCCGCGACCTGGCCGGCACGGTGGTGCTGGTCGGCGTACCGACCCCGCAGATGCGGATCGAGCTGCCGCTGCTGGACGTCTTCGGCCGCGGCGGCGCCCTGAAGTCCAGTTGGTACGGCGACTGCCTGCCCAGCCGGGACTTCCCGATGCTCACCGAGCTGTACCTGCAGGGCCGGCTCGACCTGGACGCGTTCGTCACCGAGGAGATCGCACTCGACCAGGTCGAGACCGCGTTCGAGCGGATGCACCACGGCGACGTGCTCCGGTCGGTGGTGGTGTTCCCGTGACCGCCCGCGTCGACCGCGCGGTCACCTCGGGCACGTTCTCCCTGGACGGGCAGACCTTCGACGTGGACAACAACGTCTGGGTGATCGGTGACGACAGCGAGTGCGTCATCCTGGACGCGCCGCACGACGTGGCGGCGATCCTCGCCCTCGTGGGCGAGCGGCAGGTCCGGGCGATCCTGGCCACCCACGCGCACGACGATCACGTCCGGGTGGCACCCGAGTTGGCCGAGGCCACCGGAGCGCCGGTGCTGCTGCACGCCGCCGACCGGGTCCTGTGGGACATGGTCCACCCGCACCTGCCGCCGAACGGCGAGCTGCACGACGGGCAGATCATCGAGGTGGCCGGCACGACGCTGCGGGTGCTGCACACCCCTGGGCACAGCCCCGGCGCGTGCAGCTTCCACGCACCGGAGCTGGGCGCCGTGTTCACCGGTGACACGCTCTTCGCCGGTGGACCTGGTGCGACCGGCCGCTCGTACAGCGATTTCGACACCATCGTCCGGTCGATCCGCACCCGCCTACTGACCCTTCCGGCGGAGACGGTCGTGCACACCGGCCACGGTGACGACACCACGATCGGCGCGGAGGCGCCGCACCTGCCGCAGTGGTTGGCCCGCGGGCACTGACTCCCGTTCAGCGTTCGTTGGCCGCGCCCAGCACCGGTTTGACGTCCAGGATCGGGGTGCCGTCGAGGGCCTCCAGGTCGGCCCAGGAGGAGGCGTTCAGCGGCGAGGGGGATGCCCGGGTGGTGATCCTGGACGCCGGCCGCGCCACCCTCGAGATCGCCAACCCCGCGCAGAACCGACTGATCGACGAGGTCGAGGTGGGTCGGCAGGTCGCGCCGCGTATCCGGGTGGCCTTCGAGGTGGACGACACGGAGGCGACCACCGCTCGTCTGGTGGCCGCCGGGGCGAGCGAGATCGCGCCGCCGACGCGGACGCCGTGGCAGTCGCTCAACTCCCGCCTCGCCGCCCCCGCCGACCTCCAGATCACCATCTTCCAGGAGCTTCTCAGGCCGCACGAGGGTGTCGGGACGCGGGAAGCGGAGCCCGTCGGTGATGGCGACAGCTGAGCCGGGCAGCTTCCGGCCCCCACCGTCAATTTCCACCCCGACCGACTGTGCGTCGACGGGCGTACCGTCGCTACCGCCCTGTTCGAGGACGGGGTGTACCGCAGTCAGTTCGTCACCGGGATCTCCAACGGTGCGTACCAACGGTCCGGGGTCGTGCCGGGTGATCGCCCCGTGTACGGCGGGGTGAACCTGCTCCACCACGCCGACGGCGCCTGCCCCCGCTTCGGCTCCTGTCATCTGCGGCTGCGTCCGGCGGTGTTGACCCGGGCGACCTTCTGCCTCGGTGACAGTCACCTCGGCCCCAGGGTGGTGGGCACCGCTGACGCCTTCGAGCCGGTGCTCGCCGGGCTCCTGACCGACCTGGCCGCCACCGGTGCGTGCCTGGGACGTGCCGGAACGGACGTCGGCGCCCTCGTCCGGACGTTACGGAACGGGCCAACTGCGCCGTTCAGGGTCGGCCGCGCGCTCGACGACTACGTGGAGGCCCAGATCCACGGCACCCTGGACCTGGCGCGTGACGTCGAGGAACTGGTGGCGGACCCGTCCTTCACCGGCACGCCGACCGGCGCGACGTTGGAATTGATCGCCCAGCGGCACGGTTTCCCGCTGCGGTGGCACCCAGGCTTCGCGCTGGCCGTCGACCGGGTCGACGCAGATTTTCGGGGCCCGGCGATCCCGGTGCTGGCGGCGCGACTGCACGGGGAGTTCGCCCGAGCGGGCGCGCCGGTGGACGCGGCGCTGATCGGCCGGGGCGCGGTGTCGGTGGTCACCGAGCCGGAGCGGTGGGCGGACCGGGGGCCGGTGGTCGAGACCCTCCAGCACCTCAAACAGCTCTGGCACGTTCTCGTCCGGCACGGCGAATCGCACGGCAACCTCACCCAGCGTGCTGGCCTGCACGCCCACTCACGGTAGCCACAAATCGCTAGCCGCCGGCCTCCCATAACCTCGCCTGGCCCCTTTGCTCTGCTTGCCTATGTGCACCACCTCCCGCGAGCTGCGAATGGGCACTTCCCGCCAGTCACGGAGGTTCCTCACCCGCAATCACGGACCGTAGCCGGTGCGTATAAGTAAGCAGAGCAAAGGCTGGCGTTCGGACATTGACCCCGGGCTCCGAAAACACCCTCCGTCACGGCCGTCCGGCCTGACGCAGACAGAGCCGCTATGTCCGATTCTGTGCCGTGACCGGGACCGCACTCGGCGGCGCTCGGGCATTTCCGGAATGCCCGACACGTGAAGCTGGTTGTGTCCCCCGTACCGCCGGAGCCCAAACCCTTTTCCGCGGTCATCTCCCGAGGAGTGTTCACCCCGGAGCACTTCGCACGATCGAAAGGGCAACCATCGTGAAGGTCGACTTCACTCGATGGCTCCCCGCCATCGCTAAGGACTCGTACCGCAAGACCGCGCTGAGCGTGGCGGGTGTGGCCGCCCTCGGCGGTCTGGCGCTCGCGCCGACCGCGGCCGCCGCCCCGGTCACCTCCGGACCGCACCAGGGCGCCGTCGCCGCCATCGACCTCGCCACCGGCAAGGCCGCCAGCCCTGCCCACCAGGATGAGCAGCCCGAGCAGCCCGTCGAGTCGGGTCTGACCACCGGCTCCGCCACGGGCAAGCCGCCGGCGGGCAAGCCGAGCCGCGACCAGCTGATCCCGCACGGCATCGAGGGCGCGCAGTCGCGGGTACCCCTCGACGACGCGCAACTGGCCAACGCCCGCGCGATCGTCGACGCCGCCAAGAAGACCGGCGTCGGTGACCGGGGCGCGGTGATCGGCGTCGCCACCTCGCTGCAGGAGTCGAAGCTGTACAACCTCGGCCACCTCGGCGCGTACAACGACCACGACTCGCAGGGCCTGTTCCAGCAGCGTCCGTCGTCCGGTTGGGGCACGCCCGAGCAGATCACCGACCCGGAGTACGCCGCCACGGCGTTCTTCACCGCACTCAAGAACGTCGGCGGCTGGCAGGACCTGCCGCTGACCACCGCTGCGCAGACCGTGCAGGTCTCCGCCTTCCCGTACGCGTACGCGCAGTGGGAGGAGCAGGCGGCGGACATCGTCCAGCAGCTCTGGTGAGAACACCCGCACACGAGGCCGGCCGGCTCCCTTCCACGGGAGCCGGCCGGTTCTTTCTGTTCGCGTATTTCAGCAGGCCGGGTAGAGACGGCGGGTGCCGACCCCGGCCGCGTACGCGTCCCGGTCACTGAACCGGCAGCCGTAGTCGGGTCGGGCCACCACCGCCGGGTCGGTCACCGTGTCGCCGGCCGGACGCTTGCCGGTGCGTACCCAGGACACCAGGTCGTCCCAGGCGGCGCCGGCCTCGGCCGGGGTGAACTCGCAGTGCTGGGTGGCCCGGATCGCCCGCTGGACGACCAGCCCGCTGCGGCCGTGCCGCGCCACGTCGTTGGCGTACGCCTGCTCCATGCTGAACGGCACGAACAGGTCACCGAGGCCGTGCAGGCTGAGCACCGGCGCGGTCGGACGGCCGGCGATCCGCGGCACCTCGGTCAGCGTCGGCAGGAGCCGCTGCACGACGTTTTCCGGTGCGACCCGCCGCACGGTCGCGTTGACGTTGACCGGGCTGTTCGGGGTGTAGCGGGTGAGCAGGTTGGTGGAGAGCTGGCCGGGCCGCTGCGCGGGGGAGTCGCCACCACTGGTCACGGTGATCGAGAAGAGAAAGTCCTTCCAGAACGCGAACGCCGCGTCCGCCCCCGGACGAGGCCCGCCGGAACGGTTCACCGTGATCGCCCGCAGCTGTTTGCCCCGGTCGGTGCTGGTGTCCGGGCCGGTGGGGGTCAGCCCGGCCAGGCCGAGCGCCACCTGGATGCGGGGCACCGCGTCGGTCAGGTAGTCAGCCGGCGTCGGATAGGCCGGCACCCCGGCGAGCGCCTGCGCGACCAGGTTGTAGTCCAGGTAGAAGTCGAGCAGCGTCTGATCGCCGAGCACCCCGCACATCGGCAGCGCGCCGTCGTAGAAGCCGGGGTACTGCTCCAACGAGCGACCGATGACGTACCCGCCCATCGACACCCCGGCGACGTAGGTGTGCTGCGGCCGGCGAACCGTCCGCCCGAAGTGGTCGGCGAGATCCTTCGTGCCCAGCACCCCGGAACGAATGTCGAAGCCGTTGCGGTCGTACGAGGACGACGCCCAGGCATACCCCTGCTCCAGGAGACGCTGGCGCAGCCCGAAGCCGGGCGGCTCCGGCGACAGCACCGTGCCCTGCCCCCGGTAGCCGTGCGCCCACAACACCAGGTCGCCGTTCCACCGGGCGGGGACCTCGATGATGTACCCGGCGTGGCGGTGCACGCCCTGACGTACCGTCGTCTGCTTGCCGCCCACGACCAGCGGGGCCAGCGGCGGATTCTGGATGGTGTAGCCGGGCAGCGGCTCACCGCCCCGCGCGTCGCGACCGGTGGCGCTGGCCGGCGCGGCACCGGCTAGCCCGACCGCGAGGGTCAGCGTCACGGTGGCGGCGAACAGCCGGCGGAGGGTACGAACTGGCGTGGACAGCATCGGTGCTCCCCATCGGACGGATGTCGCCCGGGGGGCGACCAGGCGGGACGGTTGCCTACCGGCCGGTAGCGCCCTGAACCTAGGACCGCCGTCGACCAGTGTCAATGGCTGCGCTGATCGGCCGATCAGGCGCGCCCCTGTCCGGCCGATCAGTAGTGTGCGGTCTTCCGTTCCGTGCCGTACCCGGTCGCGTGGGCTGGTGAGCCGATCGGGTTGACTGGTCGCCGTGAACGAGTCGATCTGGGAGGCGGCCCGCGCGTCGCGCACATGGCTGGACGCGGCGAACGGCACCGGGCAGACCGAGTTGACCTGCCGCATCCTCAAGCTGACCGAGGAAGCGGGGGAGGCGTCGGCCGCGTGGATCGGTCTGCTCGGGCAGAATCCGCGCAAGGGTGTCACCCACACCCACGAGGACGTAGCGGCTGAGCTGGCCGACGTCGCCTTCACGGCGTTGGTGGCGATCGAAAGCCTCGGGCTGGACGCGCAGACGACCCTGGATGCTTGCGCCGCGAAGGTGCGTTCGCGTCTGGCAGACCAAAGCCGCCCCTAGCGTCACGATCACGCCCACCCGCCCTCGGTCGCGCCGATCGCCGTCGGGCTGCCCGGGTCCTGCCTGTCGGCGTCTGGCCGCCTGGGTCACGCCCGTCGCTGTCTGTTGTCTGGGTCGTGCCTGTCGCCATCCGGCTGCGCCGGCGCGCTCGTTGTGTCCGGCTGCCTCGTTGTGCCCGTTGCGCGCGGGCCGGGGTCGTGCCTGTCGCGCCCGGCTGCCTCGGTCTCACCGGCGCGCCAGGCTGCCTCGGTCGTGCCTGTCGCCGTCCGGCTGGCGGGTCATCCCAGCCCATCCTCGCCGCAGCGCAACTTGCGGGGGGCGAGGTCAGGCGTGGCATGTCCGCATTGAGCGTTATGTCGGTACCGGCGAATCTAGATCGACTCGGGTTTCTTGATGTCGGGGTGTCGCGCCGTGCCGGATGCCCCGCTTTCAATGAAGGCGAGTGGATCATGCGCGCCGAGCAGTTTGTGGACCTTGGGCGCGCGACCGGTGCGGGCGATTTGTCCGGGTATCCGAGTCTCTGCGATGTGGTGGACCGCACCTGTGGGGCGGAATCGTGGCCGGGGTGGGGTCGTTACATACCCTGACGATCGCAGCACCACCGGCCGCCGCCCTGCCCCCCGGAGGGCTGGTCGGGCAGGTTGGAATGCCGGCCCGTGCCCGGTCGTTGTGGTCCCCACGGCCAACCGGCCACCCGCGTCGAGCAGGGCGCTGGCAGGTGGGCCGCCGGGAATGACCCCGGCCCCCGGGTCGTTACACCGGGACCCGGCGCCCCGGAGCCCCCGGGCTTGCGAGGTCGCCGTCCCCGACGCCCCAGTGAACGTGGGCGTCACCCCCCAAACCTTCCCCCCTTGTTTGTGCGGCGCCGGACGAGGTGCTCACACCCGTTACTGCCGTTCCCCCGATCGGCGTGGGCGGGTGTCCTACCCCCGAAGGAGCTACCCCCATGAACACGATCATTCGTAAGAGCGTGCTGTCGGTTGCTGGTCTCGCGTTCGCCGGTGGTGTGTTCGCCGGTCCGATCGCCGCGCACGCCAACCCCGTCGACGCCACCCCGGTCGCAATGGCGGTGCAGGCCGACAAGCCTGACACCGGCAAGCTGATCCCGCACGGTACCCAGGGCGAGCAGTCGCACATCACCCTCAACGACGAGCAGACCGCGAACGTGAAGGCGATCATCGCCGCGACGAAGAAGGCCGGCCTGCCCGAGCGGGCCGCGGTGATCTCGATCGCGACGAGTCTGCAGGAGTCGAAGCTGGAGAACCTGGGCCACCTCGGCGACGCCAACGACCACGACTCGCTGGGCCTGTTCCAGCAGCGCCCGAGCTCGGGGTGGGGCACCCCGGAACAGATCACCGACCCGCAGTACTCCACGACCGCGTTCCTGAAGGGCCTCAAGCAGGTCGACGGCTGGCAGGACATGCCACTGACCCAGGCCGCGCAGACCGTGCAGGTCTCGGCCTACCCGGACGCCTACGCCCAGTGGGAGCAGCAGGCCGCCGACCTCGTCACCCAGCACTGGAACAGCTGACCCCACAGCACCACAGCACCACCGAACAGCAGAACAGCCCGACACCGACCGCTGGCCGGCACCCGCAAACCCGGGGTGCCGGCCAACGGCATGTCCACGCTCCACGCCCGCGACGTACCGGAGTTGGGTGACCGGCGCCGGGTGATCCGATCGGCCGACGGGTACGTACCCCTGGACGGGGACCGGCGGAGGGATCGAGGCATGGCCGCAGTGGGGTACGGCGCGGATCGCGAACCGGAGTCGGCGCCCGAGCCCTCGGGCGCGGTGGCACCACGACGGTGGTCGACTGGTGCTCGTCTGTTGGTGGCTGCTGCCGCCGTCGTGTTGCTCCTGGGTACGGCGGCGGTCGCGGTGATCGTTGCCGACCCCGATCGCCTTGGCATGACCTACGCCGGCCAACCCGACGGCGCTCGCGCGGACGGTACTCGCGCCGATGATGTTCGCCCCGGCAGCCGTCCGGAGGGCGGCACTGACCCGGGCGCCGCTGGTGGTCGCCGCGGTGGTGCGGGTGCTGCCGCCGCGCAAGTGTTGACAGCGCCGCTGGCGGGTCGGCAGCAGGGCACCTTCGTGCTCGCGGATGGGCTGTCGTCGTTCGAGCTGCGGGTGGCCGAGTTGGGTGGTGACCTGTACCGGATCAGTACCCCGGCCGGCTCGGCTGTGTCGGGCCGACCGGCGGTGC
Source organism: Micromonospora sp. NPDC050276 (assembly GCF_044459545.1). Classification (NCBI taxonomy): domain Bacteria; kingdom Bacillati; phylum Actinomycetota; class Actinomycetes; order Micromonosporales; family Micromonosporaceae; genus Micromonospora; species Micromonospora sp. NPDC050276. The sequence continues at coordinate 343,083 of NZ_JBITJA010000008.1, read as the reverse complement.
GGGGGGAGACCGTGCGGCTTGACCTCGTGGAGTCCGGGACGCGCGGGCCGCGGACCGTGCGGGTGTTGCTCAACGAGCGGGTCGCCTGGCGTCTCCACCTCGTCGGCGGGGTGAGCAGCCAGGTGATGGACCTGCGCCGGGCCCGGCTGCTGGCCGTGGAACTCGCCGGCGGCTCCAGCCGCACCGAGATCCTCCTGCCGCCGATCACCGCCCCCGCCTCGGGTGACACCGCCTCGGGTGACACCGCCTCGGGCGACACCGCCTCGGGCGACACCGCCCCCGGCAACACCTCCGGCGGGAACCCCGGCGGCACCGCCAGCCCGCTGACCGTACGACTGACCGGTGGCACCAGTCAGCTCGACGTCCGGCTCCTCGGGGAGACTCCGGTGCGGGTTCGGGTGGGAGCCGGCGCCGGTTCGGTGGTGGTACGCGACGACCGCTGGGACGGGGTGGCCGCGGGTTCGGTGCTGGGTACGCCGGGTTGGGACCGGTCGGCGGAGCGCCTGTACCTGGACCTGGTGGCCGGTGCGAACAGCGTGTTCGTCTCCTCCAGCAACCAATAGGCGCGGCCGAGCCAGGCCCACGCCGAGCCAGGCGCACGCCGAGCCAGGCGCACGCCGAGCCAGGCGCACGCCGAGCCAGGCCCACGCCGACAAGCCCATGCCGAGACAGGCGCACGCCGAGCCAGGCCCAACGCCGAGACAAGCCCACGCCGAGACAAGCCCACGCGCACACGCTCACCGTGGTGAGCCCGACCGCACCTGCCGGGAAGCGCAGCGGTCGCGGGTGGGCGTGAGCGTACAGTCGGGCGGTGGAGCGTACTGAATCGATGCTGGCGCAGACCCGACCGCCTGGCGTGGCCGACGTCGATCCCGGCAGTGTGTTGTTGCCCGGCCACGACGTGCCGTTGGGTCGGTACACCACGGTGCGGCGGCTGCTGCCGCAGCGCGCTCGGCGGATGGTCGGGGCGTGGTGTTTCGTGGATCATTTCGGCCCGGACGATGTGGCGCAGCGGCCCGGCATGGAGGTGCCGCCGCACCCGCACACCGGCCTGCAGACGGTGACGTGGCTGCTCGACGGGGAGATCCTGCACCGGGACAGCCTCGGCAACGTGCAGCCGATCGTGCCCGGCCAGCTGAACGTGATGACCTCCGGCAACGGCATCGCCCACTCGGAGCGGTCGCCGGCCATCCATCCGCCGGTGATGCACGGCGTGCAGCTCTGGGTGGCGCTGCCCGACCCGGCGCGAGCCGGCGCGGCCGACTTCGCACACCACGCCGACCTGCCGCGCTGGCAGGACGGCGACCTGGACGTCACCCTGCTGGTCGGCGAGTTCGCCGGGGAGCGGTCACCGGCGGTGGTGCACACCCCGCTGGTGGGCGTGCAGCTGGAGCTGCGCGGCACCGCGCCGGCGACGCTGTCGTTGCAGCCCGATTTCGAGTACGCCGTGCTGGCGATGTCCGGGTCCGCGGAGGCGGCCGGGGTCGGGTTCGAGCCCGGGGCGCTGCTGTATCTGGGCTCGGGTCGCCGGGAGTTGACCGTGCGGGGCGGGGCCGGGGCCCGGTTGCTGCTGCTGGGCGGTACGCCGTTCGAGGAGCCGTTGGTGATGTGGTGGAACTTCGTCGGCCGCTCCCACGAGGAGATCGCCGCCGCCCGGGACGACTGGATGGCCGGCGATGCACGCTTCGGAGCGGTCGCCGACGATCCAGCGCCACCGCTGCCCGCGCCCGCCCTGCCCACCACCCGCCTCAAGGCCCGGGACCGCACGGGCGGCCTGCACGGTTGACGGGCCCGAGCGGCCGGTGTGCGACCCCGGTGGTGTGGGTAGTCGCCGGCATGGCGACCACTTTGATCACTCCGGTGGAGGACCGTAAACGTCTGGCGCGCCGGCTCGCCGGCAGCGGGCGCGGCTTCGCCGAGCAGTACGGGTTTCGGGTGACCAACAATCCGGCGAGCCTGTTCCAGGTGCTCTACCTGTCGGTGCTGCTGGCCCGTCGTGGTGACTTCCGGCGGGCGTTGGACGGGGCGCGGGCGTTGCGTGACGAGGGGTGGGACAGCGCGGCCCGGCTGGCGCGTTCGTTGCACGAGGACCGGGTGCGGGTGCTGCGTGACAGCGGCCAGCGTGGTGACGTGGACGCGCTGGCCGCCGTGCTGGGTGACCTGGCCCGGACGGTGGTCGAGCGGTACCGGGGTGATCTGCGGCGGTTGCGGGCGGTGGCGCATCACGACCCGGCCCGGGAGCGGGCGCTCCTCGCCGAGCTTCCCGGCGTGGACGACTCGGTTGTCGACCTGTTTCTCCGCGAGGCGCAGGCGCTGTGGCGGGAGGTGGCTCCGGTCGCCGACCGGCGGGCGTTGGCTGCCGCCCGCCGGCTCGGCCTGGGCCGGTCCGCGGCCGACCTAGCCGGCCTGGCCAGTGGCGAGTCGGAGCGGCTGGCCTGGTTGGTGGGGGCGCTGGCCCGGGTCGACCTGGAGCACCGGTACGCGGAGGTGGCCGGTCGAGCGTGACGTGCCGTGGCCCACACTTCGCCAGATTCTGACCAAACGGAGGATGCTCTGCCGTATGGTTGGACCCGGCAGTGCTGGCCGCTCGGTTCGAGCGGACCTCCACCGCCTGGTGACCGCGACCGGTTCGGATGCGGTTCACCGCCTGGGCAGGCTTGCGTGGCGCCCTAGGTCGCGGTTCGTGACCAGGGGCGCCCGCCTGTCCCGGCCCTTCGTTCGGCCCCGCCCCGTGTCGCGCTCCGGGGAGCCGCGCGGCCGGAAAGCGACAGCAAGCCGGCGTCTTCACCGGGCCAGACCCGCCAGCAGGTTCACCGTCACGGCGATGATGAACGCGCCGAACAGGTATGACACCAACGAGTGCCGCAGCACCGTGCGACGCATCTCGTTGCTGGTCAGGTTGGTGTCGGAAACCTGGAACGTCGTCCCGATGGTGAACGCCATGTACGCGAAGTCGGAGTAGCGCGGCGGCTCGGGCTGGTTGAAGTTCACCCCACCGTCCGGGCCGGTGTAGTAGATCCGGGCGTACCGGGCGGCGAACACGGTGTGCACCACGAACCAGGACAGCACCACGCTGAGCACGCCCAGACCGCTGTGCAGTTCCCGGGTCGTGCCGGGGGGCGCGCTCTGCGCGCTGGCCACGACCAGCCCGACGGCGAGCAGGCTGGCCAGGCAGGCGACGAGCAGCAGCGCGTCCCGGATCGCCCGGTTCGGGTCCTCGTGGACGGCCAGTTGGGCGGTGCGCTCGGCGTCCATCGGCCAGAGCTTGTGCCAGACCAGCACGAGCCAGCTCAGCGCGCCCACGTCCCAGCCGGCCAGCGCGGCGAGCGGCAGTGGCAGCACCAGCGTGAAGGCGCCGCCGGCGATGACCCCGACCACCGCCACCACGGCGAGCTGCCGCGCGGCGGGGAAGCGCACGTCCACCGGCCGGGCCGGGCCGCCGGTGTAGGTCATCGGTGACGGTCCTGCCGCCGGACTGTGGGCGTCACCGCTGGGTCAGATGCCGCGCAGGTGTTGCGAGACCCGGTTGTGCTTCTTGTCCCGGGCCTGCTCGGCACGCTGGGCGGGGCCCACCTCGGGCGCCGCCTCGATCCCGGCCGACCGGGCCACCTCGGTCCCGTTGGCGTAGTCCACCGGCGGCAGGGCGCGCAGCGCCTTCAGCACGTCCGGCGGGGCGCCCTCCCGTTCCGCTTCGCGGACCACGTCGTCCTTCTCGGCCGGGTAGTCCAGGCTCGACAGGTACTGCAGGACGTCGGCGTAGCTCGCCATGGCGTGGGCTCCCTCGGGCATCGATGTGGTGACGACCGGCGGCGGTTACCCGCCCGCCGGACGGTCACGCCCGCCCCGGAGGAGGAATCCCGGCGCCGTTTCTCCGCCGCCGCTTCGGGTACCCGCAATCGCCGACGCGAGCCCAAGGGAGTACGCGATGAACTACGACACCTTCATCGACCAGGTTTCCCAGCGCACCGCCACGTCGTCCGAGCGGGCGGTCGAGCTGACCCGGGCCGTGTTGGAGACGTTCGCCGAGCGGTTGACCGGCGGTGAGGTCCTGGACCTGGCCGCCCAGTTGCCCCAGCCGCTGCAACTGGTGCTCAAACCGAGCCCCAGCACCGAGCAGGCGGACCGGTTCGGCGCGGCGGAGTTCGTCGCCCGGGTCGCGTCGCGTGCCGGTGTGCAGGAGCCCGCCGCCCGGGATGCCACCCGGGCGGTCTTCACCACCCTGCGTGAGGCGATCACCGGAGGCGAGTTCGACGACGTGGCGACCCAGTTGCCGCGTGACTATCGGGAGCTGGTGGAGCAGGCGATGGCCCCGGGCGCGACGCTGCGCCGGGGCTGACCACGGCGGCTGACAGCGCCATCGCGGGGCACGCACAGCGGTTTACCAGGGCAACCATCGATGTACCGCTTGGCATGCCGATTCAGCCTGGCCTAACCTTGTCGTGCGAGGGGAGTACTTCCCACGAACCATTCCGGTCAGTACGGCGCGCCCGGCGCGCCTCGGGTGGTTGCCCACCAGGTGGTGGGTGAAGGAGACCTCGAACATGACGGTGTTCGAGGAGACCCCAGATGAGCCAAGTGTCATATCTGTCCGCCGCCAGCGACCTGTCGTCGGTGGGCACGCCCACGCTGTGGGCGGTCACCATCATCGGGGTCATCCTGCTGCTGGTGCTGGACTTCCTGGTCACGCGCCGCCCGCACGAGGTGTCCATGCGGGAGGCCGTCGGCTGGTCGGCGTTCTACATAGCGCTGCCGCTGGCGTTCGGCGCGTGGATCTGGTCCCGCTACGGCTCCGAGCAGGGCGTGCAGTACCTGACCGGTTACCTGGTGGAGAAGTCCCTCTCCGTCGACAACCTCTTCGTCTTCATGCTGCTGCTGGCGGCGTTCGCGGTGCCGGCGGTGCTCGCCCAGCGGGTGCTGCTCTACGGCATCGCCGGCGCGCTGGTGCTGCGGGCCGTCTTCATCGCCCTCGGCGCGGCGGCGTTGCAGACCCTCGACTTCGCCTTCCTGCTGTTCGCGATCATCCTCATCGCCACCGCGGTGAAGCTGCTGCGCGACGCCATGTCCGGGCATCAGCAGGAAGTCGACATCAACAAGATGCGGTCGGTGAAACTGCTGCGCAAGATCATGCCGGTGGTCGACGACTACCACGGCACCAAGATGACCGTCCGGCAGGGCGCGAAGCGGGCACTCACGCCGCTCGCACTGGTGGTGGTCGCGGTGCTGGCCACCGACATTGTCTTCGCGGTCGACTCGGTGCCGGCGGTCTACGGCATCACCGAGGACCCGTACCTGGTCTTCGCCACCAACGCGTTCGCCCTACTCGGCCTGCGGGCGCTCTACTTCGTCCTGCACGCGGCGCTGAGCCGGCTGGTGCACCTCAGCTACGGCCTGGCCATCATCCTGGCGTTCATCGGCCTCAAGCTGGGCCTGCACTGGGCGCACGGCATCTGGGACAGCGTGCCGCAGATCCCCACCCTCGCCTCGCTCGGCGTGATCATCGGTGTGCTGGTGGTGGTCACCCTGACCAGCCTGCGCGCGACCCGGGGCAGTGACCTGCCCGAGGACCGCAAGGTCGTCGCGGAACGGCACTGACCGCGCCGCGCCGGCTGACGACGGGGTACGCGGGAAAGCTCCCGCCCCGGCCGGCGCGGGTGGTACGACTGTGCAATGGGAATCGTGTCACCGGGCTTCCAGGGTCGGCCCCGAACGCAGGAGCCGGCCCTGCCACCCGGTCAGTATCTGACCGAGGACTTTCCGGTGCTCTCGGCCGGGCCGACGCCCCGGGTGTCCCTGGACACCTGGGAGTTCGTCATCTCCGCCGAGAACGGCAGCGAACACCGCTGGTCGTGGCAGGAGCTGATGGCCCTGCCGCAGGAGACGCCGACGGTGGACATCCACTGCGTCACCCGCTGGTCCAAGCTCGGCACCACCTGGCAGGGCGTCTCCCTGGACACGCTGCTCGCCGACGTCGACACCGGGGCGCACTTCGCGCTGGCGCACTCCTACGGCGGGTACACCACCAACCTGCCGCTGGACGACCTGCGCGGTGGTCAGGCATGGGTGGTGCACACCTTCGACGGCGCGCCGCTGCCCGCCGAGCACGGCGGGCCGGCGCGACTGCTGGTACCGCACCTGTACTTCTGGAAGTCCGCCAAGTGGGTGCGCGGCCTCCGGCTCAAGACGATGGACGAGCCGGGGTTCTGGGAGACCGCCGGGTACCACGACTACGGCGACCCGTGGCGCGAACAGCGGTACCAGGGTGACTGAGCGCGCCGTGGCGACGAGCACCCCGACCCGGACGCCCAACCGCTGGCAGGTAGGCCGGCTGGTGGAGCGCCGGGTCGAGACACCGACCGCGCAGACCCTGGTGCTGGAGGTGCCGGACTGGCCGGGGCACCTGCCCGGGCAGCACGTCGACCTGCGGCTCACCGCCGCCGACGGTTACCAGGCGGCCCGCTCGTACTCGATCGCCGGGCCGGCGGTGGACGGCCCGGGCGGCCCGCGCATCGAGGTGACCGTGCAGCGGGTGCACGACGGCGAGGTGTCCCCGTACCTCATTGATGTCTTTGGTGCCGGCGACCCGGTGGAGGTCCGCGGACCCCTCGGTGGTTGGTTCATCTGGCGGCCCGAGGAGACCGCGCCGGTGCAGCTCGTCGCCGGCGGCTCCGGCGTCGTGCCGTTGATGGCGATGATCCGGGCCCGGCGGGCGGTGGGCAGCAAGGCGCCGTTCCGGCTGATCTACTCGGTGCGCACGCCGGGCGACGTGATCTACGCCGACGAGCTGCGCCGTCGGGTCCGCGACGACTTCGGGCTGGACGTCGCGTACGTCTACACCCGCGAGGCGCCCGAGGGCTGGCGCGGCGAGCCGCACCGGATCGGGCTGGCGGACGTCAACACGCACGGGTGGCCACCGGACCTGGAACCGCTCACCTACGTCTGTGGCCCGACCGCGTTCGTGGAGACCGTGGCCGACCTGCTGGTGGGGCTCGGCCACCCGTCGCGCCGGGTCAAGACCGAACGCTTCGGCCCGACCGGCTGACCATCCGCTCGCCCACGCAGTGTCGAGGAGATTCGATGACCGAGATGTCGTACCTGGACGGCAACATGCTCGACGGCCCGATGCGTGAGCTGTTCACCGTCGACCTGAGCAGCGCGATGGGCCGCTGCGAAAACTGCGGGATGACCGGGTCGATGGCCAGCCTGCACGTCTACTCGCACGCCCCGGGTCTCGTCGCCCGCTGCCCCTCCTGTGAGGCGGTTATGGTGCGCCTGGTGCGCGGGCCGGACCGGGCCTGGCTGGACATGCGCGGCACCACCTTCCTCCAGGTCCCCATGCCGATGCAGCAGACGTTCCCCGGCCCGCTCTGACGGATCGGTTGCCCGGCTGGGGCAACATGGCCGGATGAGCACCGGTCGATGGCGTGGTGTGCCGCTCGCGGCCCGGTGCGTGGTGGCTGTCGCCGTGTTGGTCTTCGCCTACGGCACCGCGGTGCACGTGGTGCAGCTGCTCCTGCCCCAGTTCGGGCCGCAGCTCGCCCTGCCCGGGTGGCTGACGTTCTACTTCACGTCCCTGACGTTGTGGGATCCGTTGGCGGCGCTGCTGTTGGCCGCCCGCCGGGTGCAGGGGCTCGTGCTGGGCTGCGCGGTGCTGGTGACGGACGCGGCCGCGAACGGGTACGCCAACTACGTGCTGGACCCGGCGGGCGGGGTCACCCCGGGCCGGATCGGGCAGGCCGTCATCACCGCCCTCGCCGTCGGTCTCGTCGCGCTCACTCCGTGGCTAACACCGTGGTTCATCAGCTCTCGTAGTCGAAGCGGCAGGCCAGTTCAGACACGGAGGAGATCGTAGGCCCGGGCGAGGTCGTCGGCCCACGGCGAGTCGTAGTCACGTTCCCACGCGCGGTACAGGCGGTCGCGGGTCGCCGCTCGGCGTAACCAGTCGCCGAGGGCGCTCGGCTTCTGCCTGGCGAAGTTGAGTCTGCTGACCATCTCGGCCAGGTGACGGTCTGCCGACGGGGTGGGCGTGGCGTCCCAGACGTCGAGGAATCGTTCGATTCGCTCGCGGCCGCGCGTGCCGCGTCGAGGAAGGTCGCCGGATCGGTGAACGACCCGAGCCGCGGCGGGTGGTCGGCGAGCTAGGACCGCCACACCACATCGAGGTAGGCGTCGATGGCCTGCTGCTCGACGCGCGGCCAGGTGCGCCATTCCTGATAAGGGAGTTTGCCCAGAACGATGTCCGGGTCGAGGTCGTCGGAGCCGAGCAGGCGCTCAAGGAGCACGGGGAGCAGGGCCTTCACGTCCGCACGGCCGCCGACCGTGCTGCCGAGGCTGACGGTCAGTGTGAACAGGTCGTGCTCGTCGACCAGCACGGAGCCCCGGCAGTTTGGGCAGCCGTCGAGCACCGCGCGGAGAGGGTAACGGCCGAACGTGTCTCGAACGCCCGCCAGAGCCGCCCTCAGCTCGTTCTCCACCGGTCGATTCTCGCATCGACGACTCATTGCGCGGTGCCCGCGAGCAGCCACCGCCGGACCGGGATCTCCAACAGCACCCGCTCGCTGTCCGGGTTGACCTGCCTGCCGACGTCCCAGCCGTCGTACTTGCTCGCGAACGCCTCGACGACCGTGCTGGGGAACCCGGCCCGGTGCACTTGGGCGGCGCCTTCGGCCACCACGGGCGCGTTGCCGCTCTCCAGCGCCAGGGACACCCGTGGGTCGGCCACGACGTTGCGGGCCTTGACGCTGCGGCCCTCACAACCGACCCAGAACGTCGCGGAGAGGTAGACGAACCAGACCGGTGTCACGTGCGGGGACCCGTCGCGTCGCACCGTGCACAGCCAGACGTTCGACTCGTCGGTCAGTCGTACCTCGACGTCGGCTGGCGGGTGCGAGGGGGTGTGGCTCACCGGGCCAGTGGATCACGACGCCGCACGTCCCGACGACGACTTTCCGTCTGCTGTGAGGTCGCGTGCGGCCCGTCGGTTCAGGCAGTAGAGGGTTCGGAGATGGCGGTACCGGTACGGGCGGCCCGCGCGGCACCACCTTCCTCCAGGTACCGATGCCGATGGAGCAGACGTTCCCCGGCCCGCTCTGACCGTTCGGTCGGCGCTGCCCGGCTGAGGCAGACTGCCCGGATCGGGCAAACAGTCATCACCGTGCTCGCCGTCGCACTCACCCCGTGGTGGGCGCCGTGGTTCGTCCGTCCCACGATCCAGCACGTCAGTCCGGTGGTGGCGAGACGAAAGTCCGGCGGTACGGGGTCCAGCCGACGAACCGAGCGAACATCGCCTGCGGGCCGGGTGCCTCGGCGGGGTTGAGCCGGTAGAGGTCCCGGGTGGCCTCGTGCAGTTGCCCGCACAGGTAGATGGCCAGGCCGATCAGGTCGTGCTCGTGTTCGGCCTTCAGCACCAGCCGGGCGGTCGGGCAGGGCCACGGGCCGCCACAGGCCCGGCAGCCACCTCCAACACCGGCGACATCCGGTTACAACTGGTCAACCTGCACGGCGACGTGGCCGCGACGATCGACACGGCACTGCTGGAGCCGGAGTTCTACGGCTACGACGAGTTCGGCGTTCCAGTGGCCGGGCAGGCTGATCAGCGCTACGGCTGGCTGGGCGGCAAGCAGCGCTCCGGCGAGGCAATGGGCGACGCCATCCTGATGGGCGTCCGCCTCTACTCACCAGGAATTGGGCGCTTCCTCCGGATCGGCCCGGTCGACGGCGGTAACGCCACCGCCTACGACTACTGCGCAGGCGACCCGGTCAACTGCGTCGACCTCGACGGCAGATTAGGCTGGGGCAGCATCAAACGTGGCCTTTCCAAGGTCGCCAAGGTTGCCTCCTACGCCTCGATGATCCCCGGGCCCATCGGCACCATCGCCGGCGTGGTATCCGCCGTCTCATACGCAGCGACCGGCAACTGGCGCGAAGCCGCCCGGGCCATCGGTGGCGCTGCTGCGGCGATGGTCGGCGCGGGGGCTGCCGTGAAGGGGGCCCGCCTGGCAGTAGGCGCCGCCCGTGCCGCAGCTACGTAAGGCGCGCAAGATGCGCAAAGTGGCGAAGGGCTGCGAGGCTCGGGCGCTGCAACTCGTTCACGGCCGACACGCCGGTAATGATGGGCGATTATGCGCCCATTGCGAGCATCGGAATCGGCGATTACGTTGTGGCGGTCGACCCGGATACCGGAGCGGTCCACCAAGAAAGCGTTCTGGAGGTCTTCTCTGGTCGGCGGGGCATTCGCCCCGGCGATGTCCTGGTCGAGGATGGCGACGGTGGCGTCACGAAGGTTGGCGCAGTCGTCGACCGTGGCTGGGTGGCCGACAGTGAGGTCTACAACCTCAATGTCGCTGCTGTCCACACTTTTGTCGTCGCGGTAGACGGTATCGATGTTCTCGCCCACAACAACAGTGCGGTCTGCAAGCGCCCACGCGGTTTCCGTTCGGGAATCGCGAAAAAAGTACTCGACCGATCGCGAGACAGTAGCGGCGTTTCGCGCTGCACGACTTGCGGCATTCAGATCGGCGGGAAGGTTAAGCAAGGGAAACGGTGGTTCCGGGACTGGGACATCGACCACATCTACAAGTTGCGCAAGTTAAAGAAGCGTGGGCGAGCCGCAAGGCATTCCTGAACGCCTACAACCACCTGCTCAATCTTCGGGCAAGATGTCAGCAGTGTAACCGCGCCGACCAGTGACGTGCCGCTGAGGTGGGGGTCCGGCCGGACCCCCACCTCAGCCTTCGGTCGATTGCGTTAATCTAGGGGAACTACCAGAATGGGGCGATCATGGTGAAGTTCAGTCGCCGGGGAGCGGTTTCGCACGACGTCGAGAGTCATCTCCGCCAATTTCTCGGCAAACCTTTCAGCGTCCTTGATGAGGCTGTCCCTGATGGGGCTGTGATTCGTCTTCATGGATTCGCCGAGGTGCCGAATGACGGGCAGGTGACCATGGTCACGGATGGGCTGGCCAGCCTCGCCCGTCAGCGTGGCTGGGCTCGTCGGGACGGTTACGCCCAGGAGTTGCTCTTCGTGTTGGATGGCCAATTTATGGGCCCAGATATGCTGGACTTCGTGATGTCCTGCGCGGTGCGTTACGCGCAGCAGGGGCGACTCCTTTCGTGGGATGAGCCGATTCGCTTGGACGTCGACGTGCCGTCCAGCTTCGGGATGAGGTTTCTCCTGCCAACCCCGGCAGCCCTTTTCGAGGAGGATTTCCAGTTCGTCGCTGGCCCCACGGGTGAGACCAATTTCTGCCTGTTGGTACCCGCCTACGAGGTGGAAGCCGATCTTGTGGCGTCCCGGGGACCCGAGCATCTCTACGATGTCCTTGAGGAGCAGGACGTCGATATTTCCGACCTCCGGCGGTCAGCACTACGCACACGTGGGCACGGCCGAGCGGGCCAGCAACCAGCCGGCGATGCAGGTGGCACGCCCGAGCACGGCCTCACGTAGAAGTTGCGTTCACAGCCTTTTTCATCCTCGGTGAGCCGGTACTCGACATGAGGTGATGTGGTCTCGTGGTCGTGCCGCAGGACGAGCCCGTCGGCCTCCAACTCGCGCAGACGCTTTGTCGGCATCTTCTCGCCTTGAGATGGGCCAGGATCACCGGTCGCCATTTTCCGCCGACAACGTCGACGGCGAGCTCCACCGGGCAGTGGTATCGCTTGGGCATCGTGGCCTCCCTCGGCACGTACCAAATGGTGCGTACTTGATCATCACCGCTGCGGGTGTTGAGCTGTAGCCATGGTGATCGAGAACATCAGGTACCGCGTCCCGCAGGAAACGGCTGGACGGTTTCGAGGCGGCGTACGAGCGGGCCGCTGTCGCGTTACGTGCCGCGCCGCAGTGTATGGATTACGAGTTGAGCCGCTGCCTGGACGACCCCGCCTGCTACCTGCTGCGCATCACCTGGACATCTGTGGATGAGCACCTCAAAGGGTTTCGGGGCGGCCCGGTATTCGGGCAGTTCTTCGCTGCGATCAAGCCGTACGTTGAGGACATTCAGGAGATGCGGCATTACGCCCGAACGTCGGTTGCCGGCCCTGGTGGCGCCGCGCCGCCGAGCTTGTACCAGTGGGCCGGCGGCACCGACGCGTTCATGAGGCTCTGCGATGCCTTCTACCGCCTGGTCCGCTCCGACGACCTGCTTGCGCCGATGTTCGCGCACATGCACCCCGACCACGCCCGGTACGCAGTGCCGTGACCACGAACGTTCACGGTGTTGGTATGACACGCCGCGCGGACTGTCGGCCGGGCGGCGTTGTGCCGGTCAGGCTGTGGCGGTGGCAGATCTTGTACGTGTGCGGCGGCTGAGTGATCAGGAAGGTCAACAGCTGCTCAGAATCACTCGCCGGGGCACCGGCTCGGCGATCCGACTGAGGCGGGCGATGGTCGTGCTCGCCTCGGCCGGTGGGAACACGGTGCCGGCGATCGCCCGCCTGGTGCAGGCTGATGAGGACACGATCCGGCAGGTCATCCACCGGTTCAACGAGATGGGCATGGCGAGCCTGGCCCCTCAGTGGGCGGGTCGCCGTCCCCGCCAGATCAGTAGCGACGAAGAGCAGCTCATCGTCGCGACGGCCAACACCCGCCCCGAGAAGCTGGGGCGGCCGTTCACCCGGTGGAGCCTCCGCAAGCTCGCCGACCACCTGCACCTTCATGCCGCGCGTCGGATCGTGGTGGGGCGGGAACGGCTGCGGCAGATCCTGCACCAGCACCGGATCACCTTCCAGCGGACCAAGACGTGGAGGAGTCCACCGACCCGCACCGCGATGCCAAACTCGCCCGCATCGAGTACGTCAGCGCCCACTTCCCGCAGCGAGTGTTCGCCTTCGACGAGTTCGGACCCCTCGTGATCCGCCCCCAGGCCGGCACCGGGTGGGCACCCGCGGGCCATCCGCGCCGACTGCCCGCGAACTACCACAAGCTGCACGGCGTCCGACAGTTCCACGGCTGCTACTCCGTCGGCGACGACCAACTCTGGGGCGTCGTCCGACGTCGCAAGAGCGCCGCGAACACCTCGCCGCGCTCAAGTCGATCCGCGCCGCCCGCCCGGACGGGGCACCGATCTACGTCATCCTGGACAACCTGTCCGCCCACAAAGGCTCGAAGATCCGCAGGTGGGCGGCCCGGAACAAGGTCGAACTCTGCTTCACCCCGACCTATGCCTCCTGGGCCAACCCGATCGAGGCCCAGTTCGGGCCACTGCGCACCTTCGTCGTCGCCGGCTCCAACTATCCGAACCACCCGGCGATGACCCGAAAGCTGCAGGCCTACCTGCGGTGGCGCAACGTCAACGCCCGCCACCCCGACGTCCTGACCGCCCAACGCCGCCAACGCGCCCGAATCCGTAGCGAACGACAACGACGCTGGGGCCAACCCGCCGCACACGCAGCCTGACCCCAACACCTCAAACGTTCGTGTTCACGACACCAGCGACGGCGCCTGCACGTCGCGGACCATGCGAATCTCCCGCACGCCGTCCTCGACCTGGGCCGTCCCATCAGCAACGAAGCCGTGCTTGCGGTAGAACGCCTGCGCGCGAGGGTTCGGATCGGCGACCCACAGCGCCGCCGACTCCCCGGGGTCGATAACGGCCTGCAACAACGCCCGCCCAGCACCCCTACCGTGATCGGCGGCATGCACATAGAGCACATACAGCTGCCTCGCCCACGTCGCCGCAGCGTCCAGCGGCGGACCCGACATCGCGATCCCGACCAGCTTGCCCTCCCGCTCGGCCACAGCCGCCCGGTTCTCGCGATAGCGCTTGTCGGTCAAAGCAGCAGTCCAAAACCGTTCCCGAGCAGCCGGGAAACCCGGATCATCCAGCACCGCATCCGACATGAGTCCTCGATACGTCTCCTGCCAGCACCGAACATGCACACACGCCATCTGGGCGACGTCATCGACCCGGGCTGGGCGAACAGCCAGCAAGGAGCCCACCGCCGAATCCTAGGCCGCACCCAGATGCTCGCCAACATCCGGACTCGCGGCAACCGCCCAGCCGTCAGCCCGGGTGCCGTGTCACCCAACACCGCAAACGTTCTTGGTCATGGCAGTAGCGGTGTGGCTTGCCGAGGTCTTCGGCGGACCGGCCACCTACAGGATGGAGCACGGCGGCTACCTCCACATGCTCGGCCAGCACCTGGGCAGGACGATCAGCGAGGTGCAGCGTCGGCGGTGGGTCAACGTGATGATGGACGCTGCCGACGAGTCGGCCTACCCGATGACCCCGAGTTTCGCACCGCCTTCACGAGCTACCTCGAGTGGGGCACCCGGTTGGCGGTAGGCAATTCCCAACCGGACGCAGACCCGATCCGGCAGGCACCGGTCCCGCGCTGGGGCTGGGGTGTGGCCCCGCCCTACCGGGGATGACCCGCCAGATCCCGGCGAGGCACACGAACCAGACCGGCGTCAGGTGCGGGGAGCCGTCGCGGACCGCTTGACCCGAAACTCGGGTGCGGTCGACCTGGCACACCCCTAGGCTCCCGCTCCGACGGCTGGCATGACGTCCGGTCGGATGGGGGATGAGCGCAGCGATGACCACACACCTGTTCGCGATCAGCTTCGATGCGAGCGAGCCTCCGCGGCTCGCGCAGTTCTGGGCCGGGCTCCTGGGGCGGGAGATCGTCGACGATCCACACGACGGCGTCCTGCTCCTAGCCACCAACGACCACGATTTCCACCTCCGCTTCGCCCCGAACCAGCAGCCGAAGGTCGTCCAGAATCGGATGCACTTCGATCTGACCAGCAGTTCGCTGGAGGACCAGCGGCAGACGGTGGCCAGGGCACTGGAACTCGGCGCACGGCACATCGACATCGGCCAGGACCCAGACGACGATCACGTAGTGCTCGCCGACCCCGAGGGCAACGAGTTCGACGTCATCGGGCCGGGCAACAACTTCCTCGCCGGTTGCGGCTTCATCGGTGCGCTGGCCTGCGACGGATCGCAGCAGGTCGGGTACTTCTGGAGCCAGGCGCTGGGGTGGCCGCTGGTCTGGGACCAGGACGAGGAGACCGCGATCCAGTCGCCGCACGGCGGCACGAAGATCAGCTGGGGTGGCCCACCGCTGATGCCGAACGGCGGCCGGGATCGGGTGCGTTTCGACATCACCCCGGCTGCTGGCGACGATTGGCAGGCCGAGGTCGACCGGCTGCTCTCGCTCGGGGCGACCCGAATCGGCACCGACCCGGATGGGGTGGGCCGACTGGTGCTGGCCGACCCCGATGGTCAGGAGTTCAGCCTGCGGGCGGCCCGCTAGCTCGATCACCCGGTTGGACAATGGTCGTAACGGTCGGTCAGAGTGGTCCGCCGTGAGATACCTGCGTAGCGGTGGTCCCGCCGCGATCCGGCGGCCCCGGCCCACCGACGCCGACGAGTTCATCGCCGCGGCGCGGCGCAGTCGGGACCTGCACCACCCGTGGTTGGCCGCGCCGGCGACCCCCGAGGAGTACGACAGCTATCTGCGCCGGATCCGCCGCCGCGACAGCGCCGGCTACCTGATCTGCGACCGGGCCAGCGGCGCGATCGCCGGCTATGTGAACATCAGCGGGATCGTGCTCGGCGCGCTGCGTGGTGGCTACCTCGGGTACGCGGCGTTCCTGCCGTACAGCGGGACCGGGCACGCCTCGGCGGGCGTCGCCCTGGTGATCGACCACGCGTTCACCTCGGTCGGGTTGCACCGGCTGGAGGCGAACATCCAGCCGGGCAACGAGCCGTCCCGGCGGGTGGCCCGCAAGCTCGGTTTCCGGTTGGAGGGCTACTCCCCGGACTACCTGTTCATCGACGGCGCCTGGCGCGACCACGAGCGGTGGGCGATCACCGCGCCAACCCCCGCCTGACCGGCGGCCCGCCTCACGGGGTGGCGCGTCGGACGTTTGCCGCGGGCGTCGACGGGAAACGGCCCGCAATGACGAAACCTCGTGTGGTGATCGTGGGGGCCGGGTTCGCCGGTTACCACGCGGCGAAGACGTTGAGCCGGATCGCCCGGGATCGGGCCGAGATCGTGGTGCTGAACTCCACCGACTACTTCCTGTATCTGCCGTTGCTGCCCGAGGTGGCGGCCGGGGTGGTCGAGCCCAGACGGATCGCCGTGCCGCTGACCGGGACGCTCAAGGGCGTACGGGTGGTGGTCGGCGAGGCGGACCACGTCGACCTACAGAACCGTTGGGTGGGCTTCACCCAGGCCGAGGGGGAGAAGAACCGGCTGGCGTACGACCGGCTGGTGCTCGCCGTGGGTAGCGTCAACAAGCTGCTACCCATCCCGGGGGTGACCGAGTACGCGCACGGCTTCCGTGGCCTGCCCGAGGCCGTCTACCTGCATGATCACATCGTCCGGCAGGTCGAGCTGGCCGAGCAGGCCGAGGACCCGGCCGAGCAGCAGGCCCGGGCCACCTTTGTGGTGGTCGGGGCGGGCTACACCGGCACCGAGGTCGCCGCGCACGGGCAGTTGTTCACCGACGCGCTGCACGCCCAGCGGCCCCGGCTCACCGTCCGGCCCCGCTGGATGTTGCTCGACGTGGCGCCCCGGGTGCTGCCGGAGCTGGACCAGCGGATGTCGGACACCTCGCACAAGGTGCTCAACCGGCGTGGGGTGGACGTCCGGATGGGCACCTCGGTGGCCGAGGCGACCTGCGACGGGGTGAAACTCACCGACGGCGAGTACGTGCCGACCTGCACCCTGGTGTGGTGTGTGGGGGTGCGCCCCGACCCGTTCGTCAACGAGCTGGGCCTGCGCACCGACCGGGGCCGGCTGGTGACCGACGAGTTCCTCAACGTCCCGGGCTACCCCGAGGTGTACGCGTGCGGCGACGCCGCGGCCGTGCCCGACCTGGTCAACCCGGGGAAGGTCTGCGGGATGACGGCCCAGCACGCGCAGCGGCAGGGCAAGCGCGCGGCGTACAACATCGCCGCGTCGTACGGCTTCGGCCGGCGCAAGCCGTACAAGCACCACGATCTGGGCTGGGTCGTCGACCTGGGTGGCAAGGACGCGGCGGCGAACCCGTTGCAGGTCAACCTGGCCGGGCTGCCGGCCAAGGCGGTCACGCGGGCGTACCACCTGATGGCGATGCCGGGGAACCGTACGCGGGTCAGTGCCGACTGGGCGTTGGACGCCGCGTTGACCCGCTCGGCGGTCCAACTGGGTTTGGTGCCGGCGAACGCCGTGCCGTTGGAGAGCACCACACCCGAGGTCGCGAGCCGATCCCGCTGAGCGCTCCCGCGCCGGTCAGTCGGCGGACCCGGTCGGCCGCGCGGCCGGACCGGCCGGCGGGGCGGGCCGGAGCCGGCGCGGGCCGTACTCACGCAGCAGGGTCTGGACGATGCCGGCGGCGGGAATGGCCAGCAACGCGCCGAGCAGACCGGCCAGCTCCTCCGCGAGCAGCACGCTGACCAGCACCGTCAGTGGGTTCAGCCGCACCGCGCGGGACAGGATGAGTGGCTGGAGCAGGTGATTCTCCAGTTGCTGGTAGACCACGAAGAAGACCAGCACCACCACCCCGGCGGTGGGGGAGTGCAGGAAACCCGCCCCGGCCGCGATCACCGCCCCGAGGGTCGCCCCGACCAGCGGTATCAGGTCGGCGACCGCCACCAGCAGGGCGATCACGGCCGCGAACGGCACCCCGGTGAGGGCCAGCACCGCGTAGGTCAACACCCCGCAGATCACGCTGATCAGCAGGTTTCCGGTGAGATAGCCGGTGACGGTACGCGACACCTCCCGGCCCACCCGGCGCAGCCGCTCACCCTGACCGTCCCCGGCCGCCGCGAGCACGCCACGGGTGATCCGCGGCGCCTCCAACACCATGAGGTACGCGAGCACGATGACCGTGAGCAGCCCGGCGACCATCGGCTCCGACGCGCCTTCCCCGCCCGCGCCGCCGAAAACCCGGCATTGCGGGCGCAACGGCGATCAGGGGCGCGAGCTGCCGTCCGCGTCGGTGACGGGGTGGGCGCCGGCGACGAACGTGTTGAGCGCGTCGGCGTGCAGCAGACCGCCCGGCACCGGGTCGCGCAGGGCGGCCACCGCCAGTCGGGCCACCGGCAGCCCGCCGGGGCGGGAGGTCGCGGCCAGCACCAGGTTGCCGTACCGCCGGCCGCGCAGCATCCGGCGGTCGCCGATCACGCAGACGTCGGCGAAGGCCGCCCGCAGGGTCGCCACCTGCGCGCGGGTGCCGACCAACGGCGGCAGGTCCGTGACGTTGACCAGGTACAACCCGTCGGGACGCAGGGTGCGGGCCACCTCGGCGGCGAACTCGACGGTGCGGACGTGCCGGGGCATCCGGGCCGCCCGGTAGATGTCGGCGATCACCACGTCGTACCGACCGGCCGGGGTGGCGGTGAGCGCGTCGCGGGCGTCGGCGACCTCCACCCGCACCTCCGACGGCAGCGGTGGCAACTCCCGGGCGACCAACTCGACCACCGCCGCCTCCCGCTCGACCACCCGTTGCGAAGAGCCGGGCCGGGTGGCAGCCAACCAGCGGGGCAGGGTCAACGCGCCGCCGCCCAGGTGCAGGACGCTCAGCGCAGCGCCGGCCGGGGCGGCCACCTCCACCGCCGAGGCGATCCGCCGGACGTACTCGAAATGCAGGTGGCGGGGGTCCTCGACGTCCACGTACGACTGCTCGACCCCGGCGGACAGCAGTGTCCGCCCGGTCCGGCGGACCGGGTCGGCGACCAGCTCCAGCCGGTCGGCGGCGCGGTTCATATTCGGCACGCTAACCCAGTCCACAGTCCGTCCCGCCGGTGGCCCGGCCCGGCAGACGGGCCGGCGGCGCAGGGTTGCCCCCGCTCCGCCGGCCCGCCGATGTCACCGTGTCCGGTCAACCGCCGGCCATGCCGGCCCCCACCTCGTCGATCGCGTCGTCGATCTGGCGGGCGAGGTCCACGTCGAGCGCGGTCACCCCGTTGGCCTGGTTGGTCCGCACGGTCAACACCGCGGCGGTGTCTCCCGGACGTCCGATGCTCGGGCCACGGCCGTTGTCCTGGCGCAGCCGGTCGAGCCGGGCCAGCACCCGGTCCAGGTTGTCCGGCGGCAGCGCGACCACCCGGTAGAGGCCCTGGCTGTCGCCGGACCAGTAGGGCAGGTCGGCCAGCGCCGCGCTGATCTCGTCGGCGTCCAGGGTGGGTGTGGTGGTGGAGGCGCCCACCAGGCCGCCGCCGGCCTCCGGCGGGTTCAGCAGGTCGCGCAACCCGTCGGGTACGTGCAACGACTCGACCAGGTCGCCGTCCTGCTCGGCGAGCGCGGCCATCGTCGCCTCCGCCTGGTACCGGGCCTGCTCCGGGGTGTTGCCGCTGATCCGGCCCACCTCAGCCAGGAAGCCGGGCAGGTCCTGGTGCCGCTCGATGCCGTCGACCGGCACCACGTCGTGCAGCGACGCCGGCACCGCCGCGAGCAGCCGCTGCCGCTCGGCGGCCTCCAGGGCGAACGCGAGAACCAGCACGGTGGCCTCGGTGCCTACCTTGGCGGTCTTGAAGTCGACCCCGGCACGCCGCCGGACCTCGTCGACCAGGTCGTGATAGCCCATGCTGCCCACGCCGGCCGCGTCACTCGGCGGGGACGGTTGGGGCCTCGGATTGTCGGCGCTGCCGACCGCCGGCGGTGCCGGCCCACCGCGCGTGGTGTCCGGTTTGTGCGGTCCGGCCGGCGGTGGGCCGGCGCGCTTGCCCTGGTCCAGGCTGGTGAGCTGCTTGGAGGCGCTCAGGCTGGCGCCGATCTCGCTGGGCTGGCGATTCTGCTCGCGGGCCTGCCGGGCCAGCGCCCGGCGCCGCTGGTTGTCGCCCTCCATCTGCTTGCGCATGGTGGCACCCCTTCCGCTGGGGATCGTGGCTGCGCCAGTCGCCTTCCCGCCGTCCCGGAGAACGAAACGGAGCCCGCCGACCCGGGTCGACCCGGCTCCGCCACGCTTCATCCGGCACGGGTGAGGGGTGCTCACCCAACCGGCCCGCACGATCGGGTCAGGACCGGAGTTCTTCCGAGGTACGCGGAAGGAAGGCCGTCATGAAGGAGATCGTCGAGATCGTCCCCGCCCGCCCCGGCTGGTACGCCCGCTGGCAGGTCACACCCGAGATCACCAGGTGCTACCCGGTGAGCCTGTGGGCGCTGCTGGAGGAGGCAGACGGGACCGGCCGCGAGGTGATCGGCATGGACTGCATCGGTCAGTGGCCCGGCGCGGACGACAACGAGTCGGGTGGGCAGTTCGTCCGCTACCTGTACCAGACGCCCGATTCGGGAGAGCCCGAGGACGTCGAGTCGACCCCGACCGGCGAGCTGCGCGAGAACGGCCCCCGCCTCCAGCAGACGACGGCGCCCTAGACATTCCTCCGGCCCCCGACCCCAGGTCCCAGGGTCGGGGGCCATCCCCGTCTCGGGATGGCCGCGGATCAGCCGGTGGCGCGGACGTCGTCGTCGGCGTACGCCACGGCCAGCAACTCGCTCAGGCCCGTGCGATCGAGCATCCGCTGCAGTTGGGGGCTGACCCCGGTCAGGTCGACCAGAACCGGGGCGTCCCGTGTCGCCCACGGCGCCCGCCACCGGCCGTGAGATGCCGCTATCGGCGTCGCGGCGTAGGGTGGGTTGGAAGGTTTTGACGGTAGACGCCGGTTCCGGCATGGGTTCGGTGAACGACAAGGAGTGAGGCTCAGCTGGTGACTGCTTCCGACGTCAGGGACTGCGACCCGGGCGACGGACGGCAGACCACGCCGAGCACGACACGACCCTCGGCGTGGTCTGCCGACGTTCGTCCCCGCTCCCCGGAGGCCCTGCCGCCACTGGCCCCCGAGCAGGGCCAGGCCGCGCCCGACTGGGTCGAGGTCGTCGAGCATTTCCAGGAGGGCCTGGTGGTCTGCGACGCCGATGGCGTCGTGCGGCACGTCAGCCCGTTGGCCGAGCGGTTGCTGCCCGAGGTGACGCCCGGCGAGCTGCTCAGCGCGGCAGGTGTGCCGGGGCTGAGCGACGGCGCCGGGGGCGCCTTCACCCACCGCGGGCGTCGGCTCAACGCGCGCCAGGTGCCGCTTTCGGGTGCCCGCTGCTGCTGGTACGTCGAGGACGTCACTGACAGCGCCACCCGCGCCGACGCGCTGCTCGCCGAGCGGGCCCGCTCGGCGTTCCTGGCTGTCGTCGGCGACAAGCTGGGCAACCCGCTGCACCCCGACCGGGCCGCTGCCGCGGTGGTTCGACTCGCCGTGCCGACCCTGGCCGAGGTGGCGGTGCTGGTGCTCGCCCCGCGCGGCGGCCGGTCCCGCTGGTGGCGGGCCTCCCGTGCCGACGACGAGGCGCCGATGGTTCACAGCGGTGTGTTGGCCGGCGGTGAGCTGCCGGCCGCCATCGCCGAGGGGCTCACCGGGGTCGAGCCGCACGCGGTGGATTGGCTGGTCGAGCAGGCGGTCGACGCCGGTTGGCTGCCGGGGCTCGCCGGCACCGAGAGCGCCGCCCGGGTCGTTCCGCTGCCGGGTCGGGACGCGCCGGTCGGTGTGCTGCTGGTGGCCCGCCGCGCCACCCGCTGGTACGACGACGCCGACGTGGATTTGATCCGCGCGTTCGCGGCCCGGGCCGGCGCGGCGTTGACCACCGCGCTGCTCTATCGCGATCAGGCGGAGGTGGCCGACACCCTCCAGGCCAGCCTGCTGCCGGTCGAGCCGGTCGAGGCCGTCGGCGTGCAGTGGGGCACCGCGTACCGGCCCGCGCAGGCCGGGTTGCGCATCGGTGGCGACTTCTACGGTTCGCACCGACTCGCCGACGGCGGCTCGGTGTTCTTCCTCGGCGATGTGTCCGGCAAGGGCGTCGAGGCTGCCGTCTTCACCGGCCAGCTGCGTCAGTGCCTTCAGGCGCTGCACCGGTTGGAGTCGCACCCCGCGCGCCTGCTGCGGCTGCTCAACGACGCGCTGCTGGAGACGACCCAGGCACACGGCCAGGGCCGGTTCGCCACCATGGTGCTCGGCGTGGCCCGCCCGGAGCGCGACGGTGGCCTCACCCTCACGATGGCCGGCGGCGGGCATCTGCCACCGCTGGTGCTGCGCGCCTCCGGCGAGGTGGAGCAGGTGTCGCTGCGCGGCATGCTGATCGGCGTGGTGCCCGACCCCCGGGTCGGCGAGGTGACCGTGCGGCTGGCACCGGGCGAGACCTGCCTGCTCTACAGCGACGGGGTGACCGAGGCCCGCGGCGGCCGGCGCGGCGACGAGCAGTTCGGTCCCGAGCGGCTGGTCACCGCCCTGACCGGCTGTCAGCGGATGCCCGCTCCCGCCCTGGCCGAGCGGGTCGAGCAGGTCACCTGCGACTGGCTGGGGCACGGCGACCACGACGACATCGCCGTGCTGGCGCTGCGGGCGGCCGGCCTGGATGGGCGCGGGGCCCGGCACCTGCACGCGGTGCCCACCGCCGTCGACCAGACCGAGGGAGCTGACGCGTGACCGCCGCCACGACCGCCGCCGACCTGGACGGCGCGTACTCCGGCTATCTGGACTGCCTCGCCGACGCGGACGAGTACGCCGCGACCGACCTGGCGATCGGCCTGCTCGACGCGGGCGTCCCGGCGGAGCGGGTGCTGCTCGACCTGGTCGCTCCCGCCCAGGCCGAGGTGGGCGAACGGTGGGCGCGCAACGAGTGGAGCGTCGCCCAGGAGCACGCGGCCACCCACATCAGCGAGCAGGTGGTGGCGGCGGTGGCCGCGCACGTCAAACCCCGGCCGACCGGCGGTCGGGTCGTGGTCGCCTGCATGGACGGCGAGTGGCACGCCCTGCCGCCCCGACTGGTGGCGGAGGTGCTGCGGTTGCGTGGGTGGCAGGTGACCTTCCTGGGCGCCAGCGTGCCGGCGGCGCACCTCGTGTCGTATCTGCACCGCTACGACGCGCACGCGATCGCGTTGGCGTGCGCGCTGCCGATGCGGCTGCCGTACGCCCACCGGATGATCGAGGCATGCCGCCGCTCGGACGTGCCGGTGGTGGTCGGTGGGCGCGGCTTCGGCGCGGATGGCCGGTGGGCGCGCCGGCTCGGCGTGGCCTGGGCGCCGGACGCGTCCTCGGCGGCCGAGCTGATCGCTGACGAGCGGGCGCTGCGCGCGGTGCCGCCGGCGCGGCTGACCCACCTGGCCGACGACGAGTACGCCGGCCTGGTGCGCCGTCGTGGCGAGCTGATCGACAGCGCGTTGGCAGCGCTGCGGGACCGGGTTCCGGCGGCACGCGCGTACACCGCCGTCCAGCTCGACGCGACCATCAGCGACCTCGGTCACGTCGTGGATTTCCTGGCCGCCGCGGTCTACGTCGACGACGCCTCGTTGTTCACCGAGTTCGTGGAGTGGCTGACGGGGATTCTGCGGAGTCGTGGGGTGCCCGTTGGCGCGATCGCCCTGCCCTTGGAGCACTACGCCGCCGCGTTACGGGACTTCCCCCGGGCGCAGCGGGCGCTGGCGCGGGGATGCGCGGCGCTGCCCGCCACCGCCCGCTGAGCGGCGTCCGGATCGATCCGGCCACCTCTGCGTATACTTGCCGGACTGCAAACGTCCCACCCCCGAGGGTGGAGCGAGGGGGAGAACGGTGACGTTCAGCGTCAGCTACGTCGGGCGCGACGATAGTGGCGCCTGCCTGCGGCTCGCCGGCGAGCTGGACCTGAGCACCGCCCCCGAGTTGACCGCCGCGCTCGATCGGCTCACCGCCGCCGGCGAGACCCGGGTGCTGCTCGACCTCACCGACCTCACGTTCTGTGACTCGACCGGGATGGCCGTGTTCGTGCGGGGGGACAATCAGGCGGCGGCCGACGGGGGTTGGCTTCGGCTCACCGGCGCCAGCGGCCGGGTCGAGCGGGTGCTGCGGGTGACCGGTCTGGCCGACGTGTTGCGCTACGAGCCAGAGTCGGTCGACCCCGCGTCCCGCAGTGCCTCCTGATGGGCTAGATTTCCCCGCCAGCATTTCCCCCGCCAACGCGGTGACCGTCAGGGTCCCGTCCCCGCCGACCCCGAGGCAGGTAGTGATGGGCGCAGACAGCCCGCAGCCGGTACGCATCCTGGTGGTCGACGACGACCCCGGTGACGTGCTGATGATCGAGGAAGCACTGGCCGACTCCGACGTCGACAAGATCATCGACGTGGTCAGTGACGGCGAGGAGGCGATGGAGTTCCTCCGCGCCGAGGGCCGGCACGAGCAGGCCCGGCGGCCGGACGTGATCCTGCTGGATCTGAACATGCCGCGGATGGACGGTCGGCAGGTGCTCGGGGCGGTCAAGCAGGACGAGGATCTGCGAACCATTCCGATCGTCGTGCTGACCACCTCCAACGCCGACACCGACATCGTCGGCAGCTACACGTTGCAGGCCAACGCGTACGTCACCAAGCCGATCGACCTGGACGACTTCAACGACGTGGTTCGCCGCATCGACGAGTTCTTCGGCCGGGTCGTCGTGCTGCCCAAGCGCACCTGACTCCTGCGCCGCCTGCGCGCATGCTGAACATTTTCCCCGAACCCCCTCGGCGGCCGTCGTCGCCGCCGAGGATCCAGGTGGGGAAGTAACAGCAGCTGCCTGGGGGGCGACAGTATGAGGTTCTCCGTCGTTGAGACCGGTTACGACCAGCGGCAGGTGGATTACTGCCTGGAGCAGTTGGGGATCCGGTTGTCCCGACTCGCGGCGCGGGCCGAGGACGCGGCCGGGGCGGCCCGGGAGTGGGACGAGATCCGCCAGGAGGCGGCCTGGCTCAGCGGGCTCCTGCAACGGCTGGACCTGGGCGACGCCGCCGTCACCCGGCACGCCGGTGACGCGGTGCGGCGCGAGGCCGCCGAGATCCTGGCCCGGGCCCGCGTCGAGCTGGACGAGGCCCGCGAGGAGGCACGGCGGGTACGGGAGCGGGCGTACGAGGACGCCGTGCAGGCCCGACGTGACTTCGAGGCGGCGCTGGACGCCCGTCGACGTCGCGAGGCACGGATGGACGAGATCCTCAGCCAGGCGACGGTCGATCAGGTGCCCGCCGACACCCCGACGGCGGCTGCCGGCGTACCCGGCAGTCGGCTCGGCGTCGGCGGGCTGGACGCGGGGGCGCAGAACCCGCCCGGCCGTCGCTGAGACGCGCGGTCGCGGGCCTGGTGCCTGGCTCAGGCGGTGAGCGCCGCCGCGACCGTCGTCGCCCGGTCCTCGTGCTGGGCGTACGCGTCCGGGTAGGCGGAGATCTGCACGGCCTGGGCGGCGGCGGTGACGCTCATGTCCTGCCAGCCGGGGATCTCGTTCAGCGCGGTGTAGAAGGCCCGCGCGGCGTACGACGGGCGCATCAGCTGGGCCACCGTCCCCCAGCCGCTGCTGGGTCGCTGCTGGAACAGCCCCACCGAGTCGTGGTCGGAGCCGCTGCCCTGGTTCGGGTATTGCGCCGACTCCGGCAGGACGTCGCTGGCCAGGTTGTAGAGGTTGCTCTCCTGCATGGCGGTGGCCAGTGCCACCACCAGGGCGCGGCGCGGCATCTTCATCTCCAGGCCGACATCCACGATGATCTTCGCGTTGTCCATCTGTGCCTGGTCGAGGCCGGCGACCGGCCGGGGTCGGCGCGGCTTCACTGGCTTCTTGGCGGCCTTGCGGACGGCGGTGGGGGTGGGCGTGGGCTTCGCCGTGGGGCTGGGCAGGATCCGTGCGGGGGCGGCGTCGCGGTCCAGTGACCGGGAGGCGCGCTCGTCGGCGATGCCGGCGCGGTCGGCTACCGCCTCGGCGAGCGGCTCGACCGTGCGGGGTGAATCGTCGTTGCCGCGCGCGCTGGCGACCGCGACGAGGCTGAGGCAGCAGGTGACACCGGTGGCCAGCGCCACCCGGACCGGGGTCGAGCCCAGCAGGGTGCGTCGCGGCGGGTCGAGGGCCCGGTGACGGCCGATCGTCCGTTCGGTTGATGCGGCGTCGTCCGAAGGGGTGGTCGGGCGGGCGTCGGTCAGCTTCTGGTCGGAGGGGTCGTCGGGATGCACCTGCCGAGGTTAGAGAGCTGAAGGCCGGATGCCATCGGTCCATACGGTGGCATGCGCCACAATTTGCCCTGATCATGGCGACTTTAGCCGGCAAAACGCCAGCCAAGCTGATCAACCTCGCGGATCACTCCAGACGGTTATTCCCGACTTGCCGGGTGAATGCACTCGCGCCGCCCATCTACCGAACGGGCCCGCAGCCATGCCAGGCGGTCATCCGAACACCCGAGGCACGCCTCCACCAACCGGCCCCCCAACCCCCACCTCGGCGATCTTGCACTTGCTGTCGCGGCATAGGGGGCATCCCCCTCATATCGACGACCGAAAGTGCAAGATCGGCGCGGTGGGGCGTGCGGGTGGCGGGCAGACTGGAGCGCGGCGTCAGTGGCGACCGTTCTCGGCCGGGGTGACGGTCAGTCGGTGTCGGCTGGCGTCGCCGCTGGAGAACGGCCAGAGCCGATCGGCGTACTCGACCAGGTCGGCCAGCTGATCTCGGCTCAGGCCGGCCGAGGAGATTTCCGCGTGCACGTCGGCCCGGTACCGGCCGTCGGTGTCGCGCCCCAGCTTCGCCTCCGCCCGGACCTGGACGGTGTGCGCCTCGTCGGTGACCTCCCCGGCCACCTCCACCGCCGCGTGGTGCAGGCAGGAGGCGAAGGCCGCGGCCAGCAACTGCTCCGGGGTCAGCCCGGTGCAGTGCGGCGCCAGCGGTGAGGCCAGCGCGGTCGAGAGCCCGCCATCGTCGGTGCGTACGTGACCGCCCTCGGCGGTCGCTGTGGCCTCACGCAGCCAGGAACTCTGATCCGGCATCGCGTTTCTCCCGTCGCTCACCGGGTCGGCTACCCCGCCGCCACCCCGGCAAACCGTCGCGGGCCGGACGGTCAACGCCCGGCGGGCCGGTTGGGCTCGTCGACGACCGCCACCGCCTCGGTGACCTCCGCGGCGGCCCGATCGGTCCACGGCGACGTCGGAACCGGACGGCGGGACGTCGGGATGGTCATCGGCACGTACACCCGGGCGTCCACCGCCTCGGCCAGCACCAGCGCGGCGAGCAGGCTGGTCGGGCGCTGCTCGGGATCGTCGGCGAGGCAGGAGTGGCACAGGTCGGCGACCTCCGGCGGGAGCCCGTCGATGTCGGGCAGCGGCTCCGGCGGCTGACCTCGGCGTACGCCGAGCAGCTCGGTGGCGGTCTCCGCGCGGTACGGCAGGCGGGCGGTGAGGCTGTAGTAGAGCAGCACACCGAGGGCGTACATGTCGGCGGCGGGGGTGGCCGGCGCCTCGTCCAACTGTTCGGGTGCCAGGTACGCCGGGGTGCCCAGCACGACCCCGCTCGGCATCGGGTCCGGTGTTCCGGCGGGGATGGCGATGCCGAAGTCGAGCACCTTCACCCCGGCCGGGGTGAGCATGACGTTGGCGGGCTTGACGTCACGGTGCACGATGCCTTCGGCGTGTGCGGCGGCCAACGCGGCGGCGACCTCCGCGCAGACCCGTACCGCGATCCGCCAGTCCAGCGGCCCGGCGCGCAGGTGCGCGGCCAGCGTCTCACCCTCGGCCAACTCCATCACGATGTACGGCACCGGCCGGCCCGGCCAGGTCGATGACGTGCCGAAGTCGTGCACGCTCGCCACGTTCGGGTGCACCAGGCGGGCCGCCGAGCGGGCCTCCGCGCGGATCCGGTCCACCGGGCCGTGCCGATCGTCTGGACCGGGGGAGATGAGCTTCACCGCGACCGGTCGGTCCAGCACCTGGTCGTGCGCCCGCCACACCTCGGACATCCCGCCAACGCCGATTCGCTGATCGAGCCGGTACCGCCCGTCCAGCGTGCGCATCGACCACTCCTCGCCCTCGCCCCGCCGACGGCGGGTGCTCAGCTCGCGGTACCCGGGCCCCGAGCTGGGCAAACCGCCGGCCGGTTTGCGAGGGGCCTGCCCCGCGCAGCCCGCTGCGCCCCGGCGGCGGGTGCGGTAGCTTGCGAGCCAGAGCCGGCGTCACCGATTGTGCCGGCACGGTCACCCGAGGGGACACCGCGATGAGCGAGGTCACCGTACGCTTCGTCGGCGGGCCCGCGGACGGGCTGGTCCGGCTGCTGCCGGCCGGGTCGGACGGCGCCCCACCCCAGCGTTGGATCATGCGGCACCCGGACGGCACCGGTCCGGTGCAGCCCGGCCCCGATCACCTCTACGAACGCGACCGGCCCGACGAGGCGGGCGGGTGGAGCATGCGGTTCGTGCGCACCGACGCGTACGGGGTGTCCGAGTGACCACGAGGCGGGGCTGACCGGTGGTGACGCCGGCGTCGCGTCGCCCCGGCCGCACAGCTGGCACACAGCTTCCGCAGGGGCGCGGTACAGGTGCCGCGGCCACGATGGGCGACATGGTCATGAACGGGCAGGCCGCCCCGAGCCGCATCGAGCTGCGCCGCCCCGACGGCGAACCCGTCCGGGTGCTGGTGGTCGACGACGAGCCGACCCTCACCGATCTGCTGTCGATGGCGCTGCGCTACGAGGGTTGGCAGGTCCGCGCCGCCGGCAACGGCATGGCGGCGTTGAGCACCGCCCGGCAGTTCCAGCCGGACGCCGTGGTGCTCGACGTGATGCTGCCCGACCTGGACGGCTTCCAGGTGCTGCGCCGGCTGCGCGAGCACGCACCCACCGTGCCGGTGCTTTTCCTGACCGCCCGCGACGCGGTCGAGGAGCGCATCGCCGGGTTGACCGTCGGCGGCGACGACTACGTCACCAAGCCGTTCAGCCTGGAGGAGGTGATCGCCCGGCTGCGCGCACTGCTGCGTCGCTCCGGGCTCGCGATCGCCGCCCGGGAGGAGGCGGTGCTGACCGTCGGTGACCTCAGCCTCGACGAGGACAGCCACGAGGTTCGTCGCGACGGCCAGCTCATCACCCTCACCGCGACCGAGTTCGAGCTGCTGCGCTACCTGATGCGCAACCCGCGCCGGGTGCTCAGCAAGGCGCAGATCCTCGACCGGGTGTGGAACTACGACTTCGGCGGCCAGGCCAACGTGGTGGAGCTGTACATCTCGTACCTGCGCAAGAAGATCGACGCCGGTCGGGCGCCGATGATCCACACGCTGCGCGGCGCGGGCTATGTCCTCAAGCCCGCCGAGTAACCGTCGCCCGCTGCGCGCCGCCGGCCGCTGGCTGGCCGGCCGCTCCCTACGTACCCGACTGGTGTTTGCCCTGCTCGCGCTGCTGGCGCTGGTCAGCGTCGCGATCGGTGGCCTGACCACGCTGGCCTTGCGGCACTTCCTGATCGACCGGCTCGACGCCCAACTCGCCCCCGCGACGGCCATGCGGGGAGATTGGCCGGGACGGCCGGCCTTCCCCGGCAACGGACCTGGCATCCCACCCGGACTGCCGTCCGGCGCGGTGGTTGCCGAGATCACCGACGGTCGGGTGACCAGCGCCCGGACCCTGACCAGGAGCGCCTCCAGCGCCGACCCGTTCCCCGACGAGCAGTCCGTCCCGGTGGGCGAGGTCGCCGCGCTGGCGGACCTGCCGGTCGACGCCAGACCGCGCACCGTCGACCTCGGCGATCGCGGTGACTACCGGGCCGTGGGCCGGCGGTACTGGGACGGCCGGGTACGCGTCGTCGCGGTCCCCCTCTCCGGCGTCCAGGAGACCGTCTGGGCGCTGGTCGCGGCGCAGGTCGGGGTGGCCGCCGTCGGGTTGATCATCGCCGGTGCCGCCGGCGCGCTGATCGTGCGGGCCACCCTGCGGCCACTCAACCGGGTGGCCGCCACCGCCACCCGGGTCACCGAGCTGCCCCTGGACCGGGGCGAGGTGGCGCTCGCCGTCCGGGTCCCGGCCGCCGACACCGACCCGCGCACCGAGGTCGGTCAGGTCGGCGCGGCGCTGAACCGGATGCTGGGCCACGTCGCCGACGCGCTCTCCGCCCGGCAGGCCAGCGAGACCCGGGTACGCCAGTTCGTCGCCGACGCCAGCCACGAGCTGCGGACGCCCCTCGCGGCGATCCGCGGCTACGCCGAGGTGGCCCGGCGTGGCCGCGACGAGGTTCCCGCCGACGTGGCGCACGCGCTGCGCCGGGTGGAGTCGGAGAGCACCCGGATGACCAGCCTCGTCGACGACCTGCTGCTGCTGGCCCGCCTCGACACCGGCCGTCCGCTCGCGGTCGAGCCGGTGGACCTGACCGCCCTGGTGGTGGACGCGGTCAGCGACGCGCACGTCGCCGGCCCCGACCACCGTTGGCAGCTCGAACTGCCCGAGGTGGCGATCCGGGTGCCCGGCGACGCCGCCCGGCTGCACCAGGTGGTGGCGAACCTGCTCACCAACGCCCGGGTGCACACCCCGCCGGGCAGCACGGTCACCACCACGCTGGCCGTCGACGGCGCCAGTGCCGTGCTCACCGTCGCCGACGACGGGCCCGGGGTGCCGGCGGAGCTGCAACCGGAGATGTTCGAACGGTTCGCCCGGGGCGACAGCTCACGGTCCCGCGCGCACGGCAGCACCGGCCTCGGCCTAGCGATCGTGGCGGCCGTGGTGGAGGCCCACCGGGGCGCGGTGGGCGTGGACAGCCGTCCCGGCCGTACCGTGATCACGGTCCGCCTGCCGAATCCCACCGCCGACGTGTAGGTCACCGTCCTGCCGGTTCAGCCGGCGGCGGCCTCGCGAACCAGCCGGCGGGCCTCGTCGCGGGGTACGCCGGTGGCCCGTAGGAGCTCGTTGGCGGCGGTACGCAGCTGGGACACCACGATCGTCCCGGAGAAGCCCAGGTCCTGCCGGCACGCCACGCCCGCCTCCCGGACCGCGCGCAGCACCCGCTCCCGGGCCTGCACCGGCTCCTGCGCGGCGACGAACTCCCGGTGCAACAGCCGGACCGCCTCGCCGAGGTGCTCCACCGCCACGGGCAGGGCCGCCGGCACCGGTTCCTCGTCGCGCAGGGTGGTGCCGATCCGGCGGACCAGACCGCGACTGTTGCGGAAGGCCCGCTCCAGGTGCGTCACCCCGGCGCGGTACGCGGCGATCGCCGGGCGTCGTCGCCACCGCACCGGGGAGAGACGGACCACCTCGTCGGCGGCGGTCGTCACGGCCACGAGCTGTCGCAGCTGCGGGTCGCCGTCGCGCATCCGGTTCAGCGCCGCCTGCGCCCGGCCCCGGTCCGCCTCGGCCAGCGCCCGCGCCGACGCGGTCATCTCCCGGGCGAACAGGTCCAGGGCGGGCTCGGCGGAGCGCCGCACCATCCGCATCGGATTGAGGGGCAGTAGGACGAGCATCACGAACAGTCCCGCCGCCCCGCCGACCAGGGCGTTCACCGTTCGGGACAGCTCCAGGTCCGGTGCGGTCGGGGTGAGGGTGGCGATGAGCACGGCGGTACCACCGGCCTGCGTCATCAGCGCGCCGGTGCCGCGTACCAGCACCGACGCGGCGATCGCCAGGAAGACGATCACACCGGTCTGCCAGGGGCCGGTGCCGAACAGACTGATCAGCAGATCGCCCACGCCGATGCCGAGTACCACCCCGGCGACCAGTTCCAGCGCGCGGGGAGCACGGTTGCCCAGCGACGCCGCGATGACGCCGACCGCCGCGGCCGGCGCGAAGGTCGGCTCCGGGTTGCCGAGCACCTCGCGGGCCACCAGCCAGGCCAGGGCGGCAGCAAGGCCGGCCTGGAGCGCCACGATCAGATAGAGCCGGGCCCGCTGACGACTCTCCCGAACGGCCTGCGCGGCGCGGGTCCGCAGCTTGCCCGCCGCCCGCGCCCCGGTCGCCCCGGCCGTGAATCTCATGGCGGGGGATACCCGGCCCAACACACGGCCGAACCTGCGCCGAACGGCTACGCCGGGTACGCCATGGCCGCGGTGAGGGCGATCACCCCCGGCAGCCGGGTGTCTTGGCGCAGGAACTGCACCACCACCGGCACCGGGGAGCGCAGCAGACAGCCGTACGGCCGGTCGAGCCGCACCGCCTCCGGGTCGATCAGGTCGTTGAGCCGGACATGTCGCACCCGACGGGCGTCAACCGTGATGGCGTACGGGCCGACCGGCTCGGCGTCCTCGTAGTAGAGGTGCAGCTCGGCGTCGGCGCGGGTGTCGGTGGCGTTGAGGACGCAGAGCTTGTCGAAGCTGGTGAACGCCGGCTCCGGGCCGGTGCTGGGAAACGGGATGTGCCCGCCCGGCACGACCCACAGGCGGGCCCCGATCTCGGTCATCGGCTCACCTCCAGCAGCCGGGCGAGGTCGGGGCTGAGGAACACCCCGTCCGGGTCGAGCCGGCGGCGGGCGTCCTGGAAGTCGTCCCAGCGCGGATAGAGGGGCCGCAGGTCGCGGGCGGTCAACCAGTGCTTCTTGCCCCAGTGCGGCCGGCCCCCGTACTGACGGAAGACCGCCTCCATGTCCCGGAAGTAGTCCTCGTACGGCAGCGACGTGTTCTGCAGGCAGGCGATGGTGGTGGTCGGCCGGCCGTACGCGTTGCTCAACCAGATGTCGTCGGCGGCGATGCTGCGCACCAGGACCCGCCAGCCGACAACCGTGCGGTGCCGTTGCAGGATCCGGCGTCGGACCTCGGCGAAGCACGCCGGGAACGCCTCCGACGGCAGCATGTACTCGATCTCCTCGAACCGCAGCTCCCGCTCCTGGGGGATGGTGCGGTGGATCGGACCGGACCGGATCTCGTGCGGTGCGCCCCACGGGCCGGAGCCCGGCACCCGCGGCGCGGCCCACACCCGCACGTCGGACGTCCCGTCCGGCCGGTTGAGGGTGCGGATCTGGGTCTGGTCGCTGCGCGGGTACCAGTAGAAGTCCATGTTGCGGTTGGTGTGCTGCAACTCGGCGAGGTGGTCGAGGGTCCAGTCGATGTGCGCGCACCACGCCCGGCGGTGCAACTCGTAGTGCGGTTGCACGTCCAGGGTGACCTGGGTGACCACCCCGAGCGCGCCCAGCGACAGCCGGGCCGCCGGCAGCAGGTCTGCGTTGTCGTCGGCGGAGATGTCCAGAACTTCGCCGGTGCCGGTGACCAGGCGAACGCCGGCCACCTGGGTGCACAGGTTGCCGAAACCGATGCCGGTGCCGTGCGTGCCGGTGGCGGTCGCGCCAGCGATCGACTGGTAGTCCACGTCGCCGAGGTTGTCCATGGCCAGCCCGGCGTCGTACAACCCCTCACCGAGGGCCTTGAGTTTGGTGCCCGCCCAGGCCCGCGCCCGGTCGGTGTCCTCGGTGATGACACCGGCGAGCCGGTCGACGCTGAGCAGGATGTCGTCGGTGCGGGTCAGTGGGCTCGACGAGTGGCCGGAGCCCACCGGGCGGATCGTCCGCCGGGACTCCCGGGCCCGGACGACCAGCTCCCGCACCGCGTCCTCGTCGGCCGGCTCGGCGAACTCCCTCGGGGTGAACGAGAGGCTGCCGGACCAGTTGACGAACCGTCGCATGCGGCGGTGTACCCACCGGCACCACCGGTAGTCGCGCTTCCGCACCGACCCGCCGGGTAAGCAGTCGCGCGCCGGCCGGTACCACAGCGTTGGGCAACTACCCGCAGGCCTTCACCCACCTCGCGTTGATCGAGGCGGCGCTGAACCTCGACGGCGCCGGCGACCGCGACGCTCTGCACGCCTGGGCGGAGCGTGCGGCGTGAACGGGAACGGCCGAGGGCTGGCCGGTCAGCCGGCCAGCATCTCGGTGAGGACCTCGACGACGCGTCGGCTGTGCCGCCCGTCGGGGTCCTCGTCGATGTTGAGGTCGGTCACGCTCATTCCGAGCAGCCGGTCGGCGCGGGCCAGGGGGGTGACCAGCGCGATCAGGTCCGCCCAGGGCAGCCCGTCCGGCTCGGGGTAGGTCACGGCCGGCAGGTCGCGCGGGTCGACCACGTCCAGGTCGAGGTGCAGCCAGGCCGGCCCGTCGCCGTCGGCGGCCAGGCCCGCGCCGATCGTTGCCGCGCCCCGGCGTCGCACCTCGGCGGCGTTGACCTGGTGGATCGCCGGATCGATCCGGGCCGCCTCGACCTGGCTGCTCTCGTCGGTGGCCGGGCGGTGCCCGAGCAGGTGGACGCGACTCGGCTCGATCAGCGCGCCGTCCGGGCCGACGGCGGCGGCCGGGCCGTGGCCGGTGACCACCGAGAGGTCCATGTCGGCGGCCTCGCCGGTCGGCGAGGTCACGCCGTCGAGGAAGTCCGGATGGGCGTCGACGAACCACAGCTCGGTCGTCGGGGGCAGGGCCCGGCAGATGCCGGGCAGGATCGCGCAGTCCCCGCCGAGCACCAGCGGTCGATGGCCGTCCGCGACCAGCGCGCCGACCCGGGCGGCGATCGCGCCGCCGGCCCGGACCAGGCCTGCCGCGCCGATCACACCGCTGGCCGGGTCGCGGGTCGGGTCACGCAGTCGCGCCTCGTCGATCCGCCCGTCGTCGTCGGCGGCCAGCGCCTCGCGCAGGCCGGCGCGGCGCAGCGCGGCCGGGGCCCGCTCCTCGCCGCGCCCGGCGCCGGAGGAGTCCAGCGGCGCGTCCACGATTATCCAGCGCACGTCCGCAGCGTACCGGCGCGGTCCGCCGTCCCGGCCGCATTCTGTGCCGAGGCTGGGAGTACGCCAATGTGCCCGCGACGGCGATGACGACCAGCGTACGGTGTTGGACAAGTCCGGCTTTCTAGGTCAAAAGCCTCACCGGTGTACGACCGGGACGCCGGTGTAGAGACGGCGAAGGCAAGGAGCGATCGGTGGAACATCTGGCCTACCTGGACGCGGGATCCGGCAGCCTGATCGTGCAGGCGGTCGTCGGCGGGGTGGCTGGCGCCGCGGTCGCCGCGAAACTCTACTGGCGGCGGCTGGTCGACCGGTTCCGCCGGCAGCCCACCGACCAGCGCTGAGCGGGCCAGTCCCGACGATGGCGATCTCACCCACCGAGGTACGGCCCGAGCCGGCCTCGTTCCGCGACCCGGCCAACCGAATCTTCCACGTCGGCGACGAGGTACTGCGCGGGCTGGACACCCAGTCCGCCGCGCACTGGCGGGCACTGGCCGGCAGCACGTTCTTCCCGGCGCTCGTCGCCGCGCGAAAGGTCTGCGCCACCGAGGACGCCCCGCCCGCGCTGGTGCCCGCCGCGACCGGGGCCCCGTGGGCGGCCGTGTTGCGCCACGAACGCATCCCGTTCGTCTCCCACCCGTACGAGTGGTCGTTCAGCATGCTGCGCGACGCCGCGCTGCTGCACCTGGAGATCCTGAACGCCGCGCTGCGCGAGGGCTTCACCACCAAGGACGGATCGGCGTACAACCTGCAGTGGCGTGGCGCCCAGCCGGTCTTCATCGACATCGGCTCCTTCGAGCCGGTGCGCGACGGCGAACCGTGGGCCGGCTACCGGCAGTTCTGCCAGACCGTGCTCTACCCGCTGATGCTCACCGCCCACCTGGGTGTCGACTTCCAACCGTGGCTGCGCGCCCGGGTCGACGGCATCGAGGCCGACGAGCTGCGACCGCTCTTCACCGGTGCCCGCCGGCTGCGCCCCGGCGTGCTCACCCACCTGCACCTGCACGGGGCGATGCAGAAGCGCAACGCCGCCGCCAGCACCAGTGACGTCCGTGACCAACTGCGGGCCGCCGGATTCTCCCGGGAGTTGCTGCTCGCCACCGTCCGCGGCATCGAGAAACTGGTCCGCAAACTGGACCGCCGCCCGCCGGAGAGCCACTGGTCGGACTACCAGCGCAGCTGCGGCTACTCGGCCCGCGACCGGGTGGCGAAGGAGCAGTTCGTGGCCGCCTCGGTGGCCGCCGGCGCCCGTCCCCGCCTGGTGCTCGACCTGGGCGCCAACGACGGCCGGTACTCCCGGCTGGCGGTCGGGCACGCCGACTACGTGGTCGCCGTCGAGCAGGACCCGACCGTGGTCGACGAGCTGTACCGGCGGCTGCGTTCCGAGGGGCAGCGCCGCATCCTGCCGCTGGTGCTGGACCTGGCCGACCCGTCGCCGGGCGGTGGCTGGCGGGGCGTCGAGCGGGCCGGCTTCGCCGAGCGGGCGTCCGCCGACGTGGTGCTCGCCCTGGCCGTGGTGCACCACCTGGCGATCGGACGCAACGTGCCGCTGCCGGAGGTCATCGACTGGCTGACCGGGCTCACCGCGCCGGGCGGCGCGGTGGTGGTGGAGTTCGTCCACCCGGAAGACCCGATGGCCACCCGGCTGCTGGCCAACAAGCCCGCCGGCCTCTTCCCGGACTACCGCCGCGACACCTTCGAGACGTTGCTCGCCGCCCGAGGGCGGATCACCGACCGGCTGGAACTGCCCTCCGGCACCCGCACGCTCTACCGGACGGTGACGGGTGGTTGAACCGCGGTGGGACCGGGGCTGGCGAGGCGAGCTGGGCCGCCTGCTGGAGATCGTCGCGCTGGTCGGGCTCGTGGTCACCCAACCACTGCTGGACGTGCTCGGTCGCAGCCCCGACTTCTTCCTCTTCCACCGCGCCGACCCGGCCCAGATCCTGCTGCTGGTCGCCCTGGTGACGGTGGTCCCCACGGCCGCGGTGGCGCTGCTCGGGGCGGTCAGCCGGCTGGCCGGCCGGACCGCCCGCGCGCTGGCACACACCGGGCTGGTCGGGCTGCTGGTCGCCGCCCTGGCCGTGCAGGTGGGCCGGCACGTGACGCCACTTCGGGGCGTACCGCTGCTGCTGGCGGCCGTGCTGGCCGGCGGTGCCGGCGCGGCCGCACACCGGCGGTGGCGGGCCCCGGGCCGGGTGCTGCGACTGGCCGCCGCCGGCCCGGTGGCCTTCGTGGCGCTCTTCCTGCTCGTCTCACCCACCTCGGCGGTGGTGCTGCCGCGCGGCGACGGGGGTACGGCCGGCACCGCGCAGGGCTCGGCCATGCACCCGCCGGTGGTCATGCTGATCCTCGACGAACTGCCACTGGTCAGCCTGCTCGGCGCGGACGGGAAGATCGACGCCGCGCGTTACCCGCACTTCGCCGAGCTGGCCGGCGGGTCGACCTGGTACCGCAACTCCACCGGGGTCAGCGGGTGGACGCCCAACGCGCTGCCGGCGATGCTCACCGGCCGCTACCCGGCACGGTCGGTCGCCCCGCACT
This sequence comes from Micromonospora sp. NPDC050276, assembly GCF_044459545.1. Classification (NCBI taxonomy): domain Bacteria; kingdom Bacillati; phylum Actinomycetota; class Actinomycetes; order Micromonosporales; family Micromonosporaceae; genus Micromonospora; species Micromonospora sp. NPDC050276. Next base: position 306,166 of record NZ_JBITJA010000008.1, on the reverse strand, counting down.
ACTCGCAGTACCCGGACAACATCTTCACCGCCTTCGGCGGCCTGTACGACATCCGCGCCGAGGAGAGCATCACCCGGCTCTGCCCGCCCAGCCGCTGCGAGCAGCCGGCCACCCCGGAGCAGGGGCTCGGCGTGCTGGTCCGGGAGACCGGCAAGCTGCTCGGCCGGGTCGCCGGGCCGACGGAGAGCGCGGTCGACCCGGAGGACTCCTACCGCGAGCAGACTCGGGCCGAGGCCGGCCTGGACGCCGCCGAGCCGGTCCCGGCCGACCCGAAGTTCCGCTGGGACAGTCTGGACGACAACCAGCCGGCCCGGTTCACCAGCTTCCTCGCCGGGCTGAAGCCCACGTCCCGGCCCACCCTGCACTTCCTGCACCTGCTGATGCCGCACTCACCGTGGGCGTACCTGCCCTCCGGGGCGCGTTACGACGCCCCCGAGGACCTGCCCAACGACGGCGCCGGCTGGGTCGACCTGGCCCGGCAACGGCACCTCGCCCAACTCGGCTACACCGACCGGCTGATCGGCGAGACGCTGCGGACGCTGCGCGCCAGCGGCCTCTACGACCAGGCCCTCGTCGTGGTGACCGCCGACCACGGGGTCAGCTTCCGGCCGGGGGCCCAGGGCCGGGGCATGGACGCGATCAAGGCCGCCGCCGGCGAGGTCGCCTGGGTGCCGACCTTCGTCAAGGAGCCCCGGCAACAGACCGGCCGGGTGGACGACCGCAACTGGGAACACGTCGACCTGCTGCCGACGGTGGCCGACGAGGCCGGCATCCGGTTGCCGTGGCGGGTCGACGGCCGCTCCGCCCGGCAGGCCCCCCGCACCGACGGCACGAAACACTTCTACGACCGCCCCGGGGAACCGGTCACCTTCCCCGGTGGGGTGCCCACCCCGCCGGCCCTGCCGACGCCGCACCCCCTGGTCGGCACCGAGGTACGCGCCGGCCCGGCCGCCGGCAGCGCCCGGGTCGCCGATCTGGCCGCGTTCACCGCCGCGGACCCGGACACCGGCACCCTCCCGGCGTTGGTCTGGGGGGACGTCCCGGACCAGATCCCGGACGGCACCCTGCTCGCGGTCGCCGTCAACGGCCGCATCGGGGCCGTCGTCCCGGTGGTGCCGGCCGACCCCGGCGGACGCCGGTTCGCCGCGCTGCTCAGCGACGACAAGCTGTTTCACGCCGGCACCAACAAGCTCGACGTCTATCAGGTCGCGACGAACGGTACGCTGCGACGCCTCGCCCTGTCCTGACCTGGCACCCGGTCTGGCTCCGGGGTCTGGTGCGGCCTGGCTCCGGGGTCTGGTCCGGTCTGGCTCCGGGGTCTGGTCCGGTCTGGCTCCGGGGTCTGGTCCGGGCTGGCTCCGGGTCTGGTCCGGTCTGGTCCCGGCTGGCGGGATGCGGGGTTTCCCGGCGGCCGGGTCGGGAATCGGGTGACGCATACCTCACCGCCGAACCACGGCGGGCGTTGTCCCCCGAGCCGCAATTACGGTAGAAGCGAAGGCAATTCAACGTAGATCTGCCGGCGAAGCGAGGAACCACATGACGGAAGTCAAGCTCGATCACCCCGGTGGGCAGCTGTCGATGCCAGTGCATCCTGCGGTCGAAGGCCCCGCCGGTATCGGGGTGAGCAAGTTGCTGAAAGAAACCGGGATGACGACGTACGACCCCGGTTTCGTCAACACCGCCGCTGCCTCATCCGCGATCACCTACATCGACGGCGACGCAGGGATCCTGCGTTACCGGGGATACCCGATCGAGCAGCTGGCCGAGAAGTCCTCCTTCCTGGAGGTCTCCTACCTGCTCATCTACGGTGAGCTGCCGACCGAGCAGCAGCTGACCGAGTTCACCGAGTGGATTCGGCGGCACTCGCTGCTGCACGAGGAGATGCGCCGCTTCTTCGACGGCTTTCCCCGGGACGCCCACCCGATGGCGGTGCTCTCGTCCGCGGTGAGCGCCCTGTCCACCTTCTACCAGGACAGCCTGGACCCGTTCGACTCCGAGCACGTGGAGATCTCCACGGTCCGGCTGATGGCGAAGGTGCCCACCATCGCCTCCTACGCCTACAAGAAGTCCATCGGTCAGCCGCTGCTGTACCCGGACAACTCGCTGGGTTACGTGGACAACCTGCTGCGGATGACGTTCGGCGTGCCGGCGGAGCCGTACGAGGTCGACCCGGTGATGTCGAAGGTGCTGGACATGCTCTTCGTCCTGCACGCCGACCACGAGCAGAACTGCTCCACGTCGACCGTGCGCCTGGTCGGCTCCAGCAACGCCAACCTGTTCGCCTCCGTCTCGGCCGGCGTGAACGCGCTGTTCGGCCCGCTGCACGGTGGCGCCAACCAGGCGGTGCTGGAGATGCTCCAGCAGATCCACGCCGGCGACGGCGACGTCCGGTCCTTCGTCCGCAAGGTGAAGGACAAGCAGGACGGCGTCAAGCTGATGGGCTTCGGCCACCGGGTCTACAAGAACTACGACCCGCGGGCGGCGATCGTCAAGAAGGCAGCGCAGGACGTGCTGGGCCGGATGGCCAAGCCGGACCCGCTGCTGGACATCGCCATGGAGCTGGAGGAGATCGCGCTCGCCGACGACTTCTTCGTCTCCCGTCGGCTCTACCCGAACGTGGACTTCTACACCGGCCTGATCTACAAGGCCATGGGCTTCCCGACCAAGATGTTCACCGTGCTCTTCGCGCTCGGCCGGCTCCCCGGCTGGATCGCCCAGTGGCGCGAGATGATCAACGACCCGGAGACGAAGATCGGCCGTCCGCGGCAGGTCTACGTCGGCTCCGCCGAGCGGGACTACGTCCCCTTCAACGAGCGCTGACCCGCTCCTCGCTTCACCGTCAGGCCGTCGACCCGTACCGGGTCGGCGGCCTGACGCCTTTCCGGCGTAGCCGCCCCGGTGCCTGTTGACGGTGCCCTGGTGGAGCAAGGGTGTCTTTTGGCACCTGTAGAGCTGCCCCGCGGGTGGGGCGGTGCTGGCGCGACGGCCCTAGGTCGATCGACTCCGCCTCATGGAGATCGGGGTGTCCGCGGCGCTGGATACCGCGACTTCCAGGGAAACGAAGTCGATCAAGCGGGTGAGACGCCGTGGCCTGGCCTGGCCCGTGGCCTGGCCTGGCCCGTGGCCTGGCCTGGCCCGTGGCCTGGCCTGTGGCCCGTGGCTTGGCCTGGCCACGGGCCAGGCCTGTGGCCTGGCCCGTGGCCGTGACCCCTGTGGCCTCGCCCGTGCAGCCCGGTGCCTCCGTGGGCCCGCCCCATTTCCGGGGCAGCTCGACAGGGCCCGTAGGAGGTGGATGGGCGGGCACCGCACGCGCCGGATGGGCGGCACCGCACGCGCCGGATGGGCGGCACCGCACGCGCCGGATGGGCGGGCACCGCACGCGCCGGATGGGCGGGCA
>NZ_JBITJA010000008.1:216685-302671 GCF_044459545.1 Micromonospora sp. NPDC050276 | reverse complement strand
CACCGCACGCGTCGGATGGGCGGGCACCGCACGCGTCGGATGGGCGGGCACCGCACGCGTCGGATGGGCGGGCACCGCACGCGTCGGATGGGCGGGCACCGCACGCGTCGGATGGGCGGTACCGCGCACGCTGGCTGGGCGGTACGGCGCACGCTCGAGGCGTACTCGGCGGCCGACGCTGAGCCCGTCTGCACGCCTCAGAAGGCGGAGATGTGCCGAACTCGCTCGCTACGACTCAGCGCGCTGATCAGCGCGGACTGGCCATTGCGCCGCACGGCCAAGCGGACCAGCAGGTCGCGTACGGGGTCGAAGACCTCGGCCGGGAACTCCGGTGTGGGTACGCCGATGCTCACCGCCAGGTCGTCGGAGTGGACCACGATCTCCAGCTGGCGGGTGAGCAGGAACTCGCTGCGCGGAAGGGCCCAGCCCTGCCACGGGATCGGCACGACCTCACCGGCGGCCCGTCGCGACAGTAGGTCGCCGACCTCCTTCAGCGCCTGGGCGGACCGGGCGTGCAGGTCGGCCGGCCCGCGTGCGGCGTCGGCCTCGTCGGGGCCGGAGGCGACCGAATCCTTGTCCGGGGAGCCCTCGGTGACCCAGGCGGCCCGCTGGTAATGGTTGTCGGCCGACTCCAACACCGGCAGGTCGGTCGGCATCGGCAGCAGCTCCGCCGCGCGTACCGCCTGACGCCCGAGGTGGCACGCCAGGCCACCCACGGACAGGTGTGGCAACGCGCTGGGGCTCGACCACTGCTCGGTCACCTCGGGGCGTCGGATCAGGTCCAGCGCGATCGAGGCAGCGATCGGAAACGCGGCATCCAGGGCATCGACAGGGCGAAACATTCGCACATTCTGGCAGGCCCGACCGACCCGCGCCGAGCTGCGCGGCCCCGGCCCGGCGGCGCGACACGCAGCGGCGCGGCACGCACGTCACAATGTGATCGACTCGGCCTTCAGGAAGTCGGGGGGTCCCCAGCCACGGGACACCCCGACTTCAAGAAAACCGAGTCGATCAACCGCAAGCAGCCAATGAGGGTCAGCGCAGGCCGGCGGCGGCGAGCAGGTTGCCCTCGGGGAGCGCCGGGAGCGCCCGACCTCGCGACATCCGCTGCTCGGCCCGCTCGGCGGTAAACGCGGCGTCGTGCTGGATGGCGGCGGCGTAGCTGCCGGCGGTGCGCTGGGCGATCGCGGCCCAGCCGTACTGGTCGTGGACCATCCGGCGGGCGCGTCGGGCCATGACGCGGGTGCGGTCGGCGTCCGACAGCAGCGCGTCCACGGCGTCGGTCAGGCTGTCCGGGTCGTGTGGACGGAAGGTCATCCCGGTGACGCCCGGTTCGACGATCTCGGCGAGGCCACCGGTGGCGGCGACGGCGAGGGGAGCGCCGGCCGCAGCGCCTTCCAGGGCGACCATGCCGAACGGCTCGTAGATGCTCGGCACGGCGAAGCAGTCGGACGCGGCCATCAGTGCCGGCAGGTCGGTGCCGCCCAGGAAGCCCGGCATGCTGACCATCCCGCCCAGGCCGCGGCGGTGCACCTCGGCCTCCAACTCGGCCCGGTACGGGCCGTCGCCGGCGATCACGGCACGCAGCCCGGGGTGCCGTTCGCGCAGTCGGGGCAGCGCGGCGATCAGGTGCTGCACGCCCTTCTCGTAGACGAGTCGGCCGGCGAAGGTGACCAGTGGGCCGTCCCCGGCGAACCGGGCGCGGGCGGCCGCCACCGCGCTCGCGGGCACCCGCCAGCGGTGCGGTTCCACCCCGTTGGCGACCACGTCGACCCGCCCGGCCGGTACGCCGAACAGCGCGTTCACCTCGTCACGCATGTAGCCGGAGCAGACGATCACCCGGTTGGACTCGCTGTTGAGCCACTGCTCGACGCCGTGGATGGTGCGGTTCATCTCCTCCGGCAGCCAGCCCTGGTGTCGACCGGCCTCGGTGGCGTGGATCGTGCTGACCAGCGGGATGTCCAGGTGGTCGCGCAACGTCATCGCGGTGTGCGCGACGAGCCAGTCGTGGGCGTGGATGACGTCGTAGGCGCCGGCCTGGGTGGCGCGCAGGGCGGTGCGGGTGAGGGTGTGGTTGAAGGCCATGGTCCAGGCCAACAGCGACTCGGTGGCGAGCGGGAAGGCCACCGGGTCCTCTGGGGCGCGCAGGATGCGCACGCCCTCGGCGTACTCCTCCAGGGGTGCGCCCTCGGAGTGGCGGGTGACGACGGTGACCTCATGCCCGGCGGCGGCGAGCGCCACCGACAACGCGTGCACGTGTCGACCGAGACCACCGACGAGCACCGGCGGGTACTCCCAGGACAGCATGAGGATGCGACGGGTCTGCGGGGGCACCCCGGGGCCGGGCTGCGCCGGCACGACCGCGCCGGGCTGCGCGGACAGGCCGGACTGCGCGGAAAGACCGGGCTGGGTCGAAAGCTGGGGCCGGGAGGTCACGGTGGGCCGGTGGGCCCGGTCCTTGGTGGCAGCGAGCTGCTCGTCGACCCGCAGGGTCGTCACATCAATCTCCGTCCATGCATGGTGGTACGCGCCGGCGGCAGTGGCGGCGGAGCGAGAGGTGTAAGGGTGGCTGAGGGCCTGGCGGGACGCGCGCGGGCGCTTGCCCCCGAACAAGGAAAGTGCATCCGGGCCAAGAACGCATCTCGAAAAGGGCCATCGTGACGGAGGACACCCGATCGGTGTAGCGCGCATCAGACAGGTGGTTTCCGGTCATCGCCTGGAAGGATGGATTGGCGTGCCCGGGGGCAGGGCAATACCCGCGCACATGACCGTGCTTTGAAGGAGCGACATGCAGGTCTGGCCGGGCGAGCGGTACCCCCTGGGCGCCACCTACGACGGGATGGGCACCAACTTCGCCATCTTCTCGGAGGTGGCCGAGCGGATCGAGCTGTGCCTCTTCGACGAGTGGGACACCGGCGCGGAGCGCCGCGTCGAGCTGCGCGAGGTCGACGCGTACGTGTGGCACGCGTACCTGCCGGGCATCGAGCCGGGCCAGCGGTACGGCTACCGGGTGCACGGCCCGTACGACCCGGCGTTCGGGCTGCGCTGCAATCCGCACAAGCTGCTGATCGACCCGTACGCCAAGGCCATCGACGGTGACGTCGAGTGGGACCCGGCGGTCTACGACTACGACCTGGCCGAGCCGGAGCGGATGTCGGAGACCGACTCGGCGCCGTTCATGCCGAAGTCGGTGGTGGTCAACCCGTACTTCGACTGGGGCAACGACAAGCCGCCGCGCACCCCTTACCACCACTCGGTGATCTACGAGGCGCACGTACGCGGGTTGACCATGCGCCACCCGGACATCCCGGAGGAGCTGCGCGGCACGTACGCGGGCATCGCCTCCCCACCGATGATCGACTACCTGACCCGGCTCGGGGTGACCGCGATCGAGCTGATGCCGGTGCACCAGTTCATCCACGACAACCGCCTCGTCGACCTGGGGCTGCGCAACTACTGGGGTTACAACACCATCGGCTTCTTCGCCCCGCACCACGGCTACTCGGCGCTGGGCCGGCTCGGCCAGCAGGTGCAGGAGTTCCGGGGCATGGTCAAGGCGCTGCACGCGGCCGGCATCGAGGTCATCCTCGACGTGGTCTACAACCACACCGCCGAGGGCAACCACCTCGGGCCGACGTTGAGCTTCAAGGGCGTGGACGCCCCGAGCTACTACCGGCTCAGCGAGGAGGACCGCCGCTACTTCGTCGACTACACCGGCACCGGCAACAGCCTCAACGTCCGCAGCCCGCACTCGCTGCAACTGATCATGGATTCGCTGCGCTACTGGGTGACCGAGATGCACGTCGACGGCTTCCGCTTCGACCTGGCAGCCACCCTGGCCCGGGAGTTCTACGAGGTGGACCGGCTGTCCACCTTCTTCGAGGTGGTGCAGCAGGACCCGGTGGTCAGTCGGGTGAAGCTGATCGCCGAGCCGTGGGACGTCGGCCCCGGCGGCTACCAGGTGGGCAACTTCCCGCCGCTGTGGACGGAGTGGAACGGCAAGTACCGCGACACCGTGCGGGACTTCTGGCGCGGTGAGCCGGCCACCCTGGCCGAGTTCGCCTCGCGCATCTCCGGTTCCGCCGACCTCTACCAGGACGACGGCCGTCGACCGTTCCACAGCATCAACTTCGTCACCGTGCACGACGGGTTCACCCTCAACGACCTGGTGTCCTACAACGACAAGCACAACGAGGCCAACGGCGAGGAGAACCGGGACGGCGAGAGTCACAACCGGTCCTGGAACTGCGGGGTCGAGGGCGACACCGACGACGAGGCGGTGCTCGCGCTGCGGGCCAAGCAGCGGCGCAACTTCCTGGCCACCCTGATGCTGTCGCAGGGCGTGCCGATGATCGGCCACGGCGACGAGTTGGGTCGCACCCAGCACGGCAACAACAACGTCTACTGCCAGGACAGCGAGCTGGCCTGGGTCGACTGGGACAACGCCGACGAGCAACTGCTGGACTTCGTCCGCACGCTCACCGCGTTCCGCAAACGGCACCAGGTGTTCCGCCGCCGCCGGTTCTTCACCGGCCTGCCGGTGGGCGGGCGCGGCATCGACGAGCCGCTACCCGACCTGGCCTGGTACACCCCGGACGGGCGGGAGATGACCGGCGAGGACTGGGGCAACGACTTCGGCCGCTCGGTGGCGCTCTTCGTCAACGGCGAGGGCATCCGCGAGCGCGGCCAGTACGGCCAGAAGCACCACGACGCGTCGTTCCTGCTCTGCTTCAACGCCCACGACGCGCCGCTGGACTTCACCATGCCGGGCAGCGAGTACGGCCAGAAGTGGGAACGGGTGATCAGCACGGCCGAACCCGAGCCGGGCGACGCCACGGTGATCAGCGCGGGCGGCACCATCCGGGTGCCGGACCGCTCCCTCGTCGTGCTGGAGAGGATGATCTGACATGCCGGCCACCCCTCCACAGGCCACCTACCGGATCCAGGTGCGCCCCGGCTTCGACCTGGACGCCACCGCCGCGATCGTCGACTACCTCGACGACCTCGGCGTCAGCCACCTCTACAGCTCCCCGCTGCTGACCGCCACACCCGGCTCCCCGCACGGCTACGACGTCGTCGACCACCGGGCCGTCAACCCGGAGTTGGGCGGGGAGGCCGCCCGGCAGCGGCTGCTGCGCGCGCTGCGCGACAAGCGGCTCGGGCTGGTCGTCGACATCGTGCCCAACCACGCCGGGGTCGCCGTCCCGGCCGCCAACCCACCCTGGTGGGACGTGCTGCGCCGGGGGCGCGACTCGGCGTACGCCGACTGGTTCGACATCGACTGGGACCGGGGCCGGCTGCTGCTGCCGGTGCTGGCCGACGACGAGGCCGCCCTGGACGACCTCAAGGTGGTCGACGGGGAGCTGCGCTACCACGAGCACCGCTTCCCGATCGCCGACGGCACCGGCGACGGCAGCGCAGTCGAGGTGCACGACCGGCAGCACTACGAGTTGGTCTCCTGGCGTCGCGGTGACGCCGAGCTGACGTACCGTCGGTTCTTCGCCATCGCGGGCCTGGCGGGCCTGCGGGTGGAGGACCCGGCGGTGTTCGCCGCCACCCACGAGCTGATCCTGCGCTGGGCCGCCGCCGGGGAGGTCGACGGCATCCGCGTCGACCACCCGGACGGTCTGCGCGACCCCGCCGGCTACCTGACCCGGCTGCGGGCCGCCGCGCCGCACGCCTGGCTGGTGGTGGAGAAGATCCTGGAGTACGGCGAGGAGCTGCCGGACTGGCCGGTGGACGGCACCACCGGCTACGACGCCCTGGCCGCGGTCAGCGGGCTCTTCGTCGACACCGACGCCGAGGGCGACTTCACCGCGCTGGACACCCGACTGGCCGGGCGGCACACCTCCTGGGAGGACCTGACCCACGCCACCAAACTGGCCGCCGCCACCCGGCTGCTCGCCGCCGAGCTGACCCGACTGGCCGCCCTCGCCCCCGAGGTGCCCACCGAGCAGGCCCGCGCGGCACTCGCCGAGCTGGCCGCCGCGTTTCCGGTCTACCGGGGCTACCCGCCGCACGGCGCCCGACACCTCGCCGCCGCCCGCTCCGAGGCCGGACGCCGCCGCCCCGACCTGGCCGGCGCCCTGGACGCGATCACCCGCCGGCTGCGCGACCCCGCCGACGAGCTGGGCATGAGGTTCCCGCAGCTCACTGGCGCGGTGATGGCCAAGGGCGTGGAGGACACCGCGTTCTACCGCTGGACCCGGTTCGTGGCCCTCAACGAGGTCGGCGGCAGCCCCGCCCACTTCGGGGTGCCACCGGCCGAGTTCCACCGCTTCGCCGCCGCCCGCCAGGTCCGCTGGCCGGCCAGCATGACCACCCTCTCCACCCACGACACCAAACGCGGCGAGGACGTCCGGGCCCGGCTCGCCGTGCTCAGCGAGCTGCCGGGCCGCTGGGCCGAGCAGGTCAAGACCTGGATGGCGTACGCGCCGCTGCCCGACCCGGCGTTCGCCCACCTGCTCTGGCAGACCGCCGTCGGCGCGTGGCCGATCGAACGGGAGCGGCTGCACGCGTACGTCGAGAAGGCCGCCCGGGAGGCGGGGGCCTCGACCAGTTGGGCGGACCCCGACGCGACCTTCGAGCAGGCGCTGCACGCCGTGGTCGACCGGATGTACGACGACCCGAGCCTGCACGACGAGCTGACCGAACTCGCCGCCGCGATCACCCCGGCCGGCTGGTGCAACGCGCTCGGGCAGAAGCTCGTGCAGCTCACCATGCCCGGGGTGCCGGACACCTACCAGGGCACCGAGCTGTGGGACAACTCCCTCGTCGACCCGGACAACCGCCGCCCGGTCGACTTCGACGTACGCCGAGAGCTGCTGGCACGCATCGACGGTGGCTGGCGTCCCCCGATCGACACCGACGGAGCGGCGAAGCTGCTCGTCGTGTCGCGGACCCTGCGGCTGCGGCGGGCGCACCCGGAGCTGTTCACCACCTACCGGCCGGTGCCGGCACACGGCCCGGTGGGCCGACACGTGGTGGCCTTCGACCGGGGCGGTGCGATCACCGTGGCCACCCGCCTGCCGCTGGGTTTGGCGCGTGCCGGCGGGTGGTGTGACACAGCCCTGTCACTTCCCGTTCACGAGATGAAGGACCTGTTCACCGGCCGGGTCTACAGTGGCGGGGAGACGTCGCTGGACACTCTTCTGGCCGACTATCCCGTCGCTCTGCTGGCTCCTCTCACCGCTGCCGAGGAGGCCGTTTCATGACCGAATTCTCCGTCTGGGCGCCGGACGCCAGCCAGGTGCGGCTGCGCCTGGCCGGCGACACCGACCACGAGATGCGCGCTGCCGCCGACGGCTGGTGGCGGGTCGAGGTGCCCGACGCGGGCCCCGGCACCGACTACTCCTTTCTGCTGAACGACGACGCAACCCCCCTGCCCGACCCCCGGTCACCGTGGCAACCTGCGGGAGTGCACGGGCCCAGCCGCCGCTACGACCATTCCGCCTTCGAGTGGTCCGACAGCGCGTGGACCGGCCGGCAACTGCCCGGCAGCATCCTCTACGAGCTGCACATCGGCACCTTCACCCCGGAAGGCACTTTCGACGCGGCCATCGACCGCCTCGACCACCTGGTCTCCCTCGGTGTCGACCTGATCGAGTTGCTCCCGGTCAACGCCTTCAACGGCGAACACAACTGGGGGTACGACGGCGTCTGCTGGTACGCCCCGCACGAGCCCTACGGCGGGCCCGACGGCCTGAAACGGTTCGTCGATGCCGCCCACGCCAAGGGGCTGGGGGTGATCCTCGACGTCGTCTACAACCATTTCGGGCCCTCCGGGGCCTACGCGCCGCGGTTTGGGCCCTACCTCGCCGAGCAGAGCAACAGTTGGGGCCGCTCGATCAACCTGGACGGCCCGCACTCCGACGAGGTACGCCGCTACATCATCGACAGCGTGCTCATGTGGCTGCGCGACTACCACGTCGACGGGCTGCGCCTGGATGCTGTGCACGCGCTGCCGGACACCCGGGCGGTGCCGCTGCTCGAAGAGCTGGCCATCGAGGTCGAGTCGCTGTCGACGCACCTGGGGCGGCCGTTGTCGCTGATCGCCGAATCGGACCTCAACGACCCGCGGCTGATCACCCCTCGGGAGGCGGGCGGCTTCGGGCTGCACGCCCAGTGGAACGACGACGCGCACCACGCGCTGCACACGTTGCTGACGGGTGAGCGGCAGGGATACTACGGCGACTTCGGCTCCCTGGAGACGCTGTCCGACGTGCTGACCGGCGGGTACTTCCACGCGGGCACCTGGTCGAGCTTCCGCAACCGGCACCATGGGCGGCCTCTGGATTCCCGCGTCCCTGGTCATCGGCTGGTGGCTTACCTGCAGAACCACGATCAGATTGGGAACCGGGCTACCGGGGACCGGATCTCGGCTTCGCTGTCGCCTGCGCTGCTGCGGGTGGGGGCCATGTTGCTGCTGACGGCGCCGTTCACTCCGATGCTGTTCATGGGGGAGGAGTGGGCGGCTTCCACGCCGTGGCAGTTCTTCACCTCGCACCCCGAGCCGGAGTTGGCCTCTGCGGTGCGGACCGGGCGGCGGCGGGAGTTCGCGGCGCACGGCTGGCCGGAAGGGGACGTGCCGGATCCGCAGGACCCGGAGACGTTCGTACGGTCCCGGTTGGACTGGGCGGAGCTGGACAAGCCTGAGCATGCTTCGATGTTGTCGTTTTACCAGCGGCTGATCGCCCTGCGGCGGTCGTGCCCTGACCTGTCGGATCCTCGGTTGAACGCTGTTTCGGTGCAGCACGGGGACCAGTTTTTGGTGATGCGGCGGGGGGAAACGCTGGTGGTGGCGAACCTGGCTGGGCGGGGGCAGGGAGTGTCGCTGCCTGGGGTGGCTCGGCGGGTGCTGCTGGCCACGGGGGAGGGGGTCACCGTCATGCGGGACCGGATCCAACTGCCGGCGGAGACTGCGGCGATCGTGGCGCTCTAATGCGTAACGGCAGCGGAGCGAGTCCGGAGAAATCGCGCGAGGTCCACTCATGGCAGAAGAGGTTGTTCACCGCTATAATCGAGCGCCGCGAATAGCGGCTTAGCAAATTCAAGGAATCCACCCCTCGGTGTCCTGAGTTTCTCTGCTGCCAATGCGGCCAAGGCCGCACGAGAATCATGCGGAGTCAGGTAAAAAAGAATTGCTAGAGCGCCGCTATGCAAAAAAGACTGTTCTCTGCCGCTGTACTGAAGCCACCGGTTGGCAAGGTCGATCGCCTGCTCCCGCTCGGCATCTCCTAAATTCCATTGGCCGACCAATGGGCACTCTTTCATTGCCCATGCACAGAAACGCGAAAATTCTAGCGTACGCGACTGCTTCCATTGCCGAAGCAGTGCGATTTGAAGAGAATTGACCTGAGCTTTGCCAAGCTTTACGCGCTGCGCTGCCCATGCCATTGCCCATACATACATAAATGCAGCATCTTGAGGTAAGTCCTCGGTGTCTACCAAGCGCGCTATGACCAGCTCTACTGACTGTGTCGACTCAATGCGGTCTTGATAGAGGAACTGCATCAGTGCTCCGGCGCCATAAAGTACGACTTCGCGCTCTTCGCTGTTCAGCATTTCTAATGCCCACACGTCGGGTGAGGGCGGAGGGCTGGTTGATTTTTCAAAGTCCAGGGCCGCGAATACGGCAATAGCCGAACCGAACGGGTCAAGCGGTTCTTCCGTGTTCATTAGACGGTCAATCGCAATCTCGCGCACTGCCGCATCATACCGCCCGCCGTATAACATGTGTGCCGGATCTTGGTTGGGGTGGAATTCGTCCTGTGCCAACAGGCAGGTGACGATTGCCTTCCGGGCGAGTTCTGGGGCGATTGATGCTTCATCTACAAGGCAGCTTAAGATGTTGCTGTAACGCGCTGAGCTGGCATCCCGCCCCCAAGAGCCGTCCAGGCTGCCTTCCGGCCTATCTTCGAAATTGGGCGACAAGAGCGCTTGGACGATTTCGGAAGCCCGCTTGCCGGCCAGGACTGCTGTCAATGCGACGACTTCGGACCAAGATTCACTATTTAGTCTTCCCCTCAGCACCTCGGCCGGGCTTCGATCTTGGAGTGCCTGTGGCAGCCAGCCGTTAACGATCGCGAGTGCTGCGAAGTATTCTTGAAATGTGAGGTGCTTAAATTCGTATGTCGGCTTCAGTTCGCCGTTTATCAGCTTATGGCCGCTAAGCGTGAGAAGGCTACTCCGCTCCTCGACGCGTGAAATGAAGTCGCCCACTGAAATGCGTGCATAGCCAAGCAGTTCAGGCATGCTGCGCCGCGCATCCGCAAAGTGTCTTCCGAGTTCCGTGGCAGTGACCGTAGTTGCGCCTTGGGTCATCATCAGGAACGCCGCGTAGGCAAGTTGAGGGATTGTCTCATCCTGATCGAGGGGCTCGTGACCCTCGACATTCCAAGTCATTAGTAGGACCTCGACCGCCTTTTGATAAAGTACCGTTCGCTTGCGCGGAAGCTGCCCGACCCATCGCTTGACCAGCAGCAACGTCGTCAGCATAAGTGGATTTACGGCAAGACGGCGAACTCTGTCAGTACTTATTATCGACTCTGAGAGTCGGCTTGCTTCATCCGCGACATCTCCCGTCCTCCCGATGACTTCAGCATGCCACGCGTAAGTCAAGCTATGAATTGCTTCGTCAGAGAGGTTGCGGACCCTATAAGCGTCGCAAACTGGTTGAACGGCGGCAGCGACTGCGCGGAACCCTGCCTCCCGTGAGGTCATTACTACAGTGCAGTTCGGGTAAGTGCCGATAAAGGTCCGGAGTTGAGCGACGAATGCGGCCCGGTCTCCCGTAGAGCTGATTTCGTCGAGTCCGTCAATCAGTAGGAGTAGCCGTCCAGCGATCAGCTCGTTAGAGATTAGAGCTTGGAAAGCATCTCCCGCATCGATCAACTCCGCCTGGGCTGCTTGTGCCGAAAGTAAGTTCACGATGGGCTGACGGACGCTGGTGCCGAGGGAGCGGCATCGCAACAGCATCGGGAACCAATCTTTATCGGGAAGTTCATCCGTGCTGGCAGGAAGCCTGTCATGGCTCGCGTATGCAACAGCTAGGCGCTTCAACATCGTCGTCTTCCCGGAGCCGGGCAGGCCGAGAATAGCGATTCGTGAACTTATGGTTACTACTTCACCGAGACTAAAATTCGTCGTATCATCTTGAGGTGCGTCCTCGTCGTCGTAACTTATGGCATCATCCTCATCCTCCGTGTACGCTTCCTCCTCGGTCATCACTTCAACAGGGCCATCGGTCCCGTGCAGTGATTCCTCCGGGTCGGACGCGGGTTCGGAGGAGAGTGGGGCGGGCGACAGTGTTAGAGGGACGTAGAGATTCTCTAACTTGAATTGACGAGAATGGACTTCTTGATCAGCCGGCATGCCCTCGAGGGTGATAGCACCAAACTCCTTCGTTATAAACTCAAGGTATTGCACGCGAAGCGTAGAAGCGTGAGCAGAGTCGGGAATCAGTTTCAGGTTGATCGGCGGAGCGAACGTCAAGTTGTCGTCCGAAGAAAGAATCAGTCCGAGTAGGTCATTGGCGATGTTTGCTGCAACCGGTGTTCCATCGGCGTGCACGAAGCATGTTGCTGCCTCTGTCCTGGACGCTGAAGTCAACCCAATCAGCCAAATCCAGCCACCCTCGTGTCCTACCAAGATGGCTGTCTCGTCTGATGCCATTCTCAAACCGATTTTGGCGGCCGTGGACTCTGCGATGCTCGCAGCTCGATCTGCAGATATCACAATTTTGCCCGCAGCGAGTTCCGCAATGACGGCCGGGCCGTCTAACATTACGAATCTCTGGCCGCCGCACTCAAGCTCCTGCTCCACGGCCGAAGATGTAAACCCCGAGAGCGACACGAAGTAGCCATGGATAGTCGAGTCGGGATTTTTTCGACGCTCCGCGTCCAAAACTCCCGCAAACTTGTTTGTATCGGCTCCGCCGATAGGTCGCGCGTGATTCTTGCATTCTGCCACCATCGTTCTTGCTTCGAATCGATGCTGGGCTATTAGATCGACTTCCCTGCCGGCCTTAGAGACGTTGGTGCGGCACTCGTCGTAACCCAGTGTAAAGAACAAGTCCTCGGCCAGGCGGGTTAGGACGTCTCCCTTGCTGTTGATGTCAGGAGCTACAACTCTGATCGTGGCCCTCATGCGCCCCTCCCGCGTCGTTCGGACGTCCCAGTCAATGCTCGCGGATCCGCGAGGTCATGTCACCCACCGGAGGCTGTCCACTTGATGTGTCGTCCCTCTGGGCCCGTGTGCTGCCCGGAGAAGCGTGGGAAGGGTGCTGGAAGGCCCACAGGGCGACTCGTTCCCCTGCTAGGTCCACTGCGAAGGAGATGGAGTGGGTAAGCGTGTTGGCTTCAGGCGGATTGGTCCGTCCCCTGTCTAGTAGTTGCGGACTGGGGGTAGTCTCACATGTCGATAATTTTGCTTATGTCTTATTAAGCGACAATTGTGGTAGAGCATGGGTCGCTATGGCAGGCAGATATTTCGCCTTGGTGCATCGCCGCCGGGAGAGGGTGGAACTGTCGAGCCGCTAGCCAGGTATACCGGAGCCTCTTGGCCGCGTGCGCGCGTCGCTGCATCAACTCGGGTAGCGACGTTTCCGGGAAGAAGCTGCTCGGCCTCTGGGCGCGAAAAAAAGGCGATGTCTTCCAACTCCCGCCCCTGGAGTGCGAAGCCGTCAAGGCTCGCAACGTACCCGCAGTCGAAAGTGAAGCTGATAATAGGGCGTGGTCGGGGCCCGGCGGGCGGTGCCCAGTCGATCACGAGAAGTTGGCCCACCCCCACATTGACACCCAACTCCTCTCGGATCTCGCGAGCACACGCGTCGTGTGGGTACTCGCCCTCGTCCACGTAGCCCCCAGGGAAGGTCCAGTACTCGCGGTATGTGGGTTTCACGAGCAGAACGTTGCCGTCTGGATCGGTGATGAAGGCGGCGGCAGCAGCGTAGAAGGAGGCCAAGTTCGCATACCATGTGGCAGGTTCCGTCCAGGTCACCTCCATGACGCTAGCGGACCTGTCTAGCCGTGCTCGCGCTCTAAGGAGGCGGCCGCGAGGGCATGAAGAACTTCGGCGACCTGGGATGATGTCTGCTTCGGGCTGAGAGCGGCGGTGAGTTCGCGGACGCGCTGCTGCACGCGTGCCGAGCGGATGCCGTCAGTTTGCCGGGCTAACCGCCGACTCCAATTGCAGGCGGCATCTGTCTCTCCCCCACGGGCATGAGTCAACGCGATTAGGGCGGTATGCAGGGCACGCGTCCGTAGGTTCTGGCTGTTGAGGGTGAGGGCGTCGGGGGCGTGTCGGAGGGCTGGCTTGTATAGACGTAGATCGCTCAGGCATCTCAGCGCAGCCCCGGCCAGATGGGCCGGGCTGAAGTAGCCAACCCACCGCGGGCCAGGGTCATCTCCCGTCCGGTCGAGAGCGTTCTCAGCCCTAATTAGGGCGATTTGGCAGGCGCGCCGCTCGCCTGACTGTGCATACGCGGTGGCGGCGGTTGCATGCAACCGAGCGATCACGGCTGCCGGTGCCTGGCCGGCCCCGTCAATGGCTGCCTCGGCGAGCCGGGCTGCCTCTCGGGCGTGCCCCAGAAACACGGCCTGGGTGGCCAGGTTGGCCAGCAGGTGAGCGCCGTAGAGGCGGTCGCCAGCGGCCTTGGCGAGTCGCAGACCGAGGGTCACGTGATGTTGTGCCGTGGCATGCTCGCCCGCGTCGTACGACATGTAGGCGAGTTGGCCGGAGAGCGTTGCCGCTGCACGCATGAGGTCGCGCCCCACGGCGTCGGTGTAGGTGCCGCGCAGCATGGGCGCGACCTGACGGACGAGGAAGTCGGCCATGACGGCGCGGGTATGCGGCGAGCCGCTGCCGTGCCGCCGGTCGAGGTCGGTGAAGTGGTCCGCGAGCGCGTACAGCGATTGAACGTCGGTGGAGGTGACCTGTTGCCGGCCGTTCCGGCTGGTCGACCCGTCGGGCAGGTCATACCGCCAGCCGAGTGCTGCCTCCATCGCTTTGCCGCTATCGAACGTCCCGCTGGCTTGTTGGTTGAGGTGCTTGGCCAGCCTCGTCCAGATTTGCTCGGCCTTGTCGATTGCCCCATCGATTGACGTGGGGTAAGCGCACTCTCCGATGCTCTCGGTTGCGCCGAACCCCAACTCCATCACGCCGACTGAGCGACCGAGCTTGCGGGCAAGTGTTTCAGCCATCGCGGCCTGTACGTGCTCACCAGGCCGGCGACCGCGCAACCACCAGTAGACGCTGGCAGCGTCGTAGCGCCAGGCGCCCTCGTTGCGGCCGGCGTGATTGAGCTGCCGAGCAAAGGCGGCGTGAGCATTACCGTAGCCAGCGGCAAGTAGCAGCCTCTCGAACGCTGCGTTCGTCACCGGTCGCGCCATGGTTCCGCCTCCAGGCATCAGCCAACTACCAACAGTCACGAGCCTATGGCTTGGATCGGTCCTATGGAGACCCGCGCAACCCTGCGCAACCCACGCCCTGAGCAGCGCAACCGAGCGCATCGCTTGCCATCTGGTCCGTCGACCGGCAGCCCGCTTCGCTGATCGCAGGGGTCCTGAGTGACGGCGAACTCTGAACGTCACGCCCCGGCCAGCGGAGGTGTCGATGCAGGGCGACGAGTTAGCAAACAAGGGCGAGCAGTCAGAGGCAGCCGAGCGAGAGGCTGCCAAGCAGCGTCTCCTGGCGCAGGCCGAGGCGGAGCGCGTACCCGTGGAGGACACGACCCGCGCGGTCCCGGACCGGCGGTGGCGGCGTGACCAGCGATGACCTCCCGATCGGCCGCCGCGTGGCCCGGTGGCGGGTGCGGCGGTCGATGACACAGCAGATGCTCGCCGACCGGCTGCGCAGGTCAAAGAGCTGGGTGGACAAGGTGGAGCGGGGCGTACGCACCCTGGACCGGTACTCGGTGATCCAGGAGCTGGCCCACGTCCTGCGGGTCGACCCGGAAGTGCTGCTCGGCCAGCCTCGGAGCATTCCGGCGGGGACGCCGGACGGGGTGGACGACATCCGGGCCGCGCTCGCCCGCTACGACACCCCGCAGGCCCCACCGGAGGCGGACGAGCTGAGAAGGCAGGTCGGGTACGCCTGGTTGAGCTACCAGCACGCGCACTACGGGCAGTTGGTGCGAGTTCTGCCGGGTCTGCTCGACGCCGTTCAGGGTGCGCGATCATCGGAGTTGCTGGTGCAGGCGTACCGGATCACCTCGTCGCTGCTGGTGAAGCTCGGCGAGGCCGACCTGGCCTGGCTGGCCGCCGACCGGGCGATGTCCACTGCCGCCGACGACCCGGTCCTGGCGGCAACGGCGGCCATCTCGGTCGCCGAGGCGCTGCGCGCGTCGGGCCGCGACCGCCTGGCCCTGGCCGCGACGCTCGCCGCCGCGAACCGCATCACCTCGGCTCCGCAGCGGTGCGCGGGGGAGTGGGCTGTGGGTGGGACGTTGCTGCTCCAGGCCGCCCTGGCCGCCGTCGGCTGCGGCGAGCACCGCCGCGCCGACGAGTCGATCGACCGGGCCGCGGGGATCGCCGCCGGGCTGAGGGGGTACGACGATCGGCACCACACCAGCTTCGGGGGGCCGATCGCCGTCGAGCTGGCGCGGGTGGTGGTGGCGACGCAACGGGGTGACGCCGACGAGGCGCTACGAAGGCACCCGACGGTGGTGCGGCGGGAGGCGTGGCGGCGGTTGCCGGCCGAGTACCGGGGCGCGTATCTGGTCGACGTCGCGCGGGCGTACCTCCAGGTGGGTGACCTGCGCGGCGCTGCCCGCGCGCTCGTCGACGCGGACAGTGTCGCGCCGGCTGAGGTCCGGTGCCGGCCGTTGGCGCGTACCGTGATCGCCGATGTCGCCCGCGCGCAGCCGGCGCCGGCCGGTGTGGCGCGACTGGCGACGCTTGTCGGCCTCACCCGCTGACCGGCCTACCCGCCGGTCGCGGATGGCCTCACCTCGTCGCCAGCACGCGTTGGCCGTTGGCGAGCCGGGCGCTCTTGGCCTGCTCGTAGCGTTCGATGTCGGCGGACCGGCTCGCGATCGTGCGCCGCTGGTGCTCCACCATCGCCGCTTGCCAGATCGTCACGAGATTCGTGCTGTCCTTGCACGCGACGTCGGCCACCGCGGTCCGGCGCTCCACGTCGCTGGGATGGTCGGTGCTCCACCTCGGGTCGTCGTTGGCCTGCCAGGGGTCGGCGTAGGCGAAGCCCTTACCGGCCATGCACGTCGACCAGGCCCGGAAGCCGGCCTGAACGCGCGCGTCCTGCTCTGCCTGTTGGCCGGCCCGCAGGGCCATGTCGTACAGGAACGTTTCGCCGACCGGCGGCGCGCCCTCGGCCAGGCGCCGGGTTGCCTCGCCGAGGCAGCCGCCCGCAGGGATCCGGCCACCGGCCGGCTCCGGTCCGCCGGCGCCGAACCGGGTGCCGCTGAGCGCCACCGCCGTCTTCTCCGGCGGCGGTGGGCCCTTGTCCTCAGCCGCGTCACCGCCGGGTGCGGCGTGGTAACCGAGGCGCTGCGCCTGGTCGTGCTCCACCAGGCCGTACAACCCGTCCCGGGTGGCAGCCGGGTCGGTGTGGTGCGGTTCCGGCGGCCGGTAGGAGATGCCGAGCCGGCGCATGCAGGACACGACAAGTTTCGCCTCGGCCCGCTGGAGAAGGAGGTCCTCGTCCCGGGACGGAAACAGTCGGTCCAACGGAAGGCTCATGGTCGCCACCGGTGATGGCCCTGCGGGCCGCTGCGCGGGGCCGCTCGGGTCACAGGCGGCCCCGGCGCCAACGGTCAGGCAGGCCAGCACCAGGGCAGCGAATTCCTTGCGGATCGTGGGCATGGAGACCTCGCTCAGGGTGGAGGGGCTCGCGTGGACCGCTACCTCACGGCCGACGCGAGCCCCTCGATGCGGTCCTACGGGCGGCAGCGGGTCTGCGGCTGGCCGGCCCAGACGAAGCAGAACGAGCTGAATCGGTCGTTCCAGTCCGCCCCGTTCTGGTCGCGGTCCAGCGTCAGGTTCAGGGCCTCGTCGGACTGGCCGCTGTTGGCCTTCTGACGCCAGAAGTAGAGGCCCCGGTAGTTCTCGTGCTCGAAGAGGCGGACCGCATTCACCGGGTCGTAGTTGCGCAGTGAGCTGACGTTGTCCTGGAGCGAGCAGTCCGAGGTGCAGGCAGCCACGAACGACCATTGCCGAAAGTCCGCAGTGGTCGAGAGGGTGTCGTAGCGACCGCCGCGCAGGTCGTTGTGCTGCCACATGCACAGTTCGCCGCTCTCGCATACGCCGTTGCGCGACGTCGCTGCCTGGGCCGGGCTGGCCACGGCCAGGAGCCCGCCGGCCGCCAGCGCCAACGCACCGAAGAACGCCAGGATTTGTCGCTTCATGAGTCTCCTTAGCTGGGGGATCTTTCCGCCGGAGCTGCGTGATTGTGCTGGTGGCACCGGTGTGGACGAGGTCAGTCAACCCTGGGGGTAGCGGCGCAGCCGAGACATTCGAACCAGTTCGAATCTCGACCCTGTCCGGCGATGCCCGGGCTGCCGCTGAGGGGCCGCCCGGGTCTGGTGAGGGGCGGCCAGGTGCGCCCGCGCGGGCGTGGTCGGTGGGCGGCCGTTGGCGCGTACCGTGATCGCCGACGTTGCCCGCGCGCAGCCGGCGCCGGCCGGCGTGGCGCGACTGGCGACGCTGGTCGGCCTCACCCGATGACCGGGGTGACTCGTCCGAACGACAAGCTGACCCCGCCCAGCGGCGGTACGGCGCGCAGGGACCACCCGTCAGAGTGGTCCCTCCGCTGGTTCGCAGGTGGCTAGACTTCAGGCTGGTAGTTCACCTGTGCTCTGCTGCGGCGGGCGCAGCCTCGGGAGGGTGTTCCCGCACCCTCTCGAGGGGCCGTCCCATCAGACGGCGCCTACTCGCAGAAGACCCGCACGGTGGCATCGGGTGAATCCACCTCCACGGTCACCTCGTCGAGGTGCTCCACGAGCGCCTCCAACTGCTCGGGCTTGAGCTGCGTCAGGTCGATCGGCACACCCGATTCGCTGAGTGAGACATTGGCCTTGACCAGGGCCTGCGGCGGGACCAGCGCCGCCAGCCGGACACCAGCCCGCAGCAGTTGCAGTGGCACCCGCACGTTGACCCGCGACGGCTCGCCGTTGTCGGTGGCGTCCACCATGACCCGCAGGTACTTCACCTTGCCCTTCGGCCGGGCGTCGTGACTCGCCGTTGCCGGTGCCTGGTCCCGGTCCAGTGCGGCGATGAGCTGCTCCGCCTCCTCGGCGGTGATCTTGCCGGCGGCAAGCATGTCGAGGATGTCCTTGCGTTGTTCGGCCATTCGGACCTCTCCTATCGGATAGCCACGAGCACGGCCGTGCGGCCCTGCTCGATGTCGAAGCGGGCGCCGGGCAGCGCGGAGATGACACGCCAAGTGGCGCCGAGTGCCCGCACCACACCGATGCGGAACACGACGCAGGCCACGATCGCCGCCAGCACGACCAGGACCACGACCGGGAAGAGCACGAGCGCCACGGGGAGCACCGGAACCCAGACGCGGATGGGCCGGCGGTCCGGGCGGTTGACCTTGACGGTCACCAACTGCGGCATCACGCCCGGCCGTCCAGCTCGGCCAACGCCTGCTGTGCGGTGATCTCACCGCGGCGCAGCCGGTCGATGATGTCGGCTCGCGACGGCGCCGGGTCGGTCTCGACGAAGTCGAGCAGCTGTGTGATCCGGTTGAGTCGTGACTTGATCGTCGGGTAGCTCACCCCGAAGATGCGTTCCATCTCCTTGATCGAACCGTGGCAGCGCACGAACGCCGTGACGAAAACCTGATCATCGATGTTGAGCTGGGCCAGTTGCGGTGGCTCGAACTCGCCCTCGATCGCGACGCCGTTGCTCGCCAGGCGCACCCGCTCGACGACGAACGGCTGCCCTCGCGTCAGGCTGGTCAACTCCTGCCAGTCCATCGCCTGTTCTGCCATACCTGAATTTGTAGCTCAGGAATCCTCAACTTCCAAGAGGTTGATCTTAATTTTCTTAAGATCAGCCGCGAGGGCCGTGGGCCGTGGGCCTGGGTGGGCCGTCGGTAGGCTGCCGGGATGGGCAGGTTCCTTGCGCTCGTCAACGGCGCGGCTGACGAGGTCGGCAAGGCCGAACTCACCGAACAGCAGCAGACCGAGTTCATCAACGCGTGGGCGTCGTGGGCGCAGGCCAACGAGAAGGCTCTCGTCGACCCCGGCGCGCCACTGAACGCGAAGAAGCTGGTCACGGCGCAGGGCGTCGAGGACTTCACCGACGCCCTGACCGGCTACACCATTGTGGAGGCGGCCTCCCACGACGAGGCTGTTCAGATCTTCTCCGGGCACCCGCACCTGAGGCTGTTCCCCGGAAACTCGATCGCGGTCCTGGAGTGCCCGCCGCCGCCCAGCTGACACTCGCGAGCCGGCCGGGAAGAGAAGGGCTCAGTCGAGCACCGACTCACCGCCCGGATAGGCGAACGACGCGCGCGGTGAGTAGAAACCCCAGACGATCTCCAGCGGGTTGGCTGGACGCAGCGCGTACACCGGGTGGTCGGGTTCGAGGAACTCCAGCGACTCGACAGCGAACGGGTCGACCGGCTCCGCCACGAACGGGTAGTTGCCGCTGAGCAGCTTGCCGTCCAGCCGGGTGAGGTAGCGCAGCTGACCCTGGTTGACGGCGTCGCCGGTGCGCCCGACACGGGCCGTCGTCCTGATCACGGGTACGCCGTCCGCCTCGGTGGTGGCGATCAGCCGGTGCCCGCGTACCTCGATGGTGGTCTGTCCCGGGGTCGCCGGCACGCCCCGGGCGGCGGCGTACGCCCGGACCACCGGGCTGGAATTGAAGTAGTGCGTCCACCAGCGACCGGGCGTGACACCGTCGGGGGCGTCCACCCCGGAGAGGTCCGGCCCGATGTACGTCAGGGAGTACGCGCCGAAGCCGGAGGTCTGCCCCGCGTCGTCGACGACGTACTGGTTCATGAAGACCTGGTGGTTCGGCGCTGGCCTGAGCCCGTCGGGGACCAGGGCGGCCACGGCGTCGGGGTCGGCCGGCAGCCAACCGAAGTAGATCATTCTGCTGTTGACGACGAGCTGCGGAGCGACGAGTTCGGTCACGAGGGGTCCTTCCGCTGGGCATCGATGCGTAGTCGCGACGCTACGGAGTCGCCCGACGCCCCGACAACGACGGATTGCCGACATGCGAGGGGATGGCTCGGTGTCGGGTGTCAGGTTGTCGCGATGCGGTCGAGGAGGAACCGCGCGGTGGCGTCGTCAGTGTCGGTTGGGCCTGCCGATCCTGCTCGCGGTGCGGATCGCCTGCTTCGCCGCGATCGGCTGGGGGCTGTTGGCGGGCCCACCAGGGCCTTCGTCGACCCTGACGGTTCGGGTAGCCTCCCGCCGGCCTCGCTCTGGCCGGGCCGCCGCCTCGCACCGGGGCGCGATCCACTCACCTTTCAGGATCGACTCGCCTTTACGGAAATCGGGGTGTCCCTGCTGCTCGGACACCCCGATTTCCAGGAAGCCGAGTCGATCAACCGCCGACTACGGGGCGAACCAGGTGACGGCCTGGTTGTTCGACGTCGTGTAGCAGGTGAACTGCATCATGTCGGCGCCGTTCGCCGTCGAGTTGCCCTCCACCGCCAGGCACTTGCCGGTGCTCCGGTTCTCCAACTGGTAGTAGTCAGAAGTCCCGGAGGTGAAGTTCAAGATCGGCAGCCACTGGTCGTTGAGGCGGGCGTCGCCGCACACCTGCGTGACGAGCTTCGCCCGCTCGGCGGACGAATCGCCGCGGACGGCCATGCACCGTCCGCCGGCGACGTCCTCCAACTCACCGGCGCCCTGTGGCGGGCCGCGACGGGCTCAGAGGAGCGCATGCTCGGGCTGATCCTCGACGGCCTCAGCACGCACCCGCGCTGACCGAGCGCCGGTGGCGCGGAGCCGATCCTTGGCCGTGCGGGACTGACGCGCGACTGCACGGCCAACCCCACCGAGGCGCACGAGCACTGCGCCACGGCCCAGCTCACCGAGGCAGGCGAACCACTGGTCCGCCGCGCCGCCCAGATCGGCACCCTGGCGCCGGACGTGACCATCACCGATCTGCTCACGCTGATCAGCCCCGAGCGCGCCTGATCCTGACCGTGATCATGGAGTTGTGGTGCCGGTTTGGGGGTAGGCCGCGGCTTTCGCGTCCCACCACAACTCCATGATCGACCGGCCAGGGTGGGTGGACGTCAGGGTGCGGCTGGTTGGGGTGCGGGGGTGAACGGGGCCAGGAGCAGCTCGGTGAGCCGCCGCTGGGCGTCCTCGTCGCCACGCAACCGCACCGCGCCCGATTCCACCGCCGCCGCCATCGTGATCTCGTGGCCGCAGACGGCCCGAAGGGTGTCGATGTCAGTGGTGAGCGCCGCATCGGCCTCGGACGCCCTGCCGCGCCGAAGCTGCACCGCGCCGTCGGCGACCTCGGCTAGGTACGTGTCCGCGTCGATGTGGAACTCGTAGCTGCCGGCGAGGTCGGGGGTGCGCGCCGGATCGAAGGCCGCCTTGATGCTGAGCAGCAGGGAGTCGATGCCGAGACTGCCGTCGGGCAGTTGGGGGGACTGGCTTCCCCAGCGCCCGAACTGCAGCAGGATCGGCTCCAGGGCGCGGCCCCAGTCGGTGAGCTCGTACAGGTGCACCCGCGTCGGCGGGCCCAGGTCCCGCCGCCGCACCACGCCGTGTTCGGTCAACTGGCGCAACCGCTGGCTCAGCACGTTGGGGCTGACCCCGGGCAGGCCGCCGAGCAGGTCGTTGAAGCGCCGGGGGCCGAGCAGCAGGTCGCGTACCACCAGCAGCGCCCACCGCTCACCGATGATGTCCAGTCCACGCGCGACACCGCACGGGTCTCCGTAACTACGCATGCCGCTCATGGCATCCACACTACCCGGATCCTAATTTAGGAGTATCACTTGTTCTGTAGGAGTTGAACCCCTAGCGTGGGTCCCATGAACCTGCCACCGCAAGGTGACGTGAAGCTGCTGGACACCCCGTTGGCGCAGCGGCTGCTCGCCACCTGCCCGGTGGCGCGCCTCGCGTACACCAGCCGGGACGGGACGCCGCGGCTGATCCCGGTGAACTTCCTCTGGACCGGCGACGAGCTGGTCGTCGGCGCGTTCGCCGGCACCTACAAGATCCGTGACCTGAGCGCCCGGCCGGACGTGGCGGTTTGCATCGACACCGCGGACGGGCTTCCGGAGGTGCTCATGCTGCGCGGGAAGGTCACCCTCGCCGAGGTGGAGGGCGTCCTACCGGAGTACGCCACGATTCAGCGCGCGGGGATGGGTGACGACATGGGCAACGCCTACCTCGCCGCGATCGACACACCGGGCCTGCGGATGGTCCGGATCGGCCTGCGCCCCACCTGGGTCGGAGTCGTCGACTTCCAGGACCGGTTCCCCGGCCGGACACCGGAACCGGTCCGAGCCGCGCTCGGGGGCGGCCAGTAACCAGCACGCCGAGGGCCCGGATCCCCGGGCTCACCGCACCATGACGGAGGACGACGTTGCGCAAGATTGTCGTGTCGATGTGGACCACCCTGGACGGATTCGTCGCCGGCCCCGACGACGAGATGGACTGGCTGCTGATCGACGACCACCTGCAGAAGTACGAGCGGGACCTGGTGGACAACGCCGGCAGCCTGATGCTGGGCCGGGTCACGCACGCCGACTTCGCCGGCCACTGGCCGCTGGTCGCCCAGGACCCCGACCAGCCGGACGAGGTACGAGGGTATGCCCAGCGGCTCGATGCGCTGGAGAAGATCGTCGTCTCCGCCTCGGGGAACACCGCGACCTGGGGTGACAGCCGCAGGCTCACCCACCTCGACCCCGAAGAGATCACCCAGCTCAAAGGTGAGCCCGGCGGCGACATCGTCGTCTACGGCAGCCTCACCCTGATCCGGTCCCTGGCCGACCTTCGGCTCATCGACGAGCTGCACCTCCTGGTGCATCCCGTGTTCCTGCGCCAGGGCAAGGCGCTGTTCGGCGGTGACCGACCGCCGGCACGACTGGAACTGGTGTCCGCCGAACCCTTCGCCTCCGGGGTCGTCCTGCTGAAGTACCGCCCCGCCTAGGGCGTCAGAGCTGGGCGACGACCACCCGGGTGGCCTCGGCGATGAGGGCGTCGTCCGGGGTGGCGTCCTTCGTGTCCCGGGTGGACAGCACCGCGAGCACGATGGGGGCCCGATCGGGCGGCCAGATCACCGCGATGTCGTTGCGGGTGCCGTACCCTCCGGTCCCGGTCTTGTCCCCGACCACCCAGCCGGCCGGCACCCCGGCGCGGACCAGCGCCGCGCCGGTGGTGTTGCCCCGCAGCCAACCGCGCAGCACGTCACGGTCCGCGGGCGTCAAGGCTTCCCCCACGGTGTACGCCCGGAGGTCGCCGGCCAGGGCCCGCGCGGTGCTGGTGTCCCGCCTGTCGCCCGGCGTCGCCTCGTTCAGCGCCGTCTCGTAGCGGGCGGGGTCGGTGGCCGTGTCGCCGAGCGCGCGCAGCCTCGACTCGAACCCGGCCGGCCCGCCGAGATGACGCAGCAGCAGGTTGCCGGCCGTGTTGTCGCTGTAGCGCACGGCGGCGTCGGCGAGGGCACGCAAGCTCATGCCCTCGCCGACGTGCTTCTCGGTGACAGGGGAGCGGGCCACCAGCTCCTGCGCCGAGTACCGCACGATCCGATCGAGCTGGGCGTCGGTGGTCCCGTCCAGCACCTCGGCGGCGGCGAACGCCTTCCACGTCGAGGCGTACGCGAACCGGTCGTCGGCGCGGTATTCGACAGTGCGGCCGCTGCCCGTGTCCACGGCGAAGATCCCCAACCGCGCCCCGAACTGCTGCTCCAACTGCCGGAACTCCTGATCGGCGGCCGGTGATGGCGACGGCGACGGGGGGAGCGACACCTGCGGGCTCGGTGTCGGGCGTGCCTCGGTGGCGTCGCCGGTGCTGCACCCCGTCGACCAGATCAGGGTCGACGCCGCAACCACCACGCTCGCCAGACGTCGGACAGAGACCACCACGTGTCGTTCCTCCTGTGCCGTCGGTCAGGGCAGGATCTCGACGTACCCGTCACTGCCGTGCACGCGGATCCGTTGCCCATCCTTTATCAACCGGGTGGCGTCGAGCACGCTGACCACGGCCGGCAGGCCGTACTCCCGAGCGATCACCGCGCCGTGCGTCATCAACCCGCCGACCTCGGTGACCAGGCCGGCGATGCCGACGAACAGGGGCGTCCAACTGGGGTCCGTGTGGGCGGTGACGAGGATGTCGCCCGCGTCGAGATCGGCCTGCGCCATGTCCAGGATGACCCGGGCGCGTCCCTCCACCGTGCCGGCGGACACCGGCAGACCGACCAGCGCGCCGGCCGGCACGTCGTCACGACGGTACGCCCCGGTGATCACCTCGCCGTCCGAGGTCAGCACGCGGGGCGGCGTGAGCGCCTGGTACGACCGGAACGCGTCCCGGCGCTGCCGGATCAGCTCGTCGTCCACCTGCCGCGAGCGCACCACCTCGTGGAACTCCTGGAAGGTGAGGTGGTAGACGTCGTCGATCTCGGTGAGCACGCCGGCGCGCACCAGGCGTTCGGCCTCGTCCAGCAGGGCTCGCTTGTAGATGAAGTAGCGGCTGATGATGTCGTACTTCGGGTACTCCCGATAGCCGATGAACGTCCGCACCCGGTCGATCATCCGCGCGGTTTCGTCGGCCTTCTGCTCCCCTTGCGGCAGCGCCCGCAGGCGTTCCAGCACCTCCTGTGCCTTCTGCTGGGCCTGCTGCCGGCCCTGCTCGAAGCGCCGCCGGGCCGCGCCCGGCTCGAAGAGCTTGACGTTGTCGAGGAGTACGGGCACGAGCGTGCTGGGGCGTTCGCTCCACCGCGGCCTGGTGATGTCGATCTCGCCGACGCAGCGCATGCCGTACCGGTCGAGGTACGCCTCGAGCGCGGCCCGCGCCTCGGCCCCGCCCGCGACCTTCGGCAGCTCGTCGAGGATGCCGTCGTCCGTGACGCCCTGCAGGAACGCCACCACCTCCGGGTGCGGACGGATCACGTCGGCGACGTCGAGCAGCGCCAGCCCCATCTCCGAGGTGATGTTGCCGGGGGCGGACAGGGTGAGGGTGTCCGCGGCGTTCTTCTCGCCCAGCCACTCGTGCAGCCGCTCGTTGAGCCACCAGGTGGCCTCTATCCCGGCCATGATCGCCTGCATGTTCAGCGGATCACCGAGGACCCGCTTGTGCTCTTGGAACGCCTCCAGCAGGAAGTCGAACAGGGCCGGGCCGGTCACCGTCGCGATGTCGCGCCGCAGGGCGGCGATGGACGCCTCGCTGCGCGCGATCAACTCGGTCACCACGGCCGGATCGGTCTCGATCGGCGCGGACGCGCCGCCGGTCGTCGGCCGGCCGGGACCACCGCCGTCCGGGAGCGTCGGAATGAAATCGTGGCGGTCGAGAAGGGTCTGCAGCGCGTCCTTCATCAGCGGATCGTCCCGCCCCGCCATCTTCAGGAAGCCGGCGCGGTTCGCGGGGGAGGCCAGCAGCCGGGTGGCGTCGACGAACAATCTCCCGCCGGCCTCCAGCATCGGGGCGATGGCCGTCAGTTGCCACATGGAGAGCCCCAGCGGCCGCATGGCGTCGGTCATCATCTGCTGGTGACCGACCGACAGGTAGACGTGGTTCTCCTGGTCATCGGCGGCGGGGATGGGGAAGAGCGTGGTGATCGGCCGGCTCTGCACGATCTGGAAGTCGTCGTCCACCAGGCACCACTCGATGTCCTGCGGGCGGCCGAAGTGCGCCTCGATCCGCCGCCCGAGCCGCACCAGCCGCACGACCTGCGCCTGCGTCAGCGCCGGCTGCTCCTGCCGGTGCGCTTCGATCGCCACCTCCCGCGTCCCGCCACCCGGCAGGGCGGTGACGGCACGCTGTTTGGCGGCGACCGCCCTGGCGACGACCTCCCCGTCGCGCACCGTGAAGACGTCCGGGTTCACCAGGCCGGACACCAGGGCCTCGCCGAGGCCGAAGCTGGCGTCCACGGTCGCGACCTTCCGGTTGCCGGTGACCGGGTCGGCCGTGAACAGGACGCCGGCCGCGTCCGGAAAAACCATTTCCTGTACGACGACAGCCATCTGGACCGTGCGGTGGTCGACGCCGTTGCGCAGGCGGTAGCTGACGGCCCGTTCGGTGAACAGCGACGCCCAGCACCGGCTGACGTGCCGCAGGATCGCCTCCGGTCCCACCACGTTCAGGTACGTGTCCTGCTGGCCCGCGAAGGACGCGGTGGGCGTGTCCTCCGCCGTGGCGCTGGACCGTACGGCGTAGGCGGCCTGCTCGCCGAACCGGCCAAGCGCCCGGGTGATCGCTGCGGCCAGGTCGTCCGGGATGGGCGTCTCCTCGATGCTTCGGCGAATCTGCGCGCTGAGCGTGCCGATCGCCTCCCGGTCATCCGGGTTCAGGCGCGACAGTCGATCGAGCCGCTCGTCGATCGACGGTGCCTGCGCCATCACCCGCCGGAAGGCGGCCGTCGTCACGCAGAACCCGGCCGGCACCCGGATGCCGTCGATCCGGGACAGCGCGCCCAGGTGCGCCGCCTTGCCACCGACCACCGACACCTGCGTCTCGTCGACCTCCCGAAGATCCACCAGCGGTGCCGGCTCGCGGCCCTCGTCCATCGACAACACACCCACGCCGTGCCCCCGTTACCTCGTCTGTGCAGGTCCGGCCGCCGATTCTGCGCCATGACCGGGGTCTTGCGGCAAGCCCCCAGGTGCGATATACGTTAGAAGTGGCAGGGAGAGTGATCTCCTTGCCGTTTGCTTTTTGCGCAGCCGATCGTGCCGTTCAGTCGAAGGAAAGTCGGCGTGGCTCGATGCTCAACCCTCGGCCGATCTGCCAGGAGGCGGTCGGCCAGGCCGCGATGAAGCCGGCTATCAGTCCGATCTGGCCGACGAACCAGAACGTCGGGCTGTCGGGCCGCAAAGGCGGCTCCGGAAAGACCACGCGATGCGCGAGCGTCAGCCACGCGAACAGCGCCACCTCGAACGCCGTGATGGTCAGCAGTTCAACCTTGACGACGGTCGACAGTGCGTGCCAGATCTTCGTGAGGCGGCGACCAGGCCCGGCGAAGTACCGAAAGAGAACAGCTATCGTCACCGCCATCAGGTAATCGCCGGCGTAGCCGACCCATATCGGGTCCGCAGCCGGGTCGAACCGCACGGCGTACAGGGCGATCTCGGCGACAACGAAGCCGAGAGCGCAGTGGGCGCCGCAGCGGGACACGTGGGTGACGACGATGCCCCGGTGCGGCCTTCGCGGTCGACCCTCCTGCCGCTGTCGAGCGAATGCCTCGGGTCTACCCCAGTTCCAGTAGAGGCGGACGGCGGCCAAACCGATGTAGAGGACGGTCACCAGCCAGACGATCTCCATGACCCGGACCGGCTGACGGTGTCCGCGGAGATAGGTGTCGGCCAGGACGATCGCGAAGCTGGCGACGCCGACGGCGAGCGAAGCCCACGAGAGCGCCACGAGCCAGGTTGGTTGCATTCCCGCCCCTTCCGCGCGCCGGGCCTCCCGGAACCGAACGTGAAGGGGAATTCGCTGGCCGGTGTCGGCGGCCGAGGGCACCTCGCAGTCTGTCATGCCGTACCCGTGGCGGCCGGACGATCGGGTGTTCCCGCCGGGCCGCTGGCCCACGGTGCGGAAGTGACGACTCCCCCTCGGGAAGCGGAAGCCCCTCGCTGTAGGTAATCACCTGGGCGGAGAGGATCGCCGGATAACTCCTCGCCCCGTGGGCGTCGGAATGCTACGAAGGGGCGTGCCTGACCTGACACGCTCCCTTGATGCCACGTCCCTGGAGACTCCGCGGCTGCTGTTGCGCCGCTGGCGCAGCGATGATCTGGACGGGTTGGCCACGGTCAACGCGCAGCCCGAGGTGATGCGCTACATCCATGACGGCCGAACGCTGGACCGGGCCGCGACCGCGCAGCGGCTGGCCACCTATCAGCGACACTGGGATGAGCACGGCTTCGGCCTGTACGCGGTGGAGGTCAAGGAGACCGGTGAGCTGGCCGGTTTCACCGGACTGGCGGTGCCGACCTTCCTGCCCGAGATCATGCCGGCCGTGGAGATCGGCTGGCGGCTCGGCCGCGTGTACTGGGGCCGGGGCCTGGCCACCGAGGCGGCCCAGGCCGTCGTCGCCCACACTCGTACCGAGCTCGGCCTGCGGCGGCTGGTCAGCATCCACGTCGTCGGCAACGAGGCGTCCGCGCGGGTGATGGTCAAGCTGGGCATGTCACTGGAGCGGGAGACCGTGCAGCCGGACACCGGTCGCCAGGTCCGGGTCTACGCGATGGACCTGTAAAGACCTTCGCGGCCAGAAGAACCGGACTGATGTCACCAACGTCCCGACCGAGCTGCTGCGCGCCGCCCACCAGGGCAACGGGACGCTGGTCGGCGGGTCGGGTTGACCGACGCTGCCGGTGGGCCGATCTGCGCCCGGGTGCGCCCGCCCGCCATCGCCTGGACGGTGGAGTGAGCGTCTTTCAGCTGCCGAAGTCGACTCCGGCGAGCGAGGCGGAGCGGTGCGCGGCGAGGTGTTCGGCCTGCGCGGTGATGGCCTTACGGGTGGCGTCCGACAGCTTCTGCCAGGGCTGGACGGCGACCGTGAACGTCTTGCCGGACTTGCGAGGGCGCCAGGTGCCGACCAGCTCGCCGTCGACCAGGACCGCGCCGGGGCGACCCAGCACCGGCCACAACTCCTTGGCGCGAGGGGCGTCCGGCACCAGCGTTGCCCGGTCCTTGGCCTGCAGAAACAGGTCGAACGGGCCGAGCAGGCGGGTGCCCCTGCCGTCGGCCGACTCCAGCGCCTCCTCGTCGGCGGCCAGCAGTGAGCGCACCTCCCGACCCACCGTCACGTCGACCACGTCCGCGGGCCAGTGCGCCTTCACGTCCTTCACCGGAGCATCGAGATAGTCGGCCACCTGTTTCGGGGTGGCCGGGCCGAGCAGGCGAAGGTACGCGCGGATGAGGTCGAATCGGTCGCCCGGGGTCGCCGCCTTTCGGAACCCGGTGATGCGTTGCAAGACCGGAGGTGAGGTGTCGAGCTGCAACTCCAGGCCGGCCCGCGTGGCGGCGAGTCGGAACGGCATCTCGTAGAGGTGCGTGGCGTCGCACGGCCGGCAGAACCGCAGATACGGCTCGGGCAGCACCGTCGCGAGGCGACCGGAGGCGTCTCCCTTGACGGTTGGCGTGCTGACGATGGCCCGCAGGCCGGCGGCGACCTCGTCGAGGGCGGCGAGGTTGCCGATGCCAGCGGCCTTCAACGGCTTGGACGCGTCGTAGATGCGCTTGCCCGCGTCGGCATCGGAGAAGGGCTCGAGCGCGGCCACCACCTTTCCCACGTCGGCCCGGCGGTAGAGGTGGGGGGCGCCGCGCACGGTCCACAGCAGGACCACGTCCGTGTCGGACAACGTCGTCACGTCGACCCCGCGTACCGCCAGCGCCCACCGGGCGCCGTCCGGACCGGTGTTCTGCACGCCGATGTCCAGGACAGCGGTGTCGGCGAGCGTGCCCTCGTCCCGGTCGAGCTGCTGGGCCTGGACCCGGAAGCTCATCACCTGGTGCCGATCGACCATGTCTGAACCCTAGTCGCGCCGGCGTCGCCGGTGGGTCCAGGCGCGCAGCGTACCCGTCTGCCCGGACGCGACCGGCCGCGCTGGTCGGCGTCATGTGGATGACCGACCAGCGCCGCTCGGCCGTCAGGCCACCAGCGAGACCCGGCCGTTGTCCAGGTCGTAGCGGGCGCCCACCACGCGCAGCGTGCCCTCGTGCACCTTCTCGGCGATGATCGTGCTGCGTGCCGAGAGCGCCCGCACCTGCGTGACGATGTTGGCGCGGACCGCGTTCTCCACCGGGTCGCCGGGCCGGTCCAGCACCGGCTCGACGACCGGGCGCAGGGCGTCCACGATGGTGCCGATGTGTCCTGGGGCGGCGCCGCCGGTGTGGATGGCGTCGATGGTGGCGGTGATCGCGCCGCAGCGCTCGTGCCCGAGGACGACGATCAGCAGGCTGCCGAACTCCTCCACGGCGAACTCGACGCTGCCGAGCAGGAGGTCGTCGACGATGTTGCCGGCCACCCGGTTGTCGAACAGGTCACCCAGGCCCTGGTCGAAGAGCACCTCGGGGGCCACCCGGGAGTCCGCGCAGCCGACGGTGATGGCGAACGGGTGCTGGCCGGCGGCGAGCCGGTGCAGGTCGGTCAGGCCCTGGTGCGGGTGCCGGCCGTGGCCGGAGGTGAACCGCCGGTTACCGTCCAGCAGCTGCCGCAGTGCCTCCGCCGGCGTACCGATCGGGTCGTCGGCGGGCTTGGCGGCGGTGGCGGCGGACGGGGCGACTGCGGTCGCGCCGAGCGCCACGGCGGCGGCGCCACCGGCGGTCAGCAGTGAACGGCGGGACAGGTGGGAACGAACCACGATCATCTCCCTGAGGTGAGGCAACTCGCCTCTTCCTACCAGCCCGCCGTCCACATGGGTGGTTGACGGGAGGTGGTCAGTAGGCGACGGCGAAGCGCCGCTGCCGGTGCTGCGGCTGCTCCACCTCGTCGATCACCGCCACGGCGTAGTCCTCGTCGGACACCATGAAGGTGTTCCCGTCGATGCACGCCACCGTGCCCGCGATGTCCCTCATCGGTCACCAGCCCGTTCACCTCACCGCGCGCCAACGCGTCCGTGACCTGCGCGGACACCTTGATGCCGACCGTTGGCTAGCTGGCGGGCTCGCCGAACCAGCGCGACAGGTGGGCGTCGAGGTCCCGCTGATCGTCGCCGATCCAGGCGACGTGGCCGTCGGGGCGGAGCAGCACGCCCGGAACGTCCAGCTCCGCGGTGGGATCCCCGAGGTAGTCGACCCGGTCCGCCCACCCGCCGACGGTCAGCCGTTCGGTCCGGTCCAGCAGCAGGCCGCGACCACGGTGCAGCAGACCGTAGAGGTGGCCCTGCCGCACGGCGATGTCGCGCAGCCGGCGACCGAGCAGGTCGGGGCCCGCGCCGAAGTCGTAGCGGATGCCGATTCCGGTGATCTTCTCGATCAGATGACGGTTGACCTCGTCGAAGTCCATCAGTTCGATGAGCAGCCTGCGCACGGCCTGCGGGCCTGACCCGGTGGACGACAGCTCCGTCTGGGCGCGGGTGTTGTCCAGCACGTCCGCGGCGACCGGTCGACGTTCGGCCTGGTAGGTGTCCAGCAGTGTCTCGGGTGCCCAGCCCCGGATCTGTGCGGCGAGTTTCCAGCCGAGGTTGAACGCGTCCTGAACGCCCAGATTGAGGCCCTGTCCGCCGAGGGGCGGATGGATGTGCGCCGCGTCGCCGGCCAGCAGCACCCGCCCGACCCGATAGCGTTCGGCCAGCCGGGTGGCATCCCCGAAGCGGGACAACCAGCGGGGGGAGTGCGCGCCGAAATCGGTCCCGGCGATGGCGCGCAACTGGTCGTGGAAGTCCGCGAGGGTGGGCGGTTCCGCGCGATCGCTGACACCCGCGGCGGGGACGACGACGCCGTAGACCCCATTGCCGAAGGGCCGGAGCCAGAATCTCCCACGGGTTTCCCGGGTCCTCGCCATCGCGGCGCCGATCTCCTCCGGCGGCGCGTCCAACATCATCTCGCCCATCAGCGTCTCGGTCCGGGCGGGCTCGCCGGGAAAGCCGACGCCGAGCAGTTTGCGCACCGCGCTGCGGCCGCCGTCGCAGCCGACGAGATAGCGCGAGCGCAGTTGTTCCCCGTCGGCCAGCTCGACGGTCACCCCGTTGGCGTCCTGCCGCAGACCGGTCACCGCGGCACCGCGCCGGGCCTGCGCGCCCAGGTCGATCGCATGCTCTTCGAGCAGCCCGACGATGACCGGATGGGGGATGCCCAGCAGGTAGGAGTGCGCGGAATCCAGGCCCTCGGGCGCGGGTTTGTCGATGGCCGCGAAGAAGCCGCCGGCCGGACGCCGCCGCCCGTGTTCGGCGACACGGTCCAGCAGCCCGCGCATCGCCATCAGCTCGATGCTGCGAATGTGCAGGCCGACGATGCGGGTGAAGGACGCGGGCGTGGTGTCCCTCTCCAGCACGAGTACCCGTACGTCGTGCAGCCGTAGCTCGGCGGCCAGCATCGCGCCGGTCGGCCCGCAGCCGGCGATGATCACGTCGAACATGGGGGACGCGTTGTCGATGAACGTGGTCGAGCGCATGTGTGTTGCCTTTCGGGAGTGCCTGGGTGGCGAGGCACTCCCGGCGACACCTACGTCAATCGCCCGACCGTGACGGCGAGGGGGAGCACCCACATCGGTACAGCGTTCATGGGTCTCACCTCCTCGGGCGGTGTCACGGGTCAGCTGCAAGCTACAAGCCGGGCATGACCCCGTCCAGTTCTTTACCCGCCCCGACCAACCCGGAGATTCTGCCCCGAACCGGGCGCACGCGCTCCGCGTACGACATAGCGTCACGGGGGCGGTGACCGCCGCCTCCGCCGTCGGACCGGCGGCCCACCGGAAGGGACCGGACATGAGTCGCGTCGACACAGTGCTCCTGCCGGAGCTGGACGGGCCGGTGCCGGCGACGCTGCCGAGCGCGCTCGGCCTACTGAGCCTGGCCCTGGGCGTGGGCGCCCTGGTCGCCCCCGGACCCGTCGCGCGGATGACAGGGGTGGACGACTCGCCGGCCGCCCGCTCCGTGCTTCCCGCCATCGGCCTGCGCGAGTTGGGCAGCGCCGCCGGCCTGCTCAGCGGCCGGCGCCCGGCCGGCTGGGTCTGGAGCCGGGTGGCCGGCGACGCGCTGGATCTCACCCTGCTCGGGCGAGCCCTCGCCGACCGCAGCGGTGACCGACGCCGCCGGGTCGCGCTGACCACCATCGCCATCGCCGGCATCGCCGCCGTCGACGTGCTCGCCGCCGTACGCGTCGGGCGGGCCCGACGGGCCCGCGACCGGGTGATCCGGATGGAGATCGCGGTGACGGTGAACCGCTCACCCGCCGAGGCGTACCGGTTCTGGCGGGACGTGGAGAACCTGCCCCGGTTCATGGCGCACCTGGAGTCCGTACGCGCCGACGACCTGCGCCGCTCGCACTGGATCGCGCGCGGCCCGGCCGGGCACCGGGTCGAGTGGGACGCCGAGATCATCGACGACCAGCCGAACAAGTCGATCACCTGGCGTTCGCTGCCGGGGACCGGGGTGCCCAACGCCGGCCGGGTCCGGTTCGTGCCCGCGCCCGGCGACCGGGGCACCGAGGTCCGGGTGGAGCTGCGCTACGCGCCGCCAGCCGGCGCGCTCGGCCGGGTGGTGGCGAAGCTCTTCGGCGAGGAACCAGAGCAGCAGGTCCGCGACGACCTGCGCCGGTTCAAGCAGGTGCTGGAGACCGGCGAGGTCGTCCGTTCGGAGGGCAGCCCCAACGGCATCTCCGTCCGCCAACAGGCAATGCAGCGCCCCGCCCAGCCGCTGCCGGCGTCGCGCCGCTGACCGGGTGAGCTTTTCCGAAGGGGACCAAGAATGAAGGCCACCGCCTGGATGGGCACCGACAGCGTCAAGGTGATCGACGTACCCGAGCCGAAGATCATGAATGCCCGGGACGCGATCGTCCGGATCAGCACCACCGCGATCTGCGGCTCCGACCTGCACCTGTACCACGGCTACATCCCCGCGATGCGCAAGGGCGACATCCTCGGCCACGAGTTCATGGGCGAGGTGGTGGAGGTAGGCCCGCAGGTCCGCAACCTCCAACCCGGCGACCGCGTGGTGGTGCCCTTCCCGATCGCCTGCGGGCACTGCTCGTCCTGCCAGCGCGGCCTCTACTCGGTCTGCGAGAACTCCAACCCCAACGCCGGTATCGCCGAGAAGATCATGGGGCACTCGCCGGCCGGCATCTTCGGCTACTCCCACCTGCTCGGCGGCTACGCCGGCGGTCAGGCCGAGTACGCCCGCGTGCCGTTCGCCGACGTCGGCCCGGTCAAGGTGCCTGACGAGATCAGCGACGACCAGGCGGTCATGCTGGCCGACGTGTTCCCCACCGGCTACATGGGCGCCGAGATGTGCGACATCAAGCCGGGGCAGGTGATCGCGATCTGGGGCGCCGGGCCGGTTGGGCTGCTCGCCGCGGCCAGCGCCCGGCTGCTCGGTGCGGAACGGGTGATCGTCATCGACCGGTTCCCGTACCGGCTGCGGCTGGCCGCGGAGCACGTCGACGCCGAGACGATCAACTACGAGGAAACCGACGTGCTGGACACGCTCAACGAGATGACCGCCGGCCGAGGTCCCGACGCGTGCATCGACGCGGTGGGTCTGGAAAGCCACCACGGCAATGCCGCCATGTACGCGTACGACCGGGCCAAGCAGGTCGCGCGGGTCGAGACGGAACGGCCGTTCGCCCTGCGACAGGCGATCCTCGCCTGCCGTTCGGGCGGGGTGGTCTCGGTCGTCGGCGCGTACGGCGGCTTCGTCGACAAGTTCCCGATGGGCGCGTTCATGAACCGGTCGCTGGTCATGCGGACCGGTCAGTGCCACGTCCAGCGCTACACCCGACCGCTGCTGGAGCGCATCCAGCGCGGGGAGATCGACCCGAGCTTCATCGTCAGCCACCGCATGCCGCTGCGCGACGCCCCGAAGGGCTACAAGCTCTTCCAGAAGAAGCAGGACGACTGCACGAAGGTGCTGCTCAAGGTCTGAGCGGGACGGTGGCGCCGCGTTGCTCGGTGCACCGGTCGACGGGCGGGCGGGGGGTCCAGGCCGTAGCCAGGCGTGGGTAGCCTCGCGTCATGTCGAACAGCACTCACCGAAGCCAGATTCGGGCAGACGTCCGCGCGGGCACGTCGGCTGATGCCGATGTGTTGGCGGGCCTTCGATGGCGGCGGCTGACCGAGGAGGGCGGCTACACGGGCAATGACCGCGACGACTTCGTGCAGCTGTTCACCACGTGGGTCACCGAGCATCTGTCGACCCACCGGCCGTTCGTCGCCGAGGTCGACGGCGAAGTGGTCGGAATGGCCTGGCTGATGGTCGCTGACCGGGTGCCTGCCCCCACGCACCGGCACCGTCGGACCGGGGACGTCCAGGCGGTGTACGTGGTGCCGGAGCGGCGCGACAGCGGGATCGGCGGGGCCTTGCTGAGTCTGGTGCTTGCCGAGGCGCGCGAGCTCGGCCTGGAACATGTGACTGTCCACTCCAGTGAACGGGCGGTGCCCCTCTATCAGCGGGTGGGTTTCCAGCACGGCCAGACCTGGCTCAGCTGGCAGCCCGAGTGACGTGAACGGCGTGCCGTCAATGGACTGCGGCCGTCCAGCAGTCCACGCGGCCGCGTCGCGTACGGTGGCGGCCGCAATCGGAGGCGTCCGGACCGCCTCCCGGAAGGGGCTCCCGTGCAGGCATACCGCCACCCAGGCACCGTCATCACCGACCACCGCTTCCCGGTGCCGCTCGACCACGCCGACCCGGCCGGAGAGCGGATCGAGGTGTACGCCCGCGAGGTCGTGGCCGCCGGTAAGGAGCGCGAGTCGCTGCCGTGGCTGCTGTTCCTGCAGGGTGGCCCCGGCGGCCGGTCGCCCCGCCCGGTGGGCCGGGACAGCTGGCTGGACCGGGCGCTGGACGACTACCGGGTGCTGCTGCTGGACCAGCGGGGCACCGGCCACTCCACCCCCGCCGACCGGCAGACGCTGCCGCTGCGTGGCGACGCGGCGGCCCAGGCCCGGTACCTGGCGCACTTTCGAGCCGACTCGATCGTCCGGGACTGTGAACTGATCCGCCGAGACCTTCTCGGCGTCGACGGCCGGTGGAGCCTGCTCGGCCAGAGCTACGGCGGCTTCTGCACCCTCACCTACCTGTCGTACGCGCCGGACGGCGTCCGTGAGGCCTTCGTGACCGGCGGTCTGCCCGGTCTGCGCAGCACGGCCGACGATGTCTACCGGGCTGCCTACCCGAGGGTGCGGCGCAAGGTCGAGGCGCACTACGCGCGTTACCCGGAGGACGTCGAGACCGTCCGGGCGATCGTGCGACACCTGCGGGAGCGGGAGGTGCGCCTGCCCGGCGGTGGGCTGCTGACCGCCGAGGCGTTCCAGGCGATCGGCATCATGCTGGGCACCGGTACCGGGTCGCACGCTCTGCACTACCTGCTCGAAGACGCCTTCCGGGCCGGGGTGCCCGGCCAGCCGCTGTCCGACCCGTTCCTCGCCGAGGTCCAGGGCCACCTGTCGTACGCGGGCCGCCCGCTCTACGCGCTGCTGCACGAGTCGATCTACGGCCAGCGGTCGGTGACGCCACGCGCGACGGATTGGGCGGCCGAGCGGGTACGGGCCGAGTTCCCGCAGTTCGACGTCGACCGGGCGTTGGCGGAGGACCAGCCGGTGCTGCTGACCGGCGAGATGATCTACCCGTGGATGGTCGTCACCGACCCCGCACTGGCCCCGTTGGCCGAGACGGCGGAGCTGCTGGCGCGGCGGACGGACTGGCCGGACCTGTACGACCTGGAGCAGTTGGCCCGCAACGAGGTGCCGGTCGCCGCCGCGATCTACCACGACGACATGTACGTCGACACCGACGACTCGTTGGCCACCGCGCGAGCGGTGCGCGGTCTGCGCCCCTGGATCACCAACGAGTACGAGCACGACGGCCTGCGGGAAAGCGAGGGTCGCGTCCTCGACCGGCTGATCCGCCTGGTTCGCGGCGAGGTGTGAGGCCGTGCCCTCCGATCGCGCGAAGTCCGGGTCGAGGGGTGACCTCGTTTGCGGCCAGGGAGCCTGGGAACTCGCCCCGTTCGTCCGCCGGCAGGCCTGACGGGCCGGTCCAGGAGACGGAAGGAGCGGGTCATGGAGTACGAGCAGATGATCGCCACGGTACGGCGGCGCGCGGGCCTCGGGGAGAACGAGGCCGTGCGGTCCGTACAGGCCGTTCTGTCGGTGCTCGGCGAACGGCTCGCCGGCCAGGAGGCCGACCACCTGGCGGCGCAGCTACCGGATCGACTGGACGCGTCGGTCACCCGTAATCCGCAGGGCCGCCGGTGGGACATCGGCGAGTTCCTGAAGCACGTCGGCGACCGGGAGCAGGTCGCGGACGCCGACCAGGTGCGTCAACACGCCCAGGCGGTGTTGCGGACCGTCGCCGAGGCGCTCGACGACGACGAGCGGCACGACCTGCTCGCGCAGCTTCCCGCCGGCATCATCGATCTCTTCGGCGTTCCCACCCCGCGCGGCTGAGCACCGCCACCGCGGGCCCAGCACCGAGGCCGACGCCGGAGCAACCGGTGTGCTGGTCGAGTCACGGCTAGCGGGGACGGACTCCGGACTCCACCGTCAGGGTCCCCGCCGTGGCATCGATGGTGGCCCGTGAACCGAGCGGAACGGTGAGCTGGCCATTGCCGTGGCCCAGTCGGAGCCCACCGAGGACCGGCACGCCCAGGTCGTAGAGGCGATCCCGCAACACCGCCGCCGCGTCCCATTCGTCGGGCCCACCGACGCTGTTGGTGATCTGGCCGATGGCCACCCCGGCGACCCTGGACAGCACGCCCACCCGGCGCAACTCGGTCAGCATCCGGTCAATGCTGTACGGCGCCTCGTCCACGTCCTCGAAGAACAGGATGGCGCCGTCGAAGGCCGGAGCGTCGTCGGCACCCAGCGATGTGGAGATCAGCGTGAGGCAGCCCCCGAGCAGGGGACCCGTCGCCCGCCCCGGCACCAGCACCGGGGCGGCCGTCTCGGCGGGATCCCGGGTGATGGTGACGGGGGCCGTCGTCATCACCGCTTGGCGGAGCGACTCGGCCGACTCCGGGCCGGTGCGGCTGTCGCTCCAGTTGACCATCGGACCGTAGAACGTGGCCAACCCGGTCTCGCGCCAGAGCCGGCCGTGGATGCTGGTGATGTCACTGAACCCGACGACCACCCGGGGATCGCGCCGGATGCCGGCCACGTTGATCTGATCGACGATCCGCTGGGTGCCGTAGCCGCCACGGGAGGCGAAGACGGCGCGGACTCCCGGGTCGTTGAGAGCGGCGTTCAGGTCGGCCAGCCGCTGCGCGTCGGTGCCGGCCAGATAGCCGTACCTGGCGAAGACGTGCGCGCCCAGCTCGACCTCCAGGCCCCAGCTCCGCAGAATCTCGATGCCGCGCGCCATGTTCGCGGGGTTGGGCGTGCCTCCCGGCGAGACGACCCGGACCCGGTCCCCGGGCGCCAGTGCCGGCGCGCGCAGCACCCGCTTCGGGCCGCCCGGCGCGGCCTGCGCCGCCTCGGCCGTGCCGACGAGCAACGCCCCGCCAGCGGCCGCCGCCCCGGCACTCAGCACGTGCCGTCGGGACAGGGCTCGGCTTGCGGATCTCGGGGTCGGGGTGCGGTCCGTTCCGGAAGTGGTCACAGGCGGTCCCCTCATCGGCGTCGATGTCCGCGCCGCAACAGCCTACGACAAACATCTTTGACTCGGGGGGCCGCGAACGGTGGGGGCGGCCGGTCCGGCGCGGAGTCGCTAGCGTGTCCGCAATGGAGGATGGTGACCCCGTCGTGCGGGCCAGCGAGTTCCGGGCGGGCCGGTGGCGCGACGGGTGCCTCTACAGCAGACTGCGCGACGACCCGTCACCCTGGGACCGACCGGGGGAGTGACGTCAGATCAGGGGATGGGCCACTCGTGCACCGGGCGGTTGCTGTGCATCAGGTCCACGTAGTGGCGGACCACCTCGCGCAGCGCCGCCGGCCGGTCCAGGTGGTCGGCGGTCTCCAGCCGGTGCAGCGTCTCCACCTGCCAGCTCGCGCCGTTGCGGCCGGTCAGGCAGCGCTGCTCGATGATGCCGAGCAACCGGTCACGCTCGGCCGGGTCGAGCCCCCACCGATCCAGGCCGTGATGCGCCATCGGCAGCAACCGGCGCAACACCAGCTCGGTGACGGGCAGGTAGCCGAGACCAGGCCAGAAGACCTGCGCGTCGATGCCGTACCGGGCGCAACTGGTGAAGTTCTCCTCGGCGGCGCTGAACGACATCTGTGACCACAGTGGCCGGTCCGATTCGGCGAGGGCCCGGACCAGCCCGAAGTAGAAGGCGCCGTTGGCGATGGTGTCCAGCACGGTCGGGCCGGCGGGCAGCACCCGATTCTCCACCCGCAGGTGCGGCCGGCCCCGTGACACGTCGTACACCGGGCGGTTCCACCGGTAGACGGTGCCGTTGTGCAGCCGCAGCTCGGCGAGATTGGGCACCTCGCCGGCCGCGAGGGCCTGCGTCGGGTCCTCCGGGTCACACACCGGCAGCAGCGCCGGGAAGTAGCGCACATTTTCCTCGAACAGGTCGAACACGCTGGTGATCCAGCGTTCGCCGAACCAGACCCGGGGGCGTACCCCCTGGGCTTTGATCTCCTCCGACCGGGTGTCGGTGGCCTGCTGGAACAGCGGGATGCGGGTCTCGCGCCACAGCTCCCGGCCGAAGAACAGCGGCGAGTTCGCGCCGACCGCGACCTGGATGCCGGCGACGGCCTGGGCGGCGTTCCAGTAGTCGGCGAACTGGGCCGGGCTGACCTGGAGGTGGAACTGGGTGCTGGTGCAGGCCGCCTCCGGCGTGATCGTGTCGGCGGCGACCGCCAACCGCTCCACCCCGCTGATGGCGATCGGCAGATCCTCGCCACGGGCCGCGAAGATCTGCTCGTTGAGCAGCTTGTAGCGGGGGTTCGCCGAGAGCGTCTCGGCGGTCAGGTGCTCGGGGCGCAACGTCGGCAGGATGCCGATCATGACCATGTGCGCGCCGATCGTCCGGGCCTTCACCTCGGCGGCGTTGAGGCTGGCCCGCACGTACTCCTCGAAGTCCGCCGTGCCGGTGCCGGTCAGCCGGCGCGGCGGCACGTTGATCTCGATGTTGAACTGGCCCAGCTCGGTCTGGAAGCTCGGGTCGGCGATGGCCGCCAGCACGTCGGCGTTGCGCATCGCCGGGTTCGACGCCTCGTCGACCAGGTTCAGCTCGATCTCCACGCCGGTCATCGGCCGGTCGACGTCGAAGCGGGACTCGCGCAGCATCTCGGCGAAGACGTCCAGGCAGCGGCGGACCTTGTCGCGGTAGCGGGCGCGATCCTCTCGACTGAAGGTTCGTACGCCGACGTCCTCGCCCATGGTCACCACCCTGTCACCGCTGGTCCCCCTAACCTCGCACGTGATCGCCGGGCGGGGGAAGACCCGAGGACCCTTTCCTACCCAACCGCCCGCCCCGTTAGCCCAGCCAGGGCGCACCGATAGCATTGCGGCCCGAGAGGTGGTGGCGTGCGGATGCGCGAGAAGGTGACCCGGCTGTTCGTCGCGGCGGCGATCGCCGAGGCCTGCTCCTGGCTGGCCCTGCTGGTCGGCATGCTGGTCAAGTACGGCCCGACCGACAACGAGCTGGGCGTGAAGATCTTCGGTCCGGTCCACGGCGGCCTGTTCATCGCGTACGTCCTGCTGGTGCTGGCCGTGGCCCGGCTGCACCGGTGGGGCCTGCTGGCCACGGCGCTGGCGCTGGCCAGCGCGGTGCCGCCGTTCGCCACCCTGGCCTACGAGCGCTGGGCCCGCCGCCGGGGAATGCTCGGCGTCGACCGGCAACCCGCCCGCGAGCCCACCCCGGTCGGCTGAGCCGCCAACCGACGAGCGCGCCGGCC
Source organism: Micromonospora sp. NPDC050276 (assembly GCF_044459545.1). Taxonomy (NCBI): domain Bacteria; kingdom Bacillati; phylum Actinomycetota; class Actinomycetes; order Micromonosporales; family Micromonosporaceae; genus Micromonospora; species Micromonospora sp. NPDC050276. Next base: position 262,079 of record NZ_JBITJA010000008.1, on the reverse strand, counting down.
CCGGGGGACTGCGCTGACCGGCCCTGATCGGGCCGGGTCGGGTCAGGTCAGCGCGGAGCAGGCCACCACGCCGGCCAGCAGCAGCGCGCCCAGGAACGCCTGCAGCAGCAGCGGCGGCCCGAGATGCGACCACAGCGTCGCGGTACGCGGGGTCAGCAACTGCCCGGTGGTGAGGTTGACGATCCGCTCGATCCGGGGTGGCAGCTCCGGGTCACGTTGCGGGCGCAGGGTGAGCTGCACCTGGTCCGCCGGGTGCAGGGCGCTCTGCGGCAGGTGGCCGTGCAGCTCCACCTCGCAGAGCTGGCCGGCGGTGTTGCGCAGCCGCACCGGAGTGACGAGATATTCCGGGCCCTGCTTCAGCTCCTTCCAGCGCCGACGGGTGCCGCCACCGCCGAACGAGAAGAGCGCGCGCAGCAGCAGGGCGGGCAACCGGGCGATGGCCGCCGCGGCGAGCACCGCCACCAGCACCGGCTGGCCGATGCGTACCTCCCGGGTGTAGCCGTCGAGCAGGCGGATCAGCCGCCCGGTGACGATTCGTTCCGTCGGGTGCACGATCCGTCGGGTATCGAGTCCGCTGTCCATCTCCACCACCGAGAGTTCGCTTGTGTTCACAGATCGTATCGACGTCCTCGGTTGAACGACGTGAATGAAACCTGGTCACGGGCTCACGACCGCGAGGTGACATCCCCGGCGACCCGGGTAAGCGGGGGGCCGAGCTGGAAAGGGGTCGAGCATGCAGCTGTCCTTCCTGCGCCCGCTCTACGACCGTCCCGGGCCGTGGTGCTCGGTGTATCTGGACGCCTCCGCGGACACGGAGGACGCCCACCCCGCGCTGGACCTGCGCTGGCGCGCCCTGGAGCGCAGCCTGGCCGAACAGGGGGCCGACGAGGCGAGTATCGCCGCACTGGACCGGGTGATCCGTGGGCACGACCCGATGGTCGGGGACTACGGTCTGGCGGTCTTCGCCAGCCACGGGCGGGTGGTGCTCTCCGAGTACCTGTCCGCGCCGCCGCGACGCGATCTGGCCAGCTTCGGGCCGTTGCCGCACGTGATGCCGCTGCTCGCTCAGCGGGGTGAGCAGGTGGCCTGGGTCCGCGTGGTGGCCGACCGGGTCGGTGCCGACGCGATGGCGGTCAGCGCCGGCGGGGTGCCCCGACGGGCGCACGTCGCCGGTCGGGACGAGTACCCGCTGCGGCGGGCGAAGCCCGGCGGCTGGTCCCAGTCGCGCTACCAGCGGGCCGCCATGGAGGCGTGGCACCAGAACGCCGGCGACGTCACCGCGGCGACCGTGCAGCTGGCCGACCGGGTCGGCGCGGATGTGGTGGTGGTGGCCGGTGACGTGCGCGCCACCGGGATTATCGCCGCCCAGATGCCGGAGCGCTGGCAGGACCTCGTGGTCCGTACCGACGCCGGGTCCCGGGCCGGTGGCGCCGACCAGACCATGCTGGACGACCTCACCGTGCAGACCATCGCGGAGCTCGCCGACCAGCGGATCAGCGCCGCCCTGGACAAGTTCGGCGTGCAGGAGGACGTGGGCGGCGGTCTCGACGCGGTCGTCTCGGCCCTGCAACGCAACCAGGTGGACATGATGCTCATCGTGGACGACCCGTCGGCCAACGGTGAGCTGTGGATCGGCGCGGAACCCACCGAAATCGCCGTCGACCCGGGACAGCTGGCCGCCATGTCGGTCACCGACCCGCAGCGGGTACGCGCCGACGCGGCACTGGTCCGGGCGCTGGTCGGCACCGACGCGGCGCTGACCGTGCTCGGCCCCGACGAGGCGCCCGACCTCACCGACGGCGTCGGCGCGGTGCTGCGCTACGTCGACCCCAGCACACCGGGGCGCGGCAATGGCTGAGCGGTCGGTGGCGGACGTCGTGGTGGAGCGACTGCTGGCCTGGCGGGTGCCGCGCGTCTTCGGGTACCCGGGGGAGGCGATTGCTCCGCTGGTCGAGGCGCTGGACGGCACCGGTGGGGAGCCGGCGTTCATCCCGGCCCGGCACGAGGAGACCGCCTCGTTCATGGCCACCGGGCACGCCAAGTTCACCGGCGGCATCGGGGTCTGCCTCGCCACCCAGGGGCCCAGCGCCGTCCAGCTGCTCAACGGCCTGTACGACGCCAAGCTGGACAGCAAGCCGGTGGTGGCGATCGTCGGGGAGGACATCTCCGGGCCGCTCGGCGGCGCGCACCAGGAGATCGGCCTGAGCCGGCTCTTCGGGGACGTGTGCAACCAGTTCGTCCGGTACGGCCGCAGCCCCGGGGACGTGGGGGCGCTGCTGGACCAGGCGTTCCGGACGGCGGCGGCGACCCGCAGCCCGACCTGTGTCGTGCTGCCCCGGCAGTTGCAGGAGACGCTCGTCCCCGACCTGCAGACGTACGCCGCCGGGGTGATCACGGCGACCCCCGGCGAACCGCTGGCCCGGGTCCTGCCGCACGAGGCGGACCTCGACGCCGCCGCGCAGTTGCTCAGCGGCGGCCAGCGCACCGCGATCCTGGTGGGTCAGGGCGGTCGGGACGCGGCCGCCGAGATCATCGATATCGCCGACCGGCTCGGCGCCGGAGTGGCCACGTCACTACTGGGCAAGCCGGTGCTCGACGAGCGGCTGCCGTTTCACGCCGGGGTGCTCGGCGAGGTCGGCACGCCGGCGGCGGCGGAGCTGATGGGCGGTTGCGACACGCTGCTGATGGTCGGCACCAACGACCCGTGGACCGACTACTTCCCGATGCCCGAGCAGGCCCGCACCGTGCAGATCGACATCGACGGCCGCCGGATCGGCACCCGCTACCCGGCCGACGTGCCGCTGGTCGGTGACGCCGCCGAGACGCTGCGGGCGCTGCTGACCCGACTGCGCGGTCGCCCCGAGCAGCAGTGGCGCGCCACCGTGGAGAGTTCGGTGGACCGGTGGCGGGAGGTCGCGGCCGAGCGGGCCGCCGCTGCCGCCGACCCGGTCAACCCGCAGCTGGTGCTCCAGGAGCTGTCCGCCCGGATGCCCGACACCAGCGCGGTCGCGGTCGACGTCGGCTCGGTCCTCTACTGGTACGCCCGACACCTCGTCCTGCCACCCGGGGTCAACGCGCAGCTGTGCGGCACCCTCGGCTCGATGGGCTGTGCGCTGCCGTACGCGGTGGCCGCGAAGCTCGCCGCGCCGGACCAGCCGGTGATCGCGCTGGTCGGCGACGGGGCCATGCAGCTCAACGGCCTCGCCGAGCTGATCACCGTGTCGCACCTCTGGCCACGGTGGCGCGACCCTCGACTGGTGGTGCTGGTGCTCAACAACCGGGACCAGAACGGCATGGGTGGCGGGCGCGAACCGTCGTCCGACCCGACCCATCGCCGCCCCGACGTGCCGTACGCCGGGTGGGCCCGGCTGTTGGGGCTGCACGGGGTGCGGGTGGACCGCCCGGAGCTGGTCGGCGCGGCGTGGGACGAGGCCCTGGCCGCGGACCGCCCCTGCGTGCTGGAGGCGGTTGTCGACGCGGCGGTGCCGCTGGCCCCGCCGGAGCCCGCGTTCGCCGACCTGCGTGGCCTGTACGCGGAGGGCGCTCCCGCCCGGAAGGTCCGGGAGCAGGTGGAGGTCACCGTGAACGCCGAAGACCTCGTTTAGCCGCTCCGGACCAGGGCATCAGTAGCGGCCCGACGACGCTGGAGGTCCCATGTCCGAGCCCGCTGACCGCCGCTACGGTCCGGCGACCCTGCCGGGGGCCCGCGGCCCGCTCTCCGCGGCGGTCGGCGCGGCTCTGCGGCGCCCGCCGCACGACCTGCCGGCCGATCTCGGCGTCGACCTCGACCCGGTGGATCCGATCACCGACGAGGACCTTCAGCTGACGCTGTTCCTCTGCTACGAGCTGCACTACCGGGGCTGGCTCGGGGTGGACGAGGCGTGGGAATGGCAGCCGAGCCTGTTGGCGCTGCGCGCCCGCTGCGAGCGGGTCTTCGAGGCGGCGCTGCGCCGGCTGGTCGGTTCGCCGCGGGTGCCCGCCGCCGGTGTGGCGGCCGGCCTGGCCGAGTTGGTCGCGGCCGACGACGGGCCGCCGCTGGCCGCCACGCTGCAACGCCGGGCCGACCTCACCCGGTTCCGCGAGTTCGTCATCCACCGCTCCGTCTACCACCTGCGCGAGGCGGACCCGCACAGCTGGGTGTTGCCCCGCCTCGGCGGTCCGGCCAAGGCTGCCCTCGTGGAGATCCAGACCGACGAGTACGGCAACGGGCGGCTGGACCGGATGCACGCCGAGCTGTTCCGGCGCACCCTCGACCGGCTGGGTTTGGACACCACGTACGGCGCGCACATCGACGTGGCGCCAGCGGTGACGTTGGCGACCAACAACCTGATGTCGCTGTTCGGGCTGCACCGACGGCTGCGCGGCGCGGTGCTCGGGCACCTGGCGGCGTTCGAGATGACCTCCTCGCTGCCCAACCGTCGCTACGGCAACGGGCTGCGCCGGCTCGGCTTCGACGAGGTGGCCACCGGCTTCTACGACGAGCACGTCGAGGCCGACGCGGTACACGAGCAGATCGCCGCCCACGACATGTGCGCCGGCCTGGTCCGCGTCGAACCGGCCCTGGCTGCCGACGTGCTCTTCGGCGCGGCGGCCGGGCTCGCGGTGGACCGGCTGTTCGCCGCGCACCTGCTGGACAGCTGGGCCGCCGGCCGCAGCTCCCTGCGCGCACCCGCCCCGCCGACCCTGCCGCCTACCGTCTCGCTTGTCGCGTCGACCGCGTCGACCGCGTCGACCGCGGCGGCCCCGCCGGCCCCGCCCGCGCTCGTCTGATCCGAGCGGCTCGCCACATCGGCGACGTGGGGTCAGCCCTCGCGGGTGGTGCCCGCGCGGAAGTTGATCGCCTTGTGGGTGCCGTCGCAGAACGGCTTGAGCGCCGACTTGCCGCACCGGCACAGCGCCACCGTGCCCCGGCGGGCGTCGATGTGCTCGCCGTCCGGCGTGACCAACGCGAAGTCACCGCGGACCAGCAGCGGTCCGTCCTCGTACGGGGTGATCGTGGCGGCGGCTGGCTCGCTGGTGTCGTCGGTGCGCATGGCCCCGGAAGTGCCCGCCCTGGCCCTGGCGAAACCGGGCCGTCCGTCGAGATCGACTCGGATTTGGCAAAACCGTGGTGTCCCGTCGACGCGGACACCCCGGTTTCAAGAAATCCGAGTCGATCGCCCTCGGCCGACCCCCTCCCGACGCCCGCTGCGGGATCGTCGCCGAACGCCGGTGATGACCGGGGCACCCCGCTGACCAGCGGAATGTGCCGCCGGGTGGGTGATGCCCCGTTTGAACCCCATCGGGACGGGAAGCCGGGCCGCGTGGTGAGCGAACGAGGCAAGGTGGGGCCGGTGCACAAGATGCACAAGGGGCTCACGGCCGATGGTGCCGGTCTCGCCGGCGACCGGGTCGTGGCGGCCGGCAGCGCCGCCCGGGTGCTGGTCGCCGCCACCGCCCGGGCGCTACGCGGGGTGGACTGCGCCGACCTTGGGCACACCGGGCCGACGTCGCGGTTCCCCGGCGCCCCCGAGCCGGTACGCCGTGCCGCCGTCACCCGCGCCGCCGGCCGGGTCGCGCTCACCGTCGACCAGGTCGGCGAGGTGGACGCCGCCCGGGTGGCCCGTTGGTTCGTCGACCAGTACCCCCGTCGGCGCTACCCCGGGCTGCTGATCGGCTCTCCGCACGGCGCGGCGGCGCACCTCGCGGTGGCCCTTGGCGTGCCGTGGCTACCGGCGGGCTTCGAGATGACCGTGCACTGGTCCGACGGCGGGGTGGACCGCCCGGCGGACGCCCTGGAGCACGGCGCGGCACTCGCCACCCGACTGCTCGCCGGTAACGCCGACCTGCACCTGCGTCAGGTGCACTGCCCGGCCAGCCGTGGTCCCCTGACCGGGGCGACGGTGTCGCTGACCGCCGCGTGGCGGGCCCTACCGGCCGCGTACGCGCAGTTCCTGGCCGACCGGCTGGTCCCGGGTGCCCCCGTGCTGCTGGTCCGCGACGCGCGCACCTGGCCGGTGCTGGAGTGTGGGCCGGGGCACAGCTTCCAGGTCGGCTGCCCGGGCAGCGGGCTGGACCCGGTGGACTTCCACCCGGACAGCCACGCCCTGCGGCAGGTGCTGCGGTCCGTGGGCGGCGACGCGACCCGGTGGGAGCCGCCCGCGGTGTCCGTCCCGTCGGCGTACGCCGAGCACGGCGTCGACTCGGGCTTCGAGCTGGCCGCACGGGACTGGTCGGCCCGGCACGAGCACCCCCTGCACCGGCTGCTGGTGCCCCGGCCGGCGGCCCTGAGCGCGGGCGTGGCCGACCTGTACCGGCGGTGGCTGCGGCGTGCCGGCAAGACCGGTGACCGGTTGGTGGTGGAGTGCGGCCGGCTGCTCGACCCGTGGCAGGTGGTGCGGGCGGGGCTGGTGCCGTACTGGTGTGAGAACGCCACCCGGCGCAGCGTCGACGAGGCCGAGTGGTGGCTGGCCGGCAGCGAGGCGTTCAGCTCGGTGGACGTGCTGCCCGAGCCGCCCGGGGTGCGCTCGCCCGCCCTGGCCGGGCTGCCGCAGTGGCTGGCCGTGGCCGGGTTCGGCCGGCGGCGTCGGGCACTGGACCGCGCCACCGCCCGGGGCTACCCGGTCACCTCGGTGCCCACCCGCCGGGCCACGGAGGTGCTGCGGGCCCAGCCGTACGACCTGCCCGCGCCGCCCCCGCTGGGGGTCGCCGAGGCCCTCTCCGTGCTCCGCGACAGCGGCGGCCACCAGGGGTTGTTGGTCTCCTGAGACGGAGGACGCCGAAACATCCTCGCGAACCCGGGGTCCCGTGATTGAGTACCTACGGAGCGGGAACATCGCTGGCTGCGACGGCCTGATTGCGCTGCGTAGAGGCGGTGTCGCCCGCTGGCATCCCAGTCACTGACCCACTTTCCGGCCCGGTGCGTGGCTCGACCACGCGCACGACCGGTTTCCCGATCCGGGCGGGGGACCTTCCTGAGGGAGGCGCGGATGTTCGGACAGACGAGCACGACCACGACCACACCACCACCCACCGATCGGGGTCTGGAGGATCTCGACGCGGCGGCACTGGCGTACGCGGCCCGGATCGCCGGGCTGCCGCCCGAGCGGCGCGGGGAGGCCCGGGAGGACCTGGTGCGCTTCGCGCTGCCGTTCGCCGGGCGGCTCGCCCGCCGGTACCGGGGGCGGGGCGAGCCGCTGGAGGACCTGGAGCAGGTGGCCCGGCTGGGGCTGGTCAACGCCGTCGACCGCTATGACCCGGAACGCGGCTCGTTCACCGCGTACGCCGCGATCACCATCGTGGGCGAGATCAAGCGGCATTTCCGGGACCGCACCTGGGGCGTACACGTGCCGCGTCGGCTGCGCGACCTGATCCTCGAGGTGGGGCAGGCCACCGCCGCCCTGACCAGCGAGTTGTCCCGGGCCCCCTCGGTGGCCGAGCTGTCGGCCCGGTTGGAGACCCCGGAGGAGGAGATCCTCGCCGCGCTGGAGTCGGCGGCCGGTTACAGCCCGGCCTCCCTCAACGCCCCGGTGGGCGGCGAGAGCTCCGCCGAGTTCGGGGACCTGGTCGGCGAGTCGGACAACGCGTTGGAATCGGTCGACGACCGGGTGACGGTGAGCGGCCTGCTGCACCGACTGCCCTGGCGCGAGCGACGGATCCTCGCGATGCGCTTCTACGGCAACCAGACCCAGGCCGAGATCGCCGCCCGGTTCGGCATCTCGCAGATGCACGTGTCCCGGCTACTGTCGCGGGCGCTCACCTGGCTGCGACAGGCGATGCTCGCCGACGCCCCACCGCCGTGGCAGAACGGCGCCGCCGAACCCGACCCGGGCAAGACCCGGATCTCGGTGAAGCAGAACGGCGACTCGGTGGTGGTGGAGGTGGGCGGCGAGATCGACCGCGACGGCGCGGACCAGCTGCGCCGGGCCATGCTGGAGGCGGTCACCGGCCAGCCCAGCGAGGTGGTCGTCGACCTGGTCGGTGCGGGTGGCTTCGACGCCGGTGGGATCGCCGCGCTGATGGCCGGACGGGACGCGGCGGAGCGGACCGGGGTGCCGCTGCGGCTGACCCGGGTCCAGCCCGCGGTGCGCCGCTCGCTCACCGCCGCCGGCCTGGCGCCGGCCCGGGACTGACCGCAGCCGGACGACGGAAGGGCCGACACCCCCTGCGGGTGTCGGCCCTTCGCTGCGCGTACCCCTGGTCAGCGCTCGTCGGGGTTGCGGTTGCTGCGCGGGTGGCGCCACCGCTCGTGCGGCTTCGGCGCGTCCTCGGCGTCCTTCGGCGAGTCGCTCTGCTCGAAGCTCGGCCGGCGGACCCCCTCGGGCTCCGGGACGTCCACCGGCCGGGCGCCGGAGCGTGGCGCCGGCTGGTAGTCGACCGCGTCGCGGGCACCGTGCGCGCCCTCGGCGGACGGCGACTCCGGGGCGTGGTGTTCCATTCTCAGCTCCTCGACGAACTGCTGTGGTGGCTTGGTGGTGCGCTGCGGCAGGTCGCGGCCCAGATCGGCGACGAGCGGGCCGTACTTCAGGTCGAAAGCGGGGCGCTCGGAGCGGATCCGGGGCATCCGGTCGAAGTTGCGCAGCGGCGGTGGGCAGGTGGTGGCCCATTCGAGGGAGTTGCTGAAGCCCCACGGGTCGTCCACCGTCACCATGGCCCCGTACCGCCAGGACTTCCAGGCGTTGTAGATGAAGAACAGGGTGGACAGGCCGAGGATGAAGGCGAAGATGCTGGAGATCGTGTTCAGCGTGGTGAAGCCGTCGGTGGGCAGATAGTCGGCGTACCGGCGTGGCATGCCCTCGCTGCCCAGCCAGTGGTGCACCAGGAAGGTGCCGTGGAAGCCGATGAACATGGTCCAGAAGTGCGCCTTGCCGAGCCGTTCGTCGAGCAGCCGCCCGGTCATCTTGGGCCACCAGAAGTAGTAGCCGCCGAAGAGGGCGAAGACCACGGTGCCGAACACCACGTAGTGGAAGTGCGCCACCACGAAGTAGCTGTCGTGGGTGTGGAAGTCCACCGGAGGGCTGGCCAGCAGCACGCCAGTGAGACCGCCGAGCAGGAAGGTGACCAGGAAGCCGATGGCGAACAGCATCGGTGTCTCGAAGGTGAGCTGGCCCTTCCACATGGTGCCGATCCAGTTGAAGAACTTCACCCCGGTGGGCACCGCGATCAAATAGCTCAGGATGCTGAAGAACGGCAGCAGCACCTGGCCGGTGGCGAACATGTGGTGCGCCCAGACCGTCATGGACAGCACGGTGATGGCGATGGTGGCCAGCACGATCCCGGTGTAGCCGAAGAGCGGCTTGCGGGAGAAGACCGGGATGATCTCGGTGATGATGCCGAAGAACGGCAACGCGATGATGTACACCTCGGGGTGGCCGAAGAACCAGAACAGGTGCTGCCAGAGCATCGGGCCGCCGGTGGCCGCGTCGTACACGTGCGCGTTGAGCAACCGGTCGGCGGACAGCGCCAGCAGCGCGGCGGCCAGCAGCGGGAAGACCAGGATCACCAGCACGCTGGTGAACAGCATGTTCCAGGTGAAGATCGGCATCCGGAACATGGTCATGCCGGGCGCGCGCAGGGTGAGGATCGTGGTGATCAGGTTGACCGCGCCGAGGATGGTGCCGAGCCCGGACACGATCAGGCCGACCACCCACATGTTCGCGCCCACGCCGGGGCTGTTCTCGACGCTGCTGAGCGGGCTGTACGCGGTCCACCCGAAGTCCGCCGAACCGCCCGGGGCGATGAACCCGCCGATCACCATGAGGCCGCCGAAGAGGTACAGCCAGTAGGCGAGCGCGTTGAGGCGGGGGAACGACACGTCCGGCGCGCCGATCTGGATCGGCACGATGAAGTTGGCGAACCCGAACGCCGCGGGAGTCGCGAACAGCAGCAGCATCACCGCGCCGTGCGAGGTGAAGAGCTGGTTGTACTGCTCCGAGGAGAGGAACTGCATCCCCGGTCGGGCCAGCTCGGCGCGCATCACCATCGCCTGTAGCCCGGCGACCAGGAAGAACCCGAAAGAGGTCAGCAGATACAGCAGGCCGATCTGCTTGTGGTCGGTGGTGGCGAGGAACTTGATCAAAGAGTTGCCGGGGATCGGGGTGCGTACCACCCCGGGGAAGCCCCCGAAGCGGGCCGGCGCCAGGATCGCCGGGCCCCGATCGCGACCGGGCTCCGTGGTTACCCGCTTGGGCATGGCTGCTCACCCCGTCGTGACGGCAGAAAGGACGGGCGTGCCTACCCGACCCTCGCACCATGTAACCAGGCCAGAGCGGTAATTTCGGTCAGAACGCTGGTACCGGTGGCAAGCGCCTCGAACGCTCAGGTTGCCGGCAGCATCGCCCAGACGGCCTTACCCTGACCGGCCGGCACGCTGCCCCACCGCTGGGCCAGCTCGCGGACCAGCATCAGCCCCCGCCCGCCCTCGGCGTGCAGGTCCGTGCCACCCGGGCGGGCCTGCGCGCTGCTGCCGTCCACCACCGCGAGGTGCAGGTACGGCCGGCGCAGGGTCACCGTCACCTGCATCGGCGTGCCGGCGTGCCGCACCACGTTGCCGACCAGCTCGCTGAGCACCAACGCGGCCGGACCGGACGCGTCCGGCAGGTTCCACCGCGTGCAGGCGTCGGTGACCAACTCCCGGGCTCGCCGGCACGCCTCGGCCACCGGCTCCAGCCGGGCCCGCATCCGCAGTGCGGACGTCGCCCCCGCCAACCGGGTCGCCTCCGCGCAGTCGGCGGACACGGGCAGCACCCGGCACGTGGTCGACTCGGCCAGCCAGCGCGCGGCCAGCGGCGACGGTGCGCAGAGCAGCACCGGCACGGCCGGCCACTCCTCGGCCCGGCGGGCGGTCGCGGCGAAGACGGACAGCGCCAGTCGGTCCTCGACGTCAACCCCGCCCATGTCGACCACCAGCGCCTCCGGCTGGTCGACGAGCGCGTCGTTCAGCGCATGGTGCACCGAGCGCATGGTGCCCAGGTGCAGCGCGCCGGTGAGCCGGACGACCGCCACCGGTGCCGTGGTGCGCACCTCGCAGGTGATCCGGCTGGACATCGTCGCCTCGATTCGCTGCTGGGTCGGGATCTGCCAAGTACCCGAGGCCGTTCCGGATAAAACCGGACCAACGGCCGGGGGAGGCAGGTCACGGCCCCGCTGGGCCTGGTCACGGCCGGGGTCGGCCGGTCAGGACGCCCAACGCGATCATGCCGGCGCCGAGGCCCAGGTGCAGCCAGTCGTCGGCGGCGTTGACCGGTAGCACGTTCGCCCCGGTGTCGTGGTCCACCGCCAGCCCGTAGAGCCAGAGCACCAGGTAGACCGCGCCGCCACCGATCAAGAACGTCCGCGCGCCGGTGACCGTCCGCGCCAGCACCAGACCCGCCACCCCGAACGCCAGGTGCACCAGGTTGTGCAGCACCGACACCTGGAAGACGCCGAACAGGAACGCGCCCGAGTCGTGGCCGGCGACGCGCAGCGCGCTCGTGCCGCTGGTGATCCCCGGCACGAAGCCGAGCACGCCGACCAACAGGAACAGCACCCCCACCGTCGCCGCCGCACGACGGACCGGCGGCTTGCCGTCGGCCGGGTTGGCCCGGGCCCGGGAGTGCGCCATCGGTCCGACCATCACCGGCTCCTCATCGCGCGACGGCATGAGCGCTGCCGGCTACCCGCTGCCGCGGTCGACAAACCGCCGCCACGGCGACGGGTCAGGCCGGCAGCAGCCTCGGCGCGCTCGCCAGCTGCCGGACCCGCTCGTACAGCTCCACGTAGCGCTGGGCCATCACCGCCGGCGTGAAGCGCTGCGCGGCCACCCGCCGGCACTCGTCGGGGTCGAGCAACTCGGCGGCGAGTACGAGGTCAGCCAACTCCTCCTCGTCGGTGGTGAGCAGCCCGGTGCGGCCGTGCTCGATCAGCTCCGGCAGGCAACCCCGGGCGGTGGCCACCACCGGCGTGCCCAGGGCGAGCGACTCGACGACCGCCGTGCCGCCCGGCTCCTCCCAGCGCAGCGGGAACAGCGACGCGCGGGCGCTGGCGAGCAGGTCGTCGCGGTCCTGCCCGGCCACGGTGCCGACCCAGCGGACCAGGTCACCGTCGACGTGCGGCGCCACCTCGTCGAGGAAGAACCGCACGTCCGGGTTCTGCCGGGCCTCGTCGCCGGCCGCGGCCAGGTCGGCCGGTCGATGGTACGGGCCGACGGGGCCGGCCAGCACCAGCGGAAGCCCGACCCGCTGCGCGAGCCGGGCACCCACGTCCTGCCCCTTGCCCGGGTTGATCCGGCCCAGGATGAGCAGATGCTCGCCCTTGCCCGGTCGGGGGCGCCGGTCGGCGTCCACGGCGAGCGGCGTGGACAGGTGCACGTGCCCCACCGAGTGCTCCCGCAACGCCTGCGGGGCGCGGGCCAACTGCGACGCGGAGACACCGTTGACCCGTACCCGGTCGCCGCCGTCCAGCCCGCCGTAGAGGGCCGGGTGCTTGGCCAGGTCCCAGTGCAGGGTGTGCAGGGTCGGTGGCCCGGCCGGCCCCATCGCGGCGAGGGTGGCCAGCCCGACCGCCTCGACATGGTCGTGCACCAGGTCGATGTCGTCGCGGGCGTGCAGCTCACGGACCACCCCGGCCAGGTGCGCCTGGGCGATCCCGCAGACCTGGTTGTACGGCCGCTGCAAGGCGGCGAACTGCCCGTCGGGGAAGACCGACACCTGCTCGTCCACCGGCAGGGTGCTGCTGCCCACCGAGGCGAGCACCACCCGTACGCCGAGTCGCCGCAGCTCCGGCACCAGCGTGGCGATCACGTTCTCGATGCCGCCGTAGCCGGGCGGTGGCACGGACAGCCACGGGCCGGCGTTCATCAGCACGGTGAGGCTCATCGGGCCCGCCCCTTCCGGACGCTCACTGGTTGGTCGGTTCGCGACTGCGGGGCTCGCCGGACCGGCTCACTCCTCGCGCTCACTGGTTGGTCGGTTCGCGACTGCGGGGCTCGCCGGACCGGCTCACTCCTCGCCCTCACGCGGCGGCCACCCGCCGCCGGGGCACCCGGTGGCGCAACTCGGCCAAGGGTGGGCGCTCCTCGATGGACACGTCACTGACCACGATCTCGCGGTCCAGGTTCGGCAGGGTGTCCGAGCCACCACGACGGAACTGGGTCAGCAACGCCTCCGGTGCGAACCCGGGCGTCGCCCAGCCGCGCCGCTGCAGCCGGGACCAGGCGGTCAACATGATCTGGGCGGACATCCGACCGAGGGCCGCGGTGTCCTGGTGCCGGTGCTTGCGCTCACCGAGGTCGACCTGCGCCAGCGCGTCCAGGCCGACCAGATCGAGCAGATCGATCATCATGGCCGTCTCCACCCCGTACCCGGAGACGAACGGCACCTGGGCCAGTACGTCCCGGCGACCCGCGTACTCGCCGGCGAGCGGCTGCACGAAGCCGGCCAGTTCGGGCCAGAAGAGGTTGAGCAGTGGTCGGGCCATCAACTCGGTCACCCGGCCCCCGCCGTCCTGCTCCACGCTGGCGGTGCCCATCAGGGGCCGGTGGTAGAAGCCCTTCACGAAGTCGACCGACGGGTCGGTCAGCAGCGGGCCGAGCAGCCCGCTCACGAAGTGTGGCCGAAACTCCCGCAGGTCGGCGTCGATGAACGCCACCACGTCCCCCTCGGCGGCGGCCAGCCCGGCCCAGAGCGCGTCGCCCTTGCCGGTGAGCCGGGGCAACCCCCGGGTCATCGCGTCCTGGCTGACCACCTCCGCGCCGGCGGCACGGGCCACCTGCGCGGTGCGGTCCGTCGACCGCGAATCCACCACGATCAGCTCGTCGACCAGGGCGACCCGATCCATCAGGTGTTCCCGGATCGTCGACACGATCGCGCCGACGGTGGCCTCCTCGTTGCGCGCCGGCAGCACCACGCTGACCCGGGTCTCTCCCTTGGCACGCAACAGTCGACGAGTTGGCCAATCGGCCGCCGACGTCGTCCGGTACGTGGCCCACGCCTCCACCACCGGTGACACGCTCGATGTCGTATCCCGCACGGGCACCCCTCCGTTCGTGCGTGGAAAAACCGAAATTGGTTGTTCCCATTCCTCATCACCCGCTAACCGCTTTCTCGGCAACAGCTTGATCACAGAGGTGACGTCAACGGGTTCCCGGGGGATGAACGTTTGATTGCGCACACCCCAGGGGACTGCTCCCATCGCACATGAATAAGTCTTCGAAGGGGTGTCGGGATGCGGAGATGCCGGGTGGGTCTGGTCGGTGCCGGCGGCGTGGCACAGCGACACGCGCGGGTGCTGGCCGGGTTCGACGACGTGGAGCTGGTCGGGGTCACCGACGTGGCGCCGGAGGCGGCGTCCGCGCTGACCGCGCAGCACGGCGGGCGGGCCTGCGCCGACGTGGCCGAGCTGCTGGCCACCAGCCCGGACGCCGTGTACGTCTGCGTGCCGCCGTTCGCGCACGGCCCCGCCGAGGAGGCGGTCATCGAGGCCGGGGTGCCGATGTTCGTGGAGAAGCCCGTCGCGGTCGACCTGGGCACCGCCGAGCGGATCGCCGAGCTGGTCGCGCGGCGCGGGCTGCGCACCGCCGTCGGCCACCACTGGCGCTATCTGAGCGTGCTCGATGAGGCCCGCGACCTGCTCGCCGACCGTCCGGTGCGGATGGTCAGCGGTGCCTGGCTGGACAAGGTGCCCCCGGTGGCGTGGTGGTCGCGGCGGGACCGCTCCGGCGGCCCGGTGGTCGAGCAGGCCGCCCACGTGCTCGACCTGATCCGCGTGCTGGCCGGGGAGGTCACCGAGGTCGCCGCGTACGGCAACGGCACGCCGCCGCCGGTCGACGGCGCCGACATCGACTCGGTGACCACCGCCGCGCTGCGCTTCGCCGACGGCGCGGTCGGCACGCTCAACGCCGCGTGCGTGCTGGGCTGGAAGCACCGCGCCGGCCTGGAGATCCTCGCCGACGGGTTGGCCCTCGCGATCACCGAGGACGGGCTGTCGATCCGCGACGCCGACGGCGAACGACACGTCGCCGCCGACCCGGAGGCCGCCCGGGTGGCGGTGGACCGCGCCTTCGTCGACGCCGTTCGCGGCACGGGTGACGACGTACGCGTCCCCTACGCCGAGGCGCTCGCCACCCACCGCCTGGCCCTCGCGGTGGCCGACTCGGCCCGGACCGGATCGACCGTGCGGCTCACCACCCCGACCGCGCCGACGGTGCTGGCCACCGGGGTGACCGTCGATGCGTGACAAGGTCGTGGTCGTCACCGGCCCCGGCCGGGTCGAGCTGGTCGAGCAGGACGCCGCGCCGCTGCGCCCCGGCACGTTCCGGGTCGAGACGCTGTTCAGCGGTGTCTCCGCCGGCACCGAGCTGAGCTACGTCAAGGGCACGAACCCCTACCTGAACGTCACCTGGAACCCCGACCTGGGCCTGTTCCAGCCCGGCCCGGCGAGCACGCCGTACCCGGTGACCCGGCTCGGCTACATGCAGGTGGGCCGGGTGGTGGAGAGCGAGACCCCGGCGATCGCGGTGGGCACGGTCGGCGCGATGACGTACGGGCACCGCACCGGCTGGCTGGCCGACCCGGTCGCCGAACGGTTCGTGGCGCTGCCCGACGACCTGGACCCGCTGCTCGGCGTCTACGTCGCACACATGGGCCCGATCTGCGCCAACGGTCTGCTGCACGCCGCCGCCGACCTGCACGGCGCCGACGTCCGCGCGCTCGGCGACGGGGTACGCGGCCGACGCGTCGCCGTCGTCGGCGCCGGGGTGGTGGCGCTGCTGACGGCGCTGTTCGCCCGGCGCAACGGTGCCGCCTCGGTGGTGGTGCTCGACCCCACCCCGCACCGCCGCCAGGTCGCCGAGGCACTCGGCCTGGAAACCCTCGACCCCGACCCCGACGCCGACGACCCGGCGGTCGTGCTCAAGACCCGCTGGGCGCACACCGCCGGCGACCGGGGCGCCGACGTGGTGTTCCAGTGCCGGGGGCAGGCGTGGGCGTTGCACCTCGCCCTGCGGCTGCTGCGGCCCCAGGGCACCGTCATCGACCTCGCCTTCTACCAGGGCGGCGCGGACGCGGTCCGCCTCGGTGAGGAGTTCCACCACAACGGCCTGTCGCTGCGCTGCGCGCAGATCGGCCGGGTGCCGCGCGGGCTCGCCCCCAGCTGGGACCGCGAACGGCTCTCCGCCGAGACCGTCGACCTGCTCCGCGCGTACGGGGACGCGATCCGCAAGCACCTCGTCTCGGCGGTGGTGCCGTTCGACGAGGCGCCCACCCTGCTCACCGACCTGGCCGACCGTCGCCGCCACGAGCATCAGGTGGTGCTCGCCGGCTGACCTGACCCGAGCGCACTCGGCGGGGTGACGAGGCCGGCTACCGTTCCCGGCATGAGCACTGTGCAGGACCGGCCGGCCGCCCGCCGCACCTCCAACGGCCGGCCGATCGGCCTGACCGCGCTGCTGCCGTACCTGCGGGAGCACCGCGGCACCCTGGTCGTGGTGGGCGCGCTGTCGCTGGCCGGCTCGGCGGCGTCACTGGCGCAGCCGTTGCTCACCCGGTCGGTGCTCGACCGGATCGGCGCCGAGCAGGGCGTGTCCCAGCTGGTGGCGGTGCTGGTGGCCCTGGTGGTGCTCGGCGCGGCGATCGGCGGGCTGCGCGACTATCTCCTGCAACGCACCGCCGAAGGTCTGGTGCTGGGCACCCGGCGACGGCTGGCGGGGCACCTGCTGCGGCTGCCCATCGCCGAGTACGACCGCCGCCGCACCGGCGACCTGCTCTCCCGGGTCGGCTCGGACACCACGCTGCTGCGCGCGGTCGTCACCTCCGGGCTCTTCGAGACGGTCACCGGGGCGGTGACGGTGGTCGGCGCCGGCACCGCCATGGTGCTGCTCGACCCGCTGCTGTTCGGCGTCACCCTGCTCGGGGTGGCGCTGGGGCTGGCCTTCGCCGCCACCTTCGCCCGCCGGGTCCGGGCGCTGGCCCGAACCGCCCAGGAGCGGATCGGCGAGATGACCTCGGCGGTGGAGCGGGCCATCTCCGCGGCCCGGACGATCCGGGCCAGCCGCGCCGAGAGCCGGGAGACGGAGACCGTCACCGGCAGCGCCCGGGAGGCGTACGCGGCGGGGCTGCGGGTGGCCCGGGTGCAGGCGCTGGTCGGCCCGATCGGCTCGGTCACCGTGCAGGGCGCGTTCCTGCTGGTGCTCGGCATCGGCGGGGCGCGGGTCGCCGCCGGGGCGATCTCCGTCGGCGACCTGGTCGCGTTCGTCATGTACCTGTTCCTGCTGGCGCTCCCGCTGGGCCAGGTGCTGCGGGCGTACACCCAGTTGCAGTCCGGCCTGGGCGCCCTGCAGCGGATCGAGGAGATCCTCGCGGTGCCCGCCGAGGGCGCGGACGACCGCCCGGCGCCCGCCGCCGCGACGGCGACCCCGCGCCGCCCGACCCCGATGATCGAGTTCGACCGGGTGGCGTTCGGCTACCCGGGTGGCGAGCCGGTGCTGCACGAGGTCAGCTTCGCGGTGCCCGCCGGCACCCGGACCGCCCTGGTCGGCCCCTCCGGCGCGGGCAAGTCCACCCTGCTGGCCCTGGTCGAACGCTTCTACGAGGTGAGTGCCGGCGCGATCCGACTGGACGGCAACGACGTCCGGGACCTGCCCCGCGACGCGCTGCGGGCCCGGCTCGGCTACGTCGAGCAGGAGGCGCCGGTGCTGGCCGGCACGCTGCGGGAGAACCTGCTGATCACCACCCCGGACGCCACCGACGACCGGTTGCGCGAGGTCCTCGACGAGGTCAACCTGGGCCACCTGGCGCAGCGCACCCCGCAGGGCCTGGACGTGCAGGTGGGGGAGGGCGGCGTCCTGCTCTCCGGGGGTGAACGGCAGCGACTGGCCATCGCCCGCGCGCTGCTCGCCGGCCCGCCGGTGCTGCTGCTCGACGAGCCGACCAGCAACCTCGACTCCCGCAACGAGGTCGCGCTGCGCCGCGCCATCGACGCCGTGGCCGTCCGCCGGACGCTGTTGATCGTGGCGCACCGGCTCGCCACCGTGGTCGACGCCGACCAGATCGTGGTCCTCGACGGTGGCCGGGTGGTGGCCGTGGGCACCCACGCCGAGCTGACCGCCACCGACCCGCTCTACCGGGAGCTCGCCAGCCACCAGCTGCTGGTCGGCTGACTTCGTCGCCGCGAGGCCAACTTGCCGGGCGACCGGGCCGCGCACGCCGGCCCGAATCGCGTACCGTTGCCGCTCATGGGTGTGTCGCAACGGTTCAAGAGCAAGTTCCGGCGGTTCCTCCAGCGCCCCGGCTCGACCGTGGATCTTGCTCCGCTGGAGAAGCTGCTCCCCGCGATCGAGGCGCGCGAGGCTGACCTCGCCGCGCTCGACGACGCCGAGCTGACCGAGGCCGCGGGCGCCGCTGTCGGTTACGAGGAGATCTGCGCCGTCGGCCGCGAGGCCGCCCGCCGTGGCCTCGACCAGCGGCCGTACGACGTGCAGCTGCTCGGTGCGATGTCGCTGCTCTCCGGCAAGGTCGCCGAGATGGCCACCGGTGAGGGCAAGACGCTGACCGCGACGATCGCCGCGTACGGGCACGTTCGGCTCGGCAACGGGCCGGTGCACGTGCTCACCATCAACGACTACCTGGCCCGCCGCGACGCCCAGTGGATGGAGCCGGTCTACACCCTGCTCGGCCTCACCGTCGGCTGGGTCAACGAGGCTTCCACCCCGCAGGAGCGGCGCGACGCGTACGCCTGCGACGTCACCTACGTCTCGGTCAGCGAGGCGGGCTTCGACTACCTGCGCGACCAGCTGGTCACCGACATCGAGGACCGGGTGCAGCCCACGCTCAGCACCGCGATCGTCGACGAAGCCGACTCGATCATGATCGACGAGGCGCGGGTGCCGATGGTCCTGGCCGGCGCGGTGCCGGGCGAGCAGGACCCGGTGCACGCCGCCGCCGCGCTGGTCCGTGGCCTGCGCAAGGGCAAGCACTACACGGTCGCCGAGGACGGGCGGAGCGTGGCGTTCACCTCCGCCGGCCTGGCCGCCATCGAGGCCAAGCTCGGCATCGACCTGTACGACGAGGAGCACGTCGCGCAGCTCTCCGCGGTCAACGTGGCACTGCACGCCCAGGCCCTGCTGCACCGTGACGTGGACTACATCGTCCGGGACGGCTCGGTCGAGCTGGTCGACGAGATGCGCGGCCGGGTGGCCCAGCGCCGCCGCTGGCCGGACGGTCTGCAGGCCGCTGTCGAGGCCAAGGAGGGGCTGGACGCCACCGCCGAGGGTGAGGTGCTGGGCACAATCGCCGTGCAGGCGTACATCGCCCTCTACCCGAAGGTCTGCGGGATGACCGCCACCGCGGTGCTGGTCGGCGACCAGTTGCGGGAGTTCTTCGGCCTTGAGGTCGCGGTGATCCCGCCGAACACGCCGTGCATCCGTGAGGACGAGCCGGACCGCATCTACGCCACCCGGGCCGAGAAGGACGAGGCGCTGATCGACGAGATCCAGCGCTGGCACGCCAAGGGGCGGCCGGTGCTGGTCGGCACCCTGGACGTCAAGGAGTCCGAAGGGTTGGCCGCCGGGCTGAACGCCGCCGGGGTGCCCTGCGTCGTGCTGAACGCCAAGAACGACGACGAGGAGGCGGCGATCATCGCCGAGGCCGGCGCGTACGGCGCGGTGACCGTCTCCACCCAGATGGCCGGCCGGGGCGTCGACATCCGCCTCGGCGGCAGCGACCAGAGCGACCAGGAGCGGGTTGCCGAGCTGGGCGGGCTCTACGTGATCGGCAGCGGCCGGCACGACAGCCGCCGGGTGGACGACCAGCTGCGCGGTCGCGCCGGCCGGCAGGGCGACCCGGGTGGCTCGGTCTTCTTCGTCAGCCTGGAGGACGACCTCGTCGTCCGGCACGCGGCCGACTCGGTGCCGGCGTCACCGCGGATGAACGCCGACGGCCTGGTGACCGATGAGCAGGTGGACTACGCGGTGGAGCACGCCCAGCGGGTCGCCGAGGGCGTCAATCACGAGATCCACCGCAACACCTGGCGCTACAGCGTGGTGATCGAGCAGCAGCGCAAGGCGCTGGCCGCGCGCCGGGAGCGGCTGCTGACCAGCGACGTGGCCGCCGTGATGTTGCTGGAGAAGGAGCCGGAGAAGGCCGGCGAGATGGACGAGGACCTGCTCGCCCGTGCCGCCCGGTCGATCGCGCTCTACCACCTGGACCGGCTCTGGGCCGAGCACCTGGCCGAGTTGTCGGAGGTCCGCGAGGGCGTGCACCTGCGCGCACTGGGCCGGCTGGACCCGCTGGACGAGTTCCACCGGGCCGCGGTGCCGGCGTTCAACGACCTGATCCCGGAGATCGAAGCCCGCACCATCGCCACCTTCAACGAGACCGAATTCGATGAGGACTGGCAGCCCGACGACGGGACCCTGGTCCGGCCCACCGCCACCTGGACGTACCTGGTGCACGACAACCCGTTCGGGTCCGAGCTCGACCGCCTGATCGCGTCGATCGGCCGGCGGCTCAGCGGCGGCTCGCGCTGACGTAGATCGCCGGGGCCCCGGCCGCGCCCGCGGTTGCGGCAGGGTCCCCGATTTACGCCGTTTCGACCCGTGTTTCCCAGGGTAGTAGGGCTGGTCGGCCGAGTCGGGAGAGAGCAGACGATGACACAGGTGACGATGCTTGCCGGGCAGGCGCGAGAGGGCACGGAGGCGGCGAACCGGTGAACCTCGACACGCGGGAACCGGTGGTGCACACCCTCGGCGTCCTGGAAACAGCCGCACTGTTACGGGAGCTGACCGCCGGTCTGATCGCCCTGACCGACTTTGATGAGGCGCTGCTGGCGCTGGTCCGGGTCACCCGGGACGCGGTGGCCGGAGTGCGCTGGTGCGGCTTCACCGCCCTCCGCGCCGGCGAACCGGCGGGAGTGGCCGCCTCCGACGAGCGGTTGGCCGGGCTGGATGACCTGCGCCACGAGCCGGACTCGCCGGCGATGAGCGCGATCCAGCGCCGCGAGATGATCCTCGCCGCCGACCTGGCCGGTGAGCCCCGCTGGCCGGCCTGGACGGCGCGCGCCCGCGACCTCGGCGTACGCGGGGTGATCTCCGCGCCGGTGGACATCGACGACCAGGTGATCGGGGCGATCAACCTCTACGCCGCCGCCCCGGACCTGTTGACCCCGCAACACCAGTTGACCGCCATGCTGCTCGCCGAACACGCCGGCCTGCTGCTCGCCGCCGTCCGCGACCGTGGCCGGCAGCTCACCCTCGCCGGCGAACGGGACGCCTCGCTCCTGCAGGACGGCGTGGTGGGCCAGGCCGTCGGTGTGATCATGACGCAGCGGGGGTGCCCGCCGGCCGAAGCCCTCGACGTGCTGCGTACCGCCGCGTCGTCGCTGGACATCCCGCTGCGCGAGGTGGCCGAACGGCTGGTCCGCACGGTCTCCCGCCAACGCGACAGCTGACCTCGCCAGCGGCGTGGGCGCCGTCGGCCGTGTTGGCCGCGTGGGCGCCGTCCGCCGCGTCGGCCGTGTCGGTCGCGCCGGCCGTGTCCGCCGTGTCGGCTGCGTGGGCGCTTTGATCGACTCGGGTTCTTTGAATCCGCGGTGTCGCCCGCGGATGGCCCGATTTCCCGAAACCCGAGTCGATCACCCGCCGGTCCGGCCGTTCGGCCTCGACGGGCGGTGGTCACCGTGCCCGTTCTCCCCGTGACCGGCGAGTCGGGCGGCATCGTTTCGCGTCGACCGACCTCGGGTAGCACTCTGGTCAGGTGAGCTGCGCCGACCCGGGGGAGGACCGATGCAGAGCCGGCTACGGGTGCAGGGGCATCCGATCCAACCGATGCTGGTGACGTTCCCACTCGGGCTCTTCGTCAGCGCCACCGTCTTCGACCTCACCGACGTCGTCGGCGGGCCCGCGTTCCTCGGCGAGGTCGGCTACTGGACCGGCGTCGCCGCGCTCGTCGCCGCCGCGCTGACCGCCGTGGCCGGCATGGTCGACCTGTGGGACGTGCCCGGCGACCGCACCCGCCGTACCGCCGTGGCCTTCAACCTGGTGAACGCGGTGATGGCCGCCATGTTCCTGCTCACCTGCCTGGTCCGGTCGCACTCCCCGCAGCGCGGCGCGTCGGTAGCGATCCTGGTCACCGAGCTGGTCGCACTGGCTGTTGGCGGGGTCGGCGTGCACCTGGGCGCCCGGCTGATGCGCCAGTTCGACTCCGGCCGCGCCGAGACCGGCGGCCTGGATGCGCTCGCCGGCGTCGATGCGGCTGGTCGGTCCACCAGCCGCGGATGACCTCGTCTCTGGACACCCTTCCGAAGATCGGTGCGCCGGCGACCCGCGCCCTGCACGGCGCCGGCTACACCGCGCTGCGCCAGCTCGCGGGCGTCCCCCGGGCGGATCTGGCCAAGCTGCACGGCATGGGCCCGAAGGCGCTCGGAATCCTCCAGGCCGCCCTCGAAGAGCACAGGCTCAGCCTCGGCTGACGTTGACCGCTGACGCCCGGGTTGGGCGGCAAATGGGGTTGCGGCCCGGGTGACCGGCCGCGAGGCTGACCGCCATGATTGCCGAGCGTGACGCCGAGGAGTTGATCGCGGAGGCCGCCGCCGCGCCCGTCGATGGGTGGGGCTTCGGTTGGCTGGCCGGCCGGGCCACCGAGGAACGGCCACCCTGGGGGTACGCCCGGCTCGTCGCCGACCGGATGGCGCAGGCCGAAACGGCCCTGGACGTGGACACCGGCGGCGGGGAGGTGCTCGCCGGGGTGCCGCGTCCACCGAAGCTGTTGACCGCCACCGAGGCGTGGCCGCCGAACGTCGAGGTCGCCCGGCGCACCCTGCGTCGGGTCGGCGCGACGGTGGTGGCCGTCGCACCGGATGGGCCGCTCCCGTTTCGTGGCGCCTCGTTCGATCTGGTGGTCAGTCGTCATCCGGTGCGTACCGACTGGGCCGAGACGGCGCGGGTGCTGCGCCCGGGCGGAACGTTCCTGTCGCAGCAGATCGGCGCGGGCACCATGCGGGAGTTGAGCGTGGCGATCCTCGGTCCGTTGCCGCCGCCGACCCAGCGACACCCCGAGGACGCAGTCGCCGCCGCCGAGGCCGCTGGGCTGCGGGTCGTCGACCTGCGCCGGGCCACCCTGCGGGCGACCTTCTCCGACATCGGCGCGGTGGTCTGGTTTCTGCGCAAGGTGGTCTGGACGGTGCCCGGCTTCACGGTCGACCGCTACCGCGCACCCCTGCACGCGCTGCACGCCCGCATCACCACCGAGGGCCCCTTCGTCGCCCACGCCCAACGCTTCCTCATCGAAGCCACCCGCCCCTGACCTCTCACTCCGCGCCGATCTTGCACTTGCTGTGCTCGCAAAAGCCGCGTACCCGGTCATTTAGACCACCGAAACTGCAAGATCGGCGCGGCGGGGGCTGGCGGCGGGGGCTGGCGCGGGGTGGGGCGGGGCGGGGGAGGGGTTAATGGGGGTGGGTTTTTCGGTGGGTTGCTAGGACGTCGGCGCCGAAGTCGCTGGCGGGGCGGCGCAGCACGGTGTGCGCGTGGTTGCCGTCCGCGCTGGTGTTGTCGTACTCGATCAGCAGGTCGTCGCCCTGCACCCGGTAGTAGTGCCGCTGCCCGGGGACGGTCGGGCCGGCCCAGGCGAAGTGCAGCGGGCCGGCGTCCAGCCGCGCCGCCTCCCGGATGGCCAGCTCGGGCGGCAGTCGGTCGAGGTAGAGCGCGACCACCTGGTCGAGCAGCGCACGGCCGGTGGGTCCCAGCCGCTGCGCCGGTACGCCGAGCGGTTCCAGCGGCGCGTCGACCCGTGCACGGGTGGCGCTGATGATGTCCGCCGGCGCCTCGTCGGCGATGATCGCGGCGGCCCGTTCGGCCGGCCCGAGCGCGTCGAGCAGGGCTCGGGCCAGGTCCTCTTCGACGCCGAGTGGGCGGGAGACCGGGCGACCGGCGTAGCGGACCGCGGCCGGGTTCGCGCCGAAGAAGATCGGCGCGGGGGACACCTGACCGTCCACCACCGTCATGTTCACCGACAGGTGGTGTCCTTCGAGTCGCCACGCCCAGCGGTCGTCGCGCGCCGGGTCGCCGAACACGGCCACCCAGTAGTCGGCGCTGTGCCGCCCGCGCTGCCAACCCTCGGCCCGGTCCAGCACCTCCTCCAGCGAGATGATCGCCATCGCCTGCGCGTACGCCGAGGGGCTGAGGGCGGTGGCCAGCAGCCGATGTGCGGCCTTGCGGCCGGCGACGTCGAGCTCGGCGAGGCAGACCCCCGGTCGGGGCCGCGGCCGGTATTCCAGCCAGCGTCGCGCCGACTCGTCGTCGAACGGGTGCACGGCGCTTTCGCGGGCGGCGGGGTCGAGAGCGGCCAGCAGGGCGGTGCTGGCAGCCCGCATCTGCTCCGGCAGAGGATCTTCCACCGACCCTGTATACCGGCCGGCCGTGCCGGTGTCAGCCGACGCGCAGCAGCTCGGTCATCTCGGGCAGGTCGAAGAACTGCGCGCACTCGATGGCCGACGGGTTGCCGTGTGCCGGGTCCGCGCCGGCGGCGAGCAGCGCGCGGACCGCATCGGCGCTGCTGCGGAAGACCGCCGCGGCCAACGCGGTCTGACCCCGGTCGTTGGCCCGGGAGTGGTCGGCGCCGCGACTGAGCAGGGCGGCCACCGTGTCCGGGTGGGCGTGGTACGCGGCCAGGATGAGCAGCGTGTCGCCCTTGTCGTTGGTGAGGTTGACCGGCAGGCCGGCGTCGACCTGTGCGGCCAGTTCCTCGGTGGAGCCGGCTCGGGCCAGGTCGAACATCCGGTGCGCGAACGCCAGCGTCTCGGCGTCGAGGTCCTCGGTCACCGAACCAGGATAGGGCGTGCCTCCCGGTCTCGCCGGGACGAGATCCAGGAGGCCCGCACCGGCCCTGATAGGTTGCTCGGCCGGCGCGCTGGGGGAGGGTCCGATGGGTGAGACGGTGTACGTGGGCAACGCGGGCGTCGACGGTGCCACCAACGCGGGTTGGCTGCTCGGACACTTCGCGCCGCCGGGGGAGATCCGGCACAGCGCCGACGTCGAGGTGAAGTGGGGCGTGCATCCGCCCGGGCAGGCCCGGTCCCGGTGGGCGACCGGGGAGGTGCGGACCACTCTGCTCGTCCTCGTCGAGGGGTGTTTCCGGGTGGAGCTGCCGGACCGGACGGTGCGGCTGGCCGCGCCCGGCGACTACGTGGTGTGGGCCCGTGGGGTGGACCATTCCTGGTTCGCCGCGCGGGACTCGGTGGTGTTGACCGTGCGCTGGCCGTCGCTGCCGGGTTATCGGGCGGACCCGCCCGTACTGCGCTGATCGGCCCGGTGCGGACGACTCGCGTCCCAACAGACGGAATTACCTACTAAACCTATAGGCTTTGCCGTCTAGAGTACGAGGGCAGCCCGCCGAACGACCCGCGAGGAACCGCCATGACGCACCACCGGAGCCCGACCTGCTCACCGTTGCCGCCGGGTGGGCCGACCCGGCGGGCTGGCCGGTCGCCTTGTGCTTCGACCCCGCCGAGCGCTGGTACGCCCGCCTCGCCGTCAGCGACGAGCACGAGGTGTGGGCGCTCAGCTGGCTGCCGGGGCAGGGCACCGACCTGCACGATCACGGCGGCTCCTCCGGAGCGTTCCGGGTGGTCGGTGGCGTGCTCACCGAGGAGACGGTCGCCGCCGGCCGACTGCGCCCCCGACTGCTTCCCGCCGGCGCAGGTCGCCGCTTCGGCCCCCGACACGTGCACCAGGTGACCAACCGGGGCTCGGTGCCGGCGGTCAGCGTGCACGTCTACCGGCCGGCGCTGCTGCGGATGACCCGCTACCACCTTTTGGACGGGCGGCTACGGGTCGCCGAGGTCGCCGAGGCCGGCCGGTCCTAGTAGGCCGCGCGCACCGAGATCCCCTGTCACCGGAAGGAACCGAGAATGCAACTAGCCGCCGAGCCCTGTCCCGCTCCCGTGCCGCCGCCGGGCTCCCGGGGCATCGACGAGATCCTGGCCGCCGCGCGGGCCCGACTGCACCGACTGGAGCCGGAGCGGGCCCACCTCGCGTACCGGACGGGAACGCTGCTGGTCGACATCCGCCCGGCCGCGCAGCGCGCCGCGCACGGCGTGGTGCCGGGCTCGCTCATCGTCGAGCGCAACGTGCTGGAGTGGCGCTTCGACCCACGCTGCCCGGCCCGGCTGCCGCAGGCCGTCGACTACGACATACCGGTGATGATCCTCTGCCAGGAGGGCTACACCTCGTCACTGGCCGCCGCCGCGCTGCAGGACCTCGGCCTGCATCGGGCCACCGATGTGGTCGGTGGGTTCGCGGCCTGGCGGATCGCCGGCCTGCCGGCCCTCGGCCCCATCCCCCTGCACCATCGCTCGCCCCTCGCGTCCCCGGTCAACGCCGGGTGGGCGCGCCACTGACCGTCACGCCACACCCGGCGTGGCGGGCGTACCGCCACTGGAGGCACCATGTCCGTCGTCGCCATCCCGACCCGCCGCCACCCAGGGTTGCGCCCGGCCCGACCGCGCACCGGCCCGACCCTGACCATCACCCTCGACCTCGCCCCGGGCCCGCTGAGCCCTCGGCTGGCCCGGTTGGTGCAACTACTCGGCGAACTGGCCGAATCGGGAGAGGGTCAACTGCGTGCCGGGCAGGACGGAGCGTCGGCGCCGGGGCCGGCCGCGCGCCCCGCCTCCGCCGAGCCGGACCACATTCGCATCCTGGCCGGCTCGCGGATGGTCCGCCAAGGTGGTCGGGTCATCCCGCTGACCCGCATCGAGTACGAGCTGCTGCTGTTCCTCGCCGAGCGGCCCCGCCGGGTCTTCACCCGCCTGCAACTGCTCTCCAGCGTCTGGGGCTACGAGCACGCGGTGGCCCGGACCGTGGACGTGCACGTCCGCCGGCTGCGCGCCAAGCTGACCGGCGTCGAGGTGGTCACCACCGTCTACGGGGTCGGTTACCGGCTGGCCGACGAGGCCCCGATCACCGTGGATCACCGCAGCTGAGCCCTGGTCCGGCGGCGATGTGACCGGCCTGATGGACCGGTCGGGGACCCCCGTATCGGGGCATCTCGACGACTCTGCTGTAATCATCAGGCCTCGTACGCAGAGCGAGCATCTGGCTCCGATGTGTTCGTCAATTGTCACATTCATGCAACGCAGCCGCCTCTTGACCCTCGCCCAGGCGCCGGGAAGCATCGATGAAGCGGCGTCCCGGGCCGTGGGGAGATACCCGGACCAGCCCAAGGAGGACCATGTCGGTCAGCCCTGCCTCGTCGCGCGCCGGATGGCATACGTCCCAACCCGCGGTGCCCGGTCGACCTCCGGGCGGCCAGCGTCGCCCGGCGCACACCGCCGCTCCCGTGCTCACCGTGACGCTGTCCATTCCGCTGGCCTGTGAGGAGTCGCTGACCCCGGCGGCGCGTCGGCTGCTGGAGGCCGCCCGGGAGATGCTGGAGCGGGGCGAAGGCGTGATCATCGGCTCGGTTCCGGCCGAACGCCGCCCCGACCAGGCGCCCGCCGGCCGGTCACCGGCCCGCCCGCTCAGCTCGACAATTCCCGCCCTGCACATCCTCGCCTCGTCGCGCTCGGTGCTGCGCGACGACGAGCCGCTGCCGCTGACCCGACTGGAATTCGACCTGCTGCTGCACCTGGTCGCCCACCCACGCCGGGTGTTCACCCGGCTGCAACTGCTCAACGCCGTCTGGGGCTACGAGCACGCCGGTGTGCGGACCGTCGACGTGCACGTGCGTCGGTTGCGCGGCAAGGTCGGCGTGGACGTCCCACTGGTCACCACCGTCTACGGCGTGGGCTACCGGCTGGCCGACGACGCCCGGGTCACCATCGACCGCACCGGCTGACCAGCGTCACCCGCTCACCCGACCCGGGGCAGGATGGTCCGGTGCGTATCCGCCCCATCTCGCCCGACCTGCTCGTCACCGAGTTGACCGGCCGGCTGGCCGACGCGGCGGCCCGCGTCGCGACCGCCACCGCCGGGCCCGCGCGGCTGCGGGTGGCGGTGGACGGCGCTCCCGCCGCCGGCGTCGACGAACTGGCCGCCGCGCTGGTCGACCCGCTGCGCGCCCAGGGCCGCCCGGTGCTGCACGTCCGCGCCGCCGACTTCCTTCGCCCCGCGTCGCTGCGCTTCGAGTTGGGGCGCACCAACCCGGACTCCTTCTACGAGGGCTGGGTCGACGAGGCCGGGCTGCGCCGCGAGGTGCTCGACCCGGCCGGCCCGGGTGGCAGCGGCCGGCTCCTCCCGTCGCTCTGGGACGCCGACGCCGACCGGGCCAGCCGCGCCGGCTACGTCGACCTGGCACCCGGTGGCGTCGTCCTGGTCAGCGGTTCGCTGCTGCTCGGTGGAGGTCTGCCCTTCGACGTCACCGTCCACCTGGAGCTGTCCCCGGCGGCGCTGCGCCGGCGTACCGAACCGGCACAGCTTTGGGCGCTGCCGGCCTTCGACCGGTACGCCGAGGAGGTCGTCCCGGCGAGCTTCGCCGACGTGGTGGTACGGGCCGACGACCCCCGCCGACCCGCGCTCGTGGAGCCCGGCGAGGACGGCTGACCCGCACCGAAAATTTGTCGGTTTGCGCGGCTGATCCGGCGGGTACTCGCCCGGCTCACAGAGCGCGGGTGATCGCCCGCGTACCGAACGCGACCGTGACCGGGGCCCCGCGCCGCCGGCACCCGGTTCACCTTGAGCCACAGGCCCAGGAAAGGCAGGCAGCGATGCTCGTCCACGACACGGTCGGTGCGACCCGGTCCCAGACGGAGATCGATCAGATCCGGCAGTCCCTCCAGGCGCGCTACGACGAGCTGACCGAGGAGTACGACCAGGCCGTGCTCCAGAGCCAGGTGCTGCGGCTGGTGGAGGTCGGCGACACCGCCGGCGACGACCAGGCCGACAGTGGCACCAAGACGGCCGAGCGGGACACCGCCCAGTCCCTGTTGCGCACCATCCTCGACCGCCGCGCCCAGTACGAGCACGCCCTCGGCCGGTTGGCGGAGGGCACCTACGGCTGGTGTGAGGGCTGCTCGGCGGCGATCCCGGTGGAGCGGCTGGAAATCTTCCCGTCCGCCACCACGTGCGTGACGTGCAAGCAAAACCGCGAGCGGCGGGCGGCCTGAGCGAGGCCAGCGGTTGCCGGTCGGTCCGCGACGCGATGGACTTCAGCCATGGGTGACATCCTGGTGGGCACCGCGTCCTGGACCGACCGCACGCTGCTGGACTCGGGGTGGTATCCGCAGACCGCGGACACCCCGGAGAAGCGGCTGGCCTACTACGCCCGGAAGTTCCCGCTGGTCGAAGTGGACGCCACCTACTACTCGCCGCCGGCCGAGGCGACCGCGCGGCTGTGGGCCGAGCGCACCCCGGCCGGCTTCACCTTCAACATCAAGGCGTTCAGCCTGTTGACCGGGCATCCGACCCGGGTGAGCGCCCTCTACAAGGACCTGCGCCCGGAGACCGACAAGAAGAACGTCTACCCCGACGACCTGCCCGCGCAGTCGTACGAGGAAGTGTGGACGCGCTTCCTGTCCGCCCTGGACCCGCTGGTCGAGGCGGGCAAGCTGGGCGCGCTGCTGTTCCAGTTCCCGCCCTGGTTCACCATCAAGCGGGCCAACAAGCAGTACCTGCTGGAGGTGGCGAAGCGCTGCGCGCCGCTGCGCCCGGTGTTCGAGTTCCGGCACGCCTCCTGGTTCGACGGCGACAACGCCGACGAGACCCTGACCTTCCTGCGCGAGCACCACCTGCCGTACGTCTGCGTGGACATGCCGCAGGGCCACCGCTCGTCGCTGCCCCCGGTGCTGGCCGCCACCGCGGACCTCGCGGTCATGCGTTTCCACGGCCACAGCGACAAGTGGACCAGCAAGGACATTCACGAGAAGTTCGGCTACCACTACTCCAAGCGGGAACTGGCCGACTGGGCACCGAAGCTGCGGGAGTTGGCCGACGAGGCCGGGCAGACCCACGTACTCATGAACAACTGCTACCGCGACTACGCCCAGACCAACGCCGCGACGCTCATTGGCTTGCTGAACAGGTAAGATGTACCGATCCGCCGTGCTGGGAGTGTGGCATGTCGCTCCTGGTTCCGATAAACGCGCGCCTCATGATTTCACGGCCGCGACAGCCGCACCCGGATTTGCTGTCCGGGCACGGCGGGGCGTCGCCGCTACGGCACGACGCCGCCGGTGGGCCTGTGGTGTGTCGCAGGCGGCGGGGAAGCGTGACGGGTGGGCACACCGGCAGTACCGTCGGTGATGGTGGCCCGTCGGTGTAGAAGTCGGCGGTGCCGCTGCCCAGTCCTCTACCTGGGGTGGCAGTATGACTGAACCGTCGTTTCCTGGCCGGATGCTCGAGCTCCGCAGAGAGCGAGGCTTGTCTCTGCGCGACTTGGCCAGGCTCACCTACCACGGGAAGACGTACCTGCACGAGCTGGAGACCGGAGTGAAGGTGCCCACCCCGCAGGCCGCCCAACGCGTCGATGATGCTCTCCAAGCCGGCGGTGAGCTGGCCGCGCTCGCCGCCGTGCGTCCGGGTATCCGACGCCGCGAGTTCGTCGCCGCTGCCGGACTGGCCGCTGCTCTTCCGCACACCGTGCTCGCCCACGGCCGCCACGTCGGCAAGGCCTTTCCCGGCCGGCTCGCTGATCGCACTGCACGGCTTCGCCGGCTCGACAACTACCTCGGCGGCGCCGACACCCAGCCGCTGTACACCGCTGAGGTTGCTTCCACGACACGACTGATTCAGGACGGTTCTTACAGCGAGGCCACCGGCCGGCAACTGCTGGCCATTCTTGCCGAACAGGCGCAGTTGGCCGGGTGGGCCGCGTTCGACGCTGGTGACCATTCGGACGCCGAGCGGCTCTACCGGGTCAGCCTCGCGGCAGCCCGCGACGCCGAGGACCAGGCGCTCACGGGCAACGGACTGGCGTTCCTGGCCTATCAGCAGCTCGCCAGCGGTGGCAAGGCGGCCGATACCGCCAGCGCGGCCTGCGACGCTGCTGGTACCACCGCTACGCCGGGAGTGCGGGCACTTCTGCATCTGCGGGCCGCGTGGGCATTTGCTGTCACGGGTGACGCGATGGCGGCGGACCGGCACCTCGGCATCGGCATGACCTTCCTCGTTGGGCATGATGACCGGCCCGAGCCGGATTGGGTGTACTG
This sequence comes from Micromonospora sp. NPDC050276, assembly GCF_044459545.1. Classification (NCBI taxonomy): domain Bacteria; kingdom Bacillati; phylum Actinomycetota; class Actinomycetes; order Micromonosporales; family Micromonosporaceae; genus Micromonospora; species Micromonospora sp. NPDC050276. Next base: position 230,987 of record NZ_JBITJA010000008.1, on the reverse strand, counting down.
GGTCGATCGCCTCGAAGGCGAGATCATGACGGGTCGATGCTGGACGGTACTTCACCGGCCGATCCGCGCGATTCCCGTACTGGAGCGAGCTCTGGGCACCTATTGCGACACGCAGGCCCGCGACAAGGCGCTCTACCTGTCGTGGCTTGCCGACGCCTACCTCGACGCGAACGAGATCGAGCAGGCCTGTCAAGCGGCCGGTAGCGCCGTCCGCCTTGCCAGCGGCGTCGGCTCCATCCGCCCGGGCCAACGCCTCGACGCGTTCCTGCACCGCCTGGAGCCGCACGCCGCGATGCCTTGCGTCGTCGAGCTGCAGGCCCTAGCGGCCGCCGCGTCTACCCGTCCTCGACTGAGCGGCTCAACCACGTCAGGTACTCCGTAGAACCCTGCACGATAGGCACTGCGCTGAGTTGCGGGTTCGTCCAAGGATGCTCATCAAGAACGAACCGCTCTAGCTGCGCGTACCGCTCTGCTGTCGTGTAGAGCAGCACCTGCCACTCTTCGCCCGAACCCTGCTCCCCGTGGTGCCAGAACACGCTCGTGACCGGCCCGATGACTTGCGCGCTGGCGGCGAGCCGAGCGCCGACCGCCCCTTCAGCAAGTCGCACGCCGACGTCGCGCGTCTCGGTGGCCGTTGACACCTGCAGGTAGTCGCTCACCCGCCACACCCTAGCGGCGTTGCTGTCCGCGGACAGCGAGGACAACCAGCGGACACTGCCAGCCTGGATCACCCCGGCTGCCGCCGAGATGCTATCTGCACAGGCAGGGCGCGAGGCCCCGGCGAACGATTCTCTGATCGAGGCCCGGCCGCGTCCGCGAGTGGAGGGAGCAGATCCCGATGGACACCATCGTCGAGCTGTGGCGGCTGCTGTGGCACCGACCGGGGCCCCAACGGCAGGCACCGATGCCCCCCGACAACGGCCAGCGCATCCAGGAACGCGAGCAGGCTGCAGCCCAGCAGCGGGTGTTCGCGTTGGCTCGGCAGCGGCGGGCCGAGCACCTGTACGACGGGCTGAACCGGTGACCGCCAGGACGATGCCTGCCCCGGGCACGTGCCTGTCGGTGCGGGCCGGCGAGTGGCAGATCGCGCCTGGGCAGCCCGGCCACACCTGCCACGACATTCGGATCGTGTCCGTCCACGACTCCCATGACCCCGCCTGGGCCTGGGTGTGCGGACACGGGCTGGAGTGCGCATGGGAGTCCTCCGACTGCACGAAGCCGTGGTGCTGGGAGCTGCTGGTCAAGGTCGACGTCCTGGCCGCGACCGCCGCGGGTGACCGGCGGTGACGGCCGACGCCCTGGTCCGGTTGGCGGCACGGTGGCGGCAGACCCTCGTCGAGCACCAAGGTGTGAAGGGCCGCTGCCCGCGTTGCCGGACCGCCGCCCGGTGCTGGGAATGGGCGGAAGCGTTCGGCCAACTCACCGTCCATGACCTGCTACTCCCCGAGTAAGCCGCATCGATGACCGGCCGTACCCGACGGCCGGCTGAGAGAAGGAGATACATCGTGGACCAGCTCAACTTCGTACGGCCCGAGAAATGCGACAACTCCGGCTCGAACTGCTTGGAGGTCGCCATCGACAGGGACCGCAGCCGGATCCTCCGGAACTCGCAGCGCCCGGAGACGCAGATCGTCGTCGATGAGGACGAGTGGTTGGCGTTCGTCGATTCCGTCCGCGCGGGCCAGACCTTCTGACCGATGGAACACGAGGGGTCGGCTCCCAATTCGGGGCCGGCGCCCCAGCCGCGCCCGTCGAAGTGTCTCGGCTGCATGACCCGGATCTTCGTCCCGAAGCACACCTGCGGCGGCGACCGTATCCCGAGCGACGAACTCGGCTGGTACTGCGACTGCCCGGAGCCGGAGTGCCGGCTGCGGCAGCGGGGCATCTGGCCGACCGACCCGGGGGCCGGTCGATCCCGGCGGCGCCGGGCTGTGGGAACTGATGACTTCGTCGCGGGGGTGTAGGAGTTCCGGCGACTTGGCGGCGACGCCGAGGGCGAGGACCAGGCGCGGTTCGGTGGTAAGCAGGTCGCTAACGCCCAAACAGACAACTGCTACCGCGACCACGACCCTGGGCGGGCTCCTCGGCACGGACTGATCCGGCGTTCCCGCCTCACCCGATCGGGGTGAGGCCGCCTCACCCGACCCGGGAGCAGGGTGGACGCGGTGGGTACGGCCGTCCGTGGACGGTCGACGCCGGAGACGACACGGAGGTGACGGGGATGACGGTTCGACTGGTGACGGATCGACGGCGCGGTGCCGTCCTGCACGTGGTCGGCACGGCCGACAACGCCCGGCGCGCCCCGCAGGGCAGCCCGGTGCGGGCGCGCCGTGGCCCGGTGGGGCCGCCACGGCGCGCCGACGACCGACGGTGGGACACCACGGAACGGGGGTCGACCGATGGCTGACTCGATGATCTCGGCGTTCGAGTCCTCGCTGGACAAGACGAACCTCATTCTCAAGGACATCGAAAACGCCTACGGCTGGCCGAAGGAGCGACGCAACCAGTCGTACGCGGCCCTGCGCACCGTGCTGCACCTGCTGCGCGACCGGCTGCCGGTGGACGAGAGCGTGGAGTTCGCCCAACAGTTGCCGGTGCTGGTCCGGGGGATCTACTTCGACGGTTGGGTGCCGTCCGACGTACCGATCAAGCTCAACCGCGACGACTTCCTCTACGAAGTGCGGCAGGGCTTCCCGTACGACGTGGAGGGCGGCCCGGAGCGGGTGACGCAGGTGGTGTTGGACACGTTGCGCCGACACGTCACCCAGGGCGAGTGGCAGGACGTGAAGGACACCATGCCCAAGGATCTCGCCATGATGTTGCCGTGACGGCCTGACGCCGTGAGCCCGCCCGACCGCCGTCGGGCGGGCTCAGTCGTCGGAGGCGTCCGCCTCGGCGGCGCTCGGTACCCGCGACACCGGATGCCCGGCCCGTCGGGCCAGCGCGGCGAACGCGACGGCATCCACGATCGCGGCGCCGCCCGGGTCGTTGTTGAAATACACGTACGCCGGCTCGTCCGCGCCGAAGGCGTCGGTCAGCCGCCCCAACCAGGAGCGCAGCGCGGCACGACCGTAGCGGGGCCAGGGCCGCGCCCGACCCTCGTGCAGCCGCAGGTACCCGAAGTCGGTGGTGCGCCAGTGCGGCGCGACCGGGCGGCCCAGCCGGTCCGCCCAGACCAGCGACGCCCGACGCCGCTCCAGCACCGCCCGGGTGGCGTCGGTCCACCAGGAGGGGTGCCGGGGCTCCACCGCGACCCGCACGTCGGCCGGAAACAGGCGCAGCGTCGCGTCCAGCGCCTCGACGTCCGAGCGCAGGTTCGGCGGGAGTTGCAGCAGCACCGGGCCGAGCCGGTCGCCGAGCGCGGTGGCGCGACCGAGGAACCGGGCCACCGGCTCGGCCGGGTCACGTAGCCGCTTGATGTGGGTGAGGTAGCGGCTCATCTTCACCGCCACGCAGAAGTCCGCCGGGGTCCGTGCCCGCCAGGCGGCGAAGGTGTCCCGCTCGGGCAGCCGGTAGAAGGCGTTGTTGACCTCGACCGTGGCGAACCCGGCGGCGAAGTGCTCCAGCCAGAGTCGCTGCGGCAGCCGTTGCGGGTAGAAGCGGCCGCGCCAGTCCCGGTACTGCCAGCCGGATGTGCCCACCAGGATCACCACCCCATCCTGGCACTGACCCCGCCGCGAGTGAACCGCCCGTGTCGCCCCGGTTCGGCGTCTACGGTGAGGGTTAGAGAAGATCGCGCGTGGGGTACCACCCGCAGCATGACGGACCCCGGCGCTACGGCGGGGCGGCACACCCGAGGGAGTACCGATGGCACTCAACGATGACGACATGCAGACCACCGGCGGCGGCGGCGCGGAGGGCCCGGCCGACGGTGGTGCCACTCCGGGTCAGTACGACGGTGGCGCCGATGGCGGCGCGGAGGGTCCCGCCGACGGTGGTGCCACTCCGGGTCAGCACGACGGTGGCGCGGACGGCAGTGCGGAGGGTCCCGCTGACGGTGGTGCCACTCCGGGTCAGCACGACGGTGGCGCGGACGGCAGCGCGGAGGGTCCCGCCGACGGTGGTGCCACCCCGGGCCAGCAGGACGGTGGCGCTGACGGCAGCGCCCGGTAGTAGCGGCACGCCATGACGTACCTCGACCCGCCGGGCGGCCATCACCGCCCGGCGGTTTCGTCCCCGGCTGCCGCCGCGGCGCTGGCCCGCTGCGTCTCGGTGGAACCGGCCAAGTTCGCCGCGGCGCACTGGGGACACACGCCGCTGCTGTCCCGCGCCGCCGACCTGCCCGACCCGGCCGGCTTCACCGACCTGCTCAGCCCCGCCGACGCCGACGAGCTGCTGAGCCGGCGGGGTCTGCGTACCCCGTTCCTGCGCGTCGCCAAGGACGGCCAGTTGGTCGCCGCGTCGCGCTGGACTGGCGGCGGCGGCGCGGGCGCCGAGATCGGCGACCAGGTGCTCGACGAGCGGGTCCTGGAGCAGTACGCCTCCGGCGCCACCCTGGTGTTGCAGGGTCTGCACCGGATCTGGCCGCCGCTCGTCGACTTCGCCCGTGACCTGGGCCTCGCGCTCAACCAGCCACTGCAGGTCAACGCCTATCTGACCCCGGCCGGCAGCCAGGGGTTCGCCACCCACTACGACACCCACGACGTGTTCGTGCTCCAGGTCGACGGCCGCAAGCACTGGCGGATCCACCCGCCGGTGCTGCCCGACCCGCTGGAGAAGCAACCGTGGGGTGGGCGCGCCGACGAGGTCGGGGCCACGGCGCAGGGCCCGGCCGCGCTGGACGTGGTGCTCGCCCCCGGCGACGCCCTCTACCTGCCCCGGGGTTGGCTGCACAGCGCGCAGGCGCAGGACGCCAGCTCGCTGCACCTGACCGTGGGCATCCGCGCGCTCACCCGCTACGCCCTGGTCGAGGAGTTGCTGGCGCTGGCCGCCGAGGACCAGCGGCTGCGGGCCACCCTGCCGTTCGGCACCGACGTCGCCGACCCGGACGCCATCGAGCCGGAGCTGACCGAGACCGTGGAGGCCCTGCGGGACTGGCTGCTGCGCGCCGACCCGAGCGCGGTCGCCGCGCGGCTGCGACAGCGCGCCTGGCCGGCCGCCCGCCCGGCGCCGATCCGACCACTCGCCCAGGCTGACGCGCTGGCCACCCTGGACGCCGACTCCCGGGTCGCCCTGCGGCCCGGCCTGCGCTGGCAGTTGGTGCCGCACGGGTCGGACACGGTGGCGATCCGGCTGTTCGACCGCACCATCACCCTGCCGTCGAGCTGCGAGCCGGCCGCACGCGCCCTGCTCACCGGCACCGTCACCCGGGTTGGTGACCTGCCCGGCCTGCCCGACGACGCCGACCGGGTCACCCTGGCCCGCCGGCTGCTCCGCGAGGCCGTGTTGGTCCCGGCCTGACCGGCAAATGCTCGACCGCTCCCGACCGGACGGGCGGGTCGCTGATCGACTCGGTTTTCAGGAAGTCGCGGTGTCCGGAGGGCGGGGACAGCGCGGTTTCCAGAAAGCCGAGTCGATCACGCCGCCGCCCGCCCGGCGGGAGGGCCAAACCGGCGCGCGCCGCCCGACGCGCGTCGCCCGGCGCGGGCCGGCGGGCGCGGGCCGCCGCATGCGGGGGTCAGCGGCCGAGGATGAGCAGCAGCGCCGTGGTCAGCAGACCCGCGCCGATCACCACGGTGATCGGTCGGGGGCCGAGCACCGCGTGCCGGCGATCGGCCAGCACCCGGGCCGGCACCAGGCCGACCAGGGGCCCGAGCAGCGTCACCACCAGCGCCAGCACCGGCAGTCCGACCGCCAGGTCGCCGCCGTAGCCGGCGCCGAGCGCACGGGCGCCGGCACCCAGCGCGTACGCCAGCACACCGCCGGCCACTCCACAGAGCGCCAACAGCGGGTTGACCGAGCCCGGCAGCTCACCCGGCTGCCCGGCCCGGTCGAGCAGGTCGCGGGCCTTGGCGAGCAGCGGCACCGGATCGGTGGCACCGGTGCCGTTCGTCGGGGCGGGCGGGCCGCCGAGACGGCGGGCACCGAGGCGCGAGCGGACCTGCTGCCACAGGTGAGCCACCTCGGCGTCGACCCGTTCCTGCTGCTCACGGGCGGCGACCAGCTCCTCCTCGGCGCTCTGGAGCTGCTCGGCCGCGTCGGCGACGGCCCGCTCGGCGGCGGCGCACTGCCGCTCGTGCCAGGTGTGCGCCTCGGCGCGCTGCTCGCGCACCCGCGCGGTCAGGTCGGCCAGCCGTCGCAGCTGCGCGGCGTACGTCTCGCTGGTCACCGGTTCGTTCATCGCGAGGGTCCATACGGAATGATCACCTGTCCGGTGCGGTGGACCGCCCGGTCGAAGAAGAGCCCCCGCCAGGGACGGGGATACCAGTCCGGGCCGCCGGTGCCCGGGTAGAGCGAGGAGCCCAGCTCGCCGCCGTGCGCGTCCAGGGCGACCCAGGCGCCGATCTGGTCCGTGCGGGCGGCCGGCCCACCAAGGTCGGCGCGCATCCGGGCGACGCCCCGCCACCAGGCCAGCACGTGCGTCCGTCGTTCCGGCCCGTCGTGCAGGATCCGGCGCAGCTGCTCCAGGCCGGTCCGCCGTCCCGCGCGGGCGGCCAGCGCGCCCGCTGCCGCGTCGACCGCGAACAGCAGCAGATAATGCGGGCTGCCCGGACCGCTGAGCCCGTCGGCCGTCTCGGCCATCAGCTCACCGACGGTCTCCTCGTCGTACCAGGCGGCGTCGTCGGCCAGGTCGTCGTAGAGGGCGCGGGCGATCGGATCGGCGTCCGGGTCGAGGCAGGCGATGGAGAACCGCGCGGTGCCCGGCGGGTGCTGGCGGGCCAGCGACCGGGCCGCCGCGTCCAGCACCGCGCACGCCTCGTCGACACGGGTGCCCAGCACCGCGAGGTTGCGGCCCGGGGCGCGCGGCAGCCGCAGCGCCGCCGAGCGGGACTGCACGTCGATGATCTCGCCGAGCAGCGCCACCGGGTTGCGCGGCGCGGTGCCGTCCGGCGGCGCGGCGAGCGCCCGGAAGTCCGGGGCGTCCGCCAGCTGGGGGATCGCGTCGCCGTCGAAGAGCCGGGCGGGTGCCGCGTCGGCGGGGCGCATCCGCCACAGCCGGTGCTGCAACCCGCTCCAGGTCTCCCAGTCGCTGGCCGACGGGATGCGGGCGACCTCGTTGCCCTCCACCATGCCCGACTCGGCGTTGACCACCGCGTGCCAGCGCGGCAGCGACTGCGCGGCGTCGTTGCGCTCGGCCAGGATGCGCAGCGCCTTGGGCAACGCGATACGCAGGGTGAACTGGGCGACCAGCGCGGGGCGGCCCCACAACGCCTCGATGCCCCGCACGTCCTGGGAGGCGAGGACCAGGTGGATGCCCTGGGAGCGGCCGCGCCGGGCCAGGTCCTCCAGCAGGTCGGCCGCCTCCCGGGCGACCACGTCCCGGCCGGCCAGCAGCATCTGGAACTCGTCCACCACCGCGACGATCCGGGGCCAGTGCCCGGTCGGGTCGACCGCCCGCAGCTCGGCCAGCTTGGTCACCTCGTGTTTCTTGGCCGCGTCGGCGCGCCGGCGCAGCTCCTCGGCCAGGAAGCGCAGCAGCGCCAACCCGAACTCCCGGTCGGTGTTGACGTTGATGCCGACCAGGCGCATGTGCGGCAGCCAACTCGGGTCGCGCCGGCCCTGCGCGAACCGTGCGAAGGAGACCCCCTCCTTGAAATCCAGCAGGTAGAACTCCAGCTCGGCGGGGGAGTAGCGGGCCGCCAGGGCCCCGATCCACGCGAAGATCAGGTTGGTCTTGCCGGTGCCGGACGGCCCGCCGATCAGCGCGTGCGGCGGATAGTCGCCCAGCGTCAACCGCACGGGCCGGCCGTGCGGACCCTCACCGATCGGCGCGGTCAGCCCGTCGGCGGAGTCCTCCCGCCACATCAGCTCCGGCGGCGGCAGCAGGTCGGTGAAGGGGGTCGGCGGCGGGCCCGCGTTCACCCGGGCGGCGACGTCCCGGCAGGTCTCGGTGACCAGCGTCGCCGGCGGCGGTGGGTCGAGCCGGACCGGCAGCCCGGCCGACCCGCCGATCCGCGCGCCGGACACCCCGGCCACCACCCGGGTCACCGTCGGATCCTCCGGCACCGGCACACCGTGCACCACCAGGTGTACGCCGCAGGCCGCGCCGGCGCGCACCACCCGGTCCAGTTGCCCGCGCTCGTGCCGGTTCAGCTCCTCGCCGCCGAGCAGCACCGCCACCCGCCACGGCTCGGGTCGTCGACCGGTCGCCGCCGCCAGCTCGCGCAGCGACGCGTACTCGCCGGCGAGGACCGTCTCGTTGATCCGGCGGATCTGCTCCACCAGGTCGTCCAGCAGCGGGCTCAGCCCGCCGGGGCCGACGAAGGTGAGTAGCCCCGCCGTGCCCAGCGGGGCGAACCCGGCCAGGCCGCCACCGAGCTGATCCGGGTCGTACCCGATCAGGCGTACCGCCCCGGGGTCGGCGCGGCCGACGGCCCGCAGCAGCAAGGCGGAGACCACCGCGTCGCAGCCGGCGCGGTCGTCTCCGGAGAGGTGGACGTGCCCGGCGTCGAGGAGCGGCACCAGCGCGGGCACCGGGTCGACGCCGTCGATCCGGACCGTGCCGACCCGCAGCGCGCCGGGCGGCTCGGCCCGCCGGGCGGGCGTCGGCGCCCACCCCGCCCAGTCGGCCCCCGCGCAGCCGGGCGCCTCCTGACGGGCCGCGTCGGCGGCCCGCCGGGCCAACTCGGCGATCCGGGTGGAGTAGCGGGCATCGATCTCGGCGATACGGCGGTCCCGTTGGGCGCCCACCCGCTGCGGTACGGCCGCTGCCGCCCGCTGGACCCGGGCCAGGCGTTCCCGCCCGGCGGTCAGGTCGGCCTGCGCCGCGGACAGCCGGGTACGGGTGGCGCCCAACGCCTCGGCGAGGGTGTCGCGGACCCGGCTGGCCAGCTGACCGCGCCGGTCAGCCATCGGAGCCCCGACGCGTCGGCGCGTCCCGCCAGGGGCTGCCCGAGCGTGCGGGCAGCCCGCCGGAGCGCGGTGGAAGGCCACCCGAACGCGGCGGCAGACCACCGGAGCGCTGCGCACCGGCGGTGCCCGGCCGCTGAACCGCGCCGCCGGCGCGGGGAACCGCGCCCGCCGGCCGCCCGGTCCCGCCCGGCTGCACCGCGCCCGCCGTTTGTCCGGCCCGCGCCGGCTGCCCCGCGTCGCCTCGCTGCCCCGCGCCGGCCGGCTCTCTCGCGCCCGCCGGCTCTCTCGCGCCCGCCGGTTCTCTCGCGCCGCCGGCCGGCAGGTCCCGGCCGAGGCGGGCGAGCAGCAACCCGGTCGCCACGCCGGCGGTCACCGCGGAGTCGGCGGCGTGCGGTGGCTCCCCGGACGCGCGCGGCGGCGGCATCCGGCACACCCGGGTCAGCAGCGTCTCCAGCACCGGCGGTGGCAGCCCGGGCAGCAGGTCGCGGACGCGCCCGTCCAACTCACCGCGCAGCCGCCCGAGGTCGGTGGCGCGAGGCGGGTGCCCCAGCAGCTCACCGGCCAACTCGCGCAGCAGCGGTGGCGCCAGCGCTGCCATGCCCAGCCCCACGTCGGCCGGGGCCCGGCGCAGCTCCGTGCGGAGCCGGTCCCGGTCGCCGGAGCGGACACCACCCACCACCCGGCGCAGCAACTCCTGGGAGTCGTCCACCCGCTCGTCGGGTTCGTCGTCGGTGCCCGCTCGCCCGCCGGTCAGCTCGGCCACCCGCACCGACCACCAGCGGCGCATGCGCACCTGCTCAGCCGGCTCCGGTGCCACGGCGGTCGGCCCGGCGTCGGGCGGCGTGTCGTGTCGGGGAGCGCGTTGCTCACCGCGAGGAGCCGGGGCGCCGTCCGCGCCGAGCCCGATCGCCGTCAGGTACGCCGACAGCTGTTCCTGTGCCACCCGCAGCGCGTAGCCGGCGCTCTCGGCGTGCTCGGTGGCGGCGGACAGCTCGGGCACCCCCATCGGGTTGGCCGACTCCTGTCGTACCCAGCGCAGCCGCTCCGCGGCCAGGCCGAACTTCTCCAGCGCCTGCCCGAGCAGGGCCACCGGGAACTCCTCGGTGGCGGCACGGACCTGCCCGCCGACATCCTCGATGATGGACATGGCGGCCTACAGGGTGGAGACGTAGAGCTGCGCCTGCTCCACCGCGACAAGTGTCGCGGCGAGGCAGTCCTCCAGCTCCTGACTGGCCTGGGTCAGCGACGCCTGGGCCGCCTCCACGGTCTCGTGCCCGCTGCCCTCCAGCGCCCCGGCCAGGGTCTGCTGTGCCTCGGACAGTTTCTCGCCGGCCGCCTGCACGGCTGTCTGCCCGTCCCCGATCTGTTGGAGGGCGACATCGATGGCAGCCTTCAGCTCGGCGACGCTCGCCACGGCGGAACCTCCTGGGGGCGGGGAGATCTCCATTAGAGCCTATCGCCGGTCGCGAAAGAACATCCGCCCTGTCGGTGTTCCTGCCCGCCTGTCCGGTAGGCCCTCGGAAGTGCCGGGAGTCCGATCTGTGGGAGTCCCAGTGCGAGAATTCCTCAGTTGCTGGTCGGGGTCTCGCGGAGCCAGCGCGGGCCGTACACCTCGGCGCCCAGCGCCGTCACCCGCCCCCGCAACTCCCGGTCGGCGGTGATCACCAGCCGGCGACGCCGTGGCGCGCCCTCCACCAGCTCGACCACCGTGTCGTCGCCGGAACCGGCCGCGGAGACCACCCGCACGCCGTCGGTGCCCGGCACGTCCCGTGCGGCCCCCTCCACCACCAGGACCACCTCCACCGGGGCGGTCAGGCGGGCCGGCAACCCGACGGTCGCCACCGGGGCGAGCGAGTCGCGCAGCCGGGCCGCGGCCCCAGCCCGGTCGCGCCACCACCCGTTCGGGCGGGAGCCCACCACGTTGGCGCCATCCACGATCAGCAGCGGGGTCTCATCCATCCCGTCAGCCTGCCACCAACGACCCGTCCCGGCCCGACGCCACTCCCGACCTGCCGGTGCCCCGCCGGCTGCGGCGTTTGTCGGGGCGCGCGCCGGGTAGCCCCTGCCGACCGTGCCGAGCCCTACTGCGGAGGACAGACATGATGGGACCCGGTGACATCGGCTCCGACCCGTGGGACGAATTCCTGGCCAGGTACTTCGGCCGGGGCGAGGGAGGGCGCCGACCGCCGCACCGGGTCGACATCACCCGACTGATGACGGCCGACGCTCGGGAGATGCTGGCCGACGCGGCCCGGCGGGCCGCGCAACGGCAGAGCAGCGACCTGGACACCGACCACCTGCTCTGGGCGGCGCTGCAACGCGAACAACTACGGGACCTGGTACGCCGGGCCGGCGCCGACCCGGACACCCTGCTCAACGCCCTCGGCGGCAAGGGCGACGGCGCGCCACGCGGGGAGGTGCCGCCGAACCTGTCGTTGACCCCGGCCGCCAAGCGGGCGCTGCTCGACGCCCACCAGCTGTCCCGGGCGATGGGCGCGAACTACATCGGCCCCGAGCACATCCTGATGGCGTTGCCGCTCAACCCGGAATCGCCGGCCGGGCGGATGCTGGCCGCCGGCCGGATCCAACCCGAGTCGTTGCAGGCCGCCAACGCCGAGCGCGGGCCGATGACCGGGCCGAAGCCGGACCGGGGCACCCCCACCCTGGACCAGTACGGGCAGGACCTCACCGACCTGGCCCGCAACGATCAGATCGACCCGGTGATCGGGCGGGCCGACGAGATCGAGCAGGCCGTGGAGATCCTGTCCCGGCGTACCAAGAACAACCCGGTGCTGATCGGCGAGGCCGGCGTCGGCAAGACCGCCATCGTCGAGGGGCTGGCCGAACGGATCTGCGACGGCGACGTACCGCAGACCCTGCTCGGCAAGAGGGTCGTCCAACTCGACCTGGCCGGCCTGGTCGCCGGCACCCGGTACCGGGGCGACTTCGAGGAACGGCTGAAGAAGGTGATCGACGAGATCCGGGCGCACCGGGACGAGCTAATCATCTTCATGGACGAAATCCACACCCTGGTCGGGGCCGGTGGCGCCGGCAGCGAGGGCGGGATGGACGCGTCCAACATGCTCAAACCCGCCCTCGCCCGAGGCGAGCTGCGGGTGATCGGCGCGACGACGCTGGACGAGTACCGCAAGAGCATCGAGAAGGACGCCGCCCTGGCCCGACGCTTCCAGCCGGTGCTGGTGCCCGAGCCCAGCGTCGACGACACCATCGCCATCCTGCGCGGGCTGCGCGACCGCTACGAGGCCCACCACCAGGTGCGTTTCACCGACGAGGCGCTGGTCGCCGCCGCTGAGCTGTCCGACCGGTACGTCACCGACCGGTTCCTGCCGGACAAGGCGATCGACCTCATCGACCAGGCCGGTGCCCGGGTGCGGTTGCGCACCCGTACGCCCGCGTCCGACGTGCGGGAGCTGGAGCAGGAACTCGACGAGGTACGCCGGGACAAGGAACAGGCCGTCACCGACGAGCAGTACGAGCGGGCCTCCGCGCTGCGCGACCGGATCGCCGAGCTGGAGGCGGACATCCGGCGCGCGAACGGCGAGAACGGCTCGTCCAGCTCCCAGGTGCCCGAGGTGGGCCCGCAGGAGATCGCCGAGGTGGTCTCCCGGGCCACCGGCATCCCGGTCAGCCAGCTCACCGAGGAGGAACGCGACCGGCTGCTGCGTCTGGAGGGCCACCTGCACCAGAAGGTGGTCGGTCAGGACGACGCGGTCACCGCGGTCGCCGAGGCCGTCCGTCGCTCCCGGGCCGGGTTGGCCGACCCGGAGCGGCCGATGGGCAGCTTCCTGTTCCTAGGCCCGACCGGCGTCGGCAAGACCGAGCTGGCGCGGGCGCTGGCCGAGGCGTTGTTCGGCGAGGCGGACCGGATGGTCCGGGTGGACATGAGCGAGTTCCAGGAGCGGCACACGGTCAGCCGGCTGGTCGGCGCGCCGCCCGGATACGTCGGCTACGAGGAGGCCGGCCAGCTCACCGAGGCGGTGCGTCGCCGACCGTACGCGGTGGTGCTGCTCGACGAGATCGAGAAGGCCCACCCGGACGTGTTCAACATCCTGCTCCAGGTGCTCGACGACGGGCGGCTCACCGACAGCCAGGGGCGGACGGTGAACTTCAAGAACACCGTCCTGATCATGACGAGCAACCTCGGCTCCGAGCTGATCACCGGTACCCAGCGTGCGGTGGGCTTCGGCACCGGCGCTCCGGGCAGCGACCAGGAGAACGACGAGCTGCGCGAACGGTTGATGCGTCGACTCCAGGAGAACTTCCGACCGGAGTTCCTCAACCGCATCGACGAGGTGATCATCTTCCGCCGGCTGGAGGCCGAGCAGTTGCGCGACATCACCGCGTTGCTGCTGGAGGAGACCCGTCGCCGCATGCACGCCCAGGATCTCCAGGTGGAGTTCACCACCGCCGGCATCGACTGGCTCGCCGAACACGGCTACCAGCCGGAGTTCGGCGCCCGCCCACTGCGCCGGGTGATCCAGCGGGAGGTGGACAACCACCTGTCCCGAATGCTGCTGGAGTCGGCGATCTCGCCGGGGCAGAAGGTCACGGTGGACGCGCGTGACGGCGCGCTCACCTTCGACGTGACCGCGGGCGAGCGGGGGTACACCGCCGCCACGACCACACACCCGCGATGAGTGGGCCGGCGCGAAGGGACGAACACGAGGACCCGCACGAGCCCGCGGAGTCCGCGAAACCCCGGGACGAGGACGACCATCCCGGCCCGATCCTGGCGCCGCCCACCGCGAACCCCCGCCGCACCCGGGTGCCCGCCGAGGGCCTGCATCCGAAGACCGACCAGGACGACCCGGAGACGTCCGGGCCACCACCCGGAGAGGAGACCTGATGGTACGCGAAGCGCGGCTCGACCCCGAGGTGGAAGTGCTCTGGGAGGACTTCCACGCCGAGGTCAACGTCCCGTCGGAGCAGCTGCGGACCTGGCTGCTGACCCGGGGTTCCGGGGAGGAGTCGTTCGGCCCGAACCCGAATCTCGACCTGCCCCAACCGGGACGGGAGATCCTCAAGGTGCTCAACAAGCGCAAGGTGGACCTCACCCCGGAGGACATCGAGGTGATGCGGGAGGCGGTCGAGCGGATCCGCGAGCTGATGGACGCCAAGCCCTCGCGCGGCAACGCCGACGACACCTGGCGGCACTCGCTGCTGGACCTGGGCCACGACCCGCTCGTCGAACGCTGAGCGAGGCCACCCGCGGCGGGGGGGGGCGGCCCCCCGGGGGCCCCCCCCCCCGGGGGGGGGGGGCCCCGGGGGGGGGGCGGCGGGCGGCGGGGGAGAACCGCCCCCGCCGCGGGGGGGGCCCGGGGCCCCGGGG
>NZ_JBITJA010000008.1:0-216676 GCF_044459545.1 Micromonospora sp. NPDC050276 | reverse complement strand
AGCCCCCCCACGCCCCCCCCCCCCGCCCCCCCCCCCCCCCCCCCCCCCCCCCCCCCCCCCCGCGCCCCCCCCCCCCGGGCCCCCCCCCCCCCCCCCCCCCCCCCCCCCCCCCCCGCGGCGGGTCACTGACCCTGGTCGGGCTCCAGGCTGCCGATGGTCAGACCCGCCGCGTCCGCGGCGGCGTCCCGGTCGCCGCGGGTCTGGTCCTCCCGGCTGAGCAGGTTGGCGTACTCGGTCACGTCGGCCGGGTCAGGCACCGTCGGCAGGCGGCGGAGGAACGCCTCCACCGCACGGGTGGCGGCGGTGTGCGCGGCAGCCGCCTGGCGCAGCAGTTCGCGGTCGTCGGCGGGCGGGTAGAGGTCGGTCATGTCCGCCAGATACCCGGCCCACGGCGGTTCGCACCCCAGCGGCAGCTCAACCCGGTCGGACCCCGCTGGGCTGCCGGACACCGAACCCCGGGTTGCGCGGCAGCCAGGCCAGGTACGCCGGGTGCGGCGCCAACGAGTCGACGTACGCCGCCTTGGCCGTCTCCAGCACCAGCTCGGCGCCCTGTGCGGCGGGCGAGTCCGGATGCCAGCCGAGCAGCAGCCGCCAGCGCAGCGGCGTCCCGGCGAGTTGCCGGGTGACCAGGCCGCTCACCGGGCGGAAGGTCGCCTGGCACAGGGCCACCGCCACGCCGGCGTCCACCAGGTCGACGCAGCCGCGGATGTCGGTCTCGTACACCTTGCGGGGGGTGAAGCCGGCGCGGGCGCAGGCGGCGGCGAAGCAGTCGGCGAAGCAGCCGTCGCCCGGCGCGGCGACCCACTGCTCGTGGCGCAGGTCCGCCAGGCGTACCTCGTCGTGCGCCGCGAGGGGGTGGGTCTCCGGCAGCAGCACCAGCACCGGGTCGACGGCCACCTCCTGCCAACTCAACCCGAACCCGGCCGACGGGCTGGCGTCGCCGCACACACCGGCGAGCGCGAAGTCCAGGCGGCCGCCCGCCACCAACTGTGCCAGCTCATCCACCGACCAGGACGCGTACGTGGTGATCTGCGCCGGCGGCTGCTCGGCCGCCAACCGGTGCACCAACCGGCCCAGGATCGGGCTGTTCACCCCGCCGAACCGGTAGCACGGCGGCGTGTCGCCCGCCCCGGCCAGCCGGGCGGCCTCGTCCTGCAGCCCCTTCATCGCCGGCAGCAGCACCCGTGCGCGGGCCAGCACCAGCTCACCGAGCGCGGTGGGCCGGGCCCCGCGCCGGTCCCGATCGAACAGCGGGCCGCCCAGCGTCCGCTCGATGCGTTGGAGCTGGGCGGTGAGCGCCGGCTGGGCCAGGCCGAGCGCCGAGGCCGCCTTCGTCACACTTCCCGTCTCCGCGATCGCGCAGACCACCCGCAGGTGACGCAGCTCCAGGTTCATAGGGTGACGGTAGGACTACGACTCTGCTGGCGGAATAGCCCGAGCGGATCGGTGATAATGAATGCATTACTGGCTGTCGGCGGTCACCGGTCGCGCGGAGGCTCCGGCAGGTCCGCCAGGTACGTCGGCCGTCGGGTCACCGCGTCGAGGACCTTGTCCACCACCCCGACCGCCGGCTCCACGATCCGGTTCCACGGAGGGGTGGCCGGCGTGCCCGGGTGCGGTCGCGTCGGCGCGGCCTCCTCGGCGATCTCCAGCCGGTTGCCGAGCCGGATCAGCTCCTCCTCGGTGGCCACCGCGCGCAACTCGGTGACCAGCCCGTCCACCCCGTCGACGTGCCGGCGGACCCGCTCGGCGACCTCGGTCAGCGCCTCGTCCGTCAGCCCCTTCAGGGCGCCCAGGAGGGCCGCGTCGGCGTTGATCTCCGCGTCCACCCGTTCGGTGGCCGTCGGCAGCGCCGCGCGTACCGCCGGCAGCAGGTACTGCTCCTCGGCGGACAGGTGCCGCGACAGCGCGGCGGTGAGCACCGCCAGCCCCTCCTGCGGCGTGGTGTCCGGCCCGCTCAGCCGGTCCAGCAGCGCCAGCAGTTGCCGGTGCTCCCGGTCGACGATGTCGGCGATGCTGCGACCGCCGGGCCGGTAGCCCTCCTCGGATGCGGGCGCGGGCGGCAGTGGCGGCAGGGGAACGGCGGACATGGTGCCCTCCTCGACTGGCGGGCGGAAGCTCCGGCAGGGGACGTACGGTCGTGGGCGGCGATACCCGCACGCGCTCACCGCGAAACCGGCTCGTCGATGCGTCCACCCGCGCCGCCCGGTCGACCAGGTCGGGCTGGTATGAAGAGGCGATGACGAGCGATGCCGCCTCCGCCCGACCCGACCCCACCGCAGAGGTCGTGGACCTCTGCCGCGACCTGCTGCGCATCGACACCACCAACACCGGTGACAACGACACCAGCGTCGGCGAGCGCCGCGCGGCCGAGTACGTGGCGGAGAAGCTCGCCGAGGTGGGCGTGGAGTCCGTCCTGCACGAGTCCGCGCCGGGCCGGGCGAACG
This sequence comes from Micromonospora sp. NPDC050276, assembly GCF_044459545.1. Classification (NCBI taxonomy): domain Bacteria; kingdom Bacillati; phylum Actinomycetota; class Actinomycetes; order Micromonosporales; family Micromonosporaceae; genus Micromonospora; species Micromonospora sp. NPDC050276. The sequence continues at coordinate 214,229 of NZ_JBITJA010000008.1, read as the reverse complement.
TGGTGGCCCGCATCCCGGGCGCCGACCCGAGCCGCGGTGCGCTGCTGGTGCACGGCCACCTGGACGTGGTGCCCGCCGACGCCGACGAGTGGTCGGTCGACCCGTTCTCCGGCGAGCTGCGCGACGGCTACCTGTGGGGTCGGGGCGCGATCGACATGAAGGACTTCGACGCGATGGTGCTCGCCGTGGTGCGGCACTGGCAGCGCACCGGGGTCCGACCGCCGCGCGACATCGTGCTCGCGTACACCGCCGACGAGGAGGCGGGCAGCGACTACGGCGCGCGCTTCCTGGTGGACAACCACCGTGGCCTCTTCGACGGCTGCACCGAGGCGATCGGTGAGGTGGGCGGCTTCTCCTACTCGGTCAACGACAGCCAGCGGCTCTACCTCATCGAGACCGCCGAGAAGGGCATCGACTGGCTGCGGCTGCACGCCAAGGGCCGCCCCGGGCACGGCTCGATGATGCACGACGACAACGCGGTCACCGCGCTCGCCGAGGCGGTCGCCCGGATCGGCCGGCACCGCTTCCCGGTGGTGGTCACCGACACCGTGCGGGCCTTCCTCACCGAGGTCTCCGACCTGCTCGGCATCGAGTTGGACCCGGACGACCCGGAGACGGCCATCGCCAAGCTCGGCCCCATCGCCAACATCATCGGCGCGACCATCCGCAACACCGCCAACCCGACCCGGTTGAGCGCCGGCTACAAGGACAACGTCATCCCCGGCCGAGCCACCGCCACCATCGACTGCCGCAGCCTGCCCGGCCAGTCCGAGTTGCTGGAGCGGCAGCTGCGCGAGCTGGTCGGCCCGGACATCGCGATCGAGTACGTCCAGCGGCAACCGGCGCTGGAGACCACCTTCGACGGTGACCTGGTCGAGGCCATGTCGGCGGCCCTGCGCGCCGAGGACCCGGGCGCGCGGCCCGTTCCGTACATGCTCTCCGGAGGCACCGACGCCAAGGCGTTCTCGCAGCTCGGTATCCGCTGCTTCGGCTTCGCCCCGCTCCGGCTGCCCGCCGACCTGAACTTCTCGGCGTTGTTCCACGGCATCGACGAGCGCGTTCCGGTGGACGGACTACAGTTCGGCGTGCGGGTTCTCGACCGGTTCCTCCGCACCTGCTAGCCGTGTCCGGCCGTGTCCGCCGGCGCGCAACCTCCCCATCGTGAAGGGACTGCCCCACATGACCGACCAGCATGGTGAGCTGGACGCCGCTCTCGAGCGGGTGATCGAAGCGGCCCGCCACCACCTGGCCGCCGTACGCGCCGCGCAGGGCCGCGTCGACGACGACGACGTCTGGCAGGCGTACGTGGCGTTGAACAACGCCTCCTTCGCGTACGACGAGCAGCTGCTCGACGCCTTCGGCGAGGTGACGCCGTGGGACGTCGACTCGATCGATCCGGACGAGGCCGACGAGCGGTTCGGCGGCGGCGAGGGGGCCGAGGCCAGCGACCCGCACCCTCGGGTGATCTCGGTGCGTCAGCGCCGTGACTACCGGATCCCGAGCGTCTCCGCTCTGCTGCGGGTGGCCGAGGCGGCCCGCCGCGAAGGCACCCCGGAGGACGACGAGCCGGCGCCGGTGGAGGGCGTCGGCGAGGCGGTGCTGGAGCTGCTGCAGAGCGGCGACGGCTCGCTCGGCGCGCTGGACGTCCCCGAGTTGGAACCCCTCGACGGGGTGGTCATGGTCAGCGAGGTCGGCACCCCGGTCGACCTGGAGTCGTTCGACGACGACGACGCGGTCGGCCCGTTCCAGCCGGCGGCTGACGACCGACTGGTCGGCCGGCTCGACGAGCACCCGTTCCTGGAGCTCGACGACGACCACGACCACGCCGGGCACCAGCACTAGGCCGCGTGCCGCCCGGGGCCCGCTCGGGCCCCGGGCGTGCGGCCCTCAGTACGACAGACCCGGCTGCGGCTGGTTGATCCGTCGACGGCGCAGCACCACCTGGCGCGTGCCGTCCCGGTACAGCCGCACCCGGGCCAACTCCCATCCGGAGAACTCCGCCTGGATCGCCAACTGCGCCGCGGCGGTCAACCGGTCGACGTTCGGCGGCAGCCGCAGTGGCGCGTACTCGTAGTCCATGCCACCCATGCTGCCCAGCCCAGCGGCCGTTCGCCACCCCCTCCGGGGTGACCCACGACGCTGCCGTGGCCGGTTCGTGCCGCCCGTGCCCCCATCACGCCGATCTTGCACTTTCGGTCGCCGAGATGAGTGGAACGCCCGCTATGCCGCGACAGCAACCGCAAGATCGCTGAGGGGGCCGGCCCTCGGCCGGTCGATCATGGAGTTGTGGTGTCCGTTTTGGGATGGTTACTGTGGTTTTGTTGCCCACCACAACTCCATGATCGACGGTGCGGGTGGGGTGCGGGTGGGGGTGCGGGTGGGGTGGGGGGGTTCAGCGGGTGGGGAGGTTTGTGGTTAGTAGGGCGGCGAGGGCCGGTGCGGCCAGGGTGACCGCTCGGGCGCTGCCCGGGTCGACCGCCAGCCCCCAGGACGGGTCCGGCCAGTCCTCGAACAACTCGGCGCAGGGCAGCGCGATGAACGGCACCCCGTCGCCGGTGAACGCGGCGAGCGCCCGAGGCGAGGTGAAGATCGGCAGCAGCGGCTCGCCGGTTGCGTCGCCGAGGACCGCCCACGGGAAGTCGGCATCCGGCGTCGGCTCCCCGACCAGCGGGACGCACACCGTGGCGCCGGCCAGCACGGCGAGATAGCCGGGTAGGTCACGCCGGTCGGCCGCCGCCGCGAGCACCGCCACCACCGCCGGCTCCGCCCCCTCGGCCGGAGTCGGCTCGACCTGGATCACCGCGACCGGGGCGGACTCGGTCGGTGCCGACCGGACGGCGACCGATCGCGCCGTCGGGCCGGGGCCCGCAGGCTGCGGCGCCGTGCCAGCGCCCGCAGCGGGTCGCGGCGTCGGGCCGGGCGCGGCCGGCGGTACCGCCCGGCAGGAGAGCGCGCCGGGCTCGTCGGTCAACACCTCGGCGGCGGTACGGGTGACGAACACACTGAGCCGCTCCACCTGCTCCGGGGTGCGCGATGCCTCGTACCACCAACTGCCGTCGCCGGTCGGACGGTGCCAGCCGAGCGCGGCCAGGCGTGCCTCGTCGTGGCCGGGGCAGACCACCCGCACCACGTCGCGGCGCACCAGCAGCCGGAGCCCGCGCGGACCGGCGGAGAGCTCCAGGTCGGTGTCCCGGTCGCAGCGGGCGACCGTCTCGCGCAGCCGAGTGACGATCTCCGGCCAGGTCGGCGACGTCACGCCGGTGCGCCGGGCAGGCGGTCGTCCAGCCGCCCGAGCCGGGCCATGGTCTCCTCGAGCCGGCCCAACGCCGAGAAGTCGCCCGGCGTGCCGAACAGGTCACCGAGCCCCGCGCCGAGCGCGACGTCCAACCCCTCGGTGTGCTCGTCGACGTGTTCGCTGGCCACCGCGCGGGCCCGCCGGTACGCCTCGAGCACCAGCTCGGCCAACCCCTCCGTGCCGGCGCGCAGAGCGGCGGGGGCGAGGGTGAGACCGGTCAGCGCGCCGGTGGCGTCGACGGTCGCCGAGACCAGACCGCTCTCGTCGGCCGCGGTGCCGGACAGCTCTGCCAGGTCGTCGCGGAGGCCCGCGAACCGGCGCTCGATGTCGGCGATCCGCCCGGCGAGCGCGTCGAACGCGGACGTCGGGTCCGTCATGAGATTCCTCCCCGTGGATCGTGCGGCCGGGTGGTGCCCGGCGGCCGGGAGATCGTATCGTCGGTGCGCTCGACTCATGGGGGAGGAACGGCATGCCGCCGGATATCGATGTCGACGTGCAGGCGGTCCGTCGACTGGAGACAGCCGCCAAGCAGGTCGCCAGCTCGCTCGCCGCCCTGGAGAGCCAGATCGTCTCGGCCGGCGACGTGCCGTCGGACGCCTTCGGCCATCTGCCGTTCGCCAGCGACCTGCTCCGCGACAAGTACGCCGAGCAGGTCACCGGCGGCAGGGAGCTGTTCGGCGCCGCCAATGCCGCGTTCGGTCGGGTCGCCAAGGCGTTGGCCGACACGGTCGAGGCGTACGAGCACAACGAGCGGGACCTCGACGCCGGGTTCAAGGCCATCCAGTCGGGGCTGCCCGGATGAGCGGCCCGGCTGGCAGCGCCGTCCAGCTGTGGAACGGCCTCGACAGCGCGTTCTCCGGGGTGCAGGACGCTGTGGACAGTGTCTGCCGGACCCTGGCCTGGCCCCTCATCCAGCTGGTCGACCTGGTCGACGGGGAGCCCGCCGTGCTGCGCGCCAAGGCCGCCGAGTGGGACGCGCTGGCCGCGCAGGTGCGTGACCTGGCGCAGGGGCACCGCGGCGCCCGCGAGTCCGCGCAGGCGGGGTGGCGCTCACCGTCCGGTGCGGCGTACGGCCAGCGGTTGGCCGATGTGGAGCAACAACTCCTCGACGTCGCGGAGCAGTTCGCCGCGACCGCGGAGTACCTGCGCAGTGTCGCCGACGGCCTGCAGACCGTGCACGACGTGCTCGTGGACCTCTGCGTGGAGTTCGTGAACTTCCTCCTGGTGACGCTGGTGACGGCGTTGCTGATGGCGCCGGTCACCATGGGCGCGTCCTGGGCTGCCGGCGTCGGCGTGGCCGTGACCAGGGGCCTGATCGTGGTCACCCGGATGTTGAAGGTCATCCGACCGCTCGCGGTGCACCTGCAGAAGGTCATCCGGCTGCTCCAGCGGATCATGCTGTACCTGCGCAAGCTGCGGACCCACCTGGACAAGCTGGTGGACATGCAGAAGGGGCTGCGCGCCGGCAAGAAGTACGCCGACAAGCGCCGCGCCGCCGGCAAGCTCGACAAGTGGCACCACAAGTTTCTCGACCCCACCAAGGGCACCTACAAGCTGGGCAAGTCCGGCTCCCCGTTCGACATGGGTGCCCTGGACAGGGCTGCCGCGCTGCGCGCGCACGGGGTCACCGACGGCGCCCGGGTGATCGCCCGGGACTGGGCCACCAACCTGCCGTGGAACGTGCCGAACTCGGTCGTGCACGGCGTCACCTGGGGGACCGTCGCGTTGACCAGCGGGCTGTCGGTCCCCGGCAGCGAACAGGTCGGCGACCAGATCGACCAGGCGGTGCAGGGCGGCGCCGACTGGATCGACCAGAATGTGTTCGGCCAGCCGCCGGCGGGCCAGCCGGCGGGCCAGCCGGCGGGCCGCTAGGGAGGCGACGCGTGATGTCAGGGGAGCGGGGCCGGCTCGGTCGGTTCACCGACGCGGTGCTCGGTGGCGCGCGGGCCGCCCGGGACAAGGCCCGTGAGCTGCGCGACGAGTTCCGCACCAGCGACGAACCCGAACGTGCCCTCGTCGCACCGCTGCTGACGGGGCAGGACCTGCGTTACGTGGGGCTGGGGCCGGTTCGCCTGTCGCAGACCCACCAGGCCGGTCGGCAGCTCGCGGACGAGGTCGGTGCCGAGCTGGCCGAGGCCCTCGACCCGAAGGTGCTGTTCGGGTTGCTCAACATCGTCAACCCGGTGGTCTGGGTCGACGCGGTGCTGACGCCGGTGCGGCTGGCCGCGGGGGTGCTGTTGCTGCCGGGCAAGGCCGGCGCCATCGCCGCCGGTGTGCCGGAGTTGGCCGAGCCGCAGCCGGATCTGCCCCACCAACCCGCCCAGCGCGAGCCGATCCCGCTCACCGCGGAGCAGGAGGCGTTCCGGGCGCTGTTCCGGCTGAGCCAGTACCGCCCGCTGGCCGACCAGCTCGCCGAGATCGCCTACCGGCGCCGGTACGTCTTCAGCGGCGACCTCGCCACCCTCGCCGGCAGCCTGCTGCTCTTCCTGGAGCGCTACACCGGCACACCGCTGGCCGTGACCGACACCCACCTGCACCTGCTGCGGATGGGCCCCCGCCCGGACGCCGACCGGCCCGACCGGCGTCAACCGCGGGTGCTGTGGAGTGTGCGGCGCGACCGGGTGGCCCGGGTCGACTCCGAGCGTGGTGCGAGCGGGCTGGTGCAGCTCGCCTCCACCATCGTCTTCGACGACGGCTCCTGGATCCGGCTCACCCAGCCCGCCCTGCGCGACGACCAGTCGCGCTTCCTCACCGCGATCCACGACCTCCCCGGGCAGCGTCCGACACCCTGACCCGCCCGGCGGGTCAGCCACGAACCGCCCGGCGGGTCAGCCGTCGCGCTCGGGGTAGCCGACCGGCACCGCGGAGACGTCGTCCAGCGCGGTGGTGATCTCCTCGGGCAGGGTGATCCGCTCCACCTGGAGCGCGCCGAGCAGCTGCCCCACCGTCCGGGCGCCGAGGATCGGCGCGGTCACACCGGGCCGGTCCCGGATCCAGGCCAACGCCACCTCCAACGGCGACACGCCCAGGCCGCCGGCCGCGGTCGCCACCGCCTCCACGATGCTGGAGCAGCGCGGCTCCAGGTACGTGGCGACGAACCGTTCGAAGTGCGGCGACGCGGCCCGGGAATCGGCCGGGCGGCCGTGCCGGTACTTGCCGGTGAGCACGCCCCGGCCCAGCGGCGACCAGGGCAGCACGCCCAGGCCGAGCGCGTCGCAGGCGGGCAGCACCTCCCGCTCCACGCCCCGCTCCAGCAGCGAATACTCCACCTGGGCCGCGACCACCGGCGCCCGCCCCGGCCAGGCGGTCTGCCAGGCGGCGGCCCGCGCGGTCTGCCAGCCGGAGAAGTTCGACACCCCGACGTAGCGGACCTTGCCGCTGGCCACCGCGTGGTCCAGGGCGGCCAGGGTCTCCTCCAGCGGGGTGTCCGGGTCGTACCCGTGCACCTGGAACAGGTCGACGTGGTCGGTGCCGAGCCGGCGCAGCGACGCGTCCAACGTCCGCAGCAGGTGCCCCCGGGAGCCGTCCCGGCGTCGGCCACTGCCGGGGCGCAGCCCCGCCTTGGTGGCGATCAGCAACTCCTCGCGGGGAACGAGGGAGCCCAGCAGCGAGCCGATCACCGACTCGGCGTCACCGTCGCCGTACACGTCGGCGGTGTCGATCAGGTTGCCGCCCGCGTCCAGGTAACTCTTCAGCTGGGCCGCCGCGTCGTCGGCGTCGGTGTCCCGACCCCAGGTCATGGTGCCGAGCGCGAGCCGGGAAACCGCCAGCCCGCTTCGGCCGAGCGGTCGCTGTTGCATGGGTGAACCTTATTTCGAACCTGCCGCTACGGATATCCTCGCTCCCGTATCTCTGCCGGTTCTGCCGGTTCCGCCGCCCCGGGCTGCCCCGATGGAGGGTGGATCATTGGTAGCGAGCCGGTGATCGAGTCCGTTATCGGCATTGCGTAACCTGGTGCGACCTGTGCCACGGATGGGGGAGGACCAGTGCGACTCGGGCTCAGTCTTGGATACCAGACGGCGTGGAGCACACCGGCCGACCACCTGGCGTTGGCCCAGGAGGCGGACCGGCTGGGCTACTCGGTGGTCTGGGCTGCGGAGGCGTACGGCTCCGACTCGCCCAGCATGCTCGCCTGGATGGCCGGGCAGACCGAACGGATCGACGTCGGCGCCGCAGTGATGCAGATTCCCGCCCGTACGCCGGCGGCGACCGCCATGACCGCCGCCACGATCGACGCGCTCTCCGGTGGCCGGTTCCGGCTCGGCCTGGGTGTCTCCGGCCCGCAGGTGTCCGAGGGCTGGCACGGCGTGCGCTTCGCCAAGCCCCTCGCCCGCACCCGCGAGTTCGTCGACATCGTGAAGTTGGCCATCGCCCGCAAGGAGGTGGCGTACGACGGCGAGCACTACACGTTGCCGCTGCCGGACGGCCCCGGTAAGGCCCTGCGGCTGGGCTTCCACCCACCCCGCGAGCACATACCGATCTATCTGGCCGCGGTCGGCCCGAAGAACCTGGAGTTGGCCGGCGAGATCGCCGACGGCTGGCTGGCGGTGTTCTACGCCCCGGAGTTCGCCGAGGAGCAGCTCGCCTCGGTGCGCGCCGGGCGGGCCAAGGTCGGCAAGGAGCTGGCCGGGTTCGACGTGGTGCCGTCGGTGCCCGTGGTGGTCGGCGACGACGTGGCCTCCTGCGCCGAACTGGTGCGCTGGTACGCCGCCCTGTACGTGGGCGGCATGGGCAGCCGTCAGCAGAACTTCTACAACCAGCTCGCCACCCGGATGGGCTACGGCGACGCCGCCCGCGAGGTGCAGGACCTGTACCTGGCCAAGCGGCAGCGCGACGCCGCCGCCGCCGTGCCCATGGAGTTCATCGACCGCACCTCGCTGCTCGGCCCGAAGGAGCGCATCGCCGAGCGGATGCGGGAGTACGCCGCCGCCGGCGTCACCACGCTGTCGGTGACCCTGTTCGTGGCCGACCGGGACAGCGGCGTGCAGACCCTGCGTACCGTCGCCGAGGCTCTCGAGCTTTCCGGAGTTGGCGAGTGACCTGGATCGAGGCCATCGTCCTGGGCATCGTCCAGGGGCTGACCGAGTTCCTTCCGGTCAGCTCGTCGGGGCATCTGCGGATCACCTCGGCGATCTTCTTCGACCGTGACGCCGGCGCGTCGTTCACCGCGGTCACCCAGCTCGGCACCGAAGCGGCCGTGCTGATCTACTTCGCCAAGGACATCTGGCGGATCACCCGGACCTGGCTGGTCGGCCTCCGGGACAAGTCGGTCCGTTCCAGCCTCGACTACCGGATGGGCTGGTACGTGATCGTCGGCTCGATCCCGATCGGGCTGTTCGGGTTCGTGTTCAAGGACCAGATCAAGACCGCCGGGCGCAACCTGTGGGTGGTGGCGACCACGCTCATCGTGTTCGCGTTCGTGCTGGCGTTCGCGGAGTACTGGGGGCGGCAGACCCGTACCCTGCAGAACTTCCGGATGAAGGACGGCATCGTGATGGGCTTCGCCCAGGCCATGGCGCTGGTCCCCGGGGTGTCCCGCTCCGGCGGCACGCTCACCGCCGGCCTGCTGCTCAACCTGACCCGGGAGGCGGCGGCACGGTACTCGTTCCTGCTGGCCATCCCGGCGGTGGTGATGTCCGGCGTGTTCAGCCTCGGGGACGTCTTCGAGCCGTCCGCCCCGGGCACGTCCGCGCCCTCGGTGGCCCAGATGATCGTGGCCACGGTCATCGCCTTCGGCATCGGGTACGCGGCCATCGCCTGGCTGCTGCGCTATGTCGCCCACCACACCCTGTACGTCTTCGTGCTGTACCGGGTCGCGCTGGGCACCCTGGTCCTGGCCCTGCTGCTGACCGGCACCATCAGCGCCACCTGACCGACCGTCGACGGCCCCCGGCTCCGCCCGCGAACGCAGGCGGAGCCGCGGTCGCCATCGGTGCCGCTTCACCCGCGACGGCCCGGGGCGGGGCGCAGGTCATAGGGTGGTCCCCGTGGCGACCCTCCTGCTTCTGCGACACGGCCGAACCACGGCAAACGCCGACGGCGGCCTGGCCGGTCGACAACCGGTCGAGTTGGACGACACCGGTCGCGCCCAGGCCACCGCGGTCGGCGAGCGGTTGCGGGCGGTGCCGCTGGCCGCCGTGGTGACCAGCCCGCTCATCCGGTGCCGGCAGACCCTGGAGTTGGCACTCCCGCAGGCCACCCCGGTGGTCGACGAGGGGTTGATCGAGTGCGACTACGGCAGCTGGGAGGGGCAGCCGCTGAAGAAGCTCGCCAAGGAGCCGCTGTGGCCGGTGGTCCAGCAGCATCCCAGCGCGGCGGTCTTCCCGGGCGGGGAGGCGATGGCGGCGATGGCGGCGCGGGCCGTGGCGGCGGTGCGGTCCTGGGACGCGCGGGTGAGCGCCGAGCACGGGCCCGAGGCGGTCTGGCTGGCGTGCAGCCACGGCGACGTGATCAAGGCCATCGTGGCGGACGCGATGGGCGTACACCTGGATGCTTTTCAGCGGATCGTGGCCGACCCGGCGTCGGTGACGGCCATCCGGTTCACGCCGTTGCGGCCGTTTCTGGTGCGACTCAACGACACCGGTGGGGACCTGGCGTCGCTGGTGCCGCCGCCGGCGAAGCGGCGTCGGCGCGCGAACCGGGTGGCCGACTCGGACGCCGCCGTCGGCGGCGGGGCGGGCGGGTCGCGGTGAGGCGCGTCACCACGCCGCCCCCGACCGGGTCGTCAGCGGACGCCAGGCGGGCCGCCACGCCCGGTTGTCGCCCCTGGTACGCCGGGCGCGCCGCCGCTGCGGCGATTCGCGTCGGTGGGGTGCGCGGTGCCGTGGCGGGCCGGATAGGGTCGTGGGTATGACCCACCAGGTGCACGCCTTCGAACCGCCGGAGCGGTTCGTCGCCGGGACTGTCGGGCCGCCGGGGGAGCGCACGTTCTTCCTGCAGGCCCGCGGCGGCGGCAGGCTGGTCAGCGTCGCGCTGGAGAAGGTCCAGGTGTCCCTGCTCGCCGAAAAGCTGGAGGAGCTGCTCACCGAGGCGCAGCGTCGCTTCGGGGTGGACCTGCCCGAGCTGGCGCCGGTGATCGGCGACAACGAGCCGCTGGACACTCCGGTCGACGAGGAGTTCCGGGTCGGGACCCTCGGGCTGGCCTTCGACGTGGACACCGCGACCGTGGTGATCGAGGCGATCGCGGCGGGCGAGGTGGAGCCCGAGGTCGAGCTGGGCGACGAGGACGACGACGAGGACGACGAGGACGACGACGAGCCGGACGAGGACCTGGACCGGCTCCGGGTTCGGCTCACCCCGCAGGCGACCCGCCAGTTCATCGAGCGGGCCCGGCGAGTGGTCAACGCGGGCCGGCCACCGTGCCCGCTCTGCGGCCAACCGTTGGACCCCGCCGGGCACCTCTGCCCGCGGCACAACGGTTATCACCGGTGACCTCGTCCGGCCTCCAGCCTCGCCAGGACGGCGACGCCGCGCTGCGGCTGCTGCGTGACGGGGTCCTCGACCTGGAGGGTCGGCTGGTCGACGCGTCGAACACGACGCTGCGCGGCATCCTGACCCTGGGCGAGCTGACCGCTCGCTGCGTCTACAAGCCGGTCCGTGGCGAGCGCCCACTCTGGGACTTCCCCGACGGCACGCTCGCCGGTCGCGAGGTCTCGGCGTACCTGGTCTCCCGGGCCACCGGATGGGACCTGGTGCCGCCCACCGTGCTGCGCGACGGGCCGTTCGGCCCCGGCTCCTGCCAGCTGTGGATCGACGAGCCGGAGGACGCCGAACCGCTCGTCGGTTTCCTTCCCGCCGGGGAGATACCGCCCCGCTGGATCCCGATCGCCGCGGCCCGGGACGACGACGGCGCCGCGTACGCCCTCGCCCACGCCGACGACCCACGGCTGGCCCGACTCGCGGTGCTCGACGCGGTGCTCAACAACGCCGACCGCAAGGGCGGGCACGTGCTCGTCGGTCCCGACGACCGGATCTACGGTGTGGACCACGGGGTGAGCTTCCACGTCGAGGACAAGCTGCGCACGGTGCTCTGGGGCTGGGCCGGCAAGCAGTTGCCCCCGGATGCCGTGGAGATGCTCGACGCGCTCGCCGGTCAGGTCACCGGGGCGCTCGGCGCGGAGCTGGCCGACCACCTGACGATCAGCGAGGTGGCCGAGGTGGCCGCCCGGATCGACCGGTTGCGGGAGACCGGCTGCTTCCCCCAGCCTCCGGAGGACTGGCCGGCGATGCCCTGGCCGCCCATGTGAGCTGCTGTCATTTTGATCACCCGTGGGGTGCTCCGGCGTCCTCGCCGGGCTGGCTAGGCTGATCCCATGGAGTCTTGGGCGGGACACGAGGTGCCACGGCTGCCGGGCAGGGGCGAGCCACTGGCGTTGTACGACTCGGCGCGGCAGGGTGTCCACCCGAGTGAGCCGGCCGACGCGGGGAGCATGTACGTCTGCGGCATCACCCCGTACGACGCCACCCACCTCGGCCACGCCGCCACCATGATCACGTTCGACCTGGTGCAGCGGATGTGGCGCGACGCCGGCCGCCCGGTGCGCTACGTACAGAACGTCACCGACATCGACGACCCGCTGCTGGAGCGGGCCGCCCGCGACGGCGAGGACTGGGTGGTCCTGGCGATGCGCGAGACGGCGCTCTTCCGGGAGGACATGGAGGCGCTGCGGATCATCCCGCCGGCGCACTACGTGGGCGCGGTCGAGTCGATCCCGGACATCGCCGACAAGGTCGAGGTGCTGCTCAAGGACGGCGCCGCGTACCGACTCGACGACGGCACCGGCGACGTCTACTTCGACATCTCCGCCACGCCCCGCTTCGGCTACGAGTCGAACCTGACCCGCGAGCAGATGCTGGAGATCTTCCCCGAGCGCGGCGGTGACCCCGACCGGGCCGGCAAGCGTGACCCCCTGGACCCGCTGCTGTGGCGGGGTGCCCGCGAGGGTGAGCCGTCCTGGCCGGGCGGCGAGTTGGGCCCGGGCCGCCCCGGCTGGCACATCGAGTGCGCGGTGATCGCGCTGAACCTGCTCGGCGACCGGATCGACGTCCAGGGCGGCGGCAACGACCTGCTGTTCCCGCACCACGAGGCGTCCGCCGCGCACGCCGAGCGGCTCACCGGCCAGGCGCCGTTCGCCGAGCACTACGTGCACGCCGGCATGATCGGCCTGGACGGCGAGAAGATGTCCAAGTCCCGCGGCAACCTGGTCTTCGTGTCCCGGCTGCGCGCCGACAAGGTCGACCCGATGGCGATCCGGCTGGCGCTGATCTCCGGGCACTACCGCAGCGACCGCACCTGGACCGACGACCTGCTCACCGCCGCACAGGAGCGCCTGGACCGCTGGCGGCGGGCCGCCGCCGCGCACGCCGGGCCGTCCGGGGCTGAGCTGCTGGCTGAGGTACGCGCCCGCCTGGCCGACGACCTGGACACCCCCGGTGCCCTGGCGGCGGCCGACCGCTGGGCCGACGCGGCCCTGTCCGGCAGCACGGACGACCCTGAAGCGCCCGCACTCTTCGCGAACACGGTCGACGCCCTCCTCGGCATCCGCCTCTAACTCGGAAGTAGACCTACTTCCTCCCGATTAGGGCCGCTTCGCGCAGCGGAGCGACAGGGACTAACCCAACCCGCAGCCCCGCCCCGCACCGGCGCCGCGCCGCCCCTGGGCGTTGATCGACTCGGCTTCCAGGAAGTCGCGGTGTCCCACACGGCGCGACCCACCGCTTTCCTGAAAGCCGAGTCGATCACCCAAAACCCCCTGGTCGATCATGAGGTTGACGGGCGGTTGGATCTCTGCCGGACCCGTCAACCCCATGATCGCCCGGGGAGGTCGCGGGTCGCGCGGGGTTGGGGTGGGGGTTGGGCGTCGGGTTAGCCGAGGACTAGGCCGGGGTCGGGTTCCGGGTCGGGGGTCGGGCCGGGAATCTTGTACTCCTCGGTCAACGTGGTCATGGGGCCGGGCCAGGTCGCCTGGGACACCTCGATCGGCTTGCGGTGCGCGTCGTACGCGACGTGCAGCAGGTGCAGCACCGGGGTGTCCGGCCGGATCTGGAGGGTCTCGGCCTCCTCCCGGCTGGGCTGGCGGGCGCTGATCGTGTCGGTGGCCGAGACGTACCGCCGTCCGGTGGCCTCCTCGGCCTCCTGGTAGAGCGGCCGGCCGAACGCCTCGGCGCGTTCCAGGGAGGTGCCGGCGGTGTCGCGGGGCAGGAACCAGGATGCGCCCACCTCGACGGGGGAGTCGTCGGTGCGGACGAGGTGCCGCCGGCAGAGCAGGTCGGTGCCGTCGGAGACCCCGAACGCGTCGGCCACCTCGGCGGGGGCGGGGGCGTGCCCGACGGAGACGAGTTGCTGGCGGTATCGGGCAGCCAGGTCGGTGTGGTAGCCGCGGAAGCCGCCGTACCGGCCTCGGGAGAGGCGGTTGAGGCGGCGGCGGGTGCCCCGGACGTACGTACCGGAGCCGGGTTTGGTGATCAGGATGCCCTCGACCCGCAGCTGGTCGACGGCGCGTTGCACGGTCTGCTTGGCGACGCCGAACATCTCGGCGATGGCCGGGATGGACGGCAGCCGCTCGCCCGGCCCCCAGTCGCCGCGGCGGACCTGGGCCTTGAGTTGCGCGGCGATCTGTCGGTGTGGGAACTCCGCGGCCCCGGGATTGATCTGCACACCCACCTCCGTGATCACATCTAGGTTCCTAGGATGCCCTAGCGGGTGTGACGGCGCTACCCCGGACACGCGAAAACGGGCCTCCGGACCCCAAAAGGTCCGAAGGCCCGCAGCGAAGCAGTGCTACCAGGAACCGGCGGTGGGGCCGGCCGAGCCGCCCCGGCGGCGCAGGTACTTCTCGAACTCCTGGGCGATCTCGTCACCGGTCAACGGGGTGATGCCCTCGTCGCCGACCCGTTCCTCCAGCTCACGGACGTACTCGCCCAGCTCGGCGTCCTGCTCGGCGGCGCTGCGCACCCGCTGCTCCCACTCGGCGGACTCCTCGGCGAGGTCGGCCATCGGCACCGGCAGGTCGACGACCTCCTCGACCCGGTGCAGCAGGGCGAGAGTGGCCTTCGGGCAGGGCGGGTTGTTGGCGTAGTGCGGCACGTGCACCCAGAACGAGACGGCGTCCACCTCGGCGCGGGTGCAGGCGTCGTGCAGCACGCCGACGATGCCGGTCGGGCCGTCGTACCGGGTGGGGGTGAGCTGGTAGCGCTCGGCGGCCTGCGCGTCGGAGGCGCTGCCGCTGATGGGCAGCGGCCGGGTGTACGGCACGTCGGCCAGCAACGCGCCGAGCAGCACCACCCGTTCCACCTCGAGGCTGTGGCAGATCTCCAGCACCTGTTCGCAGAACGTCCGCCAGCGCATGCTCGGCTCGATGCCGCGGATCAGCACCACGTCGCGGTCGGTGCCCTCCGGGCTGGCCACCATGAACCGGGTCGTCGGCCACTCCACCCGTCGGGTCTCCCCGTCGGCCATCGTGATGGTGGGCCGGCTGACCTGGAAGTCGTAGAAGTCTTCCGGGTCCAGCTCGGTGATCTGCCGGGCGTTCCAGACCTGCTCCAGGTGCTCGACCGCGGCGGTGGACGCGTCGGCGGCGTCATTCCAGCCCTCGAACGCGGCGATCGCCACCGGGGACCGCAGCACCGGCAGTCCGTCGAACTCGGTCACGCCGTCACCTCACCCTGCTCGTCGCGGCTGGCGTCGGGACCGCGCCCGGTCGTCATACCGTGGGGCACGGCGGCGTCCCTGTTGTCCTTCACGTCCGTCAGCCTACGTGCCGGGCGAGGGCGCGGCCTGTCGGCCGCGCCGGTCGGCCGGTCCGGCAGCCGGTCATACCCGAACGAACCAGACAGGGTGATCCCGGTGACACAATAGGGGATCGCTCGAGGGCGGTCGTGGAGTGCGGCCTGATCGCATTAACCTGAACGGGTGCGGACTTCATTGATGGATGTGCTGGCAGACCGGATCCTCATCGCCGACGGCGCGATGGGCACGATGCTGCAGGCTGCGGACCTCACGCTCGACGACTTCGACGGGCTGGAGGGGTGCAACGAAATCCTCAATGTCACCCGTCCGGACGTGGTGCGCGGGGTGCACGACGCCTACCTGGCCGTCGGTGCCGACTGCGTGGAGACCAACACGTTCGGCGCCAACCTCGCCAACCTCGCCGAGTACGACATCCCGCACCGCATCCGCGAGCTGTCCGAGGCGGGCGCCCGGATCGCCCGGGAGGCGGCCGACGCGGCCAGCACCCCGGAGCGACCCCGGTTCGTGCTCGGCTCGATCGGGCCGGGCACCAAGCTGCCCACCCTCGGCCACACCGCCTACTCGACCCTGCGCGACGCGTACCAGGAGAACGCCGCGGGTCTGATCGTCGGCGGCGCGGACGCGTTGATCATCGAGACCTGCCAGGACCTGCTCCAGGTCAAGGCGGCCGTGGTCGGGTCGAAGCGGGCGATGGCCGAGCTGGGTCAGTCCGTGCCGATCATCTGCCACGTGGCCGTGGAGACCACCGGCACCATGCTGGTCGGCAGCGAGATCGGTGCGGCCCTCGCCGCGATCGAGCCGCTCGGCGTGGACCTCATCGGGCTCAACTGCTCGACCGGCCCCGCCGAGATGAGTGAGCACCTGCGTTACCTGTCACAGCACTCCCGCATCCCACTGTCGGTGATGCCGAATGCCGGCCTGCCGGTGTTGACCGCCGACGGGGCGTACTTCCCGCTGACTCCTGTGGAGCTGGCCGAGGCGCTGGAGCGGTTCATCACCGAGTACGGCGTGGGGCTGATCGGCGGCTGTTGCGGCACCACCCCGGAGCACATCCGGGTGCTGGCCGAACGGCTGCACGGCGCCACTGCCCCGGCCCGCGAGCCCCGGCACGAGGCGGGCGTCTCGTCGGTGTACCACCCGGTGCCGTTCGCCCAGGACGCGTCGGTGCTGATGGTGGGGGAGCGGACCAACGCCAACGGCTCGAAGGCGTTCCGCGAGGCGATGCTCGCCGGCGACTGGCGGGCCTGTGTGGAGATCGCCCGCAGTCAGGCGCGCGACGGCTCGCACCTGCTCGACCTGTGCGTGGACTACGTCGGCCGGGACGGCACGCAGGACATGCGGGAGCTGGCCGGCCGGTTCGCCACCGCGTCGACGCTGCCGATCATGCTGGACTCCACCGAGCCGGCGGTGATCGAGGCCGGGTTGGAGATGCTCGGCGGCCGCTGCGTGGTCAACTCGGTGAACTTCGAGGACGGCGATGGTCCCGACTCCCGGTACGCGCGGGTCATGCCGATCGTTCGTGAGCACGGCGCCGCGGTGGTGGCGCTGCTCATCGACGAGGAGGGGCAGGCGCGTACCCAGGAGTGGAAGGTGCGGGTCGCGGCGCGGTTGATCGACGACCTGACCGGCCGGTGGGGGATGGACCGTTCCGACATCCTGATCGACGCGCTGACCTTCCCGATCGCCACCGGGCAGGAGGAGACCCGCCGCGACGGCATCGAGACGATCGAGGCGATCCGGGAGATCGCCCGCCGTTACCCGGGCGTCAACTTCACCCTGGGCATCTCGAACATCTCCTTCGGGCTCAACCCGGCGGCCCGGCAGGTGCTCAACTCGGTGTTCCTGCACGAGTGCGTGCAGGCCGGCCTGTCGTCGGCGATCGTGCACGCCAGCAAGATCCTGCCGATGTCGAAGATCCCCGACGAGCAGCGCGAGGTCGCCCTGGACCTGGTCTACGACCGGCGCCGCGAGGGGTACGACCCGGTGCAGCGCTTCCTGGAGCTGTTCGAGGGCGTGGACGTGACCAGCGCCCGGGCCAGCCGGGCCCAGGAGTTGGCGGCGCTGCCGTTGGACGAGCGGCTCAAGCGGCGGATCATCGACGGTGAGCGCAACGGCCTGGAGGCCGACCTGGACGAGGCGATGGCCGGTGGCCGGTCCCCGTTGTCGATCATCAACGACATCCTGTTGGACGGCATGAAGGTGGTCGGTGAGCTGTTCGGCTCCGGCCAGATGCAGTTGCCGTTCGTGCTCCAGTCCGCCGAGGTGATGAAGACCGCGGTGGCCTACCTGGAGCCGCACATGGAGACCGCGGAGGACGGCGGCAAGGGCCGCATCGTGCTCGCCACCGTGCGCGGCGACGTGCACGACATCGGCAAGAACCTGGTCGACATCATCCTGTCCAACAACGGCTACGAGGTGGTGAACATCGGCATCAAGCAGCCGATCAGCGCCATCCTCGACGCCGCCGAGCAGCACCGCGCCGACGCGATCGGCATGTCCGGGCTGCTGGTGAAGAGCACGGTCATCATGAAGGAAAACCTGGCCGAGATGGCTACCCGCGGGGTCGCGGAGCGGTGGCCGGTCCTGCTGGGTGGTGCGGCGCTGACCCGCGCGTACGTCGAGGACGACCTGCGGTCGACGTTCCCCGGGCAGGTGCACTACGCGCGGGACGCGTTCGAGGGGCTGTCCCTGATGGACAAGGTGATGACCGCCAAGCGCGGCGGTGCCCCGGTGATCGACCCGGAGCGGGAGGCGGCTCTCGCGGCCCGGCGGGCCCGCCGGGAACGGCAGCGCTCGATGGTCACCACGTCGCTGCCGGAGCTGCACGACTCGTCGGTCCGCTCCGACGTAGCCGCGGACGTGGCGGTGCCCACCCCGCCGTTCTTCGGCACCCGGGTGATCAAGGGCGTGCCGATGGCCGACTACGCGGCGCTGCTCGACGAGCGGGCCACCTTCTCCGGCCAGTGGGGCCTGCGCGGCGCCCGGGGCGGTAACGGGCCCTCCTATGAGGAGCTGGTCGAGACCGAGGGCCGGCCCCGTCTGCGGTACTGGCTGGATCGGCTGATCGCCGACCAGGTCCTGGAGGCAGCCGTGGTGTACGGCTACTTCCCCGCGTACTCCGAAGGCAACGACCTGGTGGTGCTCGACGAGAACGGGCACGCGGAGCGCGCCCGGTTCTCCTTCCCCCGGCAGCGGCAGGAGCGGCGGCTCTGCCTGGCGGACTTCTTCAAGCCCCAGGGCGACCAGCTCGATGTGGTCGCGTTGCAACTGGTCACCGTCGGCCAGCCGGTCAGCGAGTACGCGGCGAAGCTGTTCGCCCGCAACGAGTACCGCGACTACCTGGAGGTGCACGGGCTCTCCGTGCAGCTCACCGAGGCCCTCGCCGAATACTGGCACCAGCGCATCCGCAACGAGATGACCCTGCCCGACGGTCGTCCGCTGGGGCACGACGACCCGGCGGACCTGGCCGGCATCCTGCGCAACGACTACCGGGGCTGCCGGTACGCGTTCGGCTACCCGGCCTGCCCCGATCTGGAGGACCGGGCGAAGATCATGGATCTGCTCGGCGCGGACCGGATCGGGGTCGAGCTGTCCGAGGAGTTCCAGCTCATGCCGGAGCAGGCCACCGACGCGATCGTGGTGCACCACCCGGAGGCCAGCTACTTCAACGCCAAGTAACGGGCGCAGGTGCCCTGACCTGCACCGGAGGCCGCCCGGAAGACCGCTGAACCATGATCATGCCGTCTCCAGGCCGTCAACGGATTCCGGGCCGTCCCCGGCGGCTTGGTCCTCGCCGAACGCGGTGTCGATGGCGCGCCGCGTTCGGTCCTCGCTGGTCGGCAGGAGATGCGTGTAGGTCCGCAGGGTGAACCCAGGGTCGGCGTGGCCCAGGTACGTCGACAGGGCCTTGACGCTCTCGCCGGCGTCCAGGAGGACCGAGGCGTAGGTGTGCCGCAGGACGTGCATGCCGTTGTGACGGTCGTCGGGGATGCCGGCGGCCCGGATGGCGCGCTTCCAGACTCCGGGGTTGAACTTCGAGCGGCTGAGCGGCAGGCCGTCGGCGGTGGTCAGGTAGAGCGTGACGGTCGTGGGGTCGCCGGTCAGGGTTCCCCAGGGCAGGGTGACCTCTATGGACGGGTACTGCTTGGCGTGGTCGCTCAGGCGGTGAGCTACTGAGGCGGGGAGGGGAACCTCCCGGGTCTTGCCGCCTTTGGGTGGGGCGAAGATGAGCGCGCCGCGCACGAGTTTGACCTGACGGACGACTCGGAGGGTTGGCCGGGTCGCGTCCAGGTCGCCAGGGCTCACGCCGAAAATCTCTCCCTGCCGCAGTCCACAGCAGTCACCGAGGACGACTGATGCAAGGACCCTGCAACTCGCCCGGGGGTGACTTACTGGGTGACGACCGGGACGGACGCCCGCGGACGGACAGGGATGCTGATGGACGGTTCCAGCAGTTCAACCCCGTGAACGGCAGGCCAAAGCCCCGTGTTGGGTGCCTGGGGGTCAAGGGGTCGCGGGTTGACATCCATAGGAGCATCGGGATGGCTAGCCCAGCTACGCGGGCTGCGTCGCGTACGGGCGCGTTTGTTCCGCCCACTGCACCACGTAAGGCGTCAACAGGCCCGCCATGACGAACACCCCGCCGAGCAGGAGCCAACCAGGGACTCCCCAGGCGATGCAGAAGAGTGCCAACACGGTGGGTGCGATCACGTTCGCCAGGCCGGCACCGAACCCGAACAGTCCCATGTACTGCCCTTGGGCGTGGGCGGGAGCGAGGCTGAATCGGAGTTCCAGCGAACCGGCCGTGTGCCACAGTTCACCGAATGTGTGGACGATGATGCCGACGACGATGCCTGTGAGCGCAAGCCATGAGGGAAGTCCTGCCGCTGCCGCCATCGCGGCCATGCCGACGAAGAACGCCACGCCCGCGCGCCGCAGGGCTTTCCCGGCGGTGGCCCTGTCATTGACCCCTCGGCTAGCCCTGACTTGGAGCAGGACCACTAGAGCGGTGTTGACCAGTGCTGCCCCGCCGATCAGCCACCGGGGTGCGTCGGTGTGCCCGACGATCCAGAGTGGCAGTGCGAAGAGAAGCACCTGGTGGTGGATCGACATGATGCCGTCGAGCACGGTGACGGCAACATACGCCCGGTCCTTCAATACCTCCCACGAGCTGGTCGTTTGCGGCGCGGGCACGGGCGGTAGCGACGGCAGCGCTGCAATGATGGCGGCACTGGCCACGAAACTGAGCGCATTACCCAGCACCAGGGCCAGGTAAGCCGGACGCGTGTCGTACTGCACGGCGAAGCCAGCAGCCACGGCGGCGCAGCTTCCGGCGAGATTCGCGACCGAGCGTAGGTAAGCGCGGTATCTGGTGAGGTCAGCACCGCCGATTCCGCGAACCAGCGGACCACGTGCCGCACCCCCCGCTGAGCGAGCGAGTTCCCCCATGCACAGCGCCACCAGAACCAACCAGAATGACTGCACGAATACCAGCGCCGCCATCGCTGTGCCCTGAATGACGAGCATCAAGAGATAGATTTCTCGTGGCCCTCGTCGGTCAGCGAGATGCCCGACCGGCACGCCAGCAAAAAGGCCAGCGGCGGCCGCGATGCCCATTCCGATACCGACTTGAGTCAATGGAAGTCCGACAACACGGGTGAAGAAGAGCGCGGCGCTGACCATAAAGACGCCGCTGCCGATCATGTTGACGAACGTTGCCAGAGCAAGAACCCGTTGCGAGCGCGTATCGGGAATCAGCCCCCGTCGGACCAGCGCCCATGGCTTTTGCTCTTGATCGTCGGCCGAGCCGCGTCCGGAAGCGTGACTGTTCTTTCTACCCCGTAGAGATTGCACAGACTTCGGATCCTTCCCGTTGATTAGCTCGGCGAATCTAGCGAGATTGCGGTGAGCTTGTAATCAGTCTGTCGACCGATACCGGGAGTCCTGAGCCCGTGCTAACTTTCTTAGCGTCGAGAGAAGGGTGTGGAGCCGTTCCAACGCCCGGGTCGCCGTTGTGGTACCCCCGCCATTCCGGGGCACACAGGGGGCACAAGACACCGTGAAACGACATCAAGTAGCGTTGAACGAGGGCAACCCGAGACGCCGTGCCAGCAGACGTCCCCCGCGTAGATCCCGCTGGTCGTAGGGCAGCGGCTCTAAGTTCCGCTTCAACTCAACGCGAAATCCTTGATGCCAGTCGCTGTGGCGGACACGCTTCCGATCAAGCCCGACACTGTGGCGATCTTGGCGCTGGGGGTGGCCCACGTACCGCGATGACCTTCAGGCCGCGGGCCGAGAGCCCGGGGATGATGAGGTCGACTCATCAAGCGGTCGCCGGTAGATGGAGTCGGCACGCAGTTGTGCGGGGCGCCTACGCGGCATTGCCCTTTCGTGGAGTCGACATGCCGGTCATCGTTGCACATTCGGGATTGGCCCGCCCGCCGGACGACTACGGGCCTGAGCCGCACCTCAGGTCGGCTGGAAGGCGCGGATCTCATTGCCGCGCGTGGCGTACAGCTGCGGCGTTGGCCCCCACCGCGGTCATGCCGTCGCCTTCCAGCAGCGCCGTGCCGAGCGCGGTTGTGGTGTGGATGACCATGCCACCACGTCGAACGCTGGTGATGACGTTGTTCTGACGTAGCACCGCCAGGTGCTTGCTTGCCGCCGGCACGGAGATGCCGGCGATCCGGGCTATCTCGGAGGTGTTGCGGCCCGCCGCGAGTTCGAGGATGCGGCTGCGGGTGGCGCCGATCAGCGCCGCCAGAGGGGAGTGACCGGCGTCCGCGAGGACCCGGATGCCGGGGTCGACCGGATAGACCAGCACCGGCGGCAGGTCGAAGTCGGCGAGCACCATCAGCTGCCGGGCTTCCTTGAAGTACGACGGGATCAGCGTCAGCCCACGTCCATCGAGGTGCAGGTCGCTGTCGCCGGCCACGCCCCATTGCGCGATGACCAGACTGCCGTCGGCGTACCTTGCCTGCGGGTGTAGGCCGTCGAGCACCTGCGCCCACCCTCCGGCGACCAGGTGCCGCACGCGGTGTTGCAGGTCGGCCTGGACTGCGGCGGACACCTGCGCCCACATAGGTGCCAGCACCACGTCGCGGTAGGCCCGGATGGCGGTCCCGAGGGCCGCCAGCGCCGCCGGTTGGCCTCGGGCGAGACCGTCGACGTCGGCGCGGATGTCCCGGTTGGACGCGGCGAGGAGACCGATCTCCTGGTGCAGCCGCGCACGGGGGGTGGACAGGATGGCGTCGACACCGGAGTCGAACCCGTGGTCCGGGGGCGTCAGGAAGTCGGGGAAGTAGCCTCGCGGCGGGCTGAGAGCGATGATCGGGTTCGTCTTCGCTCTCAGCCCGGCGGACGGGTGTAGCTGTTGCCGCGCGGACCGCTTCCACGAGTCGAGAAGTGGATGGGAGTCGCGCAGACGCAGCTGGTGGATGCTGAGTGCCGTCTCCCAGAACCAGTCGACTCCGGGCGCGAAATGAATACGCGCCAGGTCTTCGCTCGAGAAGTGGATGCGCAACACACGGCGATGATCGGGGTGGCTGCGGGCCACTGGCAAGACCCAGACGGTGGCGGTGATGGCCCAGCCGTACCGACACCCGGCGCTGTGCTCGCCAGCTCAATGACGCGGCGGCGGTCAGTGGATCGCGCGGCAGCCTTCCCCGGACGGCAGCGGCCAGTAGAACGCGTCCCGGGTGAGCGGGCCGTAGATGCCGTCCGTATCTGTCTCCCGGATCGCCTGCGCCACGATGAGCAGGTCCTTGGTCTTCTGGCCGAAGTCGCCGTCCACGACAATCGGGGCGAAGTTCTGCGGCCGGTTACACCGGTTGATCGCATCTTGGAGCACACTGACGCCCGTGTTGTTGTAGTCGCCCAGGCGTAGGTTGCAGCTGGTCGACCCGGTGGACGACACGGCGGGAATCCACACCAGCTCGTTGTACGGGGCCGTCGCCACTTTCCGTTTGCCGTAACAGGTGGGGTAGGCGGCCGCGGCCGGGCCCGCCGACGTCAGCATCGCCCCGGCCAGAACCGTGCCAGCGACTGCCACGCTGGCGAGGCGCCGCGCAAACGCAGAGATCATCCGTGTTTCTCCTTGTGGTCAGGGCCGATCAGATCGTCGACCGAACGCGCACGACGCTACTGACGGGACCGGGACCGACCAACGCTGTTAACTCCTGCGGAACAGGCGCTGGTCAGGTCGCCTCGCAGGCAGCCTGGCACGCTGTGCGGATGCGACAGGTCACCGTGCTCGGCAATTGCGGCGCCTTCCCCGAGCCAGGCCGTGCCGGCGGCCGCGGTGGCCGCCGCGCGGGTTGAGTTACCGCAACCACACCTCACTCGGCGGCAAACCACCCATCAGCCGCGTCAACAACCCTGCTGGTCACTACAGCTAGCGGGCCTGCCACCCGACGAGGTGGTGCGCTCTGGATGTCGAGAGCGGCCGGGTGGCTCCGTCCTCGGGGGGAGGATGCGGTCACCGTGACCGCACCAGAGCAGGGAGATCCAGCATGGCGATCCAGCGGATGGACAACGTCCTCATCGTTGTCGAGGACCTTGACGCGGTCATCGCGTTCTTCGTCGAACTCGGCATGGAGGTGGAAGGGCGAGGGCCGGTCGAGGGGCGGTGGGTGGAGCGTGTCATCGGGATCGACGACGTCCGACAGGAGGTCGCGATGCTGCGGACCCCGGATGGCCACGGCAAGGTCGAGCTGGCGATGTTCCACCGACCGGCGGCGATCCGCGCGGAACCGAAGGACGCGCCGGCGAACACGCTCGGCATTCGGCGCATCATGTTCGCCGTCGACGACATCGACGACGTGATCGCCCGGCTGCGCGGCCACGGCGCCGAACTCGTCGGTGAGGTGGAGCGGTACGAGGACATCTTCCGGCTCTGCTACGTCCGCGGCCCCGAGGGCATTATCGTCGGACTGGCCGAACACCTCCGCTGACGGGTGCGGCGGGCTCAGGCGATCAGGGTGCCACCGTCGACGGTCACCACCGTGCCGGTGGCATAGGTCGCCTGGAGGAGGTAGGCGAACGCCTCGGCGACCTCCTCGGGCTCGCCCACCCGACCGAGCGGGAGCGACTCGCTGAGCTGGGCGTACATCTGCTCTCGGGTCTGCTCTGGCAGCGAGTCCCAGAGCGGGGAGCGGATCACGCCGGCGGAGACGGCGTTGACCCGGAGCGGGGCGAGTTCGACGGCGAGGGCGCGGACCAGTGCGTCAATCGCCCCGGTGATGCTGGCTGCCACCGACCAGCCGGCGCTGGGCCGGTGGTTGGCGGTGCCGGTGGTGAGGGTGATCGACCCGCCGGGGCGCAGGTGCGGGAGCGCCGCGTTGACCGCCGACAGGGAGCCGAAGTAGCGCAGGTCGAAGGCGGTCCGGGCGGCGGAGAGGTCGAGGGCGTCGACGGACATCAGTGCGAGCGGTTCACCGGCGGTGTAGACGAGGTGGTCGAATGATCCAAGATCGTGGAACAGCCGGGACACGGCGCCCGGGTCGGTGAGGTTGGCGACAGTACGACGACGCGCTTGTCGGTGAGGGTCATGATCGTGTCCTTCTGGATCGGGTGGTGGAGACGGTTACCACCGTGCTCCGCCGGGCACGCCCGCGTCCAAGACCTCTTTCAGCTGCTGTGATACCTCCAAGGTATCGTTTAAAGGTCGGGCGCGTGCGACTTCAACGGGGGGCGTATGGACGTCGATCTGCGCAAGCTCCGCTACTTCGTGGCGGTCGCGGAGGAGTTGCACTTCGGCCGGGCCGCCGCGCGCCTGCACATCGCCCAGCCGGTCCTGTCGCGCCAGATCCGGGCCTTCGAGCACGAACTCCGCGCCGAGCTGTTCGTCCGGGACCGCCGCTCCACCGTGCTGACCGAGGCCGGCCGCCAGCTGCTCACCGACGCCCGTCCGCTGCTCGCCTCGGCTGAGGCTCTGCGGCGGCGGGTGCAACGGGCCGCCCACGGCAGGGCGACGTTCACCATCGCGTTCATGCCCGGCGTGCTGGTCACCGCCGAGGCCCGCGCCATCGCCGAACGGCACCCCGATTTGGCCGTCAACGTCGTCCGTACGTCCTGGGACGACCAGGCCGACATTGTCCGCGAGGGGCGGGCGGACGTCAGCTACGTGCGGCTCCCGGTGGACCAGCGCGGTCTGCGCCTGCACCGGCTGTTCACCGAACCCCGCGTCGTGGTCCTGGACAGCGAACACCGCCTGGCCGGCAAGGAGGCGCTCGACATCGCTGAACTGGCCGAGGAACGGCTGCTCCAGGCCCCGGACGCGGTGCCCGAATGGCGGGATCTGCCGAACCGGCCCGCCGACCCCGATCCCCGCCCTCGGCCCGCGCTGAACTCCGTCGAGGAAAAGCTGGAGCACGTCGCCGCGGGCGCCGGGATGGTGATCCTGCCCCTGTCGACCGCGACGTTCTACACGAGGCCGGACGTCGTTCACGTGCCCGTCGCCGACCTCGCGGCCAACCAGGTGTGCCTGGCCTGGGCGGAGGGTAACGGATCACCGCTGGTGCACGAGTTCGTGGACATCGCCACGCGGCAGGCTGGGTCGACGAACCCCGGCTGACGAGGACATCACGTGGCGCTGTTGGGGAAGGTCTCGCGCAGCGCCGGGTCCAGGGAGCGACCACTCGTCGGTTCGATGAACAAATCGGCGAGCAGAAGGTCGGCAAGGTAGCTGGGGTTGACGCCCGACTCCTTGCGGCCGAGGGTCTGCGCCGCGCCGCCGAGTCGCAGCGCGGCCCGCGCCACCCCGGCCGGCAGGCGGCTGACCCGCCGGGGTCGGCCCACCGCCTCGGCGATGCGCGCGATCATGTCGTGCCAGCTGAGGTTCTCGTCGGCGACCGGGATGTCCGCGCCGCTGGCCTGCTCCAGGGCGTCGACCGCGACCTCGGCCACGCTGCGCGCGGAGGCCGCGGCGCTCCCGCCGGTCGGGGCGACCAAGGGTGTACGCGAGCGCGCCCACCGGTCCAGCGGTCCGGCCCAGTTGGGCAGCCGATCGCCGGCTCGACCGAAGACGAAGGGCAGTTCGAGGACGGCGACCGGCAGGTCCGGACCGGCGGCAGCCCGTCCTTCCCGGGCCTGCTCCAGGCGACACCGGATGTACGTGTGCCGCTCGGCCAGGCGCCACTGCGGGTGGAGCCGGTCGAAGTAGGTGTAGTAGGAGCCCATCACGACAGCCCGGGTGAGACCTTCGAGGCGGGCGGCGGTGAACAGGCGTATCACCGGTTCGACGTTGTCCCGGCGAAACTCGGGATAGATCGGTTTGGGCAGCGGCCGCTGCTCGTCGGTCCGGGTGGCGTACACGACGCCGTCGTGACCGGCGAGCAACGGCCGCAGTTCGTCGATCGAGGCGGACCCGACATCGAGCAGGTGGTCCACGCCCGGCTGGGCGGTACGCGCCACCGTGGTCGCGGCGTGCCCACGGTCCTTCAGGACGTCCACGACGTGAGCGCCGATCAGGCCGCTGCCACCCACCACAAGAATTCGCACGGTGCATCGTCCACTCTGGAACGGCCTCTTTGTCAAGCCGCTGACGCTGTGACTGCGGCGTGGTGCGACCAGAATGGCGCCCGGAGGTGATCGAACGTGGTTGACCAGGAGAGCGTGCCCAAGCTGTGTTCGGTGGTGCTCGACTGCACCGACGCCAGGGCACTGGCGGAGTTCTATCGACAGCTTCTGGGCTTCGTCTACCGGCCGGGTGACGAGCCGCCGGCGGCCGGCCAGGCTGACGAACGTGGCCGTGACTGGCTGGTGTTGCGGTCGCCCGCCGGCGGGACCCAGATCGCGTTTCAGCGGGTGGAGCATCTGCCGGAGGCGACGTGGCCGACGAATGTCGTGCCCCAGCAGCTGCACCTGGACCTGACCGTGGAGTCCGTCGAGGAGTTGCTGGTCCAGCACGAGCGCGTGCTGCGCCTCGGCGGCCGGCTGTTGTACGACCGCATCGGCGACCCCGACGAGCCGTTACGGGTGTACGCCGATCTGGCCGGGCATCCGTTCTGCGTCTTCGTCGGCTGACCGCTGACCGGAGCAGGACCAGACGCGCCGGCCGCACCTGCGCGCGCTGTTACAGGTGGAGGCGCCGGTGCCGCTCGGCGATCTACCGCCGACGCCCGGCGGGCCGGACGACGACGTCGCCACCGCGGCGCGCCGGGCCGTGGTGGTGCTGGCCCGGGAACTCAACGACCTCCTCGCGCCGATGATCGGGCAGCTCGACGCCGGAGTTCCCGCGGACTCCTGAGACGCCCACCGGCCGGTAGGGTCGTCGACGTGGATCTGGACGACATCGCCGCCCGGCTCGGGGTGCCCGTCGAGGACGTCGACCGCGTACACCGGCTCGCCGGGGACGGGCCGTCGGCGCCACTGCCGGCCAAGGCCGACGCACCCGCGCTCCTCGACCGGCTCGCCGTACGGCCGGACGACGCCGCCGAGATCATGGCGGGCTGGCCGGATCCCGGCTCTCCGCTGTGGACACCCGAGCTGCGCTGGCTGCTCGACCGCTCGATCGCACTGGTCCGCGCCGATCTCGCGGGCTACGACTGGCTGCCGCCCGGCCCGGAGCTGCCACGCGACCGAGGGCCGGCCTGGCGGCATCTCTACGTGTACGCCTACCTGGCCATGGTCGACGTCGTCCGGGCGTACCACCGCGACCACGGCATCCCCGATGCTGTGTCCTGGGTGACCCTCGCCGACCTGGGTCGCAACCTCGCGGTCGACCGGCGGATGCGCGGCGAGGGCTGGCCGATCATGCAGAGCTGGCTGACCCTGCACGCCCGCGGCAGCGTCTACGAGCTGGGCCGGCTTCAGCACCAGCGCGGCGACGGCGCGATCGGCCTGCACGTCCCGGAGTCGGGGCCGTTGACCCCGGAGGCGATCGAGGCATCGCTCGACGAGGCCCGCGCGTTCTTCCCCCGGCACTTCCCCGACGAGCACTACACCGCGTTCTCCTGCGGCTCGTGGCTGCTCGACCCGCAGCTGCGCGACTACCTTCCCGAGGACTCCAACATCGTGCGGTTCCAACGCCGGTTCGAGCTGGAGCCCTACCAGGAGTCGGCGGGGCCGGACGCCGACATCGAGGTGCTGCGGTTCGGGTTTCGCACCCTGTCCACGCCGCTCGACGAGCTGCCGCGCCGCACCGTGCTCCAGCGCGCGATCATCGACCACCTGAAGTCCGGCGGCCACTGGCACTGGCGTCACGGCCGGTTCCCGATCTAGCCGTGCGCGCCGACCGCTGAATCCCACCACGCCCCATTGGCGGCTGCCTGGGTGGCCGGTTCGATGATCTCCCACACCTCCGCGATGAGCCCGTCGGCGATTCGCAGGACGTCGACGACCACGATCTCCGGCCCCGCAGTGGGTAGTCGGCGTCGCGAGTGCACCACGACGTGATCACCGTCGGCCAGGAGGTGCAGGATGTCGACCTGCATGCCGGCGGTCGGGCCCAGCGCGGCGCGGACCGCCGCGAGCCACTGCGCCTTGGTCGAGGTCGTCGAATCCGACCGGTGGTGGGTGAAGTCCTCGCTGAGGTACGACGCGAGCGTGTCGACGTCGCCCGTGTCGACCAGCCCCGCCAGGGCCTGCCCGACGATGGTCTTGTTCTCGGTGCTCATGGGCGCCAGTGTTTCCCCGGCCCCGGGTCGTTGTCGATGACATCACACTTCATGGCGTCCCGAGCGACGATGAGTAGGCTCATGATCGTGTATGCGGTCGGGGCGCTCCTACGGCAGTGGCGCAAGCGTCGAGGGCTCAGCCAACTCGACCTGGCGATCGCCGCGGATGTCTCGGCCCGGCACGTCAGCCTGGTCGAGACCGGCAAGTCCACGCCGAGCGCCGACATGATCCTTCGGCTGGCCGAGCAACTCCACGTGCCGCTGCGTGATCGCAACCAGCTGCTGCTCGCCGCCGGCTTCGCACCCCGGTACGCGCAGCGCCCGCTCGATGACGCCGCCCTGTCGGGTGCCCTCGACGCGGTCCGCAGGGTGCTCCAGGCGCACGAGCCGTATCCGGCGCTGGTCTTCGACCGTCGGTGGAACATCGTGCTGACCAACCGCGCGGTCGACCCGTTCTTCGCGTACGCGGCGCCCGACCTGTTGCGGCCACCGGTGAACCTGGTTCGGCTGGGCCTGGACCCGCGCGGGCTCGCCCCCCTGGTCGTCAACCTGGCGGACGTGCGGGCGGTGTTCCGCAGCCGGATCTCGCGGCAGCTCGCCGCCGCTCCCGACGCGGAACTCGCGGCGCTCTACGACGACCTGCTGAAACCGATGGCCGATGACCCGACAAACCAACGGGTCGACGCCGACGTGGTGATCCCGATGATCCTGCGGGTCGGTGGACGCGAACTGCGGCTGTTCTCGACCATCACCACGTTCGGCACCCCGATGGACATCACCATCGAGGAGATCGCGGTGGAGTCCTACTACCCGGCGGACCCGCAGAGCGCCGCCTACTTCACCGGGTAGGGCCCGGCCTGGTCACCATCAAGGCCGGGCCCATCACCCGCTCGTCAGCTGGTGCTCAGGGTGAACCTCTCCCAGGATCCGACCGACGTACGGTTGGCGATCAGTGCCCCCGCACCGGCGTTCTCGGCCGCCACGATCTGGTTGTTGGCCAACGCCCGCAGACCGACCGTCCCGTCGGAGTTGTTGATGATCTGGAACGTCTCCCACTGTCCGATCGTGGTGCGGTTCGCGATCAACGGATTGGCGCCGGCGTTGTCGGCGCAGACGTACAGTCCGTTGGCGCGGGACC
Organism: Micromonospora sp. NPDC050276; assembly: GCF_044459545.1. Lineage (NCBI taxonomy): Bacteria > Bacillati > Actinomycetota > Actinomycetes > Micromonosporales > Micromonosporaceae > Micromonospora > Micromonospora sp. NPDC050276. Next base: position 184,431 of record NZ_JBITJA010000008.1, on the reverse strand, counting down.
GGAGGGCGATGTTGCCGTTGCCGGCGTCGACCCGGTCGAACTGCTCGGTGGCGCCGACGCTGGCCTTGTTGGCGATCAGCGCGCTGGTGCCGACCGCGGACACGTACTGGTTGTTGATCTGTGCTCGGAGGGTGGTTACCGGAGTGCCGCTGCTGGTGCCGGTGGTGAAGGTGAACGCGTCGACGTCGAACAGGTTGCCGGACCCACCCTTGAACACCAGGTACAGCGTGGTCGTCGAGGTGGGCGGGTTGCTGATGGCGGTGGAGACGTCGACGAAGGTCTCCCAGTTGCCGGTCACCGGCACGGTGGCGGTGCCGAGCAGGCTGCCGGTGGCCGACCCGGTGCGAACCTCGATGGTGCCGCCGGCCCCGGCCGAGGAGACCCGGGCGGTGAACCGGTTCACGTTGGACAGGTTGTACGGCTGGTACGAGATCCAGTCGTTGTTCTCGATGAACCCGGCCGTGCGGCCACCCTCGGCGTTGGTGTGGTCGGTGACCTGGACACCGGACGTGGCGCTGAAATGCTCACCCTGGCGGTGCTTCGGTTGCAGCGTCCTGATGCTGTGCGTGGTGAGCCCACCGTTGTCGGTGTAGGCGGCGTCGAAGACCCCGTAGATGTTGGCCGCCGAGTCGTGCTCCCCGTCGGTCGGCACGGTGATCGAGCCGCTGCACCCGGTCTTCGAGGTGATCTGGTGAGCGTGACTGTCGTGGCCCAGCGCGTAGGTCAGGCTCACCTTCGCGCAGTCGATCGTGCCGTCCTGCGGGTCGCTCACCGAGATGGTGTACGGCACTGTGTCACCGAAGGTGAAGAGCCGCCCGTCGGCGGGCGAGGTGAGCGTCACCGTCGGGGCCGTGTTGCCGACGGTGACGACCAGGCTCGCCGTGCCGGACAACCCGGCCGGGTCGGTGACCTTCAACGTGGGCGAGTACGTGCCGTTCGTGGTGTACGTCTTGGTGGGGTTGGCGGCCGTCGACGTCGTGCCGTCGCCGAAGGTCCACAGGTAGCTCAGTGCGCCACCCTCCGGGTCGGAGCTGCCGGCCGACGAGAAGTTGACCGTCAGCGGGTTGGCCCCCGAGGTCGGGTTCGCTGAGGCCACCGCGATGGGGCTGCGGTTGCCGCCGCCGATGTACTCGATCCGGAACAGTGCCTGGTTGTTCGAGCCGGTGCCGTAGTCCAGCACGTACAGTGCGCCGTCCGGGCCGAAGGCCATGTCCATGACCTGGGTGCCGCTCCACGGGAAGTTGGAGATCTCCCCACGCGAGCCGTCGGAGTTGACCGCGATCGCCTTGATCCAGCGGCGGCCGTACTCGCCGGCGAAGAACTGGCCGTTGAGCGACTGCGGGAACTTGATGCTGGAGTTGAGCGAGGCGTCGTACCGGTAGACCGGGCCGCCCATCGGGGATTCCGAGCCGCTGCCGAACTCCGGCGGTGACCCGGAGTCGCCGGCGTACTTGATCCAGGCCGGCTTCGCTGCCGGCAGCGTGGTGAGCCCGGTGTTGCGGAACGAGTTGTTCGTCGGCCCGCCCGTGCAGTTGTACTTGGACTGCGACGGCCCGGACGGGAAGGTGTATTCATTGTATGTTTCGGCACTCGTGTTGGTGCCGGTGCAGTACGGCCAGCCGTAGTTGCCGGGCGCCGTGATGCGGTTGAACTCCACCTGACCCTGGGGGCCACGACTGGAGTTGGTGCTCCCCGCGTCCGGGCCGTAGTCGCCGAGGTAGACGACGCCGGTCGCCTTGTCGACGCTCATCCGGAACGGGTTGCGCAGACCCATCGCGTAGATCTCCGGACGGGTGTTGGCCGTGCCGGGCGCGAACAGGTTGCCCGACGGGATCGTGTACGTGCCGTCCGCCTGCGGCTTGATCCGCAGCACCTTGCCCCGCAGGTCGTTGGTGTTGCCCGCCGAACGCTGGGCGTCGAACTGCGGGTTGCGGTTGGTCCGCTCGTCCAGCGGCGCGTACCCGGACGACTCGAACGGGTTGGTGTCGTCACCGGTGGTCAGGTACAGGTTGCCGGCGGCGTCGAAGTCCAGGTCACCGCCGACGTGGCAGCACTGTCCACGGTCGTTGGCGACCTGGAGCACGATCTTCTCGCTGCCGAGGTTGAGCGTGTCGTCGGAGTTGAGGGTGAACCGGGACAGCCGCAGGTGCCCCTTCCACCGGTCCCAGTCGGACTGTGAGCCGGTGGTCGGGGCGTCCCCGGACGGGGTGCTCAACGTGGGCGAGTAGTACAGGTAGATCCACCGGTTGGTGGCGAAGTTGGGGTCGACGGCGACGCCCTGCAACCCCTCCTCGTCGTGCGTGTAGACGGACAGGGTGCCGGAAACCTTGGTGTTGCCGGCCACGTCGGTCACCCGAAGGACGCCGTTGCGGGCGGTGTGCAGCACCGAGCGGTTGGGCAGGACGGCCAGGGACATGGCCTCACCCAGCTCGGCCGACCCGGTGGCGAGTTTGACCTGTTGATAGTCGGAGGCGGGAATCACCGCAGCCTGGGCGGTGGACGGTGCAGCCACAGCGAGGGCCGCGCTCGCGACGGTGAGGACCGCCGCGAAGAGCGCCCGGGGCCAGCGCCGGGGGTACGAGAGCATGATCGTCCTTTCTCGACGACCGGGGGACGGGCGCGCGGGGGCGCACCACGACCAGGTGGTGGTGGTGGAGAACGAGCGGGGGACAGGTCAGTTGGTGGTGACCAGGTCGAACTTCTCCCACTGGCCGATCGAGGTCCGGTTGGCGATCAGCGGGGACGCGCCGGCGTTGTCGGCGGCGACGTAGCGGTTGTTCACCGTGGCCCGCAGGCTCACCGTGCCGTCGGAGTTGCGGACCAACTGGAACGTCTCCCAGGCGCCGGCGCTGGCCCGGTTGGCGATCAGCGCGGCAGCGCCGGCGTTCTCGGCCGCGACGTACTGGCCGTTGCTCTTGGCGCGCAGCGCCACGTTGCCGTTGGCGAGGCTGACCAGGTCGAACCGCTCACTGGTGCCGACGGAGGTCTTGTTGGCAATCAGCGCGGTGGTCGAGTTGGGCGCGCTCACGTACTGGTTGTTGGCGCGGGCCCGCAGGGTGGAGCCGCTGGTCGGCGGGGTGGTCGTGCGCGGCGAGCAGTCGGCCGTCACGGAGCCCGCGGCGACCTGGAGGCCGCCGAGCAGCATCCGGGTGAAGTTCGGGTCGGTGTACGACGCCTCGGTGTGGCCGAGGCCCGTGTACCAGGCCCGCCCGCCGCCGTACGCCTTGCACCAGGTGATCGGGTGGTCGCCGCTCATGTTGCCGCCGCTGTAGGACGACTCGTCGAGGTTGGCCAGGACTCGTGCGCCCGACCGGGGGTTGGTGCGGTAGTTGTACCACTCGTCGGAGCGGACCCAGGTGGTGCCGAGGTGCGCGGTCGACGGGTTCGTCTGGTCCTCGATCCGCACGGTCGCGGTCTGGATCGCCGGGTGCGAGTCGAACCACGCCCCGACGAGCCCGCCGTACCACGGCCAGCTGTACTCGGTGTCGGCGGCGGCGTGCACGCCGACGTAGCCGCCACCAGCGGCGATGTACGACTCGAACGCGGTCTGCTGGCTGGAGTTGAGCACGTCGCCGGTGGTCGACAGGAAGACCACCGCCTGGTACTGGGCCAGGTTGGAGGTGGTGAACTGGGCGGCGTCCTCGGTCGCGGTCACGGTGAAACCGTTGGCGGATCCGAGCTGCTGGATCGCCGCGATGCCGTTGGGGATGGACGAGTGGCGGAAGCCGGCGGTCTTGCTGAAGACCAGGACCTTGGTCAGCGGCGCCGCCGACGCGGGGGTCGGCAGGGCGACCAGGCTGGTCAGTAACACGGACAGACCGGTGATGGCGGCCAACAAGCGGGAACGGGAACGCATGCTCGTGCTCCTTAGCTGAGCGACGACCTCAGGGCGTGCACGCGGGCAGGCCAGGGGCCAGGGCGGCGGTGGTGCGGGAGCCGGGCCGCCGATGCTCGGCTGAGGTGCTGCGGGGTGGTGGGGGTGGTGGGGGATGGTGCGGCGGACCAGCCGACGAACTCAACCAACCACTGTGGACGGTTAAAATTCATCGACTGGTATCGTTGACGCAGTAAACCTCCGATGTCTGCGCCTCGTCAAGCCCACCGCCGCGGCGGTGGGACGACGCGCAGCGTGCTTCGGTCCGCTAGGCGGGACCGCGAGTGCCCCTGGTCGCCATGAGGATGAGGTCGGCGATCGTCTCCGGGTGCGTGACCATGGCGAGATGTGACGATTCGACCTCGATGGTGGTCGCGTTCATCCGATCGGCCAGAAACCGCTCCAGCTCCGGTGCGGTCGTGCGGTCCTGCGTGGAGATCGAGTAATAGCAGGGTCGGTCCCGCCAGGCGGCCGTCGTCGTGCGGCCCTGGAAGAGGTCCTTGGCGATCGGGCCCTGCACCGCGTACAGGGCGCGGGCCCGGGTCTCCTCGACACCACCGGCGAAGTCGCTCAGAAAGGCGCTCTCGCTGAGCTGCGCGTACCCGTCCTGGTGCACGAGGCCGGCGTTGGCCGGCGGCGTGGGGTACTTCGCCGCCAGCGCGCTGTAGTCCTCGCCGGCGTCGGGCGCGCGGGCCGCGACGTACACCAGGGCGGTGACCCTCGGGTGGTTGCCGGCCTCGCTGATGATCGTGCCGGCCCAGGAGTGGCCCACCAGCACCGTCGGCCCGTCCTGGCGGTCGAGGGCGCGGTTGGTGGCGGCGACGTCGTCGGCCAGGGAGGTCAGCGGGTTCTGCACCGCCGTCACGGTCAGCCCGGCCCGCTGCAGCAGCGGGATGACGTCGGACCAGGAGGAGCCGTCGGCGTACGCGCCGTGGACCAGGACGACGTTGCGGGCCGGCGTGGCCGACGACGTGTCGCTCATCTGAATCCTCCATGCCCGCCCGACGCCCTGCCGTCGCTCGACAGCTCTCGCCTGCCACTCTTCCCCACACCGGCCAGGCAGGCGGGCCAAACGCCGAGGCTTCAGCCCCTCAACGCACCGGTTCCGATGCGAGGGCGCGCCAGTTCAGGCGGTCCCGGTAGCGGTGTCGCAGGGCGAGACGAGGTCCGGCGCTCACCACGCGCGGGGTAGGCGGCGGCGGCAAGGGCGGACCGTCAGCGGCCCAGGACGAGGTAGGCGAGGCCGAGGACACCCCGGTAACCACCGACGTACTGGCGCAACCGGTCGTCGAGCTCCGCGCGGACGCCGGCCGCACGGGGATCCTCCGGGTACGCCAGCAGCCACTCCTGCCGGCCGGCGAGCCAGGTGGATTCGAAGTCGTCCCATTCCCGCTGATCGGCGGTGCTCAGGTGCAGCAACCGCCAGCCGCGCTCGCGGGCGGCCTCGATCAGCCCGGGGAGAGTCGCCACCTCCGGGCCGAAGACCTCGGCGATCTCCGCCGTGGGGGACCGTTCCCAGTACCCGTCGCCGAACAGCAGCCGTCCGCCGGGCCGGACCACGGCGGCGAGGGCGTCGAGGGCGGCCGCGGTGCCGCCGAAGGCGTGTGCCGAGCCGATGCAGAGCACCCGGTCGGCGGGTTCCTGCCAGGCCGCCGCTTCCCCCTTCACGAAGGCGACGTGCCGGTTCATCGACCGATCCGCAGCCAACCGTCGCCCTCGGGCGAGCGCGGCGTCCTCGGTGTCGACACCGACACCCCTGGTCGCGACGGGGCCGGACACACCACCGGCGGCAACCGCCCGCAGCAGCAGCTCACCCCAACCACAGCCGAGGTCGAGCACGCGCGCTCCGGGGCGTACGTCCAGCCGTTGCAGCAGCAGCGCGGCGTGTTCCGGCGACAGCGGAGTGTTCCAGCGCATCCGGGCGTAGCGGGCGGCGGCGAGGTGGTCGGTTGACTGCATCCGTTGAGGGTGTCAAGCCGTGCGCCGGTGTCGGCACCCGGGCGTACGGCAGGATCGGTGTGGTGGACGCGGAGCGTGCGGGACGGTCGCGACGGCCGACCCCGCAGCAGGTGGCGGCGGCGGCCGGCCGAGGGCTGGTGGACGTGATCGGCCCCGGGCTGCGCGTGCTGTTCTGCGGTTTTAACCCGGGTCTGTACTCCGCCGCGGTGGGGGAGCCGTTCGCCCGCAAGGGCAGCCGGTTCTGGCCGGCCCTGCACGGGGCTGGTTTCACCGACCGCCAACTGCACTCGTCAGAACGCGACGAGCTGCTGCGGCAGGGCCTGGGCATCACCAGTCTCAGCAACCGGGCCACCGCCCGCGCCGCCGAGCTGACCTCCGAGGAGCTGGTCGCCGGAGTCACCGGGTTGGCGGTGAAGGCCGAACGCTACCGCCCGCGCTGGGTGGCGATTCTCGGGGTGACCGCGTACCGGATCGCCTTCGCCCAGCCGAAGGCCGGGCTGGGTCCACGGCCGGATCGACTGGGCCCGGCCAAGGTCTGGGTGTTGCCGAACCCCAGTGGCCTGAACGCGCACTTTCCCCTGCCGGCGTTGACCGTCGAGTTCGCCAAGCTGCGGCGGCAGCTCGACCCCTAGCCGGCCGCGGCGACCAGCCCCTGGTAGTAGGGCTGCATCGCGGGGTGGTACTCATCGAACTCCGGGCGGGGCGAGCCATCCCGGGAGGCGACCAGCAGGTCCAGGTAGTACTCCCAACCGGCACCCACCTCGGCGATGCCCTCCACGCTGCTCAGGTGCTGCACGAAGCGCAGCTCGGTGGTGCCGTCGGTCTCGGTCAGCGACAGCTCCAGCAACCAGCTGCCATAGCTGTCGACCATCGACACGGCGAGACGCTGCGGCGGTTCGCACGCGTCGATGCGCACCTCACACCAGGGCTGCTGCTCCTCGTACGCCATCTGGACCCGGATGGTCCGTCCGGGCCCGGCGTCGCCCTCCCACGGGCCAAACCAGCGGGCGGTGCGCTCCGACTCGGTCAGGCTGGCCCAGACGTCCGCCACCGGGGCGCGGAAGGTCCGGGTGAGGACGAGATCGTGGCCGGTGTCGGTGCGAAACAGGCGTCCGGCGGGTGTACGGGTCATGCCGTGTTCTCCCTTCGGTGTGCTGCCGGGCCGCGGCTGCGGCGCTCTCGGCGGGTGCGATAGACCTCGGTCTCCAGCGCGTCGAGGTGCCGCGCCCACCGGTCCGTGCCGGCGAGCCCGGTGAGCCAGTCGATCAGCGGCGCGAGTGGGGCCGCGTCCAGGCGGTAGATCCGCCGTCGTCCGACCAGCTCGTCGCGGACCAGCCCGCTGTCGCGGAGCACTCGCAGGTGGCGGCTGACGGCGGGCCGGCTGATCGTGAACCGCTGGGCGATGTCGCCGGCGGAGAGGGGCTCCTCTCGCAGCATGGTCAGGATGTGCCGGCGCACCGGGTCCGCGATCGCGACGGCCACCTCATCCACTTTAGAAGCGTAACCTATGGGTTACGGGTCTGCCGGCATCGCGGCGTCGATGGTGGGCGGCGGGTCGCCCGCCAGCCGCTCCGCGCGGGCGTTCAGGTAGCGCTGCTGCGCCAGGTTCGTCGAGCGTGCCGCCGCCATCCGGTACGCCTCCCGTGCCGCGACCCGCTCACCCACCCGCTCCCACAGGTGGGCGCGGGCGGCCGGCAGTCGAGGGTCGTCGGCGAGACGCGGATCGTCGGCCAAGTCGGCGAGCAGCGTCAACCCAGCCGACGCGCCCCGGCTCATCGCCACCGCCACCGCGTGGTTCAGCGCCACCACCGGGTTGTCGGACATCCCCAGGAGCACCTCGTACAGCGCGGTGATCTGCGCCCAGTCGGTGGCCGCCGCGCTGGGCGCCTCGTCGTGCACGGCCGCGATGGCCGCCTGCACCTGGTACTGCCCGACGACCCCGCGCGGTAGCGCCCCGGTGATCAGCTCGACCCCCTCGGCGATCTGGTCGGCCCGCCACCGGCTGCGGTCCTGCTCCGCCATCGGCACCAGCTCACCGTGCGGGCCGATCCGCGCCGGAGCCCGGGCGTCGGTGAGCAGCATCAAGGCGAGCAGCCCGGTGACCTCGGGGTCCTCGGGTACCAACCGGTGCACCAGGCGGGTCAGCCGGATCGCCTCGGCGGTCAGGTCGGCGCGCAGCAACCCGGGCCCGGCCGTGCGCGCGTACCCCTCCGTGAAGATCAGGTAGAGCACGTGCAGCACGGCGGCGAGCCGGTCGGCGCGCTCCGGACCGGTGGGCGGCGCGAACCGCAGGCCGCTGTCGCGGATCCGCTGCTTGCCCCGGCTGATCCGCCGGGTCATCGTCGCCTCCGGCACCAGGAACGCGCGCGCCACCTCGGCGGTGCTCAACCCACCGACCGCGCGCAGGGTGAGCGCGATCTGCGACGCCGCCGACAGCGCCGGGTGACAGCACAGGAACAGCAGGATCAACGTGTCGTCGGCGTCCGCCGGTGGACGGTCGGCGGCGGGCGCGCGCCACTGCTCCGGCAGCATCCACCGCGCCACCGTGTCCTCCCGCCGCATCCGGGCCTGCTCACGACGCAGCAGGTCGGTCAGCCGGCGGGACGCCACGGTGATCAACCACCCGCGCGGATTCTCCGGTACGCCGTCGCGCGGCCAACCGGTCGCCGCGGCGATCAGCGCCTCCTGCACCGCGTCCTCGGCCGTGTCGAAGTGCCCGTAGCGGCGGACCAGCGCGCCGAGGACCTGCGGTGCCAGCTCGCGCAGCAGGTCCTCGACGGGAGTCTGGGGCACCGGTCAGCCGGCCAGGTCCTCGACGCCGTCGAGCACCGGCCGCACGTCCACGTAGGCACCAGCGGCGTCCGGGTCGACCAGACCGGCGGCGATCTCGGTGGCCCGGTCGAAGCTGGCGCACTCCACGATGGTGTAACCCGCGAGGACCTCCTGCGTCTCCGGGTACGGGCCGTCGGTGACCACGGGTGCCCCCTCGCGCACCTGCACCCGACGGGCGTGCACCGGCTCGCTCAGGCCCCGCGCGTCGACCAGCTCGCCGGACTCGGCCAGCGCCTGGTGGAAGGTCTCCATGTGCTGGTGCATCGCCGCGATCTGCTCGGCCGACATCGCCGGCCGGTCGGTGGCCCGCCCGGTCAGCACGTCGTAGTCCTGCTGCGACCCGTAGAGCAAGATCATGTACTTCACGGTGGCCCTCCTGTCTCCGGTGCCGCCCCGGCACCGCTCACCAGAAACGTCGAACCCAACCCCGCTCCCCGGACACCCCCACCCCACTCGATCTGTTGATCAAGAGGTTTGCGGCACGACACGCCGGGCGCGATGACGCCAATCTCTTGATCGACGGGCGGAGGTGGTGGCGGGTGGGGTTTAGGTTGGCGGGATGACGGTGGCGTGGGTGGTGGTCGGGGTTCTTGTGGTGGTGGCGGGTGTGGCCGGGGGAGTCGTCGTTCGTCGCGGGCGGGAAGCGGGCGGCGGGTTCGACCGTGAGGCTGGGCGGAAGGCTCGGGATCGGCAGCAGGGGTACGAGGCCGAGCGGCACGGCGGTCAGGGTGACACCTGGCAGCGCGGTCGTGAGTCCGGCGGTTGAGTGAGCCTATTGGCCGTACGAGAGGCGGAGCCGGTTGTTGATCAGGTAGTTGAGGCGGTGGCGTAGGTGGCCGAGGGTGCTCTCGCTCGGCAACTCCCCGTCGGTGGTGAGCGTCCAACGCAGCGTGCAGTCCCCGCCGGGCAGCCCGGGTGTCAGGTCGAAACGGATTCGGTCCAGCGGTCGGTGCGGCCACAGCGACGACCACACCAGCAGCAGCGGTGCGTAGCCCGCCACCACCCGGGGTGGCACCTCGTCGTCGCGCAACTCCAGCCACGGTCGGCCGCCGGCCTCGTACGGGTCGCGCAGTGACCGCCACAGCACGTGCGCCGGCGCCGGCTGACGTCGACGGCGGCTCCCCAACTCGTACACCACTGCCTCTCCCCCCTGCTCCTACCCCCACCCGAGCCGTTGATCATGAAGTTAGCGTCACGACACGCCGGGACGAGTGACGCTAACTTCATGATCAACGAGGTGTCGAGCCCGCGCGGTGCGTGAACCGTCGGGGCACGCCGCACGTGAAACCGGTGAGGCGTGGCGGTCGTATCGTCGGGGTACAGCGCAGCGTGAACACCGATGTCTGGGGAGGCACAGTGGGGGCACGGTTCGGACGCGACGCGCGGGGCCCGATCGCGGGCCTGCTGATCGCCGCGCTGGTGTCGCTCGCCTGCGCCGGTGGTGGGCTGGCCGAGCCGGAGGCCGAGCGCCCCGGGGCAGACCCGTCGGCCGCCTCGCCGGGGCCGAGCACCACCCGGGCCGACAGCACCACCAGCGTCGCCGAGTTCGAGCAGGACGTCGCCGACGCGCAGGCGGTCGCCGAGCGGTACTGGGCCGCCCAGTTCAAAAAGTCCGGGCAGCGGTTCCAACCGATCCGGCGGATCACCCCGTACCAGCGGGCCGGCGAGGTGTCCTGTGGCGGCCAGCCGTTGCCCCGCAACAACGCCGTCTACTGCTCGCAGGGCGACTTCATCGCCTACGACGTCGCCTGGTCGGTGGCGGCGTTCCGGCAGGTCGGCGACGCGTTCGTGTTTTACCTGCTCGGGCACGAGTACGCGCACGCCATCCAGGTGCGGCTCGGCATCAACTACCGCTTCACCATCCAGCAGGAGTTGCAGGCCGACTGCATGGCCGGGGCGTTCCTCGGCGACTCGGTGCGCTCCCGCGCCCTCACCCTCGCCGAGGGCGACCTGGACGAGTTCCGGGAGGGGGTGGCGGCGGTCGGCGACGACCCGGACCAGCCGTGGTTCGCGGAGGGGGCGCACGGCACCGCCGAACAGCGCACCGACATGTTCTTCCGGGGCTACGAGGGTTCCCTGAAGGAGTGCGACCTGGGCTGAACGGGGTTGCCCGGATCACCCTGGCGCCCGTTGGCGCCACTGGCCACGGGCGCTGCTGGCAGGATCGCCGGTGTCGGTCACGACCCTGGAGGTTCCGCTGAGCAGCCATCACCCCGCCGCTGTGCTCTTCGACATGGACGGCACGTTGGTCGACAGCGAGAAGCTGTGGGACGTCGCGTTGCAGGAACTCGCCCGGGAGTACGGCGGGGAGCTCTCCGCCCACGCCCGCCAGTCGATCATCGGCACCGCCATGGCCGAGTCGATGCGCATCCTGCACGACGACCTGGGACAGCCGGAACGGGATCCGGAGATCAGCGCGGCGTGGATCAACGCCCGGATCCTGCAGCTGTTCCGTACCGGGCTGCGCTGGCGGCCCGGGGCGTTCGACCTGTTGCGCGCGGTCCGCACGGCGGGGATCCCCACCGCACTGGTCACCTCCAGCCCCCGGGCGCTGGTGGAGATCGCCCTGGACACCCTCGGCCGGGACAACTTCGACACGGTGGTCGCCGGCGACGAGGTGGTGGCGGCCAAGCCGCACCCCGAGCCGTACCTGACCGCCGCCCGGCTGCTGGGTGTACCGATCGAGCGGTGCGTGGCGATCGAGGACTCACCCACCGGGGTGGCCAGCGCGCTCGCCTCGGGCGCGGCGGTGCTGGCCGTACCGGCCGAGGTGGCGTTGCCGCGCACTGTCGGCGTACACCAGGTGGAGAGCCTGACCGGCGTGGACCTGGACCTGCTCGCGGCGCTGCTGGCCGACCGGGCCGCGGCGACCGGCTGACGCGGCCGGCGCCGGTGAGCGGCGCTCGGCGAAGGCCGAACGGCCGAGGCCCCCGGTCGCGCGGATGGCGACCGGGGGCCTCGCTGTTGCCGATCAGTCGTGGGCGATGGCACCCAGGACGTTGATCCGGGCCGCCCGCACGGCCGGGAGCACCGCGGCCACCACGCCGATGATGGCGGCGAGACCGAGGAAGACCCCCATCTGACCCCAGGGCAGGATCAGGTCGGTGATGCCCTCGTCCTTGAGCGCCTCGACCACCGCGGCGCCGAGGCCGGTGCCCACCGCCACGCCGAGCAGCGCGCCGAACACCGAGATCACCACCGCCTCCACGGTGATCATCCCCATGGTCTGCGACCGGCGCAGGCCGATCGCCCGCAGCAGACCCAACTCCCGGGTCCGCTCCAGCACCGACAGGGCCAGGGTGTTGATGATGCCGAGAACGGCGATCACGATGGCCAGTGCGAGCAGGATCTGGATCATCGTGAGCAGCCCGTCGAGTGAGCTGGTCTGCTGCTTGATGAACGCGTCCCGGTCGGCCACCGACACCTCGGGGCTGTCCGCGAGCAACGCCTCCACCTGCGGCTGAACGTCGGACACCCGGGTGCCCGGGGCCAGCTGGATGAAGCCCTGGATGGGCTGCGGGATGGCGAAGTCCTTCGCCGCCGCCGGCGGCAGGGTCACCGGGTTGGTCAGCTGCGACGACTCGTAGATGCCGCTGATCGTGTAGGTGCGGGCCTCGCCCCGGGTCAGCTGCACGCTCACCGTCGAGCCCACCGACCAGCCACGCGAGGCGGCAGTGTCCGAGCTGGCCAGCATCTGGGTCGGCCCGATCCGGTCGATGTCACCGGCGGTGGGCTTCGCCCCGAAGATCTGCCGCAGCGACGCCGGGTCGCTGCTCGCCGCGACCCAGGTGCTCTCGCCGTCGATCCGGCCCATGTCGCCGTACTCGCCGTCGACCATCTGCACACCGGGCAGGGCCTTAACCCGGTCCAGCACCCCCGGGTCGAAGGTCGGCGGACGCGGGCCGCCCTGCTGCCCGGCGATCACCAGCTCGGCCTTGATGGTGTCCTGGGCGAGCGCGCTGATGCTGCCCTTGGCCGAGTCGAGGATCACCGTGACGCCGGTGACCAGCGCGATGCCGACCATCAGCGCGGCGGCGGTGATCGCGGTGCGGCGCGGGTTGCGCCCGGAGTTGAGCCGGCCCAGCTTGCCCGGCACCGACCAGGAGAAGATCGCGCCGAGCAGGCTCACCACCGGCCGGCTGATCAGCGGGGTCAGCAGCGCCACCCCGATGAAGGCGAACAGCACCCCGCCGAGGATGGTGGACAGCGTCTGACCGCCGGCGTTGCCGCTGAGCCCGAGGAACAGCAGCACCGCGCCGATGCCGGTGACCAGCGACCCGGCCACGGTGACCTTGGTCAACGGCCGGTCCGGGGTGGCCACGTCCTGCATCGCCGCGATCGGCGGGATCCGGGACGCCCGCAGCGCCGGCAGCAGCGCCGCCACCACGGTGATCAGCAGACCGACGGCGAACGAACCGATCACCGCCGCCGCCGGCACGCCGATCCCGGCCAGGGTGAGCCCACCGGCGAGCTTGCCGAACAGGAACGCCAGCAGCGCGCCCACCCCGATGCCGGCGGCCAGGCCGAGCACCGACGCGATCAACCCGACCGCGATGGCCTCCAGCACCACCGAACCGATGATCTGCCGGCCGCTGGCCCCGATGGCGCGCATCAGCGCCAACTCCCGGGTCCGCTGCGCCACGATGATCGAGAAGGTGTTGAGGATCAGGAACGTGCCCACCAGCAGCGCCACCGCGGCGAAGCCCAGCAGGATCTTGTTGAAGAAGGACAGGCCCTCCTTCAGGCTGGCCGAGGCGTCCGCGGCCACCTGCTCGCCGGTCTTCACCTCGAAGTCCGCGCCCAGGGTGCGGGCCACGTCGTCGCGCAGCTTCTCGTCGGAGACCCCGTCGGCGGCCTGGACGGTGATGCTGCTGAACACGTCCGGCTCGCCCAGCATCAACCGCTGCGCCACCGGCGTGGTGAAGAAGACCTCGTTGACCCCGCCGATCGAGTCCCGGTCACCGCTGTAACCGAACACGCCGACCAGCGTGAAGTCGCGCTTCTTCGACTCGAACGCGGTGAGCACGCCGACCTTCTGGCCAACCTTGACCTTCGCGGCCGTGGCCAACGCCTTGTTGATGACGATCTCGTCCTCGGCCTGCGGCGCGCGCCCCTCGCGCAGCTGCAGCAGCTCGCTCTCGCCGGTCCAGTTCTCGCCCAACTGCGGCGGGCCGAACGAGGTGACCACCTTGCCGTTGCTGCCGATCACCCGGGCGCCATCGGCGTTGACGACACCGGTCGCCGACGCCGCCCCCGGCACCTGCTTGACCCGGTCCACCACGGCGGCCGGCAACGGGGCGACGGTCTGCTCGCCCTCCATCTCGTTGACCTCGACCTTCGGCTTCGCCGCGACGTTCACGTCGATCTCGGAGAAGCCGTCGGCGAAGACCGAGTCGAACGAGCGACCCAGCGTGTCGGTGAGGACGAACGCGCCGGAGACGAACATCACCCCGAGCACCACCGCCAGACCGGACAGGATCAGCCGAACCTTGCGGGCCAGCAGACTCTTCAGTGTCGCGCGGAACATCAGTTGCCCACCTCGGCCGGGGTGTCCAGCTTCTTCATGGTGTCCAGCACGGTCTCGGCGGTCGGCTCGATCAGCTCCGAGACGATCTCGCCGTCGGCGAGGAAGACCACCCGGTCGGCGTACGCGGCGGCCGTCGGGTCGTGGGTGACCATCACGATGGTCTGGCCGTGCTCCCGCACCGAGTTGCGCAGGAAGTTGAGCACCTCCGCGCCGGAGCGCGAATCCAGGTTGCCGGTCGGCTCGTCCGCGAAGATCACCTCGGGCCGGGAGACCAGGGCCCGCGCGCACGCCACCCGCTGCTGCTGCCCACCGGAGAGCTGCGACGGCCGGTGGTCCAGCCGGTCCTTCAGACCCACCGTCTCGATCACCGTGTCGTACCAGGCCGGGTCGGGCTTGCGCCCGGCGATCGACAGCGGCAGCAGGATGTTCTCCTTGGCGGTCAACGTCGGCAGCAGGTTGAACTGCTGGAAGATGAAGCCCACCTTGTCGCGCCGCAGCTTCGTCAGCCCCGCATCGCCCAGCCCGGTGACCGTCGTCTCACCGATCGACACCGTCCCCCGCGTCACCGAGTCCAGGCCGGCCAGGCAGTGCATCAGCGTCGACTTACCGGAACCCGACGGGCCCATGATCGCGGTGAAGCGGCCACGTTCGAACTCGGCGCTGACCCCCCGCAGCGCGATGACCTGAGCCTCGCCGCTGCCGTACACCTTCCACACGTCGTTCGCCCGGGCCGCGGCCTGCGCCTGCTGGCCTACCGTCGCGGTCACGTCATCTACCTCTTCCGTCTGTCCGAAATTGCACGCCGCCCCCCGATGGTCCGGCGCGACTGTTCCATCATCGGTGCTGTGTACGCCCGCCCCGTCCGACCCTGGGGGGACCCCGCGCGGATTTCTCGCTGCGGGTGCACCCCCATGTCGAATCAGGGTTGCCCCTGAGTCGACGGCGGTCGACCGTTTTTCCCCTCAGCGGCGGGCGGCAGCACCGACACTTCCACCTGACGCCACAGGAGGGTCAACCGAACCGGGCCGTCTCCGGTCACGGTAGGTGACGACGGCAACGGCAGCCGTCCCCCCACGGAGGGATCTTCGAGTACGCCGGGTGAGGTACCCGGGCCGGTTCGGCTACGCCCGGGGGCGGACCAGCCCCGACTCGTACGCCAGCACCACCGCCTGCACCCGGTCGCGTAGCCGCAGCTTGGTCAGCACGTGCCCGACGTGGGTCTTGATGGTGGTCTCGCTCACCGACAGCACCGTCGCGATCTCGGCGTTGGACAGCCCCCGGGCCACCTGCACCAACACCTCGCGCTCCCGGTCGGTGAGCGCGTTGAGCGCCGCCGACGGTGTGGCCGCCGGGTCCGGCAGCAGCTCGGCGAAGCGGTCCAGCAGCCGCCGCAGGATCCGAGGTGTCACCACCGCGTCCCCGGCGGCGACCGTGCGGATCGCCGCGATCAGGTCCTCGGCCGGCACGTCCTTGGCCAGGAACCCGCTGGCGCCGGCCCGCAACGCGCCCACCACGTATTCGTCCAGGTCGAAGGTGGTCAGCACCAGCACCCGCACAGGCAGTCGGGCGTCGACGATAGCCCGGGTCGCCGCCACCCCGTCCATCCGGGGCATCCGGATGTCCATCAGGACGACGTCGGGCAGCAGTCGACGGGACAGCTCGACGGCCTCCACGCCGTCGCCGGCCTCCGCCACCACGTCCAGGTCGCTCTCGGCGCCCAACACCATCCGGAACCCGGTCCGCAGCAGCTGTTGGTCGTCGGCGAGCAGGACCCGCACCGGCCGCGCCGAAGCCACCCGATCGGTCATCTCATCTCCCGTCCCCGACGTCGTGCCGCGCACCCGGTCATCCTCGCGTACGCAAGCCGGAGCGTCGCGGATCACCGTAGAGGCCCGCCCGTCGCCCTGTCCCGACCGCGGCGGCACCGCTGCGGTCGGGTCTACGGAGTCGGTGGGTGGCAGCCGACCCGGCGGCCTGGATCGCCGCGCCGGGCGCGAGCGTCGCTCAGCGGGCCGTCACTCGTCGGCGCCGGGCGTCACCGGGGCGGCCCGGGAGTCGCGTAGCGGGTCGGCGCTCGCCGCCGCGACCGGGAACGGCGGAGGGGTGCCGCCGAAGCTCGGACACAGCGCCTGGTGGCTGCACCAGTCGCAGAGCCGACTCGGTCGGGGCCGGAAATCCTGCCGGGCGGTGGCCTGCTCGATGGCCCGCCACAACGCCACCACGGTGCGCTCGAAACGGACCAGCTCGTCGGCGTCCGGCGTGTAGTCCAACACCTCGGCGTCGCGCAGGTAGAGCAACCGCAGCACCCGCGGCACCACCCCCCGGGTGCGCCACAGCACCAGTGCGTAGAACTTCAGCTGAAACAGCGCCCGCGCCTCGAACGCCTCCCGTGGAGCGCCGCCGGTCTTGTAGTCGACCACCCGCAGCGCGCCGTCCGGGGCGACGTCGAGCCGGTCGAGGTAGCCCCGGATCAGCAGCTCCTCGTCGACCACCGCGGAGATCAGGCTCTCGCGCTCGGCCGGCTCCAGCCGGGTCGGGTCCTCCACCGCGAAGTAGCCCTCCAGCAGCCCGGCGGCCGAGCGGAGGAACTCCACCGGGCCGGCCGGCTCCGCGTCGTCGAAGATCCCCGCCAGCTCCGGCTGCTCGGTGACCAGCCGGTCCCACTGGGGCGCCACCAGGTCGCCGGCCGCCTCCGGTGTGCGGCCGGTCGCCGGCAGGTCGAACAGGCGCTCCAGCACCGCGTGCACCAGCGTGCCCCGGGCCTGCTCGATGGTGGTGCGCTCGGGCAGCCGGTCGATGCTGCGGAACCGGTAGAGCAGCGGGCAGGTCTTGAAATCCGCCGCCCGGGACGGGGACAGCGAGGCCCGCACCGTCGGCGGCGTCTGCGCCGCGGGGGAGGGATGGGAGGTGGTGACCGGTTCCGCCGTCATGTCGGCAAAGGTTAGGGCACCGGTGTGACACCGACCGCCGCCCGCCCCACCCAGCGACGGTCCGTAGCATCGTGGCGATGGAGCAGACAACCCGGCCGCCGCGCCGACCAGACCGACGCCTCGGCCTGAACGTCGGACGGGTGTTCGGGGTGCCGCTGCACCTCAACGGCTCCATGGTCCTGCTCGCGGTGCTCATCGCGGTGCTGTACGGCGAGTTCGCCCGCCGACAGCTGGACCTGCCGCAGGTCAGCGGCTACCTGATCGGGTTCGGATTCGTCGTGTCACTGCTCGGCTCGGTGCTGCTGCACGAGCTGGGCCACGCCCTCACCGCCCGCCGGTACGGCATCGGTGTGCGCGGGATCACGCTGGAGCTGCTCGGCGGCTACACGGAGATGGACCGGGACGCCCCGTCACCCCGCGTCGACCTGCTGGTCTCGCTGGCCGGCCCGGCGGTCTCCGCGGTGCTCGGCGTGCTCGCGGTCGCCGCCACGCTCGCCCTGCCCGAGCGGACCGTGGCCCACCAGCTCGCCTTCCAACTCGCGGTCAGCAACGTCATCGTGGCGGTGTTCAACAGCCTGCCCGGGCTGCCGCTCGACGGCGGCCGGGCGCTGCGCGCCGCGGTGTGGGGGTTGACCCGCGACCGGCACCTCGGCACCGAGGTCGCCGGCTGGGCCGGCCGCGTCGTCGCCGTCGGCACCGCCGCGCTGGTCCTACTGCTCACCCTCGGGCGGTACCTGGCGCCGCTGGCGCTGCCGCTGATGCTGCTGGTCGCCGTCACCCTCTGGCGGGGCGCCGGACAGTCGATCCGGGCCGCCCGGGTCAGCCGCCGGTTCCCGTTGATCGACCTCTCCCGGCTGGCCCGTCCGGCCTGGCCGGTGCCGACCGGTACGCCCCTGGCCGAAGCCCAGCGCCGCCGCGCCGAGGGCGGGCAGCCCGGCGCCGCGCTGCTGGTCACCGACTCCACCGGTCGACCGGTGGCACTGGTCGACCCGGCCGCCGCCGACGCGGTGCCGATCGAGCGCCGACCGTGGCTGGCGGTGGACGCCGTCGCCCGGTCGCTGGGCACACTTCCCACGTTGCCGGTCGGGTGGGACGGCGAGCGGGTGATGGAGGCCGTACAGACCCACCCGGGCGCGCAGTACGTGGTGACGTCAGGCGAAGATGTCGTCGGCATTCTGCACATCGGGGACCTGGCACAGCTCCTCGAACCCAACCGGAAGATGACACCGTGACCGCAACTCCCTCCACCGTCGCCGCCGACCCCGCCAACCCGGCGCTGACACCCGTGCACCGGGGGCCGTTCCGGCCCGGCGACCGGGTCCAGCTGACCGACCCCAAGGGGCGGATGCACACCGTGACGCTGGAGCCCGGCAAGGAGTTCCACACCCACCGCGGCATCCTGGCGCACGACGCGCTGATCGGGCTCCCCGACGGCAGCGTGGTGACCACCGCCGGTGGTGGCACTGCGTTCCTGGCCCTGCGGCCACTCCTGTCGGACTATGTGCTGTCCATGCCGCGCGGCGCCCAGGTGATCTACCCGAAGGACTCGGCGCAGATCGTCGCGATGGGCGACATCTTCCCCGGTGCGAAGGTGCTGGAGGCCGGCGCCGGCTCCGGCGCACTGAGCTGCTCCCTGCTGCGCGCGGTCGGCACCGAGGGCGAGCTGCACTCGTTCGAGCTGCGCGACGACTTCGCCCAGATCGCCAAGCGCAACGTCGAGGCGTTCTTCAACGGGCCGCACCCCTCGTGGAACCTGCACGTCGGTGACGTCGCCCAGTGCCAGGAGACCGGCTTCGACCGGATCATCCTGGACATGCTGACCCCCTGGGAGACCCTGGACATGGTCGAGCGGGCGCTGGTGCCCGGTGGCGTGTTCATCGGCTACGTCGCCACCACACCGCAGCTCTCCGAGCTGGTGGAGGCGCTGCGCGAGCGCGGCGGCTGGACCGAGCCGCGGGCCTGGGAGTCCCTGGTGCGCGACTGGCACGCCGAGGGCCTCGCCGTCCGTCCGGACCACCGGATGATCGCGCACACCGCGTTCCTGGTGTCCGCGCGCAAGCTGGCCCCGGGGGTCACCGCGCCGCCGCGCCGGCGCAAGCCCAGCAAGGGCACCGAGGCGTACGCGCAGCGCCGCCAGGACCTGCGCGAGGCGGAGGCGGCCCGGCAGGCCGCTGCCGCCCAGGCCGCAGGTGCGCAACCCGACGGTGCGGGGGAGATGGACAGGCCGTGACCATCGAGCTGGGCGTCGGCACCGCCGAGCAGGGGGAGGCGCTGGCATGAGCCGACCGGGCTACGGCGGAGACCTCCCTGCGGTCTTTCCCGACTGGTCGCCCTACCAGGACCTGGAGTCGGCGGCGCGGGCCTACCTGCGCGACCCGGACGTCGCCCTGGAGGCGCTCGGCGGCGTGTTGCGCGGCGCGTCGGTGCTCGGCTTCACCCTGGAACGCTTCGTCAACGAGGTCAACGGGGTGTGGCAGGAGGTGGTCGTCTGCGACGGCAGCCGGCTCATCCTCTGGCACGGCGAGGACGTACCGCCGGAGGAGGGCCCGCCCGGGTCGATGACCTCGTCGCTGCGGGTGGTGCCGGTCTCCACCGTGACCGAGGTGGGCTGCCGGCGACGGCTCAACCGTTCGGAGAGCGGCGAGATCCGGGTCGACAGCATCGACGTGTACCTGCTGCTCACCTCGTTGGACGAGGCCCCGCCGAGCGAGGAGATGGTCGGCACGCCCCGGCACGACGCGCTGCGGTTCGGCAAGACCCTCGACGACGGCGGAGCCGGGCAGATCGCCCGGTTGGAGGAGTTCGCCCGGCTGGTCGCCTCGGTGGTCGGCCGTCCGATGCTCTGAGGCGTACCCCCGCTGGGACCCGGCCGGGCCGCACGGCCCGGCCGGCCGGTCAGTCTTCCTCGGCCTCCGGGCCGGCGACCTCGACGCCGTCGCCGCGCACCACGTGGATGCACTCGCCCGGGCACTCCTTCGCGGAGTCGATCACCTCGAGGCGCAGGTGCGCGGGGACCTCGACCCGGCTGCCCGGCGCCATCAGCAGCTCACCGTCGACGCCCTTGACGTAGGCCAGGCCGTCGATGTCGAACTCGAACACCTCCGGCGCGTACTGCACGCAGAGCCCGTCGCCGGTGCAGAGATCCTGGTCCACCCAGACCTGCAACTCGTCGGTCGCGACCTCGGCCATCGGTGCACCCCCCATGTTCTCCCGTCCCACGCTCCGACGGTACCCGAACGCCAGTAACGGCCCATCAGGCCACCCTTGGCGATCAAGGTTCGGTGACGAGGGTGTTGCGTGGGACCGAATCGGCCTCATAGCGGCTAGTGTTAGGGCAGAACGTTCAAGCCCCCCGGGGAGGTGGGACGTGGCAGCACGTAGCGACGACGCGGACTCGCGCGCCGCACGGTGGGAGAAGGAAGCCCACGATCTCTCCACGCAGGTCGCGTTCCTGCAAGAGGAACTCGCCCTGGTGCGGCGCAAGTTGACCGAAAGCCCCCGACACGTCCGGCAGCTCGAAGAGCGGCTGGCGGCCACCCAGGCACAGTTGGCGCGGCTGACCGAGAACAACGACCGGCTGGTGAGCACCCTCAAGGAAGCTCGCACGCAGATCGTGACGCTCAAGGAGGAGATCGACCGCCTCGCGCAACCGCCGAGTGGGTACGGCGTCTTCCTCGCCAAGCACGACGATGGCACGGTGGACGTCTTCACCGGCGGCCGCAAACTGCGGGTCGCGGTCTCGCCCTCGCTCGACGTGGGTGACCTGCGGCGCGGCCAGGAGGTCCTGCTCAACGACGCGCTCAACATCGTCGACGCGTTCGGCTACGAGCGGGTCGGTGAGGTCGTGATGCTCAAGGAGATCCTGGAGGGGCCGAACGGCGGTCCGGGTGACCGGGCGCTGGTGGTCTCCCACTCCGACGAGGAACGCATCGTGCACCTCGCCGAGACGCTCATCGGCTCGGCGATCCGGGCCGGCGACTCGCTCATGATCGAGCCCCGCTCGGCGTACGCGTACGAGCGGATCCCGAAGAGCGAGGTCGAGGAGCTGGTCCTGGAGGAGGTGCCCGACGTCGACTACGGCGACATCGGTGGCCTCCAGTCGCAGATCGAGCAGATCCGCGACGCGGTGGAGTTGCCGTTCCTGCACGCGGACCTGTTCCGTGAGCACCAGCTCCGCCCGCCGAAGGGCATCCTGCTCTACGGTCCGCCCGGCTGCGGCAAGACGCTGATCGCCAAGGCGGTGGCCAACTCGCTGGCCAAGAAGATCGCCGAACGCCAGGGCAAGGAGAAGCACACCAGCTTCTTCCTCAACATCAAGGGCCCCGAGCTGCTCAACAAGTACGTCGGTGAGACCGAGCGGCACATCCGGCTGATCTTCCAGCGCGCCCGGGAGAAGGCCGGCGAGGGCACGCCGGTGATCGTGTTCTTCGACGAGATGGACTCGATCTTCCGGACCCGCGGCTCCGGTGTCTCCTCCGACGTGGAAAACACCATCGTCCCGCAGCTGCTCAGCGAGATCGACGGCGTGGAGGGGCTGGAGAACGTCATCGTCATCGGCGCCTCCAACCGGGAAGACATGATCGACCCGGCGATCCTGCGCCCCGGTCGCCTCGACGTGAAGATCAAGATCGAGCGACCGGACGCCGAGGCGGCCAAGGACATCTTCTCGAAGTACATCCTCTCCGGGCTGCCCCTGCACCCGGACGACCTGGCCGAGCACAGCAGCGACCCCCAGGCCACCGTCGCGGCGATGATCGATGCCGTGGTGCTGCGGATGTACTCGGAAACCGAGGAGAACCGGTTCCTCGAGGTCACCTACGCCAACGGTGACAAGGAAGTCCTCTACTTCAAGGACTTCAACTCCGGCGCGATGATCCAGAACATCGTCGACCGGAGCAAGAAGATGGCCATCAAGGAGTTCCTCACCTCGGGCCGCAAGGGGCTGCGCCTGCAGCACCTGCTCGACGCCTGCGTCGACGAGTTCCGGGAGAACGAAGACCTCCCCAACACCACCAACCCCGACGACTGGGCGCGCATCTCGGGCAAGAAGGGCGAGCGGATCGTCTACATCCGCACGCTCGTCTCCGGTGGCAAGGGCGCCGAGGCCGGCCGGTCCATCGAGACCGCCAGCAACACCGGCCAGTACCTCTGACCGTCCAGCGGCGGCACCGGATCTCCTCCGGTGCCGCCGCTGTGCGTGCCCCCGCACCCGGCCGCCGCACCGGCGGCACCTGACCTCCGGCCGTTCCGGCTAGACTGCGGCGACTTCGCTGATCTACCGAACGAGGACTCCCGTGCGTGCCGACGCCACCGTGCAAACGCCAGCAGTGCCAGGCAGCACCGAAGCTCACGATCCGGTAGCCGCCCCGACCGTGGCCCGGCGCCCCCCGATCGGCTTGCTGCTGGGCGTCCTGCTGGCCTGCTGGCTCGTGCCCCTCGCCGCGAACGCCGTACACGCCGCGTGGCTGCTGCCCCCGGTGGTCCTGCTCGGCACCGCCAGCCTGCTGCGCTCCGGCCGGAGCCTGCTCGACCGGCTGGTGCTCGCCCTGGCCCTGCTCGCCGGCCTCACCTGCGCCGTCGGGCTCCTCTTCACCATCTGGCCCTGGGGCCTGCACCCGGTGCCGGTCAGCGGCCTGGCGCTCACCGTCCTGACCGTGGCCGCCGCACTGTCCCGGCGCGCGCCCCGGCTGCCCCGCCCCGCCTGGTCCGACCTGGTCTCCCTCGCCGCCGCGGCCCTCGCCGCCAGCTACCTCGCCACCCCCTACCTGCGGGCCAGCAGCTTCGGCCAACGGCTCGGCCTCGTCATGGTCGGCGAGGACAACGGCCGCCACCCGGCCCTGGTCGACGTGATCGGCCGCCTCGGCGGATACCTCTTCCTCGACCCCGACACCGCCCGCGAGAACATCTTCTCCGGCCTCGTCCACTACCCGCAGGGCTGGCACCTCACCACCGCCCTGCTCGACGGTTTCCTGCGCAGCGCCGGCGACCCACCCACCGGGGCGCGGCTCATGGACCACTACGTGCTCTGGTGCCTGGCCACCTTCGGGCTGCTGCTGCTCGCGCTGATCTGGGCCGCCCAACACGTCGCCGGTCCCCTGCACCCACTGCGCCGTCTCGTCCTCACCATTGGCGTCACCGCGCTCGTCCTCGGCACCGAGCTACCCCGGCTGCTCGTCGCCGGCTACCCCAGCGAGACGTTCGGGCTCTGCCTCGCCGCGATCCTCATCGCCCTCATCGCCCGCCCCCTGCACCGGCTCCGCGAACAACTCATCCTCGTCGGGGCACTGCTGATCGGCATCGGCTTCAGCTACTACCTCTTCCTCTTCCCGACCGGCGCGATGGTGCTCTGCTGGCTCATCGCCGACCGGCGCCGGCTGCGCACCCGCCCCGGCACCGTCGCCATCGTCGCGGTCCTCACCGCCGTACTGGCCCCGCTGACCGCACTGCTGGGCATCCTCGTCGCCGGCCAGAGCGAAGCGCTCGCGGCACCCGGCGGCACACCACCGGTCGAGACCTACAACACCCTCCTCGGGCTCGGCGCAGTCGTCGTGGCCGCCGTCCTGGTCCGGACCAACCTCAGCGAAACCACCTGGCGGCGTTACCTCGTCGTCCTCGCCGCCGCCGCGCTCTTCTCCGCCAGCATGGCCGCCGTGAACCTCGCCAACGGCACCCAACCCGCCTACTACTTCGGCAAGACCGCCCACCTGGTCATCATCGTGCTCATGATCGGCACCGCCGCGCTCGCCCGACTGCTCCCCGTGCCGCCCGCCCCGAGCACCGAGACCGACCCGCGCCGCCGCCCCATCACCGGCGCGCTCCCCGCCGTCGCCACCGCCGCCCTCGTGACGCTCGCGATCCTCGCCGGCACCGGCCTGGTCGGGTGGACCGGCGGCTTCTTCCACCGCAACGGCGGCAACGGCACCTGGGCGAAGGACTGGGCCGACCGCGACGTACGAACCATCTCCCGGCCCGCGTCCGTCACCAACACCGCCTACCGCAACTACCCGGCGATCCCCGGCACCGTCACCCTGGTCGTCGACAAGCAGGGCCTGCACGGCTACCGGGAGTCGATCTTCCTGTCCGCGATGCAGGGCACCAGCGGCCAGACCGAACGCGGCATCTACTTCCAGATCTACGACGAGCCCGCCCGCACCGCCGAGATCCTGCGTCGGGTTCCCCGCCCGCTGCGCCTCATCGTGGCCGACCCGGCCGCCCAGCAGGCCATCGACGGGGCGCTCGCCGCGAACCCGGCCCTGCGCGACGGCCTGACCGTGGTGCCGCTCAAACCCACCACGCCCCGCTAGCCACGCCGCGCCGACCGGCAGGGTGGCGCGGTGCGCCATCGCGCAGACTAGTCTCGATGGTGTGAGCGGCGGGCACGCCGGCTCCGTGGGCGAGCGAAGCGAGTGGTCGCATGACGGTACGTCGGATCATGGGCACCGAGGTCGAGTACGGCATCTCCGTGCCCGGGCAGGCCGGAGCCAACCCGATGGTCACCTCATCGCAGGTGGTCAACGCCTACGGGGCCCGCCCGGAGCTCAACCGGGGCGGCCGGGCCCGTTGGGACTACGAGGAAGAGTCGCCGCTGCGCGACGCCCGCGGCTTCACCTACTCCGGCGCCGCGTACGACCCCGCCGAGGCCCTCGCCGACGAAGACCTCGGCCTGGCCAACGTGATACTCACCAACGGCGCACGGCTCTACGTCGACCACGCCCACCCCGAATACTCCACCCCGGAGGTCACCACCCCCCGCGACGTGGTCCGCTGGGACAAGGCCGGCGAGCGGGTGATGGCCGAGGCGTCCCGCCGCGCCGCCACCATCCCGGGCAGCCAGCCGATCCACCTCTACAAGAACAACACCGACAACAAGGGCGCCAGCTACGGCGCGCACGAAAACTATCTGATGCGCCGGCAGACGCCGTTCGCCGACATCGTGGCGTACCTGACGCCGTTCTTCGTCACCCGGCAGATCGTCTGCGGCGCCGGCCGCGTCGGCATCGGCCAGGACGGCGGACAGAGCGGCTTCCAGATCTCCCAGCGCGCCGACTTCTTCGAGGTCGAGGTGGGCCTGGAGACCACGCTCAAACGACCGATCATCAACACCCGCGACGAGCCGCACGCCGACGCCGACAAGTACCGCCGGCTGCACGTGATCATCGGTGACGCCAACCTCTCCGAGATCTCCACCTACCTCAAGGTCGGCACCACCGCCCTGATCCTCACCATGATCGAGGAGAAGGCGCTGGGCAGCGACCTCGGCATCGCCGACCCGGTCAGCGAGCTGCGCGCCGTCAGCCACGACCCCACCCTGACGCACCGCATGCGACTGCGCGACGGTCGCCGGCTCACCGCACTGGATCTGCAATGGGCCTACCTGGAGCGGGTCCGGTCCTTTGTCGACGACCGGTACGGCACCGACGCCGACGAGCAGACGCTCGACGTGCTCGACCGCTGGGAGAGCGTCCTGGACCGGCTGGGCCGGGACCCGATGCTCTGCGTCGACGAGTTGGACTGGGTGGCCAAGCTGCGGCTGCTGGAGGGCTATCGGGAGCGCGAGAAGCTCGGTTGGGGCTCGCACAAGCTCCAGCTGGTCGACCTCCAGTACTCCGACGTCCGGCCGGAGAAGGGCCTCTACCACCGTCTGGTCAGCCGTGGGGCGATGAAGACGCTGCTCACCGACGACGAGACCCGTACCGCGATGACCGAGCCCCCGGAGGACACCCGGGCCTACTTCCGCGGTCGCTGCCTGGCCCAGTACGCCTCCGAGGTGGTTGCCGCGAGCTGGGACTCGGTGATCTTCGACGTGGGTCGGGAGTCGCTGGTCCGGGTGCCGATGATGGAACCGGAGCGGGGCACTCGCGCACATGTCGGGGCCCTCTTCGACCGTTGCGCCAGCGCCAAGGACCTGCTGGAGACCCTGACCGGGGGCTGATCCCGGATTCGTCCGCCCGTCGTGCGCCGCGAGCCGGCGCGCGGCGGGCTTTTCGTCGCCCGCGCGAGGTAAGTTCATCGCAGACGATCGTGGAGGAGGCAGCAGTGGCCACTCATGACAGCGGCGGCCAGTCGCAGTCCGGCAAGTCCCGTCAGGGCGAGGAAATCGAGGACGTCACCACCGAGGCCAACCCCGAGGTGGCCGAGCGGCACGCCGAGATCACCGAGGACGTCGACGACCTCCTCGACGAGATCGACTCCGTCCTGGAAGAAAACGCAGAGGAATTTGTGAGGGGGTACGTCCAGAAAGGGGGGGAATGAGGTAAATGTCCGACTTGACGGACCGTCCGGACAAGGTGTGCCCGCAGTTCAAGCGAGTGCTGGCTAGGACGGAGTTCCACCGTGACCGCCGACGGGCGGACGGTCTCGCTTTCTACTGCAAAGCCTGTGCCGCTGTCCGGTCGGAGGCGAGCCGTAAGCGGGGCATCGTTCCGCAGCGGAAGCCGCCCGCGCCCGTCGGCGAAGGTCTCAAGTGGTGTCCGGACTGCGAGCAGATCAAGCCCCTGGATGACTTTCCCACCACCACGACAAAAGCCAGTGGCCGACACAGCTACTGCAAACCCTGCCATAATGCCCGCGGCAAAGAGACAGCGCAGCGGCTCTACGGCGGAACCCGCGAGTACCACCTGCGGCGGCGTTACGGCATCGGGGAGAAGGAGTTCCAAGAGCTCCTGGCCGAGCAGGGCGGGGTCTGCGCGATCTGTGGCGGTGCCGACCCGCAACATCTGGACCACGATCATCGCACCGGATGGGTGCGCGGGATACTCTGCTTCAACTGCAACGGTGGTCTTGGCCAGTTCCGTGACAGTCCCATGAGGCTGGCCAGGGCGATCACGTACCTGAGAGGAACCACGTGGCAGCGGGCTTTGATCCATCCGGGCGTCTACCAGATGTCTTCACCAACGCGGGGACGTCCTCCTTCACGACGTTTCTGAGTCGGGTGGCCCCCGAGATGCTGCCCGGTCGGCGGCCGCTGCCGCCGGGCATGGCCGCCGACCTGGCGCCGCACGCGACCACCATCGTGGCCATCGCGGCCGCCGAGGGTGTGGTGATGGCGGGCGACCGACGGGCCACCATGGGCAACCTGATCGCCCAGCGCGACATCGAGAAGGTGCACCCGGCCGACGCGCACTCGCTGGTGGGCATCGCGGGCACGGCCGGCATCGGGATCGAGCTGATGCGACTGTTCCAGGTCGAGCTGGAGCACTACGAGAAGATCGAGGGCGCGATGCTCTCGCTGGACGGCAAGGCCAACCGGTTGGCCTCGATGATCCGGGGCAACCTGGGGGCGGCCATGCAGGGGCTGGCCGTGGTACCGCTCTTCGCCGGGTTCGACCTGGCCGCCGCCGACCCGGCGCGGGCCGGTCGGATCTTCAGCTTCGACGTGACCGGTGGCCCGTACGAGGAGACCGGCTACGACGCGATCGGGTCCGGGTCGCTGTTCGCCAAGTCCGCGTTGAAGAAGCGGTTCCGTGCCGGGCTGTCGGTCGCCGACGCGACCCGGCTCGCGGTCGAGGCGCTGTACGACGCGGCCGACGACGACACCGCGACCGGTGGGCCCGACCTGACCCGGCGGATCTACCCGGTGGTGATGACCGCGACCGCCGAGGGCACCTACCGGCTCACCGACGCCGAGACGGCGACGATCGCCGAGGGCGTGGTCGCCGGCCGGATGGAGAACCCGGGCGGTTAGCTCCCGCGTCCACCCCCACCAGCCAGCAGTCGTCAGCACAGCGCCGTTAGGAGAACCGCCGCCGTGGCCATGCAGTTCTACGCCTCGCCCGAACAGATCATGCGCGACCGCTCCGAGTTGGCCCGTAAGGGCATCGCTCGGGGGCGCAGCGCGGTGGTCCTGAGCTACTCCGGCGGGGTGCTCTTCGTCGCGGAGAACCTCTCCAGCGCCCTGCACAAGGTCAGTGAAATCTACGACCGGATCGGTTTCGCCGCGGTCGGCCGGTACAACGAGTTCGAGAATCTCCGTCGGGCCGGCGTGCGGATGGCCGACCTGAACGGGCTCAGCTACGACCGCCGGGATGTCACCGGGCGGGCGCTGGCCAACGCGTTCGCGCAGACCCTTGGCGCGATCTTCACCGAGCAGTCGAAGCCGTTCGAGGTGGAGATCTGCGTGGCGGAGGTCGGGGCCACGGCCGCCGACGACGAGTTGTACCGGCTCACCTATGACGGCTCGGTCAACGACGAGCCGGGGCGGATGGCGATGGGTGGTCAGGCCGAGGCCATCACCGGTGTGCTGAAGTCCAACCATCGGCCGGACATGTCGCTCGGGGAGGCGGTCAAGGTCGCGGTGCAGGCGCTGAGCAGCGTCGGCGGGGAGGGCGGTGCGGCCCGGACGATCGCCGCGAACCAGCTTGAGGTGGCGGTGCTGGACCGTCAGCGGGTTGGCCGGACGTTCCGGCGGATCACCGGGGCCGCGTTGACCGCGTTGTTGGATGGGAAGGCGGCGCCGCCGGCGAGCGATGTGCCGGACACCCCGAGCGTGCCGACCGGGGAGGCGGGCAAGCCGACCAGCTCGGCGGGTTCGGCGGATCTGGAGGATCGGCCGGGGCAGGCCGACAACTGATCGGGTGACGAAAGCGTCGGGGACCGCGGCTGCGGTCCCCGACGCTTTTTCGTGTCGGTTGGGGTCAGCGGCGCGAAAGCAGCGGCCGGGCGAGCGCCCAGTAGCCGGCGGCGACCGCGTTGAACACGCCCATGCCGGGTGGCGAGTCGACGTTCGAGGGGGCGACCCGGGCGGTCATCAACTCGGCGATCACCCCGTCGGGCACGGTGCGTTCGGCCTGGAGTTGACGGCGGCGGGCGCCGACCCAGGACCGGTTGCGCCACAGCCAGCCCCAGCCGCGGGTCTTCTGCTTGGTCCAGCCGCCGGCGATCGCGGCGGCGAGCATGGCCACCTCGGTGAGCAGCAGCATCGGTGCGAGCACCACCAGCGTCCGGGTCTGGTACGCGGTGAGCAGCGTGACCAGCCGGTTGCGTTCGACCAGGTAGAGCTTCAGGTCGTTGCGGGAGAACTCGTAATGGTGGCGCACGACGGCGTCCGGGACGTACTCCAGGCGTAGGCCGCGTTGCCAGAGCCGCAGGCTGAGTTCGGTGTCCTCGTGGTAGGCGAAGTATTCGGCGGCGAAGCCGTCGAGTTCCTGCCACCGTTCGCGGCTGATCACGAAGCAGCAGCCGCTGAGCGACGGGACGCTGGTGCGGACGGCGTGTGCGGCGGCGGGTTCGCCGTTGCCGCCGGCCCAGGACAGTCCGGTGAAGTGCAGCGGGTTGCCGGAGGTGTTGATCAGCTCGGGGGTGTCGGCGAGCCGGATCGAGGCCATCGCGGCGCCGATGCCCGGTTCGGCCGCGACCGCCACGGTCTTGGCGAGGGCGTCGGGGGCGACGATGGCGTCGGAGTTGACGAAGGCGAGCCAGTCTCCGGTGGCTTCGGCGGCACCGACCCGGCAGCCGCCGGAGTAGCCGGTGTTCTGCTCGGGGCGGACGACCCGCACCTGGGGCAAGCCCTTGACGATGTCGATGCCGTCGCCGGTGCAGCCGTTGTCGACGACGACCAGGTCGATGTCGACGTCGGTGCTGGCCAGGATGGCCTGGGCGGCGTCGACCAGGTACGGCTCGGCGCCGTAGGCGAGCATTACCGCGGTCACCTGTGGGCGGGTCATCGGATGCCTCCGGATACGGCGGGGGTGACGGCGTCGGTGAGGGGCCGGGTGGGGGTGATGGGTCGGCGGAGGCCGCCGCGCAGCAGCACCGCCATGGTGGCGGCCACGATGACGGAGCCGACGGCGTACGCCAATTCGACCCGCAGGGTGACCGGGGCGGGGATCAGGGTCACGGCGACCAGCGCGGCGACGCCGACGGTCCAGGCGAGGGCTTGGGCGCGGTGTCGGTCGAGGGCGAGCAGGGCCTGGCCGAGCACCATCGCCCACAGGTAGGCGAGCGTGGCGGCGGCCAGCCAGGCGAAGTCGCCGTGGTCGAGGACGCCGGGGGCGTCGAAGAGTGTGCGGACCAGCCACGGGCCGACCAGCACGGCGCCGAGGGCCCCGGTGAGGCCGAGCGCGGTGACGATGCCGAGCGCGCGGCGCAGCAGGCTGTGGAAGCCGGCCTGGTCGCCGGTGGTGGCGGTGGTGGCCAGGCCGGGTAGCAGTGATGCCTGTAGTGAGCCGAAGACGAACAGGGGGATGCGGACCAGCACGAGGGCGGAGAGCAGGGCGCCGGCGGCCGCGGTGTCGGACGGGGCGAGCAGCTTGACGTTGATCACGCCGATGTTCACCACGACCTGGGAGAGCAGGCTGGAGGCGGTGAGGAGGCCGAGGCCGCGCAGGAGGGTGGCCCAGGCCACCGGTGGTCCGGCGCCGATGGCGCGCAGCACCGGCGGGAGGGTGAGCAGGACGCTGACCAGCGGGGCGGCGACGAACACGACGCCGTACCAGACGGGGGAGGTCACCCCGGTCAGCCCGAGCAGGGCGACCATGGCGATGCGTAGCCCGCCGTCGATGCCGAGTTGCGTGCCGTACCAGGGGAACAGTTGCAGGCCGGAGAGCACGCCACGGGTGGCGTAGGCGACGGCCATCGCGGCGAGCGCGCCGACGAGCACGGTGACCATGGTGCCGTCGCCGTCGAAGAGTTTGTCGGCGATCAGGTGCCGGCCGGCGGTGATCGCCAGCACCAGGACGGTCAGCACGGCGGCGGCGACCGCGACCCCGCGGGCCAGGACGGGCCCGGGTGGTAGGCCCTGGCTGTGCCGGGCGGCGACGACCCGGGCGACCTCCTGCTCGATCGGCATGAACACGCCGATGCCCAGGGTGAACACGATCGACCAGAGCACCGACAGGGAGTTGTAGTCGGCCTCGGTGAGGCTGTGGCCGGCGACGGCGAGGTGGACGTAGGAGGCGAGGCCGAGAAGACCCAGCCCGGCACCAACAGCGATGGTGCCGGGCGGGATCAGGCGCAGGAGGCGATGGATCACCGGCGAATGAGCGCCAGCGTCAGGACGGCGAACGCGCGACCGAGGTAGATCATCGCCCGGGCGGGGGAGTGGCTGGGCGTGCCGGCCATCCGCTTGCGCATGGCGACGGGCACTTGCCGGATGCGGTACCCGCGTCGGGCGGTGTGCACCAGGGTCTCCACCGTGTCGCCGAGGTACTCGGCCGGGTACCAGCCGGCGAACATCTCGATGACCCGCCGGTTGGCGGCCCGGAAGCCGGAGGTGGTGTCGGTGAGTTTGGTGCGGGCGACGCGGGACAGCACGGCGGAGAGCATCACCATCGCCCAGCGGCGGGGGCCGCGGACGTTGTAGTCACCCTCGCCGGCGAACCGGGCGCCGATCACCAGGTCGTTGTCGTCGAGCAGGTCGACGAGCTTCGGCACGTACCGGGGGTCGTGCTGCCCGTCGGCGTCGATCTGGATGGCGACGTCGTAGTCGTTGTCGCGGGCGTAGCGGTAGCCGAGACGCATGGCGCCGCCGACGCCGAGGTTGTACGGCAGTTTGGCGACGCGGGCGCCGGCGGCCGCGGCGACGGCCGCGGTGCGGTCGGTGGAGCCGTCGTCGACGACGAGGACGTCGACGCCGGGCAGCTCGCCGCGGACCTCTCCGACGACGTCGGCGATGGAGCCCGACTCGTTGAGGGCCGGGATGATGATCAAGGTGCGCTTGCCGTTAACCATCGTGGGACACCAGTTCGTCTCGGGCTGCCCGGTCCGCGTCGATCTGGGCACGCAGCAGGGCGAAGTCTTCGGCCAGGGTGCGGGTCTCTTCCTCCAGGGCGCTGACCTCCCAGCTCAGGTGCACGCACACGAGCAGCAGGAAGACGATGCCGAGGAAGAGCACCAGGCTGACACCGGAGGCGACGCCGAGGAGCCCAGCGACGTTGTCGAGCAGCCGGGGGAACAGGGACAGCGGGATCACGACGACCAGGACGGCGAGCCAGAGCATGCCGTACTTCTCGCGCAGCTGACGGCGGCGGAGCAGCTCGACGATGGTGCCGAGGAGCAGCAGGCCGGTCAGGCCGGTGACGAGGGTGAGCTTCATGCGACCTTCCACGGGGCGGGTGGAGTGGGGGAGTGGAACGCGTCAACCAGGGCGCTGTGCCAGTCCGGCAGCGGCGGCAGACCCACGGCTGCCCAGCGGCGGTGCCCTAGCACACTGTACGCAGGCCGGGGGGCGGGACGCGGATACCGGTCGCTGGTGGTGGGTCGGATTCGGTCGGGATCCAGTCCGGCCAGCGTGAACGCGGCGCGGGCCAGCCCGTACCAGGTTGTCTGACCGGCGCAGGTGCCGTGGTAGACGCCCGGCGGCGCGTTTCCGGTGAGCGCCGCGTCGGTCAGCGCGACCAGCCGCTCGGCGAGGGCGTATGACCAGGTGGGCTGGCCGTGTTGGTCGTCGACCACGTCGAGGTGTTCGCGCTCGGTGGCGAGCCGGAGCATGGTGGCCACGAAGTTCGGGCCGTGCGCGCCGTACAGCCAGGCGGTGCGGACGACGTACCCGGTGTCGGGCAGCAGCCGCGCGACGGCCTGTTCGCCGACCAGTTTGCCGCGGCCGTACGCGTTGACCGGCGCGGTGGGCGCGTCCTCCGGGTAGGGGCTGTGCGCGTTGCCGGCGAGGACGTAGTCGGTGGAGACCTGGATGAGCCGGGTGCCGTCGGTGGCGCACGCCGCGGCCAGGTTGGCCACCCCGTCGCCGTTGACGGCGGTCGCCGCGGCCTCGTCGGTCTCGGCGGCGTCGACGTTGGTCCACGCGGCGGCGTTGATCACCACGTCGTGCCCGGCGACGGCGGCCCGCACCGCCGTGCGGTCGGTGATGTCCAGGTCGGCGCGGGTGGCGGCGGTCACCTTGAGGTCGGGCCGGGTGCCCAGCACGGTGATCAGGTCCCGGCCGAGCATCCCGCCCGCGCCGGTGACGAGCAGCCGGGTCATGCCGTCGGCGCGGACTTGAGCGGTTCCCACCAGCTGCGGTTGTCCCGGTACCAGCGGACGGTGTCGGCGAGCCCACGGTCCAGGGTGATGCTGGGCTGGTAGCCGAGCTCTTCGCTGATCTTGGTGATGTCGAGCGAGTACCGGCGGTCGTGGCCCTTGCGGTCGGTGACCGGGACGACCCGGTCCCACCCGGCGTCGCAGGCGTCCAGGAGCAGGCCGGTGAGTTCCTTGTTGGTCAGCTCGGTGCCGCCGCCGATGTTGTAGACCTCGCCGGCGCGGCCCTTCTGCGCAACGAGCGCGATGCCACGGCAGTGGTCGTGCACGTGCAGCCAGTCACGGATGTTGCCGCCGTCGCCGTAGAGGGGGACGGTGCCGCCGTCGAGCAGGTTCGTGACGAACAGCGGGATGACCTTCTCGGGGAACTGGTACGGGCCGTAGTTGTTGGAGCAGCGGGTGACCACCACGTCCATGCCGTGGGTGCGGTGGTACGACAGGGCGAGCAGGTCGGAGCCGGCCTTCGACGCCGAGTACGGCGAGTTCGGGGCGAGGGGCCAGGTCTCGGTCCAGGAGCCCTCGTCGATCGAGCCGTAGACCTCGTCGGTGGAGACGTGCACGAACCGGTCGGTGCCGTGGCGCAGCGCCGCGTCGAGCAGTGTCTGGGTGCCCAGCACGTTGGTGGTGACGAACGGCGCGGCGCCGGCGATCGAGCGGTCGACGTGCGACTCGGCGGCGAAGTGCACGATCACGTCGTGCTCGGCGACGACCGTGTCGACCACGGCCGGGTCGCAGATGTCGCCCTGCACGAACCGCAGTCGCGGGTCGTCGCGGACGGGCTCGAGGTTGGCCAGGTTGCCCGAGTAGGTCAGCTTGTCGAGCACGGTCACGACGGCCGGCTCGAGCGGTGGCACGCCGTCGGCGCTGCCGAGGGGCTTGCCCAGCAGCAGGCGAACGTACTCCGACCCGATGAATCCGGCTCCGCCGGTGACGAGGATCCTCACGGGTCCGGAAGTATACGCGACATACGGCATAGCACCTCGGACGCGACCCCGCGCACGTTTCGTCTCGGTGCGGCTAGGCTTCCCCGGTGCGTGGAATCCTACTTGCCGGCGGCACCGGGTCGCGGCTCTGGCCGATCACCCGGGCGGTCTCGAAGCAGCTGATGCCGGTCTTCGACAAGCCGATGATCTACTATCCGCTCTCCACCCTGGTGATGGCCGGGGTTCGGGAGATCCTGGTGATCACGACTCCGGACGACCAGGACCAGTTCCGTCGACTGCTCGGCGACGGCAGCCAGTTCGGGCTTCGGCTGGAGTACGTCAGCCAGGAGCGCCCGGAGGGCATCGCGCAGGCGTTCATCCTCGGCGCGGACTTCATCGGCGACCAGGCGGTGGCGCTGGTCCTCGGCGACAACATCTTCCACGGCGTGGGTCTGGGCCGGCAGCTCGCCGACCACGGTGACCCGGTCGGTGGGCGGGTCTTCGCCTATCCGGTGGCCAACCCGCAGGAGTACGGCGTCGTCGACTTCGACGCCGACGGGCGGGTGCTCTCGATCGAGGAGAAGCCGGCCCGGCCGAAGTCCCGCTACGCGGTGCCCGGCCTCTACTTCTACGACAACCGGGTGGTGGACATCGCCCGCAAGCTGACCCCGAGCGCCCGCGGCGAGCTGGAGATCACGGCCGTCAACGAGGTCTACCGGGAGACCGGCGAGCTGTCGGTGACGGTGCTGGATCGGGGCACCGCCTGGCTGGACACCGGCACGTTCACCTCGATGATGCAGGCCGCCGAGTTCGTCCGGGTGGTCGAGGAGCGGCAGGGCCTCAAGATCGGCTGTGTCGAGGAGGTGGCCTGGCGGGCCGGCCTGATCGACGACGCGCAGCTGCGCGCGCTCGCCGAGCCGTTGACCAAGAGCGGTTACGGCGACTACCTGCTCGGGCTGCTGGCCGAGAAGGCCGACGGCGGCGGGAGCGCCTGGTGAAGATCCGGGAGCTGAGCATCGAGGGCGCCTGGGAGATCACCCCCCAGCAGCACGGTGACCCGCGCGGCATGTTCATGGAGTGGTACCGCTTCGACAAGCTCGCCGAGGCCGTGGGGCATCCGCTGCGGCTGGCCCAGGCCAACCTGTCGGTCTCCGCACGTGGCGTGGTGCGCGGCGTCCACTTCGCCGACGTCCCGCCCGGGCAGGCCAAGTACGTCACCTGTGTGCGCGGCGCCGTCCTCGACGTGATCGTGGACCTGCGGGTGGGTTCGCCCACCTTCGGTCGTTGGGAGGGCGTCCGACTGGACGACACCGACCGTCGGGCGGTCTACCTCAGCGAGGGGCTGGGCCACGGGTTCTGCGCGTTGACCGACGACGCGACGTTGAGCTATCTCTGCTCGACCACCTACAACCCGACCGGCGAGCACGCGGTGCACCCGCTGGACGAGGAGTTGGGCATCGAGTGGCCCGCCGAGGTGCCGCAGCTGTCCGCGCGCGACGACGCGGCTCCGACCCTCGCCCAGGCTCGCGAGCGGGGTCTGCTCCCGGCGTACGACAGCTGCCGGCGGTTCGTGGCGAGCCTCGGCCCGGACGGAATGTCGCACTCAACCGGTATGTGACCGCGCTCGGGGCACGACCTGTGGTCTGACAGTGACGAACCGGGCCTCCGGGCGGCTAATGTCACACCATGGAGCGGCGAATCTTCGGCCTCGAGACCGAGTACGGCGTCACCTGCACCTATCGTGGGCAGCGGCGGCTGTCCCCGGACGAGGTCGCGCGGTATCTGTTCCGTCGCGTGGTGTCCTGGGGCCGGTCGAGCAATGTCTTCCTGCGCAATGGGGCCCGGCTCTACCTGGACGTCGGGTCGCATCCGGAGTACGCGACACCGGAGTGCGACTCGGTGACCGATCTGGTCGCCCACGACCGGGCCGGCGAGCGGATTCTGGAGGGCCTGCTCGTCGACGCCGAGAAGCGGCTGCACGACGAGGGCATCGCGGGTGAGATCTACCTGTTCAAGAACAACACCGACTCGGCCGGCAACTCGTACGGGTGCCACGAGAACTACCTGGTCTCCCGACACGGCGAGTTCGGTCGGCTCGCCGACGTACTCATCCCGTTCCTGGTCACCCGGCAGTTGATCTGCGGGGCCGGCAAGGTCCTGCAAACCCCACGCGGCGCGGTCTACTGCCTCTCGCAGCGGGCCGAGCACATCTGGGAGGGCGTCTCGTCGGCGACCACCCGCAGCCGCCCGATCATCAACACCCGCGACGAGCCGCACGCCGACGCCGAGCGTTACCGGCGGCTGCACGTCATCGTCGGCGACTCCAACATGAACGAGGTCACCACGCTGCTCAAGGTCGGCACCGCCGACATCGTGCTACGGATGATCGAGGCCGGGGTGGTGATGCGTGACCTGTCCCTGGAGAACCCGATCCGGGCCATCCGGGAGGTGTCGCACGACATCACCGGTCGGCGCAAGGTGCGGCTGGCCAACGGTAAGGAGGTCAGCGCCCTCGACATCCAGCAGGAATACCTGGCCAAGGCCACCGAGTTCGTCGAGCGGCGCGGCGGCGACCAGGCCGCCAAGCGGGTCGTCGAGCTGTGGGGTCGGGTGCTCAACGCGGTGGAGACCGGGGACCTGGAGCCGGTCTCCCGGGAGATCGACTGGGTCAGCAAGCTACGGTTGATCGAGCGCTACCAGCGCAAGCACGACCTGCCGCTGTCGCACCCCCGGGTGGCGCAGATGGACCTGGCCTACCACGACGTACGCCGGGGTCGGGGCCTCTACGGGCTGCTGGAGCGCCGCGGCGACGTCGACCGGGTGGCCACCGACCCGGAGATCTTCGAGGCCAAGGAGACCCCGCCGCAGACCACTCGGGCCCGGCTGCGGGGCGAGTTCATCCGGCACGCCCAGGAGAAGCGCCGGGACTTCACCGTCGACTGGGTGCACCTGAAGCTCAACGACCAGGCGCAGCGCACCGTGCTCTGCAAGGACCCGTTCCGGGCGTACGACGAGCGGGTGGAGCGGCTGATCGCCAGCATGTGACCGGTGTGCCGACCCCGGCGGTGCTGTCCGCCGGCGGGGTCGGCCAGCCCGGCGCGCCGAGCGGCTAAGCTGGGCGCGCCATGACGACTTCTGGACCTTCCGACCGCTCCGAGCGCGGCACCGAGCGGCAGAACTGGGTCGAACGCCGGCGGGAGAAGATCCGCGCCGAGATCGACCGTAACCGGCGCGGTGAATACGCGGTGCCGACGTGGGTGCTGGCCCTGGCGCTGGTCCTCATCGTGGGCGGCTGGCTAGCCCTGATCTTCCTGGCCTAACCCCCACCCCGCCCCCACCCCCACCCCCACCCCCGCGTCGATCATGGAGTTGTGGTGGGGGAGGAAGGCCGCATATCGCCAGAAGCCGGGCACCACAACTCCATGATCCACGGGGCTGGGCTGATCCACGGGGCTGGGCTGATCCTCGGGGCCGGGTTAGGGGAGGAGGGTTACGGCGTGGCGGCCGGCGGCGGCTGCTGCTAGGAAGTAGGCGTGGTCGGCGTCCAGGCCACGGCCCATGGTGGACAGCGGCACGGTGCTGGCCCGCAGCGCGGCGTCGAGACCGTCGGTGAGCACCCGGACGATCCGGTGCCGGGCCGCCAGCGGCGCCAGCGCCGCGTGCACCTCGGCCGCGAGCGACGGCTCCAGGTCCTCGGGCACCACCAGGTCCGCCGGGGTGAGCGCCACCCGGCCGTACGCGGTGAGGCTGTGGTGTGACACGCCCCGGTGTCGGGGACGGGGGTCGGCGTCGGAGATGCGCAACGAGCCCACCGGCCGCCCGCCCAGCGTGGCGATCGCGTTGACCGCCTCACCGACGGCGACGCCGGAGAAGCCCCAACGGGTGCCGGTGCCCAGGTTGCCGGGACCCTGAGCCACGATGGCCAGGTCCGCGCCGAGCACGTACCGGGCCGCGAGCAGACCACCGTGCAGGGTGGTGGCCTCCAGGTCGCCGCCGAAGGACTGCCCGACGGTGATCGTGCCGGCCAGTTGGCCCCGCAGCCCGGCGAGGGTGCGGGAGAACCAGGCGGGCAGCGCGCCACCGTCGGTGAGCAGGTACGCCACCCGGGCCCGTGGGGCGTCGGCCCGGATGCCGGCCAGGATCGCCGGGAGCGCCGAGTGCAGGTCGGCGGTGACCACCGGCAGTCCGCCGAGGTCGTCCGCGTCGGCCAGCACGTCGCGGTGCGGGGACGCCTCCTCGTCGACGCCCAGCAGGATCGGCTGCAACGGCGTGTAACGGGCCTTGACCAGGTGCCCGGCGTCACGGGTGTCGGCGACCTCCGGCGGGTCCGGCGGCAGCCGGTCCGGCAGGGCGACCACCAGGGCGTACCCGCCGGTGCCCAGCCCCATCAGCAGCGCGCCGGCGTTGAGCAGCACCCGGTCGCCGGGCTCGGGCGTACCGACCAGCTCCGGGTACGCGAGAGCCCGCATCCGTGTGCCGTCGGGCAGGTCGACGTCCAGCTCCACCGCCCCGGTCCACTGCCGTCGCAGCGTCGCCACCGTCCCCGTACGCCATCGCACCATGACGGGCACGCTAGCCGCGCCGGCCCGGCGACCCGCGCCCGGGTGTGGTTCAGGTCGGCTTGGGACCGCCGGCGTCCGGGCTCGGCCCGGCCTGGGTGTGCCGGGCGTCGCCAATGGCGCCGGGCAGTGAGCGGGTGGGGTCGAGGAAGACGAAGCGGATCTCCGGGTACCGGCTGGTGAGCCGCCGCTCCGCCTCGTCGGCGGTGGCCTCGATCTGCGCGCCGGTGGCCTCGTCGCGGAAGTCGACCTTCGCGGCGACCAGGATGTCCTCCGGGCCGAGCTGCATGGTCAACAGGGTGTCGATGCGCTCCACCTCGGGCAGCCCGGCCAGCTCCTGCTCGATCTCGCGGCGCAGTCGTTCCGGAACGGCCCGGCCAACCAGCAGCGACAGGTTGTTGGCGGCGAGGATCCCGGCGACCGTCAGCAGCAGGAGCCCGATCAGGATCGACGCGACGCCGTCCCACACCTCGTCGCCGGTGGCGTGCGACAGGCCGACACCGAGCCCGGCCAGCACCAGACCGATCAGGGCCGCGCTGTCCTCCAGGAAGACCGCCTTGACGGTGGTGTCGGCGGTCAGCCGGAGGAACCGCCGGGGCGTGGTCCGCCAGTGGCGTGACTCGCGGCGCACCTGCCGCACGGCCCGGGCCAGGGAGATCGACTCGAGGACGAACGACACCCCGAGCACGACGTACGAGATGAGGTAGTCACCGCTGTGCTCGTGCACCAGGATCGTGGTGACGCCGTGGGTGACCGCGAAGCCCGCGCCGGCCACGAAGGTGAACATGGCCGCGAAGAACGCCCAGACGTAGCTCTCCTTGCCGTACCCGAAGGGGTGCCGCTGGTCGGCCGGCCGAGCACCGCGGCGCAGCGCCTGGAAGAGCAACACCTCGGTGGTGGTGTCGGCGACCGAGTGCGCTGCCTCGGAGAGCATCGCCGCCGAGCCGGAGATCAGCCCGGCGATCAGCTTGGCCACCGCGATGGCGAGGTTGGCGGCGCCCGCGACGACCACGGTGCCGACGCTCTCGCTCTCGGGCCCGGCCTCCGCTTGCGACATGAGGCTCACCCTATGACCGGAGACGGCGCCGCGCCGGGGGAGACCCGATCCGAACAAGTGTGCGGCACGCCCGCGTGGGTGCACGGTCTGGGCGGGTCGGCTGCTAGCGTCTACCGCGTGTCGCGGACCCGCACCGAACGCCTGGTCAACCTGGTGATCTGCCTGCTGTCCACGCGACGGTTCCTGACCGCCGCGCAGATCGCCGCGACCGTGCCCGGTTACGAGCACGATCCCGACGACGCGCGCGACCACGAGGCGTTCCAGCGCAAGTTCGAGCGGGACAAGGCCGAGCTGCGCGAGTTGGGTGTGCCACTGGAGACCGGCACCGCGAGCGCGTTCGACGCCGAGCCCGGCTACCGGATCGCGCACCGCGAGTACGCACTGCCCGACATCCTTCTCGAACCGGACGAGGCCGCCGCGGTCGGCATCGCCGCACGACTGTGGCAGCACGCCGGGCTGGCCGCCGCCGCGTCGTCCGGGCTGGCCAAGTTGCGTGCCGCAGGGGTCGACGTGGACCCGCAGGCGACCCTCGGCCTGGAGCCGATGGTCACCGTCGATCCGGCGTTCGCGCCGCTGACCGCCGCCGCCCGGGACCGCCGCGAGGTGGGTTTCGACTACCGGGTGCCCGACCGCGACGCGCCCAGCCGGCGGCGGCTGCAACCGTGGGGCGTGGTCTGCTGGCGTGGCCGGTGGTATGTGGTCGGCCACGACCAGGACCGGGAGGCGACCCGCTGCTTCCGGCTGTCCCGGGTCGTCGGCGCGGTCCGGGTGACCGGCGCCCCCGGCGCGTACGAGCCGCCGGCCAACGTCGACCTGATCAGCCACGTGGCCCGCTGGTCGGGGCCGGTGGAACGCACCGGCCGGGCCACGGTGCTGGCCGCGCCGGGCCGGGCGGCCGGGCTGCGCCGCTGGGCGGTGGACGTGACCGCCGGGCCGGACGGCGACCGGCTGGTCCTGCCGTACGCGGACCCGGACGGGCTGGCCGGCCATCTCGTCGGCTACGGCTCGGACGTGCGGGTGCTCGACCCACCGGAGGTCCGCGAGGCGGTCATCCAACGACTCAAGGAGATCGCCGTCCGACACGACGAGCTGGCCGTCAGCGGGGGTGCCCGGTGACCCGCCCGGCCGCCCGCGGTTCCGCCGACCGGCTGGCCCGACTGCTCAACCTGGTGCCCTACCTGCTGGCCCGGCCGGGCATCGAGATCGCCGAGGCGGCCGGTGACCTGGGTGTCACCGAGCGGCAGCTCCGGGAGGACCTGGAGCTGCTGTGGGTGTGCGGGCTCCCCGGGTACGGCCCCGGTGACCTGATCGACATGGCGTTCGACGGTGATCGGGTGACCATCACCTACGACGCCGGCATCGACCGGCCGTTGCGGCTCACCCCCGACGAGGCCCTCGCGCTGGTGGTGGCGCTGCGGATGCTCGCCGAGACGCCCGGGGTGGCCAACCGGGACGCCGTCGAACGGGCCCTTGCCAAGATCGAGGCCGCGGGTGACCTGGTGGGCGCCCCGGTGGCGGTCCGGTTGCCCGGGGACACCCGGCGGGTCGAGGCGCTGCGCGCCGCCGTGGCGGGCGGCAAGGCCCTGCGGATCACCTACTACACGGCCGCCCGGGACGAGACCACCGAGCGCGTCATCGACCCGCTGCGGATGCTGATGGTCAGTGGCCGGGCGTACGTGGAGGCGTGGTGCCGACGCGCGGAGGCCGTCCGGCTGTTCCGGGCCGACCGGATCGACGCGGTCACCGAGTTGGACGAGCCGGCCTCGGTGCCGCCGCAGGCCGTGCCGCACGACCTCACCGAGGGCGTGTTCCGCCCCTCGGCCGACCTGCCGCTGATCACCCTGCGCATCGGCCGGGGCGAGCGGTGGATCACCGAGTACTACCCGTGTGAGCGGGTGGAGGCCGGCGACGGCGACCAGTGGCTGGTCTCCCTGCGGGTGACCGACCTGGGGTGGGCCCGCCGGTTCGTGCTGGGCCTCGGCCCGGAGGTGACCGTGGTCGCCCCGGTCGAGCTGGCCGAGCAGGTCCGGGCGACGGCGGCCGCCGCGCTGGACGCGTACGCCGTGCCCGCGCCCACAGTCGTGCCCGCGTCCACCGGCCTGTCGCCGCGGCCCGGCGACGACCCGGAGCACGCTCCGTCGGGTGACCCGGCGGTGGCCGGCCGCACCCAGTAGGCTGACCGCCGTGCTGATCTGGATCGTGCTCGCGGTGGTGCTGCTCCCGCTCGTGGCGCTCGCGCTGGCCGTGCGCCCGGTGCTGGCCCGGCTGCCCCAGCTGCGCCGCGCCGCGGTGGCGTTGCAGCGGCGGGCCGCCGAGGCCGAGGCGTTGCGCGAGACCGCGGAGGCGTTGCAACAGCGTGCCGAGGGCGTCCAACGTCAACTCGACACCACGTCTCAGCGGCTCGCGGTGATCAAGGCCAAGCGCGGCTGATCGTGCTCGCACTGTGCGGTGGTTGACGGATCATCGCGGGTTGGTCAAGACTTCACCCTCCCGGCCAAACCACCACCACCCAGCGGGTGGCGGGCAGCCGATCCGCACGTACGATGGGCTGCGTACCACCCCTCGGACACAGACCGACTGGAGCTTCTCATGGGTGCCCTCAAGCCGTGGCACATCGCTGTTCTCGTGGTTGTGCTGATCCTGCTCTTCGGTGCGAAGCGGCTCCCCGACGCGGCCCGTTCGCTGGGTCGGTCGCTGCGGATCATCAAGGCCGAGACCAAGAGCCTGCAGGACGACGACCGCGACCTCGCCGAGAAGGCCGACGCGCAGGCCGGCTACCAGCCGCTGCCGCCGCACGCCGGGCAGCAGGCGCCGTACGCTGGCCAGCCGCAGCAGGCCCCGTACCAGCAGGCCCCGCCGCAGCAGCCGGTCGTCGACCCGGTGCACCGCGTCCGCGACAACTGACCGAAGGGCCCCACTCCCGTGGCCTTCGCACTGCGTAAACGCGGCCCGAGCACGTTCGAGCGGGCCGCCGACGGCTCGATGACCCTCATCGAGCACGTCCGTGAGCTGCGCAACCGGCTGTTCCGCGCGTCGCTGGGCATTGTGGTCGGCTTCGGTCTCGGCATCTGGCTGGCCGGGCCGGTGCTGCACCTGCTTCAGCAGCCGTACTGTGATCTGCCCAAGGCCCGGTTGGCCAACGGCATGTGCAACTTCGTTCAGCTCGGCCCTGCCGACCTGTTCCTGCTGCAGCTGAAGGTCGCGCTCTGGGTCGGGTTGATCGTGGCCGCGCCGATCTGGCTCTATCAGCTCTGGGCATTCATCGCGCCCGGTCTGCACCGGCACGAGCGGCGCTACGCCTACGTCTTCACCGCTCTGGCCGCGCCACTCTTCGCAGCCGGTGCCGTGCTGGCATACTTCGTCACCTCGAAGGGCTTGGAGTTCCTGCTCAACGTCTCCGGTGGCGGGGACATCACCACCACGCTGGACATCACCCGGTACATCTCGTTCATCACCAACCTGATTCTGCTGTTCGGTGTGGCGTTCGAGTTCCCGCTGTTGGTGCTCATGCTCAACTTCGTGGGTATCGCCAGCGCGAAGCGGTTGCTCAGCTGGTGGCGGGTGGCGATCTTCGTGTTCTTCGCGTTCTCCGCCGTGGTCACCCCCACCCCGGACCCGTTCGGGATGACCGCGCTGGCGCTCTGCCTGTCGGCGCTCTACTTCGCCGCGGTCGGGGTGGCGTTCATCAACGACCGGCGGCGTGGGCGGGGCAAGGAGGTCTACGCCGGCATCGGCGACGACGAGGTGTCGCCGCTGGAGTTCGACGCGGACCCGGTCGTGGCCGGGCAGCGGGTCGACTCGGCCGCGCCGATCGGCGAACCTGAGCCGATCGCCGCACCGGCTCCGATCGAGCGCCGCTACGACGACATGACCTGACGGCCCCGCCGACCGGTCCACCGACGCCGTCCCCGGATCATCGGGGGCGGCGTCGTGGCGTTACGTCGCGCGCCGGTGGCGGGACTGATGGTGACGGCGGCTGCCCCTGGTGAACGGCGGGTATCCGACCGGTACGGTGCTGCCCGTGACCGCAGACGATCACCTGCCCGGCCCGGTCGCCGTGCTCGCCAACCCGACCGCCGGTCGGGGACGGCACCGTGCGCTGCTGCCCCGCCTGCTGGACGGTTTGGCCGCCGCCGGCCGGCCGGTCCGCCTGCTGCCGGCGTCCAGCCCCGCCGAGGCGGAGGCGGCGTGCCGGGCCGCGGTGGCCGAGGGCGCCGGGGCGCTGGTGGCGGTCGGTGGCGACGGCACCGTGCACCGGGCGTTGCAGGCTGTCGCCGGCACCGACGTGCCGTTCGGCCCGATCCCCGCCGGCACCGGCAACGACTTCGCCCTGGACACCGGCTTCCCAGCGGACCCGTTGAGCGCGGCGGACGTGATCGCGTCCGCGGTGCGCGAGGGCCGCCGCCAGCCGGTCGATCTGGCCCGGATGGTGGGGGTCGACGGCGCC
Source organism: Micromonospora sp. NPDC050276 (assembly GCF_044459545.1). Taxonomy (NCBI): domain Bacteria; kingdom Bacillati; phylum Actinomycetota; class Actinomycetes; order Micromonosporales; family Micromonosporaceae; genus Micromonospora; species Micromonospora sp. NPDC050276. The sequence continues at coordinate 140,354 of NZ_JBITJA010000008.1, read as the reverse complement.
GAGCGTTGGTACGGTGCGGTCCTCGCGGCCGGGTTCGACGCGATCGTCAACGAGCGGGCCAACCGGATGCGCTGGCCCCGCGGCCCACGCCGGTACGACCTGGCGATCCTGGTCGAGCTGGCCCGACTGCGCCCGCGCCGCTACACGATGCGCCTCGACGGGGTGCCGCACGAGCTGGACGCGGTGCTCGTGGCGGTGGGCAACTGCCCCACGTACGGCGGTGGAATGCGGATCTGCCCCAACGCCGACCCGACCGACGGGCTGCTCGACGTGGTGGTGGCGGGACGGGTGAACCGGCGCACCCTGGTGCGGGTGAAGCCGCGCATCTACCAGGGCACCCACGTCAGCCATCCGCTGGTGACCAGTTACCGGGCCCGGACGGTGGAGTTGACCGCCGACGGCATCACCTCGTACGCCGACGGGGAACGTTCCCTGGCCCTGCCGGTGACGATCAGCGCCGTTCCGGGTGCCCTGCGGCTGCTGCGTTGACCCGTACCGCGCCGATGCTGGCCGTGATGACCAGCACGATGGCGGCGCACTCCAGCAGGGTCAGCGCCTGCCGCAGCACCAACCACCCGGCGAGTGTGGCGACGGCCGGGCCGAGGCTCATCAGCACCGCGAAGGTGGCGGTGGGCATCCGCCGCAGCGCCAGCAGCTCCAGGGTGTAGGGCAGCCCGGAGGCGAGCACCGCGAGGGCCGCGCCGAGCGCCAGCACCGGCGGGTCGAGCAGCACCGCGCCGCCGTCGAGGACGCCCAGCGGCAGGGTGACCAGCGCGGCGACGGCCAGCGCCAGGGCCAGCCCGTCCGCGCCGGGGAAACGGCCGCCGACCCGAGCGCTGAGCACGATGTACGCGGCCCACATGGCGCCGGCGCCGAACGCGAAGGCCACCCCGACCGGGTTCAGCCGGTCGAAGCCGCCCTGCCCGAGCAGCGTCACCCCGGCCAGCGCGAGCCCCGCCCAGCCCCAGCTGGCCAGCCGTCGGGCGCTGAACACCGACAGCGCCAACGGGCCGAGCACCTCCAGCGTCACCGCCGGGCCCAGCGGGATGCGTTCGATGGCCTGGTAGAACAGCGAGTTCATGCCGGCCAGCGCCAGCCCGAACGCGCCGGCCGCGAGCCAGGCCGACCGGTCGTACCCCCGCAGTCGGGGCCGGCACACGACGAGCAGCAGCACCGCCGAGATGGTCAGCCGCAGGGTCACCGCGCCGGCCACCCCGGTACGCGGGAAGAGCAACGCGGCCACGGCGGAACCGAACTGCACCGACAGGGCCCCGCCGAGCACCAGCCCCACCGCGGCGACGCCAGCACGCCGGGCCGGTCGCGTGTCGGCCGGTGGCGGCGTGGGCAGCAGGATCTCGGTCACGGGCACGACGGTAGGCCGTCCGCTTCGGCCAGCTTGCGGCGGTATCCACCTCTCGACACGGCCGTAGGTGTTCGCCAACGCGGTGCTACCGGCGTACGGTCCCTGGTATGACTAGCGCGATGCGGAAGCTATCGATCTCCGTGCCACCCGACGTGGCTGAGCGCCTGGAGCGCGAGTCCAACGCCAGCGCCTACATCACCCAGGCCGTCCGTGACCGAATGCGGCTGGACGCCCTGGACGCGGAGCTGGCTCACCAGGGCATTCCGATCACCGAGCAGGGCGTGGCCGAGGCGCGCGCCCGCCGGGCCGCCGTGGAGGCCGACTGGTCGCCGGAGCGCCGCAGCGCCCTTCGCGAGCGGGCCCGCCAGCACGCGCTGGACTCCGCCGCCGGCACGCTCGAACAACCGGCGGCATGAGCCCCGAAGACGACCGCCCGGTCCGGCTCGTGCTGGACCGGTCGGCACTGCTGGCGTACCTGGCGGGGTCGGTGCATGTCGGGGAGCCGCTGCACGAGGTCATCCAGGACCGCAACAGGTTCGGCGTGACCGCCGTGACCGCGGCGGAGACCCTGGCGATCGTCAGCGACCCGAAGGAACGGGCGACCCTGCACCGGCTGTTGAACCTGGACGCGTGCGAGATGCTCTCGACCGAGGGGCACTCCTGGCAGGAGCTCAGCTTCTGGCGCACGGTGACGGGCCGTGCCGATCTGGCCAGCACAGCCCTCGCCGTCCTCGAACACGACGCCTCGATCCTCACCGCAGAGGACCGCTACGGCGACGGCGAGCTACCGGTGATCCACATTCCCGACTGACGGCACGGATCGGGCCGCTCAGCCCGGCAGGGCGAGGTCGAGCACCGCGCCGAGCCCGTTCTCCCGACCCGGCTCGGCCGCCGGGAGCACCAGCACCGAGCAGCCGGCGGCCACCGCGCCCGCGTCCGCCGGAGTGTCGCCGACCATCAGCGTCTGCTCCGGGTCGACGCCCAGCATCCCGCAGGCCCGCCAGAAGATCGCCGGGTCGGGTTTGCAGCGCCCCACCTCGTAGGAGAGCACGAACGCGCCGACCAGGTCGGTCAGACCCCAGGCGTCGAAGTGTGGCCGCAGGTCGAAGCCGATGTTGCTGACCACGGCCACCGGCACCCCGGCGTCGCGCAGCGCGGTCAGGGTGGGGGCGGTGTCGGCGTACGGGAGCCAGCCCTCGGCGATCAGCAACCGCTCGTAGAGCGCCTCGGCGAAGCCGTCGATGCCGGCGTCGACGGTCTCGGCCAATCCGGTGTACGCGCCCCGGTGGGCGTGCTGGTAGAGGTCCCGGTCGGCCCAGAGTTCGGCCAGTCGGGGCGGCACCCGCGCCGGCAGCGGCCCGCCGGCGCGCCCGGCGGTCAGCAGTCGGTCGGCCAGCGAGGTGGCGCGGACCGGGTCCAGGGTGACGCCGCACGCCGCGGCGGCCTTCAGCACCCACAGCCGGGGGTCCTCCACCTGGGCCAGGGTGCCGTGGAAGTCGAAGAGCACCGCCTTGACGGGGCGTCGGGACGCCCGGCGCTCGGCGCTGCCCGGCGGACTGGTCTGGGGCGGTTCGGCATGGTCCGGCACGCCGTGCACCCTACCGACCGCCCCGGACGGCGCCTCCGGACGGCCTTGTGGGGTGACGTGTCCCGGCACGCACTAATCTTGGAGCCATGTCGAGCCCCGCCGAGCGGTACGCAGCGGCGCGCCGCCAGGCCGCACAAGCCGCACAGTTTCCGGCGTTGGACGAGTTCGCCCTCGAACTGGGGTTCGACCTCGACGACTTCCAGCGTGAGGCGTGTCAGTCGCTGGAGCGGGGCAGCGGTGTGCTGGTCTGCGCTCCCACCGGCGCCGGTAAGACGGTGGTCGGGGAGTTCGCCGTACACCTGGCGTTGCGCGGGCGCCCCGGCGACCCGGCGGCCGCCGGCGACCCGGCGACGCCACCGACCCGGCGCAAGTGCTTCTACACCACGCCGATCAAGGCGTTGTCGAACCAGAAGTACCACGACCTGGTCGCCCGGTACGGCGCCGAGCAGGTCGGCCTGCTGACCGGCGACAACGCGATCAACGGCGACGCGCCGGTGGTGGTGATGACCACCGAGGTGCTGCGCAACATGCTCTACGCGGGCTCCAGCACCCTGCAGGGCCTCGCGTACGTGGTGATGGACGAGGTGCACTACCTGGCCGACCGGTTCCGGGGTGGGGTGTGGGAAGAGGTGATCATCCACCTGCCCGCCTCGGTGACCCTGATCTCGTTGTCGGCGACCGTCTCCAACGCCGAGGAGTTCGCCGACTGGCTGGTCACCGTGCGCGGCGAGACCGCCGTGGTGGTCAGCGAGCACCGGCCGGTGCCGTTGTGGCAGCACATGCTGGTCGGCAAGCGGATGTTCGACCTGTTCCACGACGCCGACGCCGCCCGTAAGCACGACGTGCACCCGGAGCTGCTGCGCTACACCCGGGAGACCGCGCGGCGGTTGGAGTTGGGTGAGGGGCGCAGCGCGGGGCCGGGCGCCGGACGGCGTGGCCCGCGCTGGCGTGGCCCGCTGCGCCCGGACATCGTCGACCGGCTGGACCGGGAGGGTCTGCTGCCGGCGATCCTGTTCATTTTCAGTCGGGCCGGTTGCGCCGCCGCGGTGCAGCAGTGTCTGGCCGCCGGGTTGCGGCTCACCTCGCCCGACGAGCGGGCCGAGATCCGCCGGGTGGTCGAGTCCCGGGTCACCGCCATCCCCGGTGAGGATCTGTCGGTCCTGGGCTACTGGGAGTGGCTCGACGGCCTGGAGCGCGGCCTGGCGGCCCACCACGCCGGCATGCTGCCGGTGTTCAAGGAAGTCGTCGAGGAGTTGTTCGTCCGGGGCCTGGTCAAGGCGGTCTTCGCCACCGAGACCCTGGCGCTGGGCATCAACATGCCGGCTCGCTGCGTCGTCCTGGAACGGCTGGTCAAGTACAACGGCGAGGCGCACGTCGACCTGACCCCGGGGGAGTACACGCAGCTCACCGGGCGCGCCGGCCGCCGGGGCATCGACGTGGAGGGGCACGCCGTCGTGGTGTGGTCCCCGGAGACCGACCCACGGCACGTGGCCGGGCTCGCGTCCACCCGCACCTACCCGCTGCGCTCCAGTTTCCGGCCGTCGTACAACATGGCGGTGAACCTGGTCGGCACGGTCGGCGCGGAGCCGGCCCGGGCTCTGCTGGAGTCGTCGTTCGCCCAGTTCCAGGCGGACCGCTCGGTGGTCGGCCTGGCCCGGCAGGTGCAGCGCAACACCGAGACCATCGAGGCGTACGGCGCGGAGGCCGCCTGCCACCACGGCGACTTCGACGAGTACTTCGCGCTGCGGGTGGCGATCGCCGACCGGGAGAAGGCGATCGCCCGGCAGGGGCAGACCCAGCGCAAGGCCGCCGCGGTGGCCTCGTTGGAGCGGCTGCGCGTCGGCGACGTGATCCGGGTGCCGTCGGGCCGGCGGGCCGGGCTGGCCGTCGTGCTGGATCCGGCGACCGGCGGGTTCGGTGAGCCTCGGCCGCTGGTGCTCACCCAGGACCGTTGGGCCGGGCGGGTCAGCCCCGGCGACTTCACCACCCCGGCCGAGGTGCTGGCGCGGATCCGGGTGCCCAAGCACTTCAACCACCGGTCGCCGGCCGCCCGACGGGATCTCGCCGCCGAGGTCAGCGGCACCGGCCTGGACCGGCACGGCGGCCGGCGCGGGGGGCGTTCCCGGCAGGTGACCGGCGAGGACCACCGGATCACCCAGCTCCGCACCGAGCTGCGCAACCACCCCTGCCACGCCTGCCCCGAACGGGAGGACCATGCCCGCTGGGCGGAGCGGCGTCGGCGGCTGGAGCGCGACACCGAGGAGCTGCGCGAGCGGGTCAGTGGGCGCACCGGGTCGCTCGCCCGCACGTTCGACCGGATCGTCGCCCTGCTGACCGACCGCGGCTACCTCGGTCGGGATGGCGCGGTGACCGATGCCGGTCGGATGCTCGGCCGGATCTGGACCGAGGCGGACCTGCTGGTCGCCGAGTGCCTGCGCCGGGGGGTGTGGAACGGGCTGTCCCCGGCCGAGTTGGCCGCCGCGGTGTCCGTGGTGGTGTTCGAGGCGCGCCGCGACGTCGACGAGCGGGCGTCGCTGCCGCGCGGGCCGGTGGCCGACGCGGTGGACGAGACGCTGAAACTGTGGGGGGAGATCGAGGCCGACGAGGCGGCGCGGGGGTTGACCGCGACCCGGGAGCCGGATCTCGGCTTTGCCTGGCCCGTCTACCGGTGGGCCCGGGGCGAGGCGCTGGCCAAGGTGCTCGGCAGCGGTCACGAGATCGACGGTGAGATGCCCGCCGGTGACTTCGTCCGGTGGGCCCGACAGGTCGTCGACCTGCTCGGTCAGATTGCCGACTCCGGCGGCGCCGCACCGGAGCTGCGCTCCACCGCCCGACAGGCGATCGCGGCGGTCAATCGGGGCGTCCTCGCGTACCACACGTCGGCCTGATAGTCACGTTCGGTAGTTATTGTCGTCGAATCGACGCAGCGCACGGTCACCGCAACCGCACCCCCCGGATGGCCCGGGGGGCACTGTTGCGCCTGATCAAAGCACCCCTGATCATTGCCGAGGCGTCTTGTTGACGCGCCGGTGACGAATGGGGAGAAGGCCGCCGTGGCGGAGATCAATCACTTTGAGTACGGGTGGATCACGCCCGCGCTGAGCTACGCGTTGTCGGTGCTCGGTTCGATCCTCGGTCTGGTCTGCGCCGAGCGCATTCGTACGGCGAAGACGAGCGGCCAGCGGGCCTGGTGGGGGCTGCTGTCAGCCTGGGCGCTGGGCGGCACCGCCATCTGGGCGATGCACTTCATGGCCATGCTCGGCTTCGCCGTCGAGAACACCCGGATCCGCTACGACGTACCGCTGACCGCGGCCAGCACGGCCATCGCCGTGGTGGCGGTCGGCATCGGCCTGGCCATCGTGGGCACCGGCCGGCTGAATCCGGTACGACTGATCGCCGGCGGCGTCTTCACCGGCGCTGGTGTGGCCGCCATGCACTACACCGGGATGGCCGCCATGCGGCTCAACGGCAGCCTCGACTACGACACCGCCCGGGTCGTGCTCTCGGTGGTCATCGCCGTGGTGGCGTCCACCGTCGCGCTGTGGCTCGCGATGACCGTCCGGCGGGGGTTGGCGATCTTCGCCTCCGCGCTGGTCATGGGTGTCGCCGTCAACGGGATGCACTTCACCGGCATGAGCGCCCTGTCGGTGCACCGCCACGACCGCAGCGGTGAGATCACCGGCGCCGGGGTGAGCACGCTGCTGGTGCCGATCGTGCTGGCAGTGGTCTTCGGGGTGGTCGGTCTGCTCTACGCCCTGCTCGCCGCCCCGACCGACGACGACCGGGCCGCCACCGCGTACCTGGACGGTCGACGGGAATCCGAACCGGCAGCCGCGCCGCCCACCGCTGCTCCCGACCCGGTCGGGTTGCGCGCCCGGTCCACCCTCGGCCAGCCGGGCACCCCGTTCCCGTCGCGCCGGGACACGCCGCCGCGCTGACGCCGTGCGACCGGCCCGGCTCGTCCGTACGCGGCGCGGATGCGGGTCAGGTCGGCGGCCGGCCGGCTCGTCCCCGGTCGACGACGAGGGTGGTCAGCAGGCCGGCGTGGTCGGTCACCCCCTGCATGGGCACCAGCCGCCGGCAGCAGAGCGTGATGTCGGCGGTCGCCACGATGTGTTGGAGTCGGCCGTCGCTGACCCGTTGATGGCCCGGCGGCGTACAGGAGCGCACGTCGGGGTCGTGGCCGGCGAGCAGGTTGAGGTCGCCACCGAGCACGACGGGCTGGTCGCCCGCGGCGCGGCTGATCGTCGGCAGGATCGTGTCGAGCAGGTGGTCGCACTGGGTGAGCGCGACGCGGTCGCCGGTGGCGGACAGGTGTGTGGTGCAGGCGAGCAGCGCGCCGTGGACGTCGACGCAGAGCCAGGCTCGTTCCTCGGGGTCGGCGAGGTCCTGGGTCGGGTGGATGCCGCGGTACACGGTGTGCGGGGCGTTCGGCGTCCGCATGTGGGTCAGCACCCCGACGCCGAAGCGCTGGCCGTTGCGGCACCGGGTGTCGTTGCCGCTCGGGCGGTCGCCGGCGGCCTGGAACGCGGCCACGACGGTCCGGCCAGGGTGGACGGTCTCGAAGACGCCGCGCAGGACGGGAAGGTCGTCCGCGCAGATCTCGTTGAGGGTGACCAGGTCGGGTGCCTCGACGGTGATCACCTCGGCGGCCTTGGCCATCGCCCGGCCGGTGTAGCAGCCGGCCCGGCCACTGTTGCAGAGGTTCATCTGGAGCATCCGCAGAACGGTGGGGTCCGCGCCTTCGGTGGGGACGGCCACCGTCGGCGTCGCTGGCAGCGCACCGGCGGCGACCAGGCAGCAGACGGCCAGAGTCCGGCGCAGGAATCGAAGCGAACGGGCGGCCACACGGACTCCGGGTGCACGAGGCGAACGTCATCGCCGAGGTGCCTGTGATCCTACCGGCGGCCGACGACCCCTCGGCCCGCAGCGGCGGTTCGAGGGGGCACCCGGGTAGCGGGTACCCCCTCGGAGCGGTCAGTGGGCGCGGACCGCGACGGCCGTGTACGCCGTGGTGGGGGTCGGTGGCGTGGTGAAGCGGGCATTGGGCAGATAGAGCCGGCCCAACGCCTTCGCGACGGTGGTGGGAACGTCGAAGTTCGCGTCGGTGAGGGTGGTGGTGAGCGTGCCGGCGGTGCCGGCGTGGTTCAGCCGGACCACCGCGATCTGGTTGAGGCGGTTCTGCACGACGTAGAGGGTGCGGCCGAGCAGCAGCAACCCGTCGCCGTTGGCGAAGGTGTGGCCGGGCACGTCCACGACGGTGCTCGCGCCGGTCGCCGGGTCGACCCGGTACAACGTGCCGGTGTTGGACTGGACGACGATCAGCGCCCGGCCGTCCGGTGTGGTGGCGATGCCGTTGAGGTTCACGCCGGTGCCGACCTGCTGGTACGCGCCGGTCAGTGTGATCGTGGTGAAGGCGTCGGCGGGCGGCAGTGCCCCACCGCGACCCAGCGGCAGCCGGTAGAGCACCGGCCGGTTCGAGTCGGTGAAGTACGCGGCGTCGCGGGTCAGGACGACGTCGTTGACGAAGGTCGGGGCGGTGGCGAACTGGTAGCGGGCCAGCACCTCGCCGGTGCGGGTGTCGAGCACCCGAGCGTCGCCAGCCGTGCCGCCGGAGACGAAGAGCCGGCCGCGTGGGTCGACCTTGAGACCGAGCGACGGGGTGCCGGTGGCCGCGCCGATCGTGGTGCCCCGGCCGGTGATCAGGTCGACGCGCTGGATGGCGCCGGTCGCGCGGGAGCCGAAGTAGGCGTACCGGCCGGCGGTGGCGATGCCCTCGGGCTGGAATCCGTCGGGGAGGGCGAGGACGGTCGGCGGTCGCCCACCGGGGTGCGCCTGCGCGGGCGCGACGGCGACGGAGGTCAGCAGGGCGGTGGTCAACGCGCCGACGAGCGCGGTGCGGAGGGGGCGGTTCACTGTGCTCCTTCCGGGCGGAAGCGGCACGAGCCGGCGCGTCCGCCACGTTCACTGGGGCCAGGACCCTCCCCACTGTACGACCGCTGCCGTGCGTCCGCTCGGCGTCACCGGCGCGGCCTTCGGGTGGCCGCGCCGGTGAGCCCGTCGGTCGGGGCGGAGGTCAGGCGTTGCGGACCAGCCGCCACCGGTTGTCCGCGCTGCCGTTGTCCGAATCCTGTACGGCCTGCGCGCCCCAGGCGGTCGACCCGTTCAGAATCCCGAGCAGCTTGTTGCTGTTGACGTTGCGGATCTTGTAGGTCCCGTCGCCGTTGTCCACCAGGATCCACCGGTGGTCGGCCGTGCCGTTGTCGGCCCATTGCAGGACCCGGGCGTTGTCCGCAGTGGACATGTTCTCCACCCCGAGGACCTTGCCGCTGTTGACGTTACGGAACCGCACCGCGTTGCCGTCGGTCACCAGCACCCAGTTGTGGTCCGCGGTGCCGCTGTCGCCCCACTGCACGGCCAGCCCACCATCGGCGGTGGACATGTTCTGGATGCCGAGGACCAGGCCGGTGCCGACGTTGACCAGGCGGTAGCTGCCGCCGGTGTTGCCGCCCCCGCTGGTGCTCCAGTAGACGGTGTAGTTGAAGCCGTGCGCGTCCTGGAAGGGGGTGAGGTTCACCGTGGACCCGTTGGCGCTGGCGGTGAACGCGAGTGAGCTGGTGCTGGTCCGCGTGATCGAGGAGACGGTGAGGGCCGGCAGGGCGCTCAGCGTGGTGTTGCCGTAGTTGCCGGCCAGCACTGTCGGGCCGTACGTGACGGCGGCCACCGAGCTGTTGTCGTTGGCGGCCCGCATGACGACCTGCATCGGCAGCCGCACGGTGATGGTGTCCCCGGCGGCCCAGGTGCGGGTGACCGTGGCGTAGCTGCCCGGTGTGGTGGCGACGTTCTGCACCGTGCCGTTGACGGCGATCGTCGCGCCGCTGGTCCAGGCCGGGATCCGTACCCGGATGCTCCACGAGCCACTCATCGACCCGGACAGGGTCAGGGTGCTGGTGTCGCTGACCGGGTAGCTGGTGCTCTGGGTGACCGTGATGCCGCGCTGCGACCAGGTCAGCACCGACGGCGTGAACAGGTTCACGGTCAACGTGGTCCCGTTGTAGAAGTAGATGGACTCCATCAACCTCGTGTTGATCTCCAGGCCGGTGCCCTGGCAGCACCAGAACGAGTTGTAGTCGGTGCTCCAGGTGCCGCCGCCCCAGGCCGGGCCCACACCCCGACGCCCGCCCGGGCGCAGCGGGGTGAAGTAGGTGATGTGACCGTGGCTGTCGGCCGGATTCTGCCCACCGATCAGGTGGTTGATGAGCGCCCGCTCGTAGAAGTCGAAGTAGTCGGTCCGGTTCGGGTCGAGCAGCCACAACTCCCGGGTCAGTTTGAGCATGTTGTACGTGTTGCACTGCTCGCAGGTGTCGTTGCTGAGGTACCCGGCGATCGCGTTGGGGGCCCGGAAGTGCTCCGCTTGGCTGTTGCCGCCGATGACGTAGGTGTGCGCGTTGACGGTCATGTTCCACGCGTTGCTGGCGATGTCCCGGTAGCGGGTGGTGCCGGTGGCCTTGAACTCCCGGGCCGCGCCGATCCACTTGGGCACCTGCGTGTTGGCGTGCAGCCCGGAGAGCTGGTCCTGGTTGTTCGCCAGGGGGTTGAAGACGGCGGCGTGGTCGAACCGCTGGGCGGTGGTGAGCCACCGGCTGTCGCCGGTCTGCTGGTAGATGTCGGTGAGCACGTCGTTCATGCCACCGAACTCGGTGCCCAGCATCGACTGCATCTGGCTGGAGGTCAGTCTGCTCGTCCGGGTGTCGACCCAGCCGGCGAGGGCCAGCAGGACCGTACGGGCCTGGGTGTTTCCGGTGTAGCGCCAGACGTCGAGCAGCCCGGCGAGGGTCTTGTGGATGCAGTAGTAGGGCACGTTGCCGTTGGACAGCGTCCGTGCTTCGAGGGCGGTGAAGTCGGACTCCGGGAAGCCGGAGAGGTATCCCGCGCCGAACCCGGCCGCGGAGTTGTTGGCCTGGCACTTGGCCAACTCGGCCACCATGTAGTTCGCCTTGTCCCGGCACGTGGTGTCGCCCAGCACCGCGTACGCGTACGCCCAGGCGGTCAGGAAGTGTCCCTGCATGTGCGTCCGGAACGGGAAGTTCGGCGCGTCCCAACCGCCGTTGGTGGCGGCGCCGTTGGTGGACAGCCGGTGGTTGGCGCGGAAGTTGTAGAGCATCCGGTCGACGTCGACGAACCGCAGGTAGTTGAGCGTTCGGGTCTGGTTGTCCATCCATCGGCCGGCGGTCAGCCGTACCTGACCGGGGTCGAATGGGTACGCCGAGACGCCGATGTCCGGCCGGGCCGGAGGCACGACGGCTGCGGACGCGCTCCCCGGGGTGACGGCGGCGCCGGTCGCGGAGAGCACCACGGTGGCTCCGGCTGCCTGAAGCAGGTGACGGCGGCTGAGGGGCGGGGGTGGCATGGGAAACCTCCAGGTGGCCGGGTACGTCGGGGCCGCCATCGATGGCGGCGGGGTCGTCAGCCGAAAAGGGCCGACGACATGCGGTGTGGGTGGTGGGACGCGGTCGCCGGGTGCCCATCCCTGGCGCTTATCGCGGCGCATCGATGTGATCGCTAACATAGTTGGTCGTTAACACGCCCGCAACCCCCGAGGCATCTCGCTGATCCATCCCGCGACACCCCGGCCCGGAGGCTCGTCGGCTCGGGGGCGGCTACGGTCCAAAACGGACACCCGCCGGGCTCACGATCACTCGACCGTGACCGTGCGTGACGGTCGCCGACGATTTTTCCTCCATTGACGCCCATGCGGTCGCTCAGTACGGTGCATCGTAAATCTTCGATGTCAACGTCAATACGTCAATGCTGCGATGTGGTTACGACCGTCATCCCGCGCCTCGCCAAAATCCGAGTCAAATGGGAGAAAGGGGCATTGAGAAACAGCTGTTAGCGCTAACAGGGCAGCGGTGCCTCGCCGAGTCAGGCATCGCGCACCGCACACTCTCTGTGGGAGTAATCGTGAAGGTGAAAGATCCAACCACAACCCGGGCCGTCCGCCGGGCCCGACGCGCCATCGCCTGGCTGGCGAGCGTGGCCTGCGTCCTGGCACTTATTCCGGGCACGGCCAAGGCCGACAACCCCATCGTGCAGAACATCTACACCGCGGACCCGGCGCCAATGGTGCACAACGGACGGGTGTACCTCTACACCGGACATGACGAGGACGGGTCCACCTATTTCACCATGCGTGAATGGCGGGTGTTCTCGTCTGCGGACATGGTGAACTGGACCGACCACGGCTCGCCGATGAACCTGGCGACCTTCGCGTGGGCGGACGCCAACGCGTGGGCCGGGCAGGTCGTGGCGCGTAACGGCAAATTCTACTGGTACGTGCCGGTGCGCCAGCGCTCCAACGGGCAGATGGTCATCGGTGTCGGGGTGGCGGACAGCCCGACCGGGCCGTTCCGCGACGCGCTCGGTCGGCCTCTGGTCGGCAACAACGAGATCGACCCGCACGCGTTCATCGATGATGACGGGCAGGCGTATCTGTACTGGGGTAACCCGGGTCTGTGGTACGTGAAGTTGAACCCGGACATGATTTCGTTCTCCGGCAGCGCGACGCGCATCCCGCTCACGACGGCGGGCTTCGGTACCCGTAGTGGTAACGCGAGTCGGCCGACGCTGTATGAGGAGGGGCCGTGGGTGTTCAAGCGCAACGGGTTGTACTACAACGTGTTCGCGGCGGAGTGCTGCTCGGAGTTCATCGCCTATTCCACGGCGACCGGGCCGACCGGGCCGTGGACGTATCGGGGCACGATCATGCCGCGACAGGGCAGTAGTTTCACCAATCACGCGGGTGTCATCGATTTCCAGGGCGGTTCGTATTTCTTCTATCACAACGGGGCGTTGCCCGGTGGTGGTGGTTACACCCGTTCGGTAGCGGTGGAGAAGTTCACCTACAACTCCAACGGCACGTTCCCGACGATCAACATGACCACCACGGGAGCCCCGCAGGTGGGCACGCTGAACCCGTACGTGCGGCAGGAGGCCGAGACGATCGCCTGGGGCTCGGGGATCGAGACCGAGGCGTCCAGCGAGGGCGGGATGAACGTCGGTTGGATCGAGAACGGCGACTACATCAAGGTCAAGGGTGTCGCGTTCGGGGCGGGTGCGACCTCGTTCAGCGCCCGGGTCGCGTCGGCCACCAGCGGCGGCCGGATCGAGGTACGCCTCGACAGCGCCAGCGGCCCGATCGTGGGCACCTGCACGGTGGGTGGCACCGGCGGTTGGCAGACCTGGAGCACCAGCACCTGCGCGGTGAGCGGGGCGACCGGCACTCACGATCTGTACCTGCGCTTCGCCGGCGGTAGCGGCAACCTGTTCAACATCAACTGGTGGCAGTTCAGTGGCGCCGCCGGCAGTGCCAACCTGCTCACCAACGGCGACGTGGAGAACGGCACGACGGGCTGGGGTGTGCACGGCAGCGGAACGCTCACCCGGAACACCACCGTCGCGCACGGCGGCAGCGGGTCGCTGTCGATCACCGGCCGGACCGGCGCGTGGAACGGCCCCGGTCAGGACGTGACCGCCAAGCTCACCAACGGCAAGAGCTACACCACAAACGTCTGGGTACGCGCACAGAGCGGCACCCCGTCGGCGAAGGCGACGCTGTCGCTGACCGCGGGCGGCACGACGAGCTACCTCCAGCTGACCCCGGCGGTGGGGGTGAACGTCAACGGCTGGACCCTGCTCACTGGCACGACGACCGTGTCGTGGAGCGGCACGCTGTCCAGTGCCACCTTCTATGTGGAGACGGCGCAGGGCACCGACAGTTTCCTCGTCGACGACGTCTCGTTCCAGTGACGGGCGCTGCCGGAGCCGTCCTCGGCCGGCTCCGGCAGCACGCCGACGCCCCGTCGGAGCGACCCGGGCTCGGCCCGATTGGTTACGACTTGACGAACGGCATGTTATCGCTCACAGTCGATGGTTGAGGGCGGCCGCACCTGTGGTTCACCGGGCGAACCTGCTGTGGCCCCTCGGAACGCGACGTCCGCCCAGGGCATGCCGGACGTCGGTTCGGGACTCCCCGCACTGCTGCCGCGACGGCGACCGCTGCTGCCGTCTTCCCTGTCGCAACAGCAGATCCGGGCGCTGCGCCTCCATCGCTGCACGACCACAGAGAAGGAATCCGCATGAATCACAAGAGAGCCTTGCGAGCGGCGGTGACCATCGCAGTCACCGGCGTTCTCGCCGCCGGTATGACGGTGGCGCTGACCTCCACGGCCAGCGCCGGCACGACCCTCGGGGCTTCGGCGGCCGAGAAGGGCCGTTACTTCGGCGCGGCTGTCGCGACGGGCAAGTTGTCCACCAGTGCGTACACGACGATTTTGAACCGTGAGTTCAACAGTGTTGTGGCCGAGAACGAGATGAAGTGGGATGCCACCGAGCCGCAGCAGGGTCGGTTCAGCTATACCGGTGGTGATCGTTTGGTCAGTCACGCGCAGGCCAATGGGATGAGTGTGCGGGGTCACGCGTTGTTGTGGCACGCGCAGCAGCCGGGTTGGGCGCAGGGCATGTCGGGTAGCGCGTTGCGTAACGCGGCGATCAATCACGTTACGCAGGTGGCGACGCATTTTCGGGGGAAGATTCATTCGTGGGATGTGGTGAACGAGGCGTTCGCCGATGGTGGTTCCGGTGGGCGGCGTGATTCGAACCTGCAGCGTACCGGCAATGATTGGATCGAGGCGGCGTTCCGGGCGGCGCGGGCGGCGGATCCGGGTGCGAAGTTGTGTTATAACGACTACAACACCGATGGGATCAACGCGAAGTCGACCGGTATCTACAACATGGTGCGGGACTTCAGGTCCCGTGGGGTGCCGATTGACTGTGTGGGGTTCCAGTCGCACCTGGGTACCTCGTTGGCGGGTGACTACCAGGCGAACCTGCAGCGTTTCGCTGATCTTGGTGTGGATGTGCAGATTACCGAGCTGGACGTGATGACCGGCGGCAACCAGGCCACCATCTTCGGTGCCGTCACCCGCGCCTGCCTGGCCGTGTCGCGCTGCACGGGCATCACCACCTGGGGTGTGCGGGACTGCGACTCGTGGCGGGGTTCCGACAACGCTCTGCTGTTCGACTGCAACGGCAACAAGAAGGCCGCGTACACCAGTGTCCTGAACGCCCTCAACGCCGGCACGGGTATCCCGACCACCCCGCCGCCGACGACGCCCCCGCCCACCACCCTGCCGCCCACCACCCCGCCGCCGGGGACTGCCGGTTGCTCGGCATCGGTGTCACTGAACTCGTGGACCGGTGGGTTCGTGGCCACCGTGAAGGTGACCGCCGGCTCCGCCGGTACCAGCGGCTGGAACGTCAGCCTCACCCTTCCGAGCGGTGCGAGTGTCACCAACACCTGGAGCGCGACGGCCAGTGGCTCCACCGGCACGGTGCGGTTCGCCAACGTGGACTACAACGGTCGACTCGGCGCCGGCCAGGTCACCGAGTTCGGCTTCCAGGGCAACGGCAGTGGGGCCGGCATGACGCCTACCTGCACCGCGTCCTGACCGTGACCGGCTGATCGCACACGTCGGCCGGTGCGCGGGACCGTTCCTGGTCCCTGCCCACCGGCCGACAGCGCGACGAACGGAATGATCAGGAGTACGGAAGCCGCAGCACCGACTGGTTGCCGATGCCCACCGTGCTCGGGTTGTTGCCGATCGCCGACCAGACCTCCACCCGGACCGTGCCGTTGCTCAGCGCGCCCAACGTGCCGGTGGCCGAGGACAGGCCGGCGTTCTGCGTGTAGTGCTCGTAGCCGGGGACCGGATCGGTGGCGAAGTAGCGCAGTGTCTCCACCCGATCCCAGCTGCCGTTGCCGGTGAGGTCGTAGGAGATCCGCACCTGCACGCCGTTGCCGACCGCCGACCCGGCGTCCACGAACAGGTCGAACGCGGTCTGCCCGCCGGAGTAGGCGAGGTTGAGGCCGGTCGCCGTGAAGACCTGGGCGTTGGTGGGCGTACCGTCGTGGTTTCCGTTGGCCGCCGCGACCGTCGTCGTGGCCGCGCTACCGGCGGGGCCCAACCCGCCACCGGGCAGCAAATACCGCGTCGGCCCGCCCGGGGTCGGCGGCGGGGTGGTCGTGGGTGGGGGGTCCGTCGGCGTCGTCGGGGGTACGCCGCCGGCCGCGTTGCCCCCGCTCCAGGTGTACGCCCCGGTGGTGGCCGTCTTGCCGGCGCCCACGGAGAGGGTGGTGCCGTTGGAGAACGTCACCGTGATGGGCGTGGCCGTCGGGTTCGACGCCACGTAGGTGCGGGCCCCGTTGCGGGAGAAGACCGCCGACAGCGGGTGGTTGCCGGTCACCGTGGTGTCGACGGTGCCGAGGGCGGCGAGGTTGCGGATCCAGTGGAACGTGTGGGCCCGGCTCTCTCCCTCCTCCGGGGTGTAGCCGGGGTTGGCGCGCAGGTTCGCCAGCGCCGCGTCGGCGTCCCCGAGGGCCTGGAACTGCCAGAGGATGTCCTGCCACACCGTCGGCGGTCCACCGTTGTTGCGGACGAGTTCGGCGTAGTTGGTCCGCACGTAGGCGGGGTTGTTGCCCAGGTAGAGGTGTCCGCCGGTGACCGGGAGCAGGTTGATGCCCTGGATCATCTCCGGCTCGCCGCTGAACCAGGTGGCGTACGCGCCCCCGTCGCCCCAGACCATGCCGACCGTCGAGTGCCCGAAGGCGGTGGGGAAGTTCTGGTCGCTGGCGTCGAACCAGTACTCCTGGATGGCCGCGGCCTGTGTGGTGTAGAGGAAGACGCCCGCGTCGCGGACGGCGGTGTCGCCGGTGGCCTGCCCCCACTGGAT
The DNA here is from genome assembly GCF_044459545.1 of Micromonospora sp. NPDC050276. Taxonomy (NCBI): domain Bacteria; kingdom Bacillati; phylum Actinomycetota; class Actinomycetes; order Micromonosporales; family Micromonosporaceae; genus Micromonospora; species Micromonospora sp. NPDC050276. The sequence continues at coordinate 123,612 of NZ_JBITJA010000008.1, read as the reverse complement.
CAGGGCGCTCGCGAAGTTCATTCCCTCCGACGAGGACTCCTGGTTGTTGCCGGAGCCGAAGGAGCCGTGCCCGGACGCCCAGTCGTGGCCGGCGTAGATGTCGAAGTCCCGCAGGTACGGGAAGCGGGTGTCGTCGCGGCGGTAGTTGTTGGCGTCGCGAATCAGCAGGTCGACCATCCCGCCATAGCGGCTGGTGGCCGCCCAGGTCGGGTCGAACTTCGCCAGCGTCGCGGCGGCGGCGATGTAGTAGCCGTAGTGGAAGTGGTGGTCGTTGAGTTCCTGGTCGGACCCGTACGAGGCCGGGTAGCCGATCAGGGTGCCCCAGTTGTTGTCGTAGTAGAAGACCCGGCTGGTCTTCCCACTGGAGGCGGTGAACCAGTCGGTGAGGGTGCTGCGGATCGCGTTCAGCGCGCTGTCGCGCGTGGTGGTGTCGTTCACCTGGTCGGCGATCTCGGCGATCCGCGCGGCCCGGCCGAGCCCCTTGCCGGTCCAGTAGGTGTCGTTGCCGCGTTGGTCCATCGGGTTGGCGCGGGTGGCGGCCAGGTGCCCGGTGAGCGTCGCCAGGTCACCACCGCTGCCGTCACCGACGGCCGGCAACTCCGGCAGGATGCCCTGGAACTTCATCGCGGTGCGGAACTGGTTGACGCCGGTGAGCACCTTCATCCGGCCGCGCGCCGACGGGTAGGTCGGGGTGATCGCGGTGGATCCGCTCAACGACTTCCACTGGTGCGGGTAGAGGCTGACCACGGTCTGCGTGGCGGTGCCCTCCCGGGCGGTCGTGGTGAACGCGTACGTGGTGGTCAGGCCACTGGTCGCCGGGTTGTAGGCGTACGACACCTGGGTGCCGGTCACGTGGGCGTGCGCGTACTGGCCGTAGGTCGCGGCCAGGCTGGCGCGCTCGGTGGTGCTCGACGTCGGCGGCAGGAGGGCGACCGAGAAGTAGCCGCGACCGGCCAGGGTGGACGAGATCCGGCCGGATGCCACGCTCCAGCTGGCGCCGCTGGGCGCGAACCCGACGTAGTCGTGGCCGTTGACCCGGAAGCCGATGGTGGCCCCGCTGTTGGACCAGACGTCCGGGGTGCCGGCGGTGCTGATCTGCGCGTTCCCGCCGGTGGTCTGGAAGTACGCGAAGGGCAGGCCGTGACCGATGGTCGCGCGCATGGTGCGGGTGCCGTCGCTCCAGTGCGGGCTGACCGTCCAGTCGGTCCAACCGTCGACCCTGACCTGGGGTGCGCCGAGCCCGGCCACGCCGACCCGGATGTCCTGCACGTACGGGTAGTGGTATTCGCCGACGCCGGTAGCGGTGCCGCTGATGGCGGGCGTGGAGTTGGCGGAGAAGCCGAGCCCGTCGGTGAAGGTGTCGTACGAGATCGGGTGGGCGTGCAGGGGCTCGCTGAAGGAGCAGTCGGTGCGCTTCCACAGCAGCGAGGACCACCAGTCGTTGGTGGGGATCGGCCCGGCGGGCGCGTTGGCGGTGGCGAACTGCCGGGGGTTGCTGGACATCGAGCCGCAGCCGCTGGGGAGCGGGCCGACCGGGGTGGTGGTGTAGCTGCCGGCGCCGACGGGTGCGGCTTCGGCCGCGCGGGAGACGGGGATGGTGAGGCCGCCGACGACCAGGGCCAGGGCGGTGGCGGCGGCCAGGGCCCATCGGCGGTGGGGGACGGGAGGTTTCATGGTGCCTCCATCGCGCGCGCCGGGTGCGGCCTTGCCGGGTCCGACGCGATGCGTCTGAATTGGGGGGAACGTCAGGTGAGAGAGCGCTCTCTCGGCCACGGTAGTGGAGTACCGAGATCCCCGTCAATGTGTCCAACCGGTTGCGTGCTGATGTCGCTATTTGCCGGCGCCCGCCCGGTCGCCCAGCAACGCGTCCGGCACGCGCATCCGCCACGCGTCGGTCACCAGCTCGGTCAGCCGATCGAGGTCGACCGCCGCCAGGCGCAGCAGCACCAGGGGCAGGCCGTCGTAGCTGGGCGTGGTGAAGAAGACCTCGGGCTCGCCGAGCAGGAGAGCCTGCTTCTCGGCCTCGTCGCCGACGTACAGCACCGCGATGTCGAGCCGGATCACCCGTGGCTTGCCCGGTATCCGCTCGGGATAGGACCAGACGAACCCCTTGTCGGCGACCCGGAAGTCGAAGCCGTCACTGGGGATCTCCACGGTGTGTGGCAGGGCCGTCGCCACCCGGCGTACGTCGTCCGCGTCAGCCACCGAGCCCCCTCGCACCACGCGCCATCCGCATGGGTCGAGATTACGCGGTGGACAGCCCGACGGCGGTGGCGCCGACGATGGCGCGGTTGCCGTCCTCCTGGACATAGCCGACCACGCTGGCGCTGTACGGGTCGAGATCGGGTGGCGTGGCCAGCTCCACCTGCCCCGGCTCGGCCTGCATTGCCACCGACCTGAAGGCGCGCACCACGTTGTCCTGCCGGAGCGTCCGCCCGGCGTTCTCCCCTCGGGCGATCTCGCTGTCCAGGCCCCGTTCCACGATCGCCACGTTCAGCACCGCTCGCTCCGGCGGCCGCTCGGTCCGGTAGTCCAGCATCACCCGGCTCGCGCCGAGGTTGGCAACGGAGAGCGCGAGTGGGGTGGTGGCCCTCGATGCCATGGCGGACATGATCGCGCCGGCCGCCCGTCGGCGATCGGAGCCGACGAACTCGACGGTGCCGTTGACGACCATCTGCGGGGTGTACAGGCCTCCGGTGCCGAACGCGCGCGCGTAGGCCTCCTGCCGCGTGGTGTACGCCGCGTCCGCGAACTGGTCGGGCCAGCCCAGATCGTCCCAGTAGTCGACGTGGAACCCGAGGGCGAAGACGTTCTGCCTCCGCTCCCGGGCGTCGCGTTCGATCTCGCTCAGCAGCTCCTCCGCCGGAGGGCAACTGTTGCAGCCCTGGGACGTGAACATCTCCACGACGGCGAAGCCGCCGTCCGTCGATGGATTCGTCATGGTGGCGCGTCCCCTCCCGCGGTGTGCCCGGCGGCGTTGCGTTTCCCGTTTCGGCCGGGACAATGCGCGTACGGTCGCGCCCCGGCCGGCCTCGCGCTGAGCGTCGCCGGCTCGGGTGGTTGGATGGTCGGGTGCAGTTCACCGTGACAGACGCGCCGGAGCGGGAGCGTTTCGAGGCGCGCGACGAGGCGGGTGCGGTCGCCGGGTTCGTCACCTACCAGCTGACCGGCTCGATCATCGCCTACACCCACACCGAGGTCGACCCGGCGTACGAGGGCAGGGGCGTCGGGTCGACGCTGGCGCGGGCCGTGCTGGACGACGCGCGGAGCAAGGGCCGGACCGTCGTGCCGATCTGCCCGTTCCTCGCCGACTGGCTGGTCAAGCACCCGGAGTACGAGAGCATCGTGGTCCGGTCCACCCGCAAGATCAAATAAGCCGGGGCCGCGCCGCTCCGGGCGGTCAGGCGCCGGGGCGGGCGGCGAGGGCGTCCACCAGGCGGCGGGCGGAGCCGGCCAGGTTCCATCGTTGGGCGAGCTCGAGCAGCCGGTCCGGGTCGGCCGGCGCGGTCGGCAGCGCGGTGGGCAGCTCCGGCAGTGGCACGTCCAGGGCGACCCGGACCACCGTCGGCGCGACGGCCAGGTAGTCGCGCGCCGCGGCCAGCTTGGTGCGTAGCCCCGGTGCGAAGGACGAGTCGGAGTCGTCGAGCGCGGCCAGGATGCCGGCGATGCTGCCGTACCGCTCGATCAGTCGGGCGGCGGTCTTCTCGCCGACGCCCGCCACCCCGGGCAGCCCGTCACTGGGGTCGCCGCGCAGCGCGGCGAAGTCCGCGTACCGGTCGGCCGGCACGCCGTAGCGGGCCCGGACCGCGGCGTCGTCGCAGTCGTCGAGTTTCGCGACACCGCGCCCGACGTAGAGCAGCCGGACCGGTCGGGCGTCGTCGACGAGTTGGAACAGGTCCCGGTCGCCGGAGACCACCTCGACCGGGCCGGGCTGGGTCACCGAGAGGGTGCCGAGCACGTCGTCCGCCTCGTAGCCGGTCGCGCCGATCGCGGTGATGCCCACTGCGGCGAGGACCTCCAGGATCATCGGCACCTGCGGGGAGAGGGTGTCCGGCACGACCTCGCCACCCTGCGGGGCCACCCGGTGCGCCTTGTACGACGGCAGCAGGTCGACCCGCCAGGACGGGCGCCAGTCGTAGTCCAGTGCGCAGACCATCCGGTCGGCGCCGCGGCCACGGATCAGGGTGGCGAGCATGTCGAGGAAGCCGCGCACCGCGTTGACCGGGGTGCCGTCCTCGGCCCGGGCGGCGGACTCCGGAATGCCGAAGTAGGCCCGGAAGTAGAGGCTGGGTGCGTCGATCAGCAGGATCGGGGGTCGGTGTGCCACGCCGGACAGCCTGGCACAACCGTCCGACGATCAGGCGTACGCCCGGCCGGCGGCGGGGATCAGCGTCGCTCGTCGTGGCGGTAGACGGTCTCCCGTCGGGCCAGGTGCTGCACGACGTAGCTGGTCACCAACAGCAGGATCGCGACCACCACCTCGATCCAGGCCGCGATGCCGTCGGCGACGGTGAGACCGATGATCAGCAGGACCAGGCCGACGAGGGCGAGGACCCCGGCCCACAGTTGGCGGCGACGGCGTGTCGCCGCCCGGCTCGCCTCGTTCGTTGCCACGTCGGTCCTCCCGGTCGGGGAGTCCGGGTGGGCTCCCCGGTTCCAGGCTATGACTCCCGGTGGCGTTCGATGAGGGAAACCGGCGGGCGACGGGCGGACCACGCGTCCGCGCCGAACCGCAGCGTTCCAATCCGGAACGGACTATAGTCGGGGCGGGACCGATGGAGGTAGCGGGTGCGGCGTGAGGATCTTGCCGATGCGGACTGCGGCATCGCGCAGGCGCTCGGGGTGCTGGGGGACTGGTGGACCTTCCTCATCGTTCGCGACGTCGCCGGCGGGACGACCCGCTTCGACGCGCTCCAGCGCGAGCTGGGGGTCAGCCGACGGGCGCTGACCGAACGCCTCGCCGCCCTGGTCGAGCACGGCGTGCTGGAGCGCCGACCGTATTCGCGACATCCCCCGCGCTACGACTACGTGCTCACCGCCCGAGGCGAGGGGTTGCTGCCGGTGCTGATCGCACTTCAGGAGTGGGGAACGAGGCATCTCATGGGTGACGGAGCGCTGACCGCGACGGCCGACGCCGGCTCTGCCGAGGCGCGTCGTGTGCACGATTTGGTCGGTCGGCGGGTCCCCGAGGTCGTCCTGCCCGCCGCCGACGGGCAGCCGGTCGCGCTGGCCGCCACGGGCACGTGGACCGTGCTCTACCTGTTCCCCGGGGCGTACGCGCCGGGCACGCACGGCTATCCGCCCGGCTGGGCTGAAATCCCCGGCGCCCGGGGCTGCACCCTGGAGTCGACCACCTACGCCAAACGTCATCCGGACTTCCTGGCCGCCGGGGTGCGGGTGTACGGCGTCAGCACCCAGCGGCCCGATCAGCTCGCCGACTTCGCCGCGTACGCCGAACTGCCGTTTCCGCTGTTGTCCGACGAGGACGGCCGGCTGGGCGCCGGGTTGCTGCTGCCGGTGTTCCGGGCGGGTGGGGTGACCCGGTTCAAGCGGCTGACGCTGCTGGTCGACCCGAGGGCGGTGGTGCGCGCCGTGCAGTTCCCGGTCACCGACCCGGCCGGCTCGGTGCAGGAGATGCTCGCCCTGGTCGGGGAACACGCGGGGATCCCCGGCTGACGCCGTAGCGTCGACCGGGGATCCGGTGGGCCGTCTCCGCGCGGGTCAGGCCGGGAGCGTCCAGCGCTGGTTGGCGCCGGCGAAGCAGTCCCAGATCTGCAACCGGGTGCCGTCGGCGGAGCTGTTGTCAGTGGCGTCCAGGCACTTGTTCGACTGCGGGTTGCGCAGCGTGCCGTTGGACTGCGCCTGCCAGACCTGCGCGCCGCTGCCGTTGCAGTCCCAGAGCTGGACCTTCGCGCCGTTGGCGGTGGAGCCGCTGGTGATGTCGGCGCACTTGCCGAGGGCGCGCAGCGTGCCGTCGCTGGCCACGGTCCAGGTCTGGGCGTTGGTGCCGTTGCAGCTCCAGAGCTGGATGGCGGCGCCGTTGGCGGTGCTCGCCGAGGCCACGTCGACGCACTTGCCACCGATCCCGGTGATCCGGCCGGTCCGACCGGTCGGCGGCGGGGTGGTGCCGCCCATGATGGTGTCGTACATGGCGTTGACCAGGGAGGTCGATCCGGTGGTGTCCTGCGACAGCTCCCAGTTCATGACGCCGCCGGCGTTTGCGAGGGCCCACTGCGTCTTGCGCTTGACCGTCGGGATGCCGTTGTAGCACTGCTGCGCGCCACCGGCGGTGGTGCAGTCCCGGTTGGCGTTGGCCGGGTCCAGGGCGACCAGCGCCGAGTACGTGTAGTAGCCGGGTCGGCTGTAGAACGGGATGCCGAGCACGGCCTTGCTGGCCGGCAGTCCACGGGCTTTCCACAGGTTGACGCTGTTGATCGACCAGTCGTAGTTGGCGTGCGGGCTGCCCCCGTCGTACGCCATGATGTTGAGCCAGTCGACCTGGTTGAACACGGCCGGCTGCACGCCGTCGACGGAGTAGCCCTCGGAGACCACCGCGGCCGTGAGCAGCTTGCCGCGACTGTGCATCGCGCTGCCAAGCTGCGTCATGAGCTGGGTGTAGTTGTTGGCGGAGGCGCCCGGGTCGGGGTATTCCCAGTCCATGTCGACGCCGTCGAGGTTGTACTGGTTGACGAAGTTGACCAGGTTGTTGACGAAGTTCGTGCGGCTGCCGGAGTTGGCGGCGAGGGCTTCGAAGGCCGAGTCGTTGCCGTCGTTCCAACCGCCGACGGCGATCGACACCTTGACGTTGTTGGCGTGTGCCTGGGAGACCAGCGAGGAGAGCTTGCTCGGGTTCTCCACCGCGCGCAGGCTGCCGTCGTTGTTGGGCAGCACGAACGCGTAGTTGATGTGGGTGAGCTTGTTGTACTGGATGGTGTTGACGTTGCCGGCCCAGGAGGGCATGTAGCCGACGCTCTTGAAGTTGTTCGGGAGCACCACGGCCTGCGCGGCGGTGGAGGTGACGGTCAGGGTGGCGCCGGCCGTGGCCAGCGCGAGCAGGCCGGCGGCGAGGGCGCGGCGCAGTGGTGAGGACATCGGGGGCCTTCCCGTGGGCGGGGGACGACTCCCGCCCACGCAGGTTGTCGCGGGCGGGGGGGTGCGGGACGCAGGGACGGGTGGGCCTCGAGGCAGCCAAATCTTAAAGAGTGTTAACTGTCCGAGTCAATCAACATCTATGGATTTCCGGCCCGCCGATGTCGATATGGGGTTTGCCCAAACGACCGTTAAGCTGACGGGGTGGGAATCGACGAGCTGTTTCCGCCGGATCGGCTGACCGCCGCGCAGCGCGCCACGGCCGCCGCCGGCCTGGACGCCCTGCTGCTCACCCCGGGCTCCGACCTGCGCTACCTGACCGGGTACGACGCCCACGCGGGGGAGCGGCTGACCTGCCTGGTGCTGCCCGCCGAGGGCGAACCCACCCTCGTCGTGCCGAAGCTGGAGCGTCCGGCGGCGGAGGCGTCCCCAGCGCCGGCGACCGGGGTCCGCATCGTCGACCACATCGACGGCACCGACCCGTACCCCCTGGTCGTCGCCGCCCTCGACGGCCCGGTCGCGGCGGTCGGGCTCGCCGACCGGATGTGGGCCGAGCAGGTCCTCGCCCTGCGCGCGGCGCTGCCCGGCGCCGCGCAACGGCTCGCCGGGGAGGTGCTGCGCGAGCTGCGGATCCGCAAGTCCTCGGCGGAGGTCGCGGCGCTCGCCGAGGCCGGCGCGGCGATCGACGAGGTACACCTGCGGATGGGTGAGTGGCTGCACCCCGGCCGCACCGAGGCCGAGGTGGCCACCGACATCGCCGCGGCGATCCGCGCCGCCGGGCACGTCACCGTCGACTTCGTCATCGTGGCGGCCGGGCCGAACGGCGCCAGCCCGCACCACGGCACCTCCGACCGGCCGATCGGCGCCGGCGAGCCGGTGGTGGTCGACATCGGCGGCACGATGGCGTCGGGCTACCGCTCGGACTGCACCCGCACCTACGTGGCGGGCGGGCCGGCGCCGGCCGAGTTCCTGGACTACTACGCGGTGCTGCGTGATGCCCAGCGCGCCGCCGTCGCGGCGGTACGGCCCGGGGTCACCGGCGCGGCGGCCGACGCCGCGGCCCGGGAGCCGATCGCCGCCGCCGGCTACGGTCCCGCGTTCCTGCACCGCACCGGCCACGGCATCGGTCTCGACGGTCACGAGGAGCCGTACCTGGTGGACGGCAACGACCGGCCCCTGGAGGCCGGGATGGCGTTCTCCATCGAACCGGGGATCTACCTGGCGGGCCGGCACGGCGCCCGCATCGAGGACATCGTCGTCTGCACCACGGACGGCGTGCAACGGCTCAACACCACCCCCACGGAGCTCATCGCGCTATGACTGTCGACCGGATCCTCCCCACCGACGAGGCCCACGACCTGCTGGGCCTCGCCACCGAGCTCGCCGATCGCGAGCTCGCGCCGAAGGCCGCGGCCTTCGAGGAACGCGCCGAGTTCCCCCGCGAGGTGCTGCGGACGCTGGGCCGGGCCGGGCTGCTCGGCCTGCCCTACCCCGAGGAGTACGGCGGCGCGGCGCAGCCGTACGAGGTGTATCTGCAGGTGTTGGAGATCCTGGCCAGCCGGTGGCTCGCGGTCGCCGAGGCGGTCAGCGTGCACACCCTGTCCTGCTACCCGGTGGCGGCGTTCGGCAGCGACGAGCAGCGCAAGCTGCTGCCGGACATGCTCGGTGGCGAACTGCTGGGCGCGTACTGCCTCTCCGAGCCGCAGGGTGGCTCGGACGCGGCGGCGCTGAGCACCCGGGCGGTGCGCGACGGTGACGCGTACCTGGTCTCCGGCACCAAGGCGTGGATCACCCACGCCCGGACGGCGGACTTCTACAACGTCTTCTGCCGCACCGGAGGGGCCGGTCCGAAGGGCATCTCCTGCCTGCTCGCCGACGCGGGCACCGCCGGGATCACCCCGCAGGCGGCCGAGCGGACGATGGGTCTGCGCGCCTCACCGGTGGCGCAGATTGCTTTCGACGAGGCGCGGGTGCCGGCCGACCGGCTGATCGGCGGCGAGGGGGCGGGCTTCACCATCGCGATGTCCGCGTTGGACTCGGGCCGGTTGGGCATCGCGGCCTGCGCCGTCGGGCTGGCCCAGGCGGCTCTGGACTACGCGGTCTCCTACGCCCGGGAACGACAGCAGTTCGGGCGCTCCATCATCGACTTCCAGGGCCTCGGCTTCCTCCTCGCCGACGCGGCCACCCAGATCTCCGCCGCCCGCGCGCTGACCCTGGCGGCGGCCCGGCTGCGCGACGCCGGCCGCCCGTACGCCATCGAGGCGGCCAAGGCGAAGCTCTTCGCCACCGACATGGCGATGCGGGTGACCACCGACGCGGTGCAGGTGCTCGGCGGCGCGGGTTACGTGGCCGACCATCCGGTGGAGCGGTACATGCGCGAGGCGAAGGTGTTGCAGATCGTGGAGGGTACGAATCAGATCCAGCGGATGGTGATTTCCCGGTCGTTGGCCAAGGGCTGACGGTGCGTCGTGGTGCGGCTGCGGTGGGTGTGTCACTGCCCGCCGCGGCCCGCCACCCGGGTACCTCGTCGCCGTGCGGCGGTTTTCCCGGTAGGTTGCACGCCGTGGAGGAGATCGACCGCGCTATCGTCGCCGCGCTGACCGCCGACGGCCGTCTGTCGTACACCGACCTGGCCGAGCGGGTGGGGTTGTCGGTGTCCGCCGTGCACCAGCGGGTCCGCCGGCTGGAGCAGCGCGGGGTGATCAAGGGGTACGCCGCCCGGGTGTCGTTCGAGGCGCTGGAGCTGCCGCTGACGGCGTTCGTGGCGATCCGCCCGTTCGACCCGTCGCAGCCGGACGACGCGCCGGAGCGGCTGGCCCACCTGCCGGAGATCGACTCCTGCTACTCGGTGGCGGGGGAGGACTTCTACCTGTTGCTGGTGCGGGTGGCGAGCCCGACCGACCTGGAGCGGGTGCTGCAGGAGATCCGCACCTCGGCGAACGTCACGACCCGGACGACGGTGGTGTTGTCCACGCCGTACGAGAACCGGCCGCCGAAGATCAATGCTGCGGCACCGAGTCGGTCGCGGTCCCGGGCGCCGGAGGAGCCGGCTGGTTCCACCGCAGGATGACCTGCCGGCTGTGTTCGTGACCGAGCGCGCTGACCGTGGCGGTGTCCAGGCGTAGCCGTCCGCCGGCGGACGGGGGCAGGCCGATCCAGCGGGCGCCGAGCACACGCAGGCTGTGCGCGTGCCCGACCAGTGCGACGGAGCCACGGTCGAGCAGTGGGGTGACCCGGGCCAGCACCCGGTCGAGGCGTTCGCCCACCTGCGCGGGGGACTCGCCGCCGGGGCAGCCGTCGGTCCAGATGTTCCAGTGCGGATCGTCGTCGTGGATGTCGACGGTGGTGCGGCCCTCGTACTCGCCGTAGTTCCACTCGCTGAGGTCCTCGTCGACGGCGTCGACGGTGAGACCGGCCAGCTGAGCGGTGCGCAGCGCCCGGGAGCGGGGGCTGGCCAGCACGGTGACGAAGCGTCGGCCGGCCAGGAACGCGGCCAGGGTGCGGGCCTGTCGCTCACCGTCGGGGGTCAGCTCCAGATCGGTGTACGAGGTGTGCCGCAGGCTGGCGCTCCAGGTGGTCTCGCCGTGCCGGATCAGCAGGAGCTCTCCCATGCGGTCAGTTAACCATCGTGGGAGGGGCCGACAGGCGACCCACCCACAACCTATCTTCCTAGGATGCCCTACCGGGTGTGCCGACCAGCACCACCGGTTTCGGCACCGGAAGACCGGGCAAGCGAGCCGGGACAACCGCCAGGCCGAGGAGGCGCGATGAGCTTCACCGAGAAGGCAAAGAACAAGGTTGAGCAGATGGCCGGCGCCGCGAGGGAGCGCGTCGGCGACATGACCGACAACGAGCGGATGCGTGGCGAGGGCGCCAGCCAGCAGAGCGACGCGCGCGCCAAGCAGGCCGGGCAGAGCATGAAGGATGCCGGCAGCAAGATTAAGGACGCCTTCAACAAGTGACCTGAGCGGTCATCGGGTCCCCAGGCAGGTGCTGCCCGGGGACCCGACATGTGTGCGCCGCTAGGGTCTGCGGCGTGACCGTGCTGCGCTCCCTGGTGTTGTTCGCGCTGGCCGCGCTGGCCGAGATCGGCGGCGCCTGGCTGGTCTGGCAGGGGTGGCGGGAGCAGCGCGGGCTGTGGTGGATCGCGGCCGGGGTGGTGGCGCTGGGCTGCTACGGCTTCGTTGCGACGTTCCAGCCGGACCCGAACTTCGGCCGGATCCTGGCCGCGTACGGCGGGGTGTTCGTGGCCGGGTCGTTGGGCTGGGCGATGATGGTGGACGGCTTCCGCCCGGACCGGTGGGACCTGACCGGCGCGGCGCTTTGCCTGCTCGGTGTCGCGGTCATCATGTACGCCCCGCGCGGCGGCTCCGCCTGATCCACTGTCCCCGCCGCGCCGGTGGTGGGCAACCCGCCGATCTTGCACTTACTGTCCCGGCACAAGGGGCATTTACGCTTGTACCGACAACCGAAACTGCAAGATCGACGCGGTGGACTCGCGGGGCAGTGAGGCATCCCCGCGTCTGCGATGATCTGCGGCGTGATCCGACCCCGGCTTCGTCCGTTGTGGTGTGGCGTACTGGTTACGGCGACCGTTGTTGGCGGCGTCGCGTGCACGGCGTCCCGGGTGCCGCCGCCGGACCAGCCGGTCTTCGTCGGCTCGTCCGCCTCTCCGGCCGTGCCGTCGACCAGCGCCACGGCACCGGGGGCGGTTCCGACGGCCTCCGGCATGCCGCAGGGCAACCCGACGCCGACCGTTCCGACGCCGACCGTTCCGACGCCGACGGTTGCGGCTGTCCCGGGGGCGACACGGGTGGGGACCAGGGCGCCGGTGGTGGATCACGGGCCGCGGACCGGCAACAAGGTCGCGTTGACGTTCGACGCGGACATGACCGACGCGATGTTGGCCAGCCTGCGTGCCGGTCGGGTGAAGTCGTACGCGAACCTGCGCATCCTCGACCTGCTGGAGCGGGAGCAGGTGCCGGCGACGTTCTTCCTGACCGGCAAGTGGGTGCAGCGGTACCCGGACGTGACCCGGCGGATCGCCGGCAATCCACGCTTCGAGTTGGCCAACCACACCTATGGGCATGCGGCGTTCACCGCCAACTGCTACGACCTGCCGCGGCTGCCGGTTGACGAGTTGGCCGGCGACGTGGCGAAGACGTTCGCGGTGATCGAGCCGTACGGGGGTCGGCAGACCCGGTACTTCCGTTTTCCGGGGTTGTGTCACGACGCGGCGGCGCTGGACGCGTTGGCGCCGCTGGGTGTGACGGTCGTCGACGGGGACGTGGTCAGCGGTGATCCGTTCGCGACGGCGTGGAAGCCGTTGGTGCGGGCGGTGTTGGACCACGTCCGCCCGGGGTCGGTGGTGATCATGCACGTGACCGAGGCGAACGCGGCGATGACCGACGAGGCGTTGCCGCACATCCTGGCCGGGTTGCGGGAGCGGGGTTTGGTGCCGGCGCCGTTGTCGGAGGTGTTGGCCGGCTCGCCCGTCTCCTGACCGGGCGCCGGACGTGACACACCCCGGACGGTCGGCCGTCCGGGGTGTGTCACGTCGTGGGTGGGATCAGTCGTCGCGGTGGTCGGCCCACCACTGCTGGCCGTCGGCGGGCAGGGTGTCGATCGGGTCGTAGTAGGCGTAGCGCTTGTTGAGCGCCTCCAGGTCGGCGGATTCGATGGAGGTGCGGTAGTTCTTCGTCCAGTAGGAGATGCCGCGCTCACGGTCGTAGTCGGTGAGCATGTGCACCCAGCGCTTGCCGACGAAGGGGACGTCGCAGACGATCCGGGGGGTGGCGTAGCCGGGTAGGTAGCCCATGATGTCGTGCTGGAGCTGCTGTGCGTGCCAGACCGGGACTCGCCAGTGTTCGGCGTTGGGGATCATGTCGCACATGTAGAAGTAGTACGGCAGGATCCCGGCTTCGCCCTGGAGCGCGAAGCAGAGGTCGAGCAGTTCCGGGGTGGTGGCGTTGACGCCGCGCATGAGTACGCCCTGGTTGCGGACGTCGCGGACGCCGACGTCGAGGGCGGTCTGGGCGGCCTTGGCGACCAGTGGGGTGAGCGACTGGGCGTGGTTGACGTGGGTGTGGATGGCGAGGTTGACGCCGCGGCGGGCGGCGGTGCGGGCGACGCGTTCCAGGCCTTCGACGACGTCGGGTTGCAGCCAGTGTTGGGGGAGGCCCATGAGGGCCTTGGTGGCGAGCCGGATGTCGCGGACCGTCTCCAGTTCCAGCAGCCGCATGAGGTACGACTCGAGGTTGCGCCAGGGCACGTTGGCCACGTCGCCGCCGGAGACGACGACGTCGCGGACGCCGGGGTGTGCCTTGAGGTAGGCGATGTGGGCGTCGTAGCGGTCGACGGGCTTGAGGGTGAGTTTGAGTTTGTCGACGGCGGGGGTGGAGTTGCCGACGAGGTCCATGCGGGTGCAGTGTCCGCAGTACTGCGGGCAGGTGGAGAGCAGCTCGGCGAGGACCTTGGTGGGGTAGCGGTGGGTGAGCCCTTCGGCGACCCACATGTCGTGCTCGTGGAGGCTGTCGCGGCTGGCGTAGGGGTGGGACGGCCAGTCGGTGCGCCGGTCGGAGGCGACGGGGATCATGTAGCGGCGGATGGGGTCGGCGAGCAGCGCCTCGGTGGTGAGGGGCGCGAACGGCACCATCGTGTTGATCATCTGCGGTGGCACCAGCATGGACATGGTGGCCATGGCCTTCTGGTCGGCCTCGAGGTCGGCGTAGAAGCTCTCGTCGATGAGGTCGCCGAGGACGGCGCGGAGCTGCTTGATGTTCTTGACGCAGTTGACGCGTTGCCACTGGGCGGATTCCCACTGGTCGCGGGTGACGTGGCGCCAGCCGGGGAAGCGGGTCCAGTCGGGTTCGACCAGGGGGCGGCGGTGGTATTCGTACGGTTGCCCGGCGGTCGGTGCGGCGACCGGGGCGTGACGGGGTTGAGGGATGGTCTCAACCGGTTGGGTCTGGGTCACGGCCCCTCCTCGGTGCTGCGGTTGATCAACGGGCCCGAAGGCTACTGGAAAATATTCGGTACAGAAACTAGTCTGCCGTAAGTTTTCCCGTTACGCGAGCCTTGACCGGGGCTTCGGACGGCTGGACAGGGGAGGTCGGCGTGACGTCACCGGTGGGACTGCACCGCGTCGTGCAACCGGCGGGGGTGCTGCCGCAGGCGGCCTGGCGGTTGGACGCGTCCGCCGCCATCGCGCCCAACGAGGTGCGGATCCGGGTGCAGCGGCTCAACCTGGACGCGGCGAGTTTCCGGCAGTTGTCGGAGAAGCACGGCGGCGACGGTGACGCGGTCCGTGCCGAGATGCTGGAGATCATCTCGACGCGGGGGAAGATGCAGAACCCGGTGACCGGCTCCGGCGGGATGCTGATCGGCACGGTCGAGGAGGCCGGCCGGCGGTCCCCGCTCGGGCTCAAGGCGGGGGAGCGGGTCGCCACTCTGGTGTCGTTGACGTTGACGCCGCTGGTGATCACCGACGGGTTGGCCCGCTGGGACGGCCGCAGCGAGCAGGTGCCCTGTGACGGGTGGGCGATCCTGTTCGCGCGGTCGATCGCCGCGGTGCTGCCCGACGACGAGGACCCTCAGTTGTCCCTCGCCGTGCTGGACGTGTGCGGGGCGCCCGCGCTGACCGCCCGGGTGGTGTCGCGGTACGTCGAGGATCGTCAGCGTGCCGGTGACCCGACTCCGGTACGGGTCGCGGTGATCGGTGGGGCGGGCAAGAGCGGGTCGCTGTCCCTGGCTGCGGCGCGGCGGGCGGGTGCCGCTCGTACCGTCGGGGTGGTGCCGGTGGCGGCGGAGCGCGACGCGCTGACGGCCGCCGGTCTGGCCTCGGTGGTGGCGTTGGCCGACGCGCGCGACCCGGTGGGATTGTCCACGGCGGTGACCACCGCACTGGGCGCCCCGGCGGACGTGACGGTGGTGTGCGTGGACGTGCCGGGCTGTGAGCACGGGGCGGTGTTGGCTACCGCGGACGGCGGCACAGTGATTTTCTTCTCCATGGCGACGAGCTTCTCCGCGGCCGCGTTGGGCGCGGAGGGGCTGGCGGCGGACGTGACGATGCTGGTGGGCAACGGGTACGTGCCGGGGCACGCGGAGCTGGCGCTGGGGTTGTTGCGTGCCGAGCCGGGGGTGCGTCAACTGTTCGCGGCGCGGATCGCGGCAGACTGAGGTCATGACGAACCCCTCGACGTTGTACCGCGGCGGCGTGCTGCACTGTCCCGCCGACCCGAGCGCCACGGCGCTGCTGGTGTCCGGTGGGCGGATCGCCTGGTTGGGGACCGACGGCGACGCGCCGCCGGCCGACCAGGTGGTGGACCTGGGCGGGGCGCTGGTGACGCCGGCGTTCGTGGACGCGCACGTGCACGCCACCGACACCGGGTTGGCGTTGTCCGGGCTGGATTTGTCCGGGGTGCGCTCGGCGGGGCAGTTGCTCGACGCGGTGGCGGGGTTCGCGGCGGGTCTGCCGGCCGACGCGGTGGTGTTGGGGCACGGCTGGGACGAGTCGGGCTGGTCGGATCCGACGTTGCCGGATGCGGCGGCGTTGGACCGGGCGGCCGGTGGCCGGCGGGTGTACCTGTCGCAGGCGTCTATCCACTCGGCGCTGGTGTCCTCGGCGATGCTGGCGGCGTGCCCACCGGCGGTGCAGGCTCCCGGGTACGACGCGTCGGGGTGGTTGCGGCGCGACGCGCACCATGTGGTGCGGGCGGCGGCGCAGGGGTCGGTGAGTCGGGCGCAGCGGGTGGCGGCGCAACGGGTGGCCCTCGCGCACGCGGCGTCGTTGGGGATCGCGGCGGTGCACGAGTGCGGTGGCCCGGAGATCTCCGACGAGGAGGACTTCACCGGCCTGCTGGGCATCTCCGGTGCCGGGTTGCCGGAGGTGTACGGGTACTGGGGTGAGTTGGGTGGCGCGGCGCGGGCCCGGGAGTTGGGTGCGGTGGGCGCCGGTGGGGACCTGTTCGCCGACGGGGCGTTGGGGTCGCGCACGGCGCACGTGTCGCAGCCGTACGGCGACGGTGACGGCTGCGGGCACGGGTACCTGTCGGTGGAGCAGGTGCGCGATCACCTGGTGGACTGCGCGGCGCACGGCCTGCAGGGCGGGTTCCACGCCATCGGTGACGCGGCCATCGGGACGGTCCTGGACGGGTTCGCGGCGGCGGCGCGGACGGTGGGTGTGGAGCGGTTGCGGGCGGCCCGGCACCGCATCGAGCACGCGGAGATCATGAACAAGCGGTTGATCGCGCGGTTCGTGGAGTACGGCGTGGTGGCGAGCATGCAGCCGGCGTTCGACCGGTTGTGGGGTGGCGCGGGGCGGATGTACGAGGCGCGGTTGGGGTTGGACCGGTCGTTGGAGTCGAACCCGATGGGTGCGATGCACTCGGTGGGGGTGGCGTTGGCGTTCGGGTCGGATTCGCCGGTGACGCCGCTGGACCCGTGGGGGTCGGTGCGGGCGGCGGCGGCGCATCACAACCCGGCGCAGCGGATGAGTGTGCGCTCGGCGTTCGCGGCGCACACCCGGGGTGGGTGGCGGGCGGTGCACCTGGACGTCGAGGGGGTCCTCGCGTTGGGTGCGCCGGCGACGTTCGCGGTGTGGTCGACGCCGGCGGGGGTGGAGCGGGGTTTGCCGGTGTTGCTGGCCGAGGACCCGGAGCAGCGGGGTCCGGACGACCCGACGCCGCTGCCGGTGTGTCGGCGCCTGGTGCTGCGCGGGGAGGTCATCTATGAGGAAGGGTCATCATGACCGGGAAGCTTGATCTTGATCCGGTGCTGGTGGCGCGGGCGCGGGAGTTGGCGCGTCGGGCCGGGCAGCCGGTGGTGGACCTGGCCCGTAGCCACACCACGGTGTCGGTGGAGCGGGCGGTGCTGCGGTTGGCCGGGGTGACCGGTGCCGACCCGGACGGCATTCCGTGGGTGAACCGGCTCGTCGACGCGGTCGCCGCGGACGTGGGGTTGGGTCACGGGGTGGCGGTGCCGGTGTTCGACGCCCTGGTCCGTGAGGGCAGCACCGATGTGACGTTGCTGGCGCAGAAGGCCGCCGCCGGGTCGGTGCGGTTCACCCAGCCCACCGGGCGGGCGGCGACGGCTGCCCGGTCGGCGGCGCGTAAGGCGGTCGGGGCGGGCATCCGGCGCATCGACCGGCGCCGCGCCGAGCGGGACCGGCTGATCAAGCGGCACGGTGACCCGAAGCAGCGGCCGTGGATCTACCTGATCGTGGCGACCGGCGACATCTACGAGGACATTCCGCAGGCGCAGGCGGCGGCGCGGGCCGGCGCGGACGTGATCGCGGTGATCCGTTCCACCGGGCAGTCGTTGCTGGACTACGTGCCCGAGGGTGCGACCCGGGAGGGGTTCGCCGGCACGTACGCCACGCAGGAGAACTTCCGGCTGATGCGGGCGGCGTTGGACGAGTCGTCGAAGGAGGTGGGCCGCTACGTGCGGTTGACCAACTATGCGTCCGGGCTGTGCATGCCGGAGATGGCGACCCTCGCTGGGTTGGAACGCCTCGACATGATGTTGAACGACTCGATGTACGGGATTCTGTTCCGTGACATCAACCCGGTCCGCACGTTCGTCGACCAGCGGTTCTCCCGGCAGGTGCACGCCCGCGCCGGGATCATCATCAACACCGGTGAGGACAACTACCTCACCACCGCCGACGCGGTCGACGAGGCGCACACGGTGACGGTGTCTCAGCTGCTCAACGAGTTCTTCGCGCACGAGGCGGGGTTGGCGGACTGGCAGCTGGGCCTGGGGCACGCGTTCGAGATCAACCCGGAGGTGCCGGAGTCGTTCCGGTTGGAGTTGGCGCACGCCCTGCTGGCCCGGGAGTTGTTTCCGGACGCGCCGCTGAAGTGGATGCCGCCGACGAAGCACATGACCGGTGACGTGTTCCGGGGCAACCTGCTCGACGGGTTCTTCAACCTGGCCGGTGCGCTGACCGGCCAGGGCATCCTGCTGGTGGGAATGATGACCGAGGCGGTGGTGACACCGTGGTTGTCCGACCGGGACATCGCCCTGCAGAACGTGCGCTACGTGCTGGGCGCGGCCGGTGGGCTGCACGAGGACTTCGTGCCCGCGCCGGGCGGGTTCATCCGCCGCCGCGCCAACCAGGTCCTCGGTGAGGCGCTGGACCTGCTGGAGCGCATCGGGGAACAGACCCTGCTGACGGCCATCGCCGAGGGCACCTTCGGGATCATGAAGCGGCCTGCGGACCGGGGCAAGGGCCTCGACGGGGTCGCCGCGCACGAGGCCGACTACTGCAACCCGGCCACCGACATCCTGGAGGCCGCCGCGTGAGTGCGCAGACCAACAAGCAGATCGTGCGGCCGTACGGGGACACCACCGGTGACGGGATGGTGCAGGTGTCGTTCACCCTGCCGGTGGCCCACGACAAGCGCGCCGAGGGCGCGGCGGTGCAGTTGGCCAACAAGATGGGCATCGACCCGGCGATGGTGGTGCACGCCAAGCCGATGGGCGACGGGTTCACGTTCTTCGTCGTCTACGGGCGGGTCAACCACCTGGTCGACGTCAACGCCGTGCAGGTGGTGGAGCGTGACTTCGCGCTGCTGTCGGCGAAGGACGTCAACACGGTGATCAAGCAGCGGTTGCGGCGCAAGCTGTCCGTGGTCGGGGCGTGCATCGGCACCGACGCGCACACCGTGGGCATCGACGCGATCCTCAACGTCAAGGGCATCGCGGGGGAGAAGGGCCTGGAGTACTACCGGGAGTTGAAGGTCACCAACATGGGCGCGCAGGTCAGCGTGCCGGAGTTGGTGGAGACCGCCCGGGCGGAGAAGGCCGACGCGGTGCTGGTGTCGCAGGTGGTCACCCAACGTGACGCGCACCTGCACAACACCCGGGAGATGTCCGCCGCGTTCCGGGAGGCGATGCCGGCGGGCCGGCGGCCGCTGCTGATCGTCGGTGGCCCCCGGTTCGACGAGACGATGACCGACGAGTTGGGCGTGGACCGGATCTTCGGTCGGGGCACCACACCCGGCGAGGTGGCCAGCTACCTCGTGCACGCCCTGATCACACAGCGGAAGGCGATGGCATGACCGACGCACGGCTCGGGTTGACGGTGACGCACCGGCGGTATGTGCCGTACGCGCACGCCCACTACGCCGGCAACCTCGTCGACGGGGCGTACGCCCTGGGGCTGTTCGGCGACGTCGCCACCGAGGTGTGCATCCGCACCGACGGCGACGAGGGCTTGTTCGCCGGGTACTCCGAGGTGCGGTTCCACGCGCCGATCCACGCCGGGGACGTGGTGGAGGTGACCGCGCAGGTGTCCCGGGTGGGCACCCGCAGCCGCACCCTGGAGCTGCACTGCGCGGTGGTGTGCCGGGGCCGACCGGACCGCTCCGCGTCCGCCGCCGAGGTTCTCGACCCGCCGATCGTGGCGGTCACCGCGACCGGCACCGTGGTCGTTCCCGCCGCCACAGTGAGTCGCGAGGAGTGAGCCGGGGTTGCGAGCCCCGCAGTCGCGAACACCAGAGGCACAGTGAGTCGCGAGGAGTGAGCCGGGGTTGCGAGCCCCGCAGTCGCGAACAGGGTAGGCCGGTGACCCTGGCGGTCTGCGCCGACGTCGGCTCCACGTACACGAAGGTGGCGGTGGTGGACCTGGCCGCCGGTGTCCTGGCCGGCGCGGCGTCGGTGCCCACCACGGTGGGCACCGACGTCCTGCACGGCCTGGACGCCGCGGTCGCGGCGGCCACCGCCGGGCTCGGGGTCCGCGACGTGCCGTGGTACGTGTGCTCGTCGGCCGGCGGTGGGTTGCGGCTGGCCGTGATCGGCTACGAGCCGCTGGTCACCGCCCAGGCCGGCCGGCGGGTCGGGTTGTCCGCCGGCGCGCACGTGGTGCACGTCGCGGCCGGTCGGCTCGGCGCGGCGGACCTGACCGCGGTGCGGGCGGCCCGATGCGACGTGGTGCTGCTCGTCGGCGGCACCGACGGCGGCGACGCCGACACCATCACCCACAACGCCACCCGCCTGGCCCGAGCGCGGTGGCGCACCCCCGTGGTGTACGCGGGCAACGCCGACGCCCGCGAGGAGGTGACCGGGCTGCTGCGCGACGCCGGGGTGCCGGTCACCGGCGCGGAGAACGTGTTGCCGCGCATCGGGGTGCTCGCCCCGGCGTCGGCGCGCGCGGCGATCCGCGCGGTGTTCCTGCGCCACGTCATCGGCGGTAAACGACTGTCGCGGGGCACCCGGTTCGCGCGGCTGGTGCGGGCGGCCACCCCCGACGCGGTGCTCACCGGTGTGGAGGTGCTCGCCGACACCCTCGGCGGTGACCTCGCCGTGGTCGACGTGGGTGGGGCCACCACCGACGTGTACTCGGTGCTCACCCCCGACGAGCGGGCCACCGGGCCGGGCCGGGAGGTCGCCGGCAGTCTGTGGCGGGCCCGCACCGTGGAGGGCGACCTGGGCATGCGGTGGAGCGCCCCCGGGGTGATCCGCGCCGCCGCCGAGGAGCGACTGCTCACCGCGGACGAGTCCGCGCAGCTGACGGCCGCCGCGGCGCGCCGCGCCGACGACCCGGCGTTCCTGGCCGTCGACGACGTCGAGCGGGCCACCGACGCGCGTATCGCCACCCTCGCCGCGACAGTCGCCCTGCGGCGGCACGCCCGGGGCGCCGCCACCGGTGAGCGGGCCGGGCGGGACCTGCGCGACGTACGGCTGATGGTGGGCTCCGGTGGGGTGCTGCGGCACGCGCCGACAGGCACCTCCGGGCAGGTCCTGGCGGCCGTCCTCGCCGACCACGCCGGCGGGTGGGCGGTGCCGCGCGCCGCCGCCGCCGTGGTCGACGCCGACTACGTGTTGGCCGCCGGGGGGCTGCTCGCCGAGGACCACCGGGGAGCCGCGCAGGCGCTGCTGCGTCACCATCTGCGTACGCATTGAGACTCGCCGACCCGACACGCCGTGTCGCAACACACGACAGGCCGGGTGCGGGTTGACAACCGACGGGGGTCGGCACGTACCGTCTTTGAGTCCTACCACGGGAAGCGGCTGTTGTTCGCTTCGTCCCTTCGTCCGCTGGCCGAGCGACATGTTTCAGCATCATCGTCGCGGCGGCCAGGTCCAGCGGGCGGGGGTCGGCGGGGCGGCGCGAACCGGCCGCGGTTACCGGTGTACGGGCAGGGTGAGGTGCACGGCCAGTAGACAACGGCCCGGCGGGGGCAGCCAGTCCACGTCCGGTCGGTCCGAAGGTCGTCGTGCCCCATCCTCGCCACACCGGCCGGGAAGGGCCTGGGAGCATCGGGGCGCGGCGCGAGCCGCGCCCCGATTTCATTCCCCCGGGCGGTTCGTGCCCGACAGCCCGACGCGGCCGGTCCGCCCACCAGCCAGGTAGCCTTCGCCCCGTGATCGAGGTGAAGCGGTGACGACCCTGGACCGGGATGAGACCCACACCCCGGCGGCGCCGCCCCCACCGGTCGTCGCCGGTCGGCCCCTGCCGCTGCGGGTCGCCGTGCCCCTGGCCGTGGCCGCCGGGCTGGCCCTGCTGGTGGCGTTCCCTCCGTACGGGGTGTGGCCGCTCGCGCCCGTCGGGGTGGCGTTGCTGGCCGCCGCCGCGCACCGGCGGCGGTTGCGCGCCGGCGCCGGCCTGGGCTTCCTCACCGGGGTGGCGTTCTTCGCCCCGCTGCTGGCCTGGACGAACCTGCACACCGGTTACCTGCCGTGGGTGCTGCTGTCGCTGCTGCAGGCCGGTTACCTGGCGCTGCTGGGCGCGGGCACCGCCTGGGTGTCGCCGCTGGCCGACCGCAGCCGCTGGGCGTGGCCGGCGCTGACCGGGCTGCTGTGGGTCGGGCAGGAGGCGCTGCGCGACCGCACCCCGTTCGGTGGGTTCCCGTGGGGCCGGTTGGCGTTCAGCCAGGACACCTCACCGCTGCTGCGCCTGGCCGCGCTGGGTGGCGCCCCGCTGGTGACCTTCGCCGTGGCCCTCGTCGGTGGGTTGCTGGTCACCGCCGCCTGGCGGGGCTGGGTCACCGCCCGGCACACCCCGGCGGGCCCAGGCGGCCCGCAGAACGCCGCACCGGGTCCGGACGGCCCGCAGGGCGCGGCGGCGTGGCGGTGGGTCCCGGTGGCCGTACCGGCGGTCGTGGCGCTCGCGCTGACCGGCGGAGGTCTGCTCGTGCCGGTCGCCGCCGCCGGGTCCGGCGCCACCGTCACCGTGGCGATCGTGCAGGGCAACGTGCCGCGGCTGGGCCTGGACTTCAACGCCCAACGGCAGGCGGTGCTCAACAACCACGTGGACGCCACCATCGAGCTGGCCGGTCGGGTCGCCGCCGGGCAGCAGCGCCGACCCGACCTGGTGGTGTGGCCGGAGAACTCCAGCGACATCGACCCGCTGCGCAACCCCGCCGCCGGGGCGCGGATCTCCCAGGCCGCCGACACCATCGGGGCGCCGATCCTGGTCGGCGCGGTGCTGCTGGGCCCCGGCGCCGGGCAGGTCCGCAACGCGGGCATCCTGTGGCGGCCCGGCACCGGCGCCGACATGGACCAGCTGTACACGAAACGCCACCCTGTCCCGTTCGCCGAGTACGTGCCGCTGCGCGACGTGGCCCGGATAGTCAGCAAGCAGGTCGACCTGATCCGCAGCGACTTCGTGCCCGGAAGCACCCCGGGCGTGGTACGCGCCGGCCCCGCCGTGCTCGGTGACGTGATCTGCTTCGAGGTCGCCTACGACGAGGTGGTCCGCGACACCGTCACCGGTGGCGCGCAGCTGCTGGTGGTGCAGACCAACAACGCCACCTTCAACGTGGCGGAGGCCCGCCAGCAGATGGCCATGGTGCGGCTGCGGGCGGTGGAGCACGGGCGACCGGCGTTGATGGCCTCCACGGTCGGGGTGTCCGGGTTCGTCGCACCCGACGGGCGGGTAAGCGATGCCACCGGGTTCAACACCCGGGAGGTCGTGGTGCGGCAGTTGCGCCTCGACGACGGACGCACCCTCGCCACCCGCCTCGGTTGGTGGCCGGAGGTGGCGCTCGCCGCGTTGGCCGCGGCGGCCCTGCTCGGCGCGGCGGTGCTGCGCCGGCGGCAGCGGGTCATGCCCGGATAGCAACAGCCGGTACGCCGGCGGGAGCGGAGGAACCGTGATCCAGGCGACCGATACGATTCGACGCCCGGACGA
The DNA here is from genome assembly GCF_044459545.1 of Micromonospora sp. NPDC050276. Lineage (NCBI taxonomy): Bacteria > Bacillati > Actinomycetota > Actinomycetes > Micromonosporales > Micromonosporaceae > Micromonospora > Micromonospora sp. NPDC050276. Next base: position 100,388 of record NZ_JBITJA010000008.1, on the reverse strand, counting down.
GGTGCCCGGGGTGGGCCGGGTGCTGGTGGTGATCCCCACCTACAACGAGGCCGACAACATCGCCGCGATCGTGGGCCGGGTCCGGCGCGCCGCCCCGGCGGTGCAGATCCTCATCGCCGACGACAACAGCCCCGACGGCACCGGCGCGATCGCCGACGCCCTCGCCGACGGCGACGCGCACGTGCAGGTGCTGCACCGCCAGGGCAAGCAGGGTCTCGGCGCGGCGTACCTGGCCGGGTTCGGGTGGGCGCGCGAGCGCGGCTACCAGGCGGTCGTGGAGATGGACGCCGACGGCTCGCACGCTCCGGAGGACCTGCCGGCGCTGCTGAACGCCGCCCGCGACGCCGACGTGGTGATCGGGTCGCGGTGGACCAGCGGCGCCCGGGTGCTCAACTGGCCGCTGCGGCGGCTGCTGTTGTCGCGCGGCGGCAACCTGTACGCGCGCCTCGCGCTGGGGATGCCCGTCTCGGACGCCACCGGCGGCTACCGGGTGTACCGGATCAGCGCGTTGGACGCCATCGACCTGGAGTCGGTCACCTCGCAGGGGTACTCGTTCCAGGTGGAGCTGTCCCGGCTGGCGCACCAGGCCGGCGTGCGGATCGTGGAGGTGCCGATCACCTTCGCCGAACGGGAACGTGGCGACAGCAAGATGAGCCCGAAGATCGTGGCCGAGGCGCTGTGGCGGATCACGGCCTGGGGGGTTCGGGACCGGCGTCAGGCGGTACGCCGCGGGCTGAACGGCACGGCCACCGGTCAGGCCCGGTGGCCGTGAGCGCGGCCGTGTCATGCTGGATGGGTGGGACGCGTCCGTGGTGTCCGCAGGGATGGCGATGAGGTGAGATGCGCCGAGGACTGAGGTTCGTACCGTTGGCCCTGTTGCTGGCGGTGGTGCTGGAGCTGGCGGTGTTCGTCGGTGTGGGACGGGCGCTGGGTTTCGGGGCGGCGGTGCTGCTGGTGTTCGCCGCGTCCCTGCTGGGGGTGGTGCTGCTGCGCCGCGAGGGGATGCGCGCCTGGCGTGGTTTCCGCTCCGCCGCGGCGACCGGGCAGCCACCGGGTGGGCAGGTGACCGACGGGCTCGTCGGGTTGGCCGGCGCGCTGTTGCTGGCGGTGCCCGGCCTGGTCAGCGGGCTGGTGGGGGTGCTGTTGCTGGTGCCGCCGGTGCGTCGACTGGCCCGCGCCGGGGTGCGCCGCGCCACCGAGCGGCGGGTGTCGTCGATGGTCGCCGGTGACCTGTTCGGGCCGCGCACGGTGCGGGTGCGCCAGGGTGCGCCACAACCGACCCCACGGCCGGAACAGCCGGTCGTGGTCGACGGCGGTCGGGCCATCGAGGGCGAGATCGTCGAGCCCCGTGGCCACTGAGGTCGTCCCGCCACAACCACGCGCAGACGCGACGGCGCCCCCGGGGATTTCCCCGGGGGCGCCGTCGTTGTGTCGTGCGGCTCAGGCGCGGCCGCGGCGGGTCCGAACCTCCTGCAGGCGCTCCTCCAGGATGTCCTCCAGCTCGGCGATCGAGCGCCGCTCCAGGAGCATGTCCCAGTGGGTACGCGGCGGCTTGGCCTTCTTCTGCTCCGGCTCGCTGCCGTCGACGAGTCGGGCGACGCTGCCGTCGAACTTGCACTCCCAGGTCGTCGGGACCTCGGCGTCGACGGCGAACGGCACCTCGAACTGGTGGCCCTTGGCGCAGAGGTACTCGCGGGTCTGACGCGGCGCGAGCTCCGTGTTGCGGTCGGATTCGTAGCTCACCGCGCCAAGGCGGCTTCCGCGCAGCATACGCTCGCCCATGATCGACTTCCCCTCGTTCGTGGTGCTGGTCTTCTGGGTGTAACGGTGCGTCCCCGTCGAGCCATTCCCGCCCGAGGGCGTGAGGCGTCCACGGGTGGGCCGGGACCAAGGGTAGCCGGCCGGGACGGTCACCCGGTGAGGTGATCCCCGGGCGGGTCGCGGCGACGGTGTGTGTCCGCGGCCACCGGGGAGGTTAACCGCCCGAGCCTAGCGAAGGTTGCGCCGCGATCATCAGGTGGCGTCGCCGGGGGTGACTGCGCCGAGGCGGGCCAGCGCCAAGGCCAGGTCGCTGACCTGGTCGCCGAGCTGCGCCACCCGCCGCTGGGCCAGGTCCCGGTCGGTCTCGGCGGCGTCGAGTCGTACCGTCAGGGCGGTGACCTGGCTCTGGGCGGCGGACACCGCCTGCCGGGCCGCGGTCAGTTCGGCGGTGAGCGTGTCGCGGTGGGCGATCGTGGCGGCCAGCTCCGCGCGCAGCCGCGCGGCCAGCTCCGCGGCCTCCTGCCGGGCCTCGTCGATCTGCCGGGCTTCGACCTGGGCGCGGTCGCGGGCCCGGTCGGCCTGCTCCCGGGCGCGGGCGGCGTCGGCGGCCTCGGCGCGGGCGCGCGCGGCATCGGTGCGGGCCTGCTCGACCTGACGCCGTACGTCCTGCACCTCGGCCTGCCACCGCCCGGCCCGCTCGGTAGCCTCGGCCGCGGCCCGGGTGGCCCGCTCGGCGTCGGCGCGCACCGCGTCGCGTTCCACGCTCAGGTCGGCCACCCGCTGCCGTTCGGCGTCGCGGTCGGCGCGCAGGTCCCGCACCTCGGCGCGGGCCTGGTCGCGGTCGCGTTCGGCCTGCGCGCGCAGCGCCTCGGCGGCGCTGGCGTCGTGGCGTGCCTGGTCGCGGGCGGCCTCGGCGTGCTGCGCCCGCTCGTCGGCGGCGGTGGCCTGCCGCACGGCCTGCTCGGCGCGCTGGCGGGCGTCGTCGGCCTCGGCGAGGGCGTTACGCGCCTGTTCGCGGGCGCGCGCCGCGTCGGCCGCCGCGCTCTCGGCGTCGTCGCGGGCCTCGTCGCGTTCGGTCTGCGCCGCCGCGATCTCGGTGGCGGCCTCCGCACGGGCCTGGGCGATCTGGCGCTGCACACCCACCGGGGACAGCTCGGCGTGCAACGACTCGGTCAACGTCTCGACGATCTGGTCGAGCCGGTCCACCGCCTCCCAGGTGCGGGCCACCTGACCGGGCAGGCCGGGGGCGTTGCGGTGCCGCATCCGGCTGTTGCGGGAGGCGCGCTGGCAGGCGCCGTCGTTGTCCCGGCAGTAGCGAAACGGTCGACCCGCGCCGACACGCTGCGGCACCGGCCGTCCACAGTGGGCGCACGGACGGGTTTCGGCGGGGGTGAGCTGGGCGTCCATCGAGGGCGAAGTCTAGTGCCGGGCGGCCTGCGGGTCAGCTGGCGGCCCGGGCCGTCGCGTCCAGGGTATGGCGACGCAGCGGGCGAGTTGTCTGGAGATGGCCGGCGGTCGGCATGCGCCCGCGCTGGCCGACCGGCGGTTACGCCGTATCCTCGCCGCCCGGCTCGCCGCCGGTGACCTGGACGCCGCGCCGCTGGCCGCCGGGATGGTCGGCCGGCACCGGGGGCGGTGACCGTCGGGTCAGGGCGTGGCGACCGCCGCGCGGGAACGGTCGGCGGCGATCCGCACGGCCAGCACGGCCAGGGCGGTGCCGGTCACCCAACGCTGCACCCGCAGCCAGGCCGGCCGGCGGGCGAAGAACCCCGCGAGGGTGCCGGCGGTGAGCACGATCAGCGCGTTCACGCTCAGCGCGACGGCGATCTGGGTCAGGCCGAGCAGCAGGCTCTGCGTCGCCAGGTGCCCCCGCGTCGGGTCGACGAACTGCGGTAGCAGCGACACGTAGAGGATCGCGATCTTCGGGTTCAGCAGGTTGGTGACCAGACCCATGGTGAACAACCGTCGGGGCGGGTCCGGTGGCAGCGGCGCGGGCGTGAACGGTGAGTGCCCACCCGGTCGCAGCGTCCGCCAGGCCAACCAGAGCAGGTAGCCGGCCCCGGCGAGCTTCACCACCGCGTACAACGTCGGCACCAGGACGAAGACGGTGGCCAGGCCGGCGACCGCCGCCGCCAGGTACACGCCGAACCCGGCGGCCACCCCGAGCAGTGAGACGAGCCCGGCCCGGCGGCCCTGCGCCACCGAACGGGACACCAGGTAGACCATGTTCGGGCCGGGCGTGAGCACCAGCCCCAACGCCACCAACGCGATGCCCAGCAGCGCACCCGCACCGACCATGACGCTTCCCCCGTTCGATAGTCCCCACACCGACCGTAATCGGCATGAACATCCCGGCACAGAGCCACCTGACCGGCCGTGGCCTGCGACCCCGCATCATTCTCCTCGGCGGCGGTGCGGCCCGGGCCACGCGGCGGGAATGGTCACCGTCGCGGGCGCGCTGACCCCTGCCAGGTACGTGTCGCCGGCCGATGGCGGCGCGCTACGGTGGCCAGGGAGGTGCCGCACGGTGACCGAGGCGTGGGAAGCGTCCGTCGAGGCGAAGATCCAGGATGCCGTGCAGCGCGGCGAGTTCGACGACCTGCCCGGCATGGGCAAACCGATCCCCGGGCGCGGTGCGCCGTACGACGAGGCGTGGTGGATCAAGAGTTTCCTGGAGCGTGAGGCGCTGCCCAGCGACCTGCTGCTGCCCACCTCCCTGCAGCTGCGCCGACGCGTCGAGCAGGTCCCCGACGAGGTCCGTGACCTGCCCACCGAGCAGGCCGTGCGCGACTTCGTGGGGCAGTTGAACACGCAGATCGTGGCGTGGCTGCGCTTCCCCGACGACGGCCCCCGGGTCGCGGTCCGCCCGGTGAACACCGAGGACGTGGTCCGCCGCTGGCGCGCCGAGCACACGCCGCCCCGCCTCGCGACGCCCACCACCGATCGGGTGGCAGCCACCGCCGGGCGCCGGTCCCGCCGCACCTGGTGGCTGCCGTGGCGGCGCCGGCCGCGCTGACCCGCCCGTGCGGCACCAGCGACCGGTCTGGCCGGCCACGCACGCCACCGGCAGACTGTGTGGATGGTGATCGAACTGCGGGCATCGGGCGTCTCCGCGACGCCGGACCTCGCCCTGCGACCCTGGCACGACGATGACCTGAGTGCGCTGCTGGACGCGTACCGGGACCCGGTGCTGCGCCGGTGGACCCAGGTGCCCGTGACCAGCCCCGCCGAGGGACGACGGTGGCTCAAACGTGCGCGGCAGGACTGGGACGACGGCCGGCGGTACACCTTCGCCGTGCTCGAAGAGCAGGCCGACGGCGCCCGGTTGGTGGCGAACGTGGTGCTCAAGGGGATCACGGACAAGCGCCCGGTCCCGGAGGTCGGTTACTGGACGGCGTCGTGGGCGCGTGGTCGCGGTGTCGCCCCGCGCGCGGTCACCGCGCTGAGCCGCTGGGCGTTCGACCGGTTCCCTGGGCTGACGCGTCTGGACCTGCTGCACCAGGTGGACAACCTGGCCTCCTGCCGGGTGGCGCAGAAGTCGGGGTTCCTGTTCCAGGAGGTGTTGCCGGCCCGGCCGCCCTTCCCGCTCGACGGTCATCGGCACTCGCTCGGCGTCGGCAGGTAGCCGTCATTCGGGCGCCGGTGACCTGGCCCGCGTACGCGAGAAGGTCGTGCGCGACGTGCGCGGCGGTGGTCCAACAGCTCCACGTCAGGGTGCCGGCGGGCACCGACCAGTCGCTCTCCCGGTGCGGCATCAGCGCCCGGGTCATCTCGTCGGCCGCCTCCAGCAGGTCGGCGCCGATCACTGCTGACACTCGCCGGCTCGGCGTGTTGATTCAGGACCGCACCGAGTCCACTCCCGAGGCCGCCCACCACATCTCGCTGCGAATCGCTGCACCGCCTGTTCGAAGGGGAGTTGACGACGGCTGCCGAACTCATCCGCGCCAAGCGGCTGGAGCGGTGCCGGCGTGATCTCGGCAACCCGCTGCTCCGGCAACCGGTCCACGTCATAGCCGCTCGTTGGGGATTTCGGACAAGGCCCACGTCAGCCGCGTCTTCCGTGCTCGCTACGGACGTTCGCCGCAGGCATACCGGATGGCCGTCACCGATTCGAGCTCCGTCTAGAAATTCTAGTGCTGGGCGCGCCCGGCCGACCGACCTCCGGCGGACGGCTTCCTACCGCCGCAGGTCGGTCGGGTCGTCCACCCTGAAGTCGCGCACGGCGGTGCGGATGGCCTCGCCGTACGGGTCGTCCGGCAGCTGCCCGAGGTGCTCGCGGACCCGGGACAGGTGCTCGGCGGCCAGGGCGGTGTTGCCCAGCCGCCGGTGGCAGTCGGCCAGGTTGAGGTGCAGCGACGGCAGGAACGCCTGGACCTGGAGCGAGGACAGGTAGCGCTGGGCTCGTTCGTCGGTCAGGTCGGACACGGCCGCCAGGGCACGCTCGTCCCAGCTCAACTCCGCTTCGGTGCTGTCCTGCAGATCGGCGAGGTAGTGGGCGAGGGCGCAGCGGTGGAAGGCGTCGCCGTCGGCGCCGATCTCGTCCCACAGCGCGGTGAGGGTGTCCCGGGCGAGGTCCTTCTGCCCCGATCGGCCGAGCTGCACCGCGGCACCGATACGGGTCATGGTCGGGTCGGATGTCGGCTCGCTGGTCATGCCGCAGATGCTCGGCCCTCAACCCGGTCGAGGGTCAACCTCGGGCTCCGCGCCGGCGAGACGCATCAGGCGGGGGCGACGATGGCCTCCAGCACCGAGCGGGCGGATGCCGGGCGGCGACCGATGAGGGTTTGCAGCGTCGGGTCCGTCACGGCGAATTCTCCTCGTCGGGCCGCGCGGTACATGCCGAGCAGGAAGTCGGCTGCCGCTGCGGGCATGCCACGGGCGACGGCAGCGGCCTTCCACTCCTCATCGTCGACGACCACTCGGGTGACGGCGCGTCCGGTGATCTCGGTGAGGATGCCGGCCACCGCGGCGAGGTCGAGCATCTCCGGCGCGGTCAGCGGAGCCGTGATCCCGTCGAGCGCGCCGTCCTCGGTGAGGGCGATGGCTGCGGCCTCGGCCAGGTCGGCGTGCGCGGTCCAGGAGACCGGGCCGTCCGCCGGTGCCACGAGCTGCCCGGTTTCGAGCGCTCCGCCGATGGAGTAGCTCAGAGCGGTGGCGTAGAACCCGTTGCGCAGGGCGGTGAAGGGCACGCCGAGTCCGGCCAGGTGCTCCTCGGTCGCGGCGTGCGTGGGCTGGGCGGGGAAGAGCGAGTCCCGGGAGGCGGCCTGGTGGCTGGTGTACAGGATCCGCTTGGCACCCGCGGCGTAGGCGGCGTCGATGGCGGCGCGGTTGGCGGCGACCGCAGCGCCGCCGCGGATGGCGGCGGACACGACGAGGACCTTTTCGGCCCCGTCGAAGGCGTGCTCCAGCGTGCCCGGGTCGGTGAAGTCGCCTGCGCGAACCCGCACGCCCCGTTCGGCGAGGCCGGCGGCCTTGTCGACGTCGCGCACGCTCACACCCACCGCGTCGGCGGGAACCCGCTCGAGTAGCCGGTCGACGATCTGGGACCCGAGGTGACCCGTGGCACCGGTGACGATGATCATGACGCGCTCCCTGCTGTTATCGGTGATACCCGCCCCACGTTAGCAGCGATAAATCAGGGATAACAAGTTGCTGTTAGCATTGGTTCATGGCTGCGACGCAGGACACGGCATCCCGGGACGACGTCCGATCCGGCATCATCGCGGCGGCCACCCGGCTGCTCCGGGAGAAGGGCGCGAACGCGGTGACCACGCGCGCCGTCGCCGAGGCGGCGGGCGTGCAGGCGCCGACCATCTACCGGTTGTTCGGCGACAAGGACGGCCTCGTCGACGCCGTCGCCGAGCACGTCATGGCCACCTACGTCGACAGCAAGTCGGCTGCGGCGGACGTCGCCGATGGTGACCCCGTCGCGGATCTGCGCTCCGGTTGGCGCACGCACCTGGAGTTCGGGTTGGCAAACCCCGAGCTGTACGCGCTCATCGCCACGCGAGGACGCGGCGCACCGTCGCCGGCGGTGGTCGCGGGCATCGAGGTGCTGCGCGCTCGCGTACGGCGACTCGCCACGGCCGGCCTGCTCCGCGTCGACGAGCAACGCGCGCTCATGATGATCCACGCCGCGGGCAACGGAACCATCCTCACCCTCCTGGGAACGCCCGCCGACCAGCGTGATCTCGGTCTCGGTGACGCCATGTTCGATGCCGTGCTCGGCAGCATCCTGGCGACCGTTCCGGCGACACCCGACACCACCACGAACGCGATCGCGGTGACGTTCGCGACGGTGGTGCCCGACCTGCCGGGGCTCAGTGACGCCGAACGTGCGCTGATGGGTGAGTGGCTCAGCCGATCGCTGACCCGCCTGTAGCGCAGTGCCTTGAGAAGACGTTCGCGGGATGGTGTCGTATCTGGGCGCGGCCGTTCGTGGACCTGGTGTGTGGCGGCCGGTCGCGCTGCCGCGTACGAGGAGTCGGCAAGGCCCTCGTCCGAGGACTGAGAGGAGACGACGGTGACCGAGTACCTGATCACTTTCAACGACGAGTGGGTGCCCCCGCACACGGCGGAGGAGCTCCGCGAGAAGGGCGTTGCCAGCCGGGCGTTGGTCGCGGAGATGCGAGCCGAAGGTGTGTTGATCTTCAGCAACGGCGCGCTCGACGAGTCGACCGCGGTCTGCAGTGTCGAGTCGGTGGACGGCAAGCCCGTCTTTACCGACGGCCCGTACGTCGAAACCAAGGAGCACCTCGGCGGCTTCGCCGTCGTGGACGTGCCCGACGACGCGACGGCACGGTACTGGGCCGGCAGGCTGGCGACCGTGCTCGACTGGCCGCAGGAGGTGCACCGGTTCCCCGGTCCCGGGCAGAAGTGAGCGCGGCGGCCGGCGTCCGAGCGGGCGACGTGATCGGCCCCACCGTCGAGCCGGCGATCAGCCGCGCCCACCGGGAGGAGTGGGCGCGGCTGGTCGCCGGCCTCGCGCGCCGCTTCGGTGACCTCGACGTCGCCGAGGAAGCGGCGGCCGAGGCGTTCGCGGCGGCCGCGCAGCGGTGGCCGGGGGAGGGCGTACCCCCCAATCCTGGCGGTTGGCTCGCCACCACCGCGATCCGCAAGGCGCTCGATCGGCTCCGCCGCGAGTCGCAGCGCGACGCCAAGCACCAGGCGGCCCAGATCCTGTACGACGACAGCCCTCCCGAGTCGACCGGTCCGGTCGAGGATGACCGGCTCCGGCTGGTCTTCACCTGCTGCCACCCCGCGCTCGCGCTGGAGGCTCGGGTGGCGCTCACCCTGCGTCTGCTCGGCGGTCTCACCGTTGCCGAGATCGCCCGCGCCTTCCTGGTGCAGGAGACGACGATGGCGCGACGGATCACCCGCGCCAAGGCGAAGATCAAGGCGGCGCGCATTCCCTACCGGGTGCCCCGGGCCGACGACATCCACGAGCGACTCGTCGGCGTGCTCGCGGTCGTCTACCTCGTCTTCAACGAGGGCTATCTCGCCAGTGACGGCGGCGAGGCGGTGCGTGTCAATCTGACCGACGAGGCGATCCGGCTCGGCCGCCTGCTCCGGGCTCTCCTCCCGGGCGACGGCGAGGTGACCGGCCTGCTCGCCCTGATGCTTCTCACCGACGCCCGGCGGCCGGCGCGGGTGTCCCGTACCGGGGAGCTGGTGACCCTCGACGAACAGGACCGCGGCGCATGGGACCAAGCCCTCATCGCCGAGGGCAGAGCGCTGATCCGCGAGCGGGTCGAGGTGGTGGCGGCCGGCGGAGACCCGCCCGGGCGCTACCAGCTGCAGGCCGCCATCAACACGGTCCACCTGGATGTTCCGTCCGCCCGGGACACCGACTGGTCCACGATCGTCGCGCTCTACGGCCGTTTGGTGCGCCTCGACCCCTCGCCGATCGTGCGGCTCAACCGGGCGGTGGCGGTCGCCGAGGTCGACGGCCCCGGCGTCGGGCTCGCCGAGATCGACCGGCTCGCCGAGGCCCTCGACGGCTACCACGCCTTCCACGCCGCGCGCGCCGACCTGCTGCGGCGACTCGGGCGCAGCGCTGACGCGCGGGCGGCGTACGACCGGGCCATCAACCTGGCCGGCAACCCCGCCGAGCGGGCCTACCTCACCCGCCGCCGCGACCAACTCGCCGGCTGACCTCCCCACCCAGGCGATCGGCGTACGCGGTGATCCACCTGGCGTCACGTTGGTAGAGCTCGACGTGACCGCGAATCTGCTCCTGTCCCTGATCGGCCCGCGCCCCGGTGAAGGCGGCGAGGTCATACAGCCGATCAACTGTGACCCGGAGGATATGCGCGGGTTCCGTCCCCGAGCCGTAGGCGGCGCAGAGCAGGCGTAGCCGACGCGCCCGCTCAGCGAGGCCACCGTGGAGCGCGCATGGTGCCCCCGGGTAGCACTTCCTCCTGCGCGTCTGCCGCGCTCGCGCGGTGATCGTTCATGCCCGACATTCTGCGGGGAGCCGGGGTCAGGCGCGTGAGCGTCATTTGTCGAATTGCCGGTAACAATAATCCAATAAGTCATGCCTACGAAAGGGACGTAACGGGCATGCACCATAATGACAGTTCTTGTGCGTAAGGAATTAGGATGGTGTAACCGTCCCGCGAACGGGCTACCGAAGGTGTTGAGCGCCCCCCGATGACCTCCTGCCGCGTACGCACCAGCCGCCGCTTCGGCCACGCGCCCTGCTCCGGAGCAGGTGGATCAGCCCGCGCGAGCATCCCGACTTCGCCTGGGCCTGGGCACCCGCTTCCTGGTCCAGGTCGGCAACGCCCTCGGCACGCTCTACCTGCTCTACTTCCTCACCGACGGGGTGAAGTACGCCGACCCCGAGGGCGGCCTGCTCGTCACCGCGAACCCTGGCCGAGGCGCTGCCGGCGACTCCAGCTGACGGTCAAGGGCTCGATCAGCGCAGGATCGCCTCGACGAAGTCGGCGCCGAGGCGGGCGCAGACCGTCAGGTCGAGCTGGTGGTGCACGTACCGCCCGCGCCTGCTCACCGTGGTGAGCCCGGCCTGCTTGAGCACGGTGAGGTGGCGGGAGACCTCGGGCGCGCTGAGCCGCCACGCCTCGGCGATCTCCCCGGTCGTGTGCGGGCCCCGGGCGAGCGTGCGGGCGATCCGCCGCCGCACCGGGTGGGCGAGCGCGTCGATCCGCCGCTGGATCAGGTCGAGCGGCACGGGGTGCGGCAGCCCGGCCTCGGCCGTCGGATACTGCACGACCGGCCGCCAGCCCGGCGCGTGCACGACGAGCAGGTGCGGTCGGCCGAACGCGGTCGGGGTGAAGGTGACCCCCTGCCCCTGCGCGGTAGTCGCGTTGTCCTGCAGCTTGTCGACGAGGATCCGCCGTCCGTCGGGGGAGCGGGTCGTCGCGGGGGAGACCGCCGCGAGCAACGTGTCGAGGCCGTGCCGGGTCAGCAGGTCCGCCTTGTGCCGGGAGTCTGCGGCGAGCTGAGGCTGCACCCGGGCCCACGACTCGGCGAAGAAGGCCTGCTCACAGTCCTCCAGGAGGCGGCGCACCCAGGCGCGTACACCCGGAGGGTCGGCGAGGAGTTGGTCGGCGAAGTCGGCCTGGCGTGGCCCGCGAGCCAGCGCCAGCTCCCGGGCCCGGTGCCGAGCGTCGGCGTCGACCAGCGGTGAGCGCAGGCGGCGCTGGGGCGTGGAGCCGCAGCTCGTGGTGATCAGAGCAGCCGCGACATAGGTCTCGTCGTCGAGCCGGTCCACGTCGTCGAGCTCGGCGGCGAGGGTGTCGCGGGGCTGGCCCGGCACGAAGAAGTCGGCCCGAGCCGACCGCCACAGGAAATCGGCCTCCAACAGCCGGTCGCTCAGCTCCGGCTTGAGCGACGCGGCGGTCGCGGTGATCCAGCCGTGCAGCGCCGGGTGGTGCGCGGGCTCCGCCAGCGCGTGCAGCATCGCGGCCAGCTCACCCAGCGGTGAGGGAGAAAAGATAAACCGCTCATCCGGTACGCCGGTAATGTCGATCGTCAGTCCCACGCCGCCCATCGTGACACCACCCGCCGGGGCGGGTCGCGACCCTTGACGAGGATCGTCAACCGGCGTGGCCCGGGACCAGCCGGCGGCGACCGTGGTCGGCGTGACGAAGCAGAGGGATGAACGGCTGGGCTGGGCGGCGCTGCTGCACGCAGGCGGCGGTCCGCGATACACGCTGGCTCTGGTGATCGACTCGGTGGGCGGCGGCCTGCTCCGCCCGTTCCTGCTGCTCTACGGCATCGTCGTGCTCCACCTGAGCGCCGGTGTGGCAGGGCTGGCGCTCTCGGGCGGGCTGCTCGCGGGCCTGGTCGTGCTGCCGCTCGCAGGACGGTGGATCGACCGGGGTGCGAGGTCGGCCGTCGTCGCGGCGACGCTGCTCGTCCGGGTGGCCGGGGTCGGCGTGCTGCTCGCCGGGGACGGCGAGGCGGACTTCCTCGCCGCGTCGGTGCTGCTGGGGCTGGGCAGCCAGGCCTGGCCGGCCGCGCACGCGGCCCTTGTCGCCGCGCTCACCACCGGCCGCCGCCGGGATGCGGCGCTCGCCGCCGGGCGTTCGGTGCGCAACGCGGGCCTCGGCGCCGGAGCGCTGATCGCCACTGTCGCGGTGACGGGCGGGGACGGTGTCCTGCGGACGCTCGCCGCCCTGACCGGGCTGGGGTTCCTCGTCTCCGGGCTGCTCGTCGCCTCGATGCGGCTGCGGATGCCCGACCGCCCGGCGGTGGTGAGCGAGCGGGGCGGGATGGGGTACCTGACCGGACTGCTCTGGGCCAACCTGCCATTCGCGCTCTGCTTCAGCGTGCTCGAGGTAGCGCTGCCCGCGGTGATGGTGACGCGGCTCGACGTGTCGCCGGTCTGGTCGGCGGGGATGTTCGTGGGCAACACCGTGCTCGTCATCGCGGTGCAGGTGCCGCTCGTCGTCTGGCTGGGCCGGTGGCACCGCAGATCGGTCCTGGCCGCCTCAGGGGTGGTGCTCGCGGGCTCCTATCTGGGGTTCTGGGCAGCGGCTGGGGTGGGTGGCGACGTCGGTGCGGCGCTCGTCGCGGTGGTCTGCGTGTTCTACACCGCAGGGGAGATCCTCTACACGGGCAGCGGGACGGCGCTCGTCATCGCGAGCACGCCGCAGCGACTGGCGGGGCGCGCGCTGGTGCGCTGGCAGCTCTCCACCGGGCTGGGAATGGCCGTCGCGCCCGCGATCCTGACGGGCCTGCTCGCGGTCGGCCCGTCGGCGCTGTGGCTGATGCTGGCACTCACCACACTGGCCGGTGCGGCCGTGGTGCTGCGCACGCCGACGGGAGCGGGGGCCGGGTAGAGGTTGGTCGGGTTGACGCCGGTGTGCCGTCGTTGTCGGTTTGATCAGGGAGGCTGGTTGGCCGCAGGATCGAGTTCCGTCATTGATATTGACGGGTAAGGCGTCGATCTCTTCCGAGCAGAGAGGATCGCAATGGCTCTCACCCGACGCGGCTTCCTGGAGGCCTCGGCCGTCACGGCGGCCGGTGCACTGTGGATGCCGGGACTTGACCGATCCGCGCCACCGGACTTCCCGACCGATATACCCGTCTACCGCGAGACGTACCGCAACTGGGCCGGCGAGATTCAGGTCGATGGCATGTGGACCTGCGCACCCCGCACCCCGGCCGAGGTGGTCACCGTGACCAACTGGGCGTACGGGCACGGCTACGCGGTGCGTCCGCGTGGATACCGGCACACCTGGTCACCACTCACGGTGCCGGACGGCGACGGCTCCGCCGACCGCACGATCCTGGTCGACACCACGAAGCACCTGACCGCGATGACCGTCCTGTCGACCGGACCGGCGGCGGTACGCGTCCAGACCGGCGCCTCGATGGAGGACTTCCTCGGCTTCCTGGAACAGCACGGGCTCGGCGTCACCAACACCCCCGCACCCGGTGACCTCAGCGTCGGCGGCGTGCTGGCGATCAACGGCCACGGCACCTCCGTACCGGCCGACGGCGAGACCCGGACGCCCGGCCACACCTACGGCTCGCTCAGCAACCTCATCCTCTCGGTCACCGCGGTGGTCTGGGACGCGACGGCCGGCGGGTACGTGCTGCGTACCTTCGACCGGTCGCATCCGGACTGCAAGGCGCTGCTCACCCACGTCGGCCGGGCGTTCGTCACCGAGGTGACGATGCGGGTCGGGGCGAACCAGAACCTCCGCTGCGTGAGCACGGTGGACATTCCCGCCTCGGAGCTGTTCGCCCCGCCCGGCAGCGGGGCCCGGCGTACCCTGGCCAGCTACGTGGCGGCGGCCGGGCGGGTGGAGGCGATCTGGTTCGCCTTCACCGACAAACCCTGGCTGAAGGTCTGGAGCGTCGCGCCGACCCGGCCGCTGACCTCCCGACCGGTCGTCGCGCCGTACAACTACGTCTTCTCCGACAACGTTCCCGAACCCGTCTCCGAGCTGGCCGAGTTGATGCTGAACGGCGCCTGGGCGCTCGCGCCGACGTTCGGCCAGGTGCAGTACACCACCGCCGCCACCGGGCTGACCGCCACCCTCACCACCGACCTGTGGGGACCGTCGAAGAACCTGCTGCTCTACGTCAAGCCGACCACCCTGCGGGAGACGGCGAACGGCTATGCGGTGCACACCAACCGGAGTTCGATCCAGCGGGTGGTCAGCGAGTTCGCCCAGTTCTACCAGCGACAGCTCGCCGCCTACCAGGGCCGGGGCGAGTTTCCGGTCACCGGCCAGGTGGAGATCCGGGTCGCCGGGCTGGACCGGGCCGCCGACGTCGGCGTACCCGGGGCGGAGCCGCCGGCCCTGTCCGCCGTCCGGCCCCGGGCGGACCACCCCGAATGGGACACCGTGGTCTGGTTCGACGTCCTCACCTTCCCGACCGCTCCCCGGGCACACGACTTCTACCGGGAGATGGAGATCTTCTTCTTCACCAACTACAGCGGCGCGTACGCCGGCTGCCGGGTGGAGTGGTCGAAGGGCTGGGGGTACACCGACGGGGCCGCCTGGGCCGACCCGACCATGCTGACCCAGGTCGTCCCCGACTCGTACCGGCAGGGACCCGACCCGACCTGGAACTGGGCGGTGGCGACGCTCAACCGGTACGACCCGCACCGACTCTTCAGCAACCCGTTCCTCGACGTCCTGCTGCCCGGCACGTCCTGACCTGACCGGGCCCGGCGGCTCAGTCGGGGATGCGTCGCCGGATCGGCGGCCGGGGGAGCAGCATCGGCACCTCGCGCCGGTGCGCGGCGTACCCCGGTCGCCGGTCCAGCGACCGCCGTTCCATCAACGGAATCGTCGCCCCGACGAACAGCGTGAGTACGGTGAGCGGGCCGACCAGCGTCCACCACCAGCTCGGGTCGGCGGCCAGGCCGAACAGCCACAGCCCGCACCAGAACGCGATCTCACCGAGGTAGTTGGGATGCCGGGAGTACCGCCAGAGGCCCCGGTCGCAGATCCGGCCCCGGTTCGCCGGGTCGGCGGTGAACCGGCGCAGCTGGTCGTCGGCGACCGCCTCCAGCCCGATCGCCCCGGCAGTGACCAGCACGGCGAGCACGTCCAGCGGGCCGACCGCGCGGTCACCGGCCACGGCGGGCCAGCCCGGCAGCAGGCCGGCGAAGACGACGAGGGTCGGCATCAACTGGATGCCGGTGAAGTTCACCAGCCACCACGGCAGCCGGCCCCGGGTCTGTGCCCGGAGTTGGCGGTAGCGCCAGTCCTCGTGCCGCAATCCCGACCAGCCGCGCGCCCAGTTCGCGGTCAGCCGGAACGCCCACACCGTGACCAGCGCGGTGACCAGGACTTGGCGGAGCACCACACCGTCCTCCGCCGCCGCCGCGATCCAACCGACGACGATCAGCGGTGGCGCCACACTCCAGTACGGGTCGTAGACGCTGGCGTTGCGCAGCAGCATCGAGGCGGCGAAGACGAGCAGGGTCGCGACGAGATCGGGTCCGACCGTCAACCTCGACATGGAGTTCCGCCGCGCCCTGGTCACCGAGAAGGGCGGCGACCGCGCCTACGTGCACTGGGAAACCCCGACCGCCCGGCTGCTGGCCGGCCGCGCTGCCGGACCGGTCTTCCTCGCCGACCGGCGCGCACCCGCCGCCGGCCGCCGTGCACCGGCGACATCTGCCCGGACACCGGCCACGGCCGGCTGTCCTACCCGCGCGCCGAGTACCTGTTCAAGCACGCATCCAAGCTCCACGACCCGCACGGCGCCGGATACACCCTCCACCAACTGCGCCACTCCGGGCTGACCCACCTGGCAGCCAAGGGCCGCAGCGCCGCCGAATTCCAGGCCAAGTCCCGCCACCGGCACCTCGCCACCCTCGGCATCTACGTCCGGCTCGGCGAGGAAACCTCCGCCCGCATCACCGCCGAGAACGACGAGCACCACCGCCGGCACCGCCGCTGACCTCGCATCCCACGTACCGGGACCACGGAAAACGGGCCAACCGGCGCCCCGGCACCCCCACCATCTTGAGGCAGTCACCCAGGTACGGGCCTAGATCAACTGCTTAGCGTTGTTTTTGGTCTGGAAACTACGGACGGGCCAACATGCGACATCGCCTGGGCCGCCCTCGGGCAGGCCGCCTACGGTGTCCGCGACGAGGAACTGCTCGCGGTGGTGCGACACTGCGAGGGAGAAACAGCGACCCAGCTCACGTGGTTGCTTACCCGGATGAAGGCCGCCGCGGCGCAGGCGCTCGTCGTCGCCGACTGACAGCCCGGAGCGTCTCGGCGGGCTGCGCGAAACGGCTACTCCTCCGGGATGCGCGGTCCCACCTCGCCCCGCCTCAGGTGCTCCGCGTTGCGGTCGGCCTCGCTGTCGGCGTGCGCTGCCCCCTGGCCTGGATCGGTCGTTCGACGCCCCTCGGCGTCCTGATACACCGCGCCGGTTTCGAGGGCTCTCTCCTGCTGACTCTGCTCAGGCGTCGTCATGAGTTCCCACCTACCCTCCGCCCGCACCAGCAAACGGTGTCGCGGGCTGCTCGGTTGGCATCCGCTCGCCGAGGCCGCCAGCAGCGATCGGGGCGCATCCCGGCCTGTTTGGCTGGTTCAGCAACTGGGCAACGTCCCCTGCGCGAGACCCGACTGTTGTCCGCCCGTCCCCCTGTCGAAGGAGGAATCCGATGCCCACGGGATCGAGCCCGAAGCGGGAAAGGCAGTACGAGCACATCAAGGACAGCGCGAAGAAGCGCGGCGCGTCCACCGGACGGGCGAAGGAGATCGCCGCCCGCACCGTCAACAAGGAGCGGGCCCGCTCCGGCGAAGCGCGTACCGCGAGCCGTTCTTCGCTAAACGATGTCTCCTCGGGCCACCGAGGCGGGAAGCGCTCGCACACCGGCGCCCAGGGCCGCACCAAGGAACAGCTGTACAACGAGGCGAAGAAACGCGGGATCAGGGGCCGCTCGTCGATGTCGAAGGCCGAGCTGGAGAAGGCGCTGTCGCGCTGATACGGCGCATCGGGGCAGCCACCAACGCGCCATCCTCACCATTCACGTCCCCGCCGAGGCCGCTCCGCGTTGACGGCCGGCCCGGTGCCGGGACCGGCACCGGGCTACGAGCGGCCGTACGCAGCGCGGGCCCTGGCTACCTCGGCGGCCTCGCGTTCCCGCCACCGGCGCTGGGCCTCCCGGTTGCACGCGCGGCAGACCCGGCGCAAGCGGCCGGTCGCCGGGTCGAGTTCACGGTCGTGGCCGTTGCGGCAGCGCGCCGGCTGGGATCGGCTGCGGCTGGCCTCGGCGCGGCTGACCTGGCGCAGATGGGCGGGCTCGATGCAGTCGGCGGCGCCGCAGGTCTGGTCGACGTCGAGGGCGGGGTCGTACCCGCCGACGAAAACGACGTACGCGGCGATGTGCGCCCAGGCGCGACCGGCGACCTTTTGGTGGGTCCCGCGCCGGGCGCCGTAGCCGTGGATGACCAGGCAGCCGTCCTCGGTGCGGTGCGAGCGCTCCAGCAGGTACGCCCGTAGCGACTCCTCGGTGTGGTACCGGGACAGCCCCTTCACGGCCGAGAGCACGATGTCACCGTACCCGGGGGGCGCTGCTGGTGATCCCTGGCCGGTCAGGCCGAGCCGTGGGCAGGCAGGTCGAGGAGGTCACGGGCACCTTGCCGGAGCAGGGCCGCGGCGACGGAGGTCCCCAGGGTGATCGGGTCGGTTGCCCACTCGTGCACGTCGAGGACGGTCTTGCCGTCGAGGCTGATCACCCGTGCCCGCAGGCCGAGACGCCCATCGGGTTCGGTGCGCGCGAGCGCGGCGATGGGGGAGTGACAGTTGCCCTGCAGGATGTGCAGCATGGTCCGCTCGGCCGTGGTCTCCTGCCAGGTTCGCGGGTCGTTGAGGCTCGCGGCCAGGTCGCGGGTGCGGGTGTCGTCGTCTCGGCACTGCAGGACCAGGGTGCCGGAGCCGACGGCGGGGACCATCGTGTCGACGTCGATCGGGTGGGTGATCCAGTCGGGCTGCCCGATCCGGTGCAGGCCGGAGACCGCGAGCAGCAGCGCGTCGTACGTGTCGCCAGCGTCGAGTTTGGCCAGTCGACTGTTCGCGTTGCCACGGATGGCCACCGGCACCAGGTGCGGCCAGTGCAGGGCGAGCTGGGCGACCCGCCGCACGGCAGAGGTGCCGATCCGGGTGCCGGCGGGCAGTTGCTCGATCGGCACGCCGCCCGGGTGCACGAGGCAGTCCCGCACGTCGTCGCGCGCCAGGTACGCGGCCATCACCGTCCCGGCCGGTGCCGGTCGGTCCCCGGGGATGTCCTTGACACAGTGCACGGCCAGGTCGACCTGCCCGGCGAGCAGGGCGGCGTCCACCTCCTTCGTGAACGCTCCCTTGCCGCCCAGCGTGGCCAGGTCACCGAGCCAACGGTCCCCGCTGGTCGACATCGACAGCACGTCCACGGTGACCTCGGGGTGCCGGGCGGCGAGCAGCGCGCGAACCCGCTCGACCTGGGCCAGCGCCATCGGAGAGTTGCGGGTACCGATGCGCAGCACGCGTGAGTCCGGCATACCGGCGAGGGTAGTCCTCGGGGGTGCCGACGATCAGACCGGATGCCCTGTCCAGATGGCGACAGGGTCAGTGGGAGGGAATGTCGTAGGCAGGTTCGCGAAACCGCGGGATCCTGGTCCTTATGATCGCGCAACGGCTTCGTGTTGCCGCGTACGCGGTGTGTTGGCGCGACGAGCATCTGCTGCTCGCCCGTTGGGTTTCGCCGGACAGGGTTCGGCGGCACTGGACACTGCCCGGCGGAGGGGTCGAGCACGCCGAGGATCCGTTCGACGCCGTCGTGCGCGAGGTCGCCGAGGAGACAGGGTACGAGGCGCAGGTCGAGCAGTTGCTCGGTGTGAACTCGCGGACGAGGCACGTGGAGGGGCGCCACGACCCGGACGGTGTCGAGTTGCACATGTTGGCGGTCTTCTACCGGGCCGGGATCGTCGGCGGTGAGCTGCGATCCGAGACGGGCGGCACGACCGACCTGGCGCGGTGGGTTCCGCTGGCGCAGGTCGTGACGTTGGAGCGCTCCGTCGTCGTCGACATCGGTCTGGAGCTGCACCGCAGCACGCCACCTACCGGGCACTTGGCGCCGATCCGCACGACCGGCCTGCTGCGGCACTGACGCCGCCCGAGGCGGTCGGTGATCTGCGCGCGGCCCCTAGGATCGGCGGGTGTTGCAGCCCACCTACCCGATCCGCACCGCGCGGCTCAGCCTGCGTCCGGTCACCATCGACGACCTCGACGACGTGTACGCGTACCAGCGTCGACCGGACGTGGTGCGTTGGATGCTCGGCGCCGAGCCGCGTACCCGTGCTCAGTCGCGGGCGTCGGTGCTCGCCATGGCGGGTGAGGACGCGTGGCGCGCGGAGGGTGACTGCCTGACGTTGGCGGTGGTCACCGACGCCGGGGTGATCGGAATTGTGGAGCTGGTGTGGCGCGACGAGCGTGCCTGCAGCGCCGAACTCGGATATGTGTTCCATCCCGATCACGGCGGTCGCGGCCTGGCCACCGAGGCCGCCACGGAGCTTGTGGACTGGGGGTTCAACGAGGCCGGGCTGCACCGGATCTACGCTCGCTGTCATGCCCGCAACGAGGCGTCCGCTCGGTTGATGGCCCGGCTCGGGATGCGCCAGGAGGCTCACCACGTGGAGAGCTACCTCTTCGACGGGACGTGGGCCGACCAACTCGTCTTCGCGATCCTCGCCCGCGAGTGGCGCTCCCGCACGCCGCTGTCCTGAACGACTGCCACAGCGGCGTGCGGGTGGGTCGACTCCTCAGGCCCGACGGCCGAGCCACTCCCGGTAGGCGGTGGGTGCGATGACGGCGTCGTCGGCGCCGGTGAGGACATCACCGGACACGGCGGCGAACATGCCGGCGGTGTCGTCGGTGGTGACGGTGCGCTGGTCACCGCGCGCGGCGAGGGTGATCCGTCCCAACTCGTCGAGGGCGAAGACCTCAGGCCCTGCGACGTTGCGGATGCCCTGCAGTGGCGCGCCCATGCTGACCTCCGCGACGGCCTGCGCCACGTCGGCGGCGGCCATCGGCTGCACCGGCGTGCGGGGCAGGCGCACGGTGGTGTCGTCGGCCGTCCAGGACAGGATCGCGTCGACGAACTCGAAGAACTGGGTGGCGCGGACGATCGAGTACGGAACGGGACCGGCCTTGAGGATGTCCTCCTGGAGGACCTTGGCGCGGTAGTAGTCCAGGTCGGGCACCTGGTCGACGCCGACGATGGAGAGGATCACCGCGTGGCCGACGCCCGCGCGAGCGGCTGCGGCCAGCAGGTTGTCCATGGTCGTCTGGAAGAAGGCGGGCGAGGCCTCGTCGAAGGTCGGCGAGTTGGTCAGGTTGACGACGACCTCGGCGCCGGCGAGCCCGTCGGACAGGCCCTGCCCGGTGAGCAGGTCCACCCCGGTGGACGGCGAGAGCGGCACCGCCTCGTGCCCCGCGGCCTGCAAGATCGTGACGACCTGTGACCCGATGAGGCCGGTCCCGCCCAGTACGGCGATCTTCATGCCCATGCACCTTCCCGTGACTATGTGGTCGTTTGTCCGACTGCGGAAACGCCCGCCGATACTCGGACTTCTTATGTCCGAGAACTATACTCGGACACAATGAGTCCGAGTAACGGGGTGGCTAGGGTGACGTCATGAAGATGTCCGGCGGGGTCGAGTGGGCGCTGCACTGCTGTGTCGTGCTCACCGCCAGCAGCACGCCCGTTCCGGCGGCCAAGCTGGCGGAACTGCACGACGTCTCCAGCAGCTACCTCGCCAAGCAGCTTCAGGCCCTGGCCCGCGCCGACCTGATCCACTCCGTGCAGGGCAAGTCGGGTGGCTACGTGCTGACCCGCGCACCGGAGAGCATCACCCTGCTCGACGTGGTCCGGGCCGTCGACGGCCCCGGCCCGACCTTCGTCTGCACCGAGATCCGCCAGCGCGGCCCCTTCGCGACCCCCGCCGACGCCTGCGGCACGCCCTGCCCGGTCGCCCGCGCCATGTGGGCGGCCGAGGATGCCTGGCGTCAGGCGCTCGCCGCGGTCACGATCGCCGACCTCGCCCGCGACGTCGACACGAACTCCGGCCCGGAAGCCCTGGCCGGCATCCAGGGCTGGCTGACCAGCGGCGCCGGCTGACCCGGCGGAGCCCGCTGATCCCGCGCAACCGGCTGGTCTGGGCGACCGGCGGGGCAACGGTCAGCCGGTGCGGCGTACCTCGGTGTCCCAGATCTGCGCCCACGGACGCCGCAGCTCCCGGCACAGGTAGATCGGGCCGCCGTTCTCGTCGTTCTCCACCTCGACCCGCTGGTCCACCACCCCAGCCAGCGCGCACTGCTCGAACCAGGTGGTGAGCCGGTCGGGGCGCTCCCAGCCGACGGCGATGACCACGTCCGCGTCGGCGGGTGGTCGGCCGAAGTCGACCATGCTGTTGTGCCCGGAGTAGGCGCGCGGCAGATCATGGGTCGGTCCGTAGCGGGCCAGCGCGCCTGCCTCCCCGTAGTTGGCGGTGAGGATGACCGCCCGCGCGCGCTCCTGCGGTGGCAGGCCACGATGGACGGCGGCGATCGAGTCGGCGAACGCCGGCCAGCCGATGGTCTCGCCCGCGTCGTAGTTGACGTCGACCACGAAACCGGGCAACCGATCGGCCGGCAGCACCGGCAGCAGCAACACGATGCTGGGCAGCAGGAACGGCACCGCGCCGAGCACCAGCAGCCCGCGCCGCAACCGCACCGACCCGCGCGAGGCCCAGGCGGCGGTGACGATTGCGCCGGCGGCGGTCAGGACCAGTAACAGCGGCGCGTCGTAGTAGCCCTTGCCGCCGGCGATCAGCACGATGCCGACGACGACCAGCCAGGCCCACCCCACCGCCCGGTACGCCCGCCACTGTGGCCGACGCAGCAGCGCGACGAGGCCGGCGATCCAGATGGGTACGGCGTACGGGCTGATGATGACGAACTGGAGGGTGAGCGCGTTGAGCCGACCACTGTAGGAGCTGTCCCCGTCGGCGATGGAGGCCGCCACGCCGAGCTGCGGAAAACCGTTGGCCGCCTGCCAGATCAGGTTCGGTGCGGCCAGCAGCACGGTGATCCCGGTGGCGGCGAGCACCCACCGGTCGCGCAGCAGCCGACGCGGCCCGGCAATGAGCACCCCGGCGACCAGACCCACGGCCAGCAGCGCGGGCAGCAGCTTGCTGAGCATGCCCACCCCGAGCGCCAGCCCGATGCCCAACGCCCAGCGGCTGTCACCGGTGCGCAGCAGCCGCACCGCGCACCACGCCGCCACCAACCAGACCAGCAGGTCCATGGTGGTGGTGCTGAGCAGGTGACCGTTGGCGAGCACGATGCCGGAGATCGCGGCGAGGACCGCCGCGAAGAGTTGCGCGCCTCGGCCGGCGCCCAGCTCGCGGGCGATCGCGGCGACCAGCAGCACCGCGCCGCCGGCCAGCACCGCCGACGGGGTCCGCAGCACCACCAGGTTGCCCGGGGCGATCGTGTCGAGCAGCCGGGCCAGCGCCGGGACCAGCGGACCCTGATCGACGTAGCCCCAGTCGAGATGCCGACCGGCCAGCAGGAAGTACAGCTCGTCACGGTGGTAGCCGTAACGGTTGGCGAGTAGCAGCAGCGCCACGGTGGTGGCGGCGGCCACCAGCCACGGGCCGCGAGTGCGCTCGCCGGGCTCGGGCGGCGCCGCCGACGGTGGCGACTGATCCGGCTGGTGCGGTCGGTCGATATCGATCGCGGGCTCGCTCACCCGCTCATGATGACCGGCGGCGGCGGCGCGTGGGTGCCCGCACCGGCGTTCGGCACTGTCCCGTATGCGGGTGGCCGGGACGAGTGCGAAGATCAGCTTTGTCACTCGGACCGAAAGGACGATATGCGCTATCGCAATCTGGGCGCCACCGGCACCGTGGTGTCGACCCTCTGTCTGGGCACGATGACCTTCGGCGCGGAGACCGACGAGGCCGGCAGCTTCGCCCAACTGGACCGGTTCGTCGAGGCCGGCGGCACCTTCATCGACACCGCCGACGTCTACTCCACCGGCGTCTCGGAGAACATCATCGGGCGCTGGCTGCGCAGCCGCCCGGACCTGCGTGACCGCCTGGTGATCGCCACCAAGGGGCGGTTCCCGATGGGCCCGGGGGCGAACGACGCCGGCCTGTCCCGGGTGCACCTCACCCGCGCCCTGGACGCCAGCCTGCGCCGGCTCGGTGTCGAGGCCATCGACCTGTACCAGGCGCACGCCTGGGACCCGCTGACCCCGCTGCCGGAGACGCTGCGGTTCTTCGACGACGCGGTCAGCGCCGGCAAGATCCGCTACGCGGGCGTCAGCAACTTCACCGGCTGGCAGTTGCAGAAGGCGGCCCTGCTCACCCAGCACCTCAACCTCACCCCGATCGTGACCCTGCAACCGCAGTACAACCTGCTGGCCCGGGAGATCGAGTTCGAGCTGGTGCCGGTCTGCGAGAACGAGGGCATCGGCATCCTGCCGTGGTCGCCGCTGGGTGGCGGCTGGCTGACCGGCAAGTACCAGCGCGACAGCACGCCCACCGGCGCGACGCGGCTCGGCGAGAACCCGCAGCGCGGCGTCGAGGCGTACGCGGGTCGCAACGCCGAGGAGCGCACCTGGCGGGTGCTCGACGCGGTTCGCCAGATCGCCGGGGACCGCGGCGTGTCCATGTCGGCGGTGGCGCTGGCCTGGCTGGCGGCCCGACCGGCGGTCACCTCGGTGATCCTCGGCGCGCGGACCACCGAGCAGCTCGACGACAACCTGACCGCCGCCGACCTGGTCCTCGACGCCGAGCAGATGCGGCTGCTGGACGAGGCCAGTGCCCCGCCGGTGGGCGACTACCCGTACGGCGGCGCGGGAGTGCGCCAGCGCGCCCGCGACCTGCCGGCCGGGTCATGACGTCGTTCCCCGAGCCCACCGCCCCGGCCGGGAGCCGAACCGAGGTCTTCCTGCGCTACCTGGACTACTTCCGGGAATCGGTGGTGGCCAAGGTGTCGGCACTGGACGAGTCGGAGTTGCGGCGCAGCCGGTTGCCGTCCGGGTGGACCCCACTGGAGCTGCTCACCCATCTGCGCCACGTCGAGCTGCGCTGGATCGAGTGGGGTTTCCAGGGGCGACAGGTCGCCGAGCCGTGGGGTGACCGGCGCGAGGACCGCTGGTACGTCGCCCCCGACGAGACCCGCGCGGATCTGGTGGCGGCGCTGCGGGCGCAGGGCGCGCACACCACGGCCGTGGTGACGGCGCACGACCTGGCCGAGATCGGTGCGCCAGGCCCGCGCTGGAGTGGCGCGGACCCGGCGTCGCTGGAGCGGGTGCTGTTCCACCTGGTGCAGGAGTACGCCCGCCACCTCGGCCACCTCGACGTGGTCGCCGAACTCGCGGGCGGTCCGACCGGAGAGTGAGGCAGCCCCGATAATTGGCGCATGCCGCTGCTCGTCGCGCCCGCCCTGGCCACCGGAAGTCTCGCCGCCCACCAGCAACCCCACCTTCCGGTACGCCCCGGGCTGGCGCTGCGGCCCTGGCGTGACGACGACGCCCCGGCCGTGCGGGCGGCCTTCGACTGTCCGGCGATCCAGCGATGGCACGTCCGCCGTCTGGACAGTGACGACGAGGCACGGTCGTGGACGGCGCAGTGGGCCGGTCGGTGGCGCGACGAGACGGCCGCCAGTTGGGCGATCGTCGACGCCGACGACCGGCCCGTCGGCCAGGTCGGGTTGCGCGACGTGCTGCTGACCGAGGCGTCGGCGCAGGTGTCGTACTGGGTGGTGCCCGCGGCACGCGGTCGGGGAATCGCCACCGAGGCGCTGCTCGCCCTGACCCGGTGGAGCCTCACGCAGGCCGGGCTGCACCGGCTGGCCCTGGAGCACTCGACCGCGAACGCCGCGTCCTGCCGGGTGGCCGCGCGGGCCGGCTTCACCGAGGAGGGCGTGGCCCGAGGGTCGGTTCGGCACGCCGACGGCTGGCACGACATGCACCGGCACGCCCGGCTGGCGACCGGCTAGTAGGGACAGGTGCGCTTGTCGCGCAGCATCTGCGCGTACTCGGCCCCGGTGACGCGCAGCCGGTCGGTCTTGCTGCCGTCCTTGGCCCGACAGTCGTAGATCGGGCTCAGGTAGAACCAGGAGTAGGCCGAGTCGTCCGCGCGTCCGGTCACCTCGAACGGCTTGCCGCCGGGTGCCGAGATCACCATCGTCTGGCGTCGCCCGTCGGCGAGGTAATCCAACTCCAGTCGCCATCGGCAGTGCTGCTTCGCGCTGAGCGCGCGTACCTGAATGACGTTCTTCTCACCCCTGGGCAGGGTGATCTTGTGAGTGGCGAAGAACGGGGCACCGCCATCCTGGCCACCCGGCTCCTCGACGAGCATGCGGGGATTCGGTCGATCCACGTGTGTCACGAGGACGATCTTCTTGGAATCGCCCTGGGATTTGTTGGGCTCCAGGATCCCGGTGAGCGGGGCCCGGCAGGGCTCGACCAGGACGGGCCGTAGATCGACGGCCTCGACGGCCTCGTCCCGGGTGCCGACGAGGGTGATCTCCCAGGTGCTCCGTTCGATGTCGACCGCGCCGGCCTCGACGGTCGGATCGTCCGGGCGCGCGGCGTCCAAACGGGCCAGGTCGGCGTCGGCGGGGTAGAGGTAGTCGAGCGCGCCCTCCTGTGGGTAGGGGACGTGCTTCAGGTCGAGGACGACGAGTGGCCCCCGGCCGGCCAACTCCTCGGCCAGCTCGTTCGCCGGCTTCCACTGGTTGATCATGCCGAGAACGACGGCGCCGATCCAGGTGGCGACCGCACCGACCACGATCGTCAGCAGCCAGGTGACGGGGCGTTTCCACCAGGCGACGGGCGCCGGCGCGGGCGGCGCCACCGGGGCCGGGGTTCGGGCCTTGCGGCGGCGCGGGCGTCTGTCACGTGGGCTCATGAACCGGCGTCTCCTGCGTAGCGATGGACGTGTCGGTGGGGCGACTGCCGTCTGGAGGGCGATCTCCAGGCGGGGCGAGGATTCGGCGGGCCAGCAGCACGGGCAGGCCGACGAGCCAACCCCAGGCCGCGCCGAAGCGCATCGCGGAGGTCAATTGGGCGCTCAGGGACTCCCAGGGGGCGCATCCGGCGGGGGAGTCGGTGAGGACCGCGCAGTCGACAAGGACGTCGGACGTCGCGGTCAGCGCGGACGCCGCGATCGTGATCCCCCAACAGACGACGACGAGCCCGAGGCGGTGCCCGGAACTCGGCAGGTGGGCGAGCAGCACCCAGAGCAGGAGCCACAGCACCAGCAGCAGGGCGAGGGCGAGCACTGACCGGTGCACCCACACGTCCATCGACAGGGGGTTCGACTCGGTCTCGTGAGTCAGGCGGTACTCCACGTCGTCGCGGGTGCGTGGCGGCGGGGACAGGGCGGGGCGGTACAGGAATTCCCTGAGCAGTCCCAGGAAACCTCTCCCCGAATAGCTGTCCCACACGGCGTGGGTGCCGTTGATCAGCAGGAGCACCAACACCGGAAGGACGCCGGCCAGGGCAAGGTTCGCGCCACGTCCCCGGACGTCGCCGATCAGCGGTACGGGGGCCGCCGGCGCCGTTTCGTCAATCGGCTCCTGGTCCTCGTCTTCGTCCTCGTCGGTGTCTTCGTCCAGCCGGTCCATCAGCATCATCGCCAACCTGGCGCCACCGACCAGGCTCGCGTTCACCCCTGCCACGATCCAACCGAGAAAGAGGGCGTCGGAGGTCCAGCCCGACAGCGTCAGGTGCGCGCTGGCGAGGAGCGTGGAGTGATCCAGTGCCTCGTTGGCGTACCAGCCGGCGGGGGCGGTGTGGACACGGACCACGAGGGTGGCCCACCAGAGCAGGTCCGCGACCGCCGTGGCGGTGAGAGCGGCGGCCGCCCCGGTCACCGCCGCGGTGAACGGGTGCGTCTGCCGGGTGACCAGACCGCAGGCCAGATAGGTCGACACCGCGACCAGCAGGATCACGGCCCAACGGAGCGGCTGGATCGCCGCGTCCATCACGGGGGCGGTCATCGAGTCGAGGGGGGCGAAGAAGAGCAGCCCCTTCGCGGTGAGTGTCGGTAGGTCGACGACGGTCCGGGTGACGGTGATCGGCTCCGTCATGGCGCGCAGCTTGGCGGTGACCACCACGTACAGCCCAATGGGGAGCGCCGTCGAGAGCACGGCGACGAATATCCTGAGTGGCCGGGTCATCCGGCCGGCCGGAACTCGAGGCGGTGCGTCACGCCGTCAGTCTCTCGCACTGTGCCCCGTCGGATGAGCCCGCCGAGGCGCCCTCGGGTGGTCGCCGACGCTGTCTCAGCGGGTTTCCGCCCAGCCGACGAAGCGTGGGGTCAGGTCGGGCAGCGCAGTGCCCGGGTTGAGCTTGGTGAGATCGGCGGTGGCCTCCTCCTGGACCGTCGCCAGGTGCGCCAACAGGCCCGGTCGATCCTCGCGGTACTGGCCGAGGAGACGCAGTTTCGCGGCCGAGCACGGCCACAGGATGCCGCAGACCGGGCAGCGCCACGACGGCCGCAGGGGAGTGTGGTTCGGACGCTCGGGCATCAGCGGACCCCCACGGATGCGCGCCGTCGGACCGGTGTGGACTGGCGGGTCTTGACCTGCACGCCGTCGCGCAGCACGAACAACTCGCGCCGTGCGACCGCCCGTAGTGCGCCCCGTACCTCGTTCTGCACAGCTTCTCCTCCTCGTTGCAGCGCCAGCTACACCGCACTTTGCCGGGGGTTGCTGGACAAACACACAGCGTTAACTAATCTCTTCAGGGCACCTGATTTGTGCCAGGGGAGGGATGAGATGAACCACGCCTTTGTCGCGGCGCTGGCTGCGGCGGGTCACACCGCCGAGAGCCTCGCAGGTCAGCTCGGCGTGCATCCGAAGACCGTCGCCAGGTGGGCAAACCCGGGGCACATTCCACAGAGCCGCCACCGTGCGACCGTGGCGGGGCTGCTGGCAAAGGACGCCGACGCGCTGTGGCCGGACGTGGTCCGTCGTCGCGAGCCGGTGTGGTTCCGGCCGTGGGTCGACCTGGAACGTGAGGCCGTGACACTGCGGTCATTCGAGCTGACCTGGGTGCCCGGGTTGCTGCAGACCGAGGCGTACGCGCGGGCGACTCTGGCCGGTGGGGTGCTGACACCGGAGGCGGTCGCCGAGTTCGCCGAGGCGCGGATCAACCGGCAGGCGATCCTCGGCCGCAGCGGCGGACCGCTGCTGATCGCCGTGCTCGACGAGGGGGTGCTGAGGCGGCGGGTCGGTGACGACCGCGCGTTGATGGCGGCACAGCTCGCGCGCCTGGTCGGCTATGCCGAGACGGGCACCATCCAGCTCCACATCGTCCCGGCGGACGCGCCCAGCTACCCCGGGCTCGACGGCCCGTTCACCATCGCCGACATGCCGGACGGGTCGCGGGTCGCACACGTCGACAGCGCGGCGCGGGCGCAGATCCTCGACCAAACGTCGGATCTTGTTAGCCTGGAACGGCGGTGGGAACGTATTCGCGGCGAGGCCCTGCCCCGAGGGCGTTCGTTGGAACTCCTCAGAGAAGCGGCAGCATCATGGACATGACCGGTGCGCGGTGGCGAAAGAGCACGAAGAGCGGCGGCAACGGTGGCAACTGCGTCGAGGTCGCCGACAACGTTCCGGGCGTGGTCCTCGTTCGTGACTCGAAGGACCGCGACGGCGGCACCCTGATGTTCAGCCCGCAGTCGTGGCGTGGCTTCGTCGCGATGGCCCGCGACGTCGGCTGACCGGCCACATCGCACAAGGGCTCCGACGCCTCGCAGCCGTTGCCGGACGAGGTGGCCCTCGACGGTGTCGACGAGTTCGTGACCACCTGCGTCGCGACGACGATCGCGTGGCCGCACAAGCCCACTGTCATCGACTACCACGCCACCGAGGGCCGTTCCTGGCGGCTCTGGTTCTCCGCCGACGGCGCACGGCTCGCGGTCGCCAGGCACGACGAACGATCCGGTCAGCGGCGAGCAGCGGGTTCGGCCGGTTGCGGTTGCGGGGTCGCCGGCCAGGTGAGGCGGCGTACGCCGGGAACGAGCGCGGTGCCCGCGCAGGAGGCGAGGACCAGCAGGCCCGCGACGGCCAGCGGGGCGGGTGCGCCGAACGCGTCGGCGGCCAACGGCGCCAGCGCGTAGCCCAGCGGCATGGCGCCCAGCGACACCAGCCAGTCGTACGAGGTGACCCGGGCCAGGACCTCGGGCGGGAAGTGGTGCTGCACGACGGTCTCCCACACCGGGTTGAGGTAACCGAGGGCGGTCAGCGCCACGGCGTACGCGGCGATGACCGCGGGGGCGGGCGCGGCGACGGCGAGCAGGAACAGCGGCGCGGCGTAGCAGGCCAGGCCGAGGTTGGCCAGCAGCACCGGTCGGTGTAGCCGGACCCGCCCGGCCAGCAGCGAACCGGTGAGCATCCCGATCGCGCCGGCCTGCAACAGCAGCACCCAGGTGGTCTCGCCGCCGAGGCGGTCGATGGCGACGGCCGGTCCGAGGGTCATCAGTACTGCGGCGGCGCCGTTCCACACGCCGTGCCCGAGCAGGCTGGTCCAGAACCAGTCGCGGGCGCGTACCTCGCCGAAGCCGTGTCGCAGGTCGGCGAGGACGGAACGGCGGGGCACCGGCACGTGGCGGACCCGCACCAGCGCGAGCAGCGCGGCGCTGAGCGCGAACGACGCGCCGTCCAGGATGAACGCCCAGCCGGGACCGGCGGCCCAGATCAGCGCGCCGGCCAGCGCCGGTCCGGCCAGGCGGCTGGTGTTGGCGGTGATCCCCATCAGGGCGTTGGCGCGTTGCCGGTCGGCCGGCTCGACGGTGCCGGCGACCAGCGGAGACGCGGTCGGGATGGCGAACGCCGAGGCGGTGCCGCCGAGCGCCGACGCCACGACCACGGTGGTCAGGGACGGGTCGCCGCCGAGCAGTTCCACACCAACCGCGAGCTGGGTCGCGCAGCGGATCAGGTCGGCCAGCAGGGCGACCCGGCGGGCGTCGAACCGGTCGGCCACGACACCGCCGAGCGGCAGCAGGAGCAGCCGGGGGACGACCGCCGCGGCGAGGACGACGGCCAGCGCGCCGGTGGAGCCGGTGGCCCGCAGCACGGCCAGCGCCAACGCGGCGGGCACGACCGCGTCGCCGAGGGCGGAGACGGTGCGACCCAGAAACAGCAGCCGGAAGGAGTGGTTGCGCAGTGGGTGAGCCATAGCCACAACATACTTCGACGTCGAATATTTCGACAATGAATATTTCGGTACTGAGGTAAGGTGGCGTCGTGACCCCCACCCCGGACGCCGTCGACCAGCACATCGAGCGGTGGCTGCCCGTGGTGCCCGACCTCGACGCGGACGTCGAGGGGGCGGTGACCAGGATGATCCGACTGACCCGGCACCTGCGAGCGGTCAAGGAGCGGGTCCTGGTCGACCTCGACCTGCCGGCGCACGAGTACGACACCCTGCACGCTCTGGCCGGTCGCCGTGGCCGAGCCGCGCCCTCGGACCTCGCCGCGGATCTCGCGATGGCCCCCGCCTCGATCACGGCGCGGGTGGACGCGCTGCTGCGGCGGGGTTTCGTGCGCCGGATTCCGTCGACAGTCGACCGTCGGCGGGTGGATGTGGAGCTCACCGAGGCGGGTCAGGCCGCGTGGCGAGGGGCGATGGAGGTCCAGGGCGCGGAGGAGCACCGCCTGTTCGGCGCGCTCACCGCGACCGAGCGGCGACACCTCTCCAACCTGCTGCGCCGGGTGCTGCTCGTCGCCGAGCAGCCCCAGAGCGCGCCGAAGTCCGACTGAGCGGGCCGGGAACCGACTGAGCGGGCCGGGAAAACGCCTGGCGGCCGCGTACCGCCGATGCGAGGGTGACCGGCGTGACTGCGCATGCCTTGGCCGGAGCCCTGGCCGACGACGGACGGCGACGGATCTTCGCGGCGATCGTGCTGGGCGCGACCAGCGCGACCGACGTCGCCCAGCGGACCGGCCTGCCGGCGCGGGTGGTGCTCACCGGGGTTCGCCGACTCGCCGACGCGGGCCTCGTCACGGGCGCGGACGGCGCGCTCGCGGTCGACGACGCGTCGCTGCGGGCGATCGCCCGCGACAGCCGCCCGGCCGACTCGACCGACCCCGACGCCGACCCGGTGCTGCGGACCTTCCTGCGGGGAGACGTCCTGGTGGGTCTGCCGGCACAGCGGGGTCGGCGACGGGTCCTCCTGGCGCACATCGCCGAGCGATCCTTCGAGCCGGGCACCCGCTACCCGGAACGGGCCGTCGACGACGCCCTCAAGCCGTGGTGCGTCGCGGGAGGGTCGGATCACGCGACGCTGCGCCGGTATCTGGTCGACGAGCGGTTGCTCACCCGCGAGCACGGCATCTACCAGCGGCTCTGATCGTCCGTTGCGCGATCGCCCTGCTGCCGGCCCGCCGCCGCCGACGCTGACGGGTAAAGCCGTTGACCGGGCGGTGATGATCGACAGGTGATCACCACCGTCCGACCAGCCTGGGTGACCAGCCCCGTTCGGCCCGACCAGCCCGACGCGGCGCTCCTGCTGCGCGAGTACATGACCGAGATGGTCGACCGCTACCACCGCCGCCCGGCGCTGCCCGGTGAGGTCGACGCGGCGCTGGCCGAGCTGCCCAGCGACGACCTGACCGAGCCGGACGGGCTGCTCCTGCTCGCCCACCACGACGGCGACCTGGCCGGCTGCGCCGGGCTGCGCTGGCGAACGGGCTGGGCCGAGCTGACCCGGGTGTTCGTCCGCCCTGCGCAGCGCGGCGCCGGTGGGGGCGCCGCGCTGCTCGCCGCCGTCGAGGAGCGGGCCCGGGCTGCCGGGGCGGACCGGATCCGCCTCGACACCCGCGCCGACCTGATCGAGGCCCGCGCCCTGTACGCCCGGCACGGTTACCGGGAGATCCCGGCGTACACGCGGGGCCCCTACGCCGAGCACTGGTTCGAGAAGCAGTTGACGTCAGCTCCCGAACGCGCTAAATAAGAGAAGGAAGTTGAGTCACCCCGACTCAACCCATCACCTTCGGCCAGGAGAACCGAGGAGGCATGACCATGTTGATGCGTACCGACCCGTTCCGCGAGATCGACCGGCTCGCCGAGCAGTTCTTCGGTACGGCGGCCCGTCCCGCGACGATGCACCTGGACGCCTACCGCGACGGCGACCACTTCTACGCGGCGTTCGACCTGCCCGGCGTCGACCCGGACAGCATCGACTGCACCGTCGAGCGCAACGTGCTCACCGTCCGCGCCGAGCGCCGCCGGCCCGCCGGCGACGGCGTCGAACTGGTCGCCGCCGAACGCCCGATGGGCACCTTCACCCGGCGGCTGTTCCTCGGCGACACGCTGGACACCGACAAGCTGGAGGCCGGCTACGAGAACGGGGTGCTGACGCTGCGCATCCCGGTCGCCGAACGCGCCAAGCCCCGCCGGGTAACCATCCAGGCCAACGGCGCCGCTCGCCGAGAGATCAACGCCTGATCCGCCACCGCGTCGGGTGGGACCGGCGCGCCTGCACGCCGATCCCACCCGAGGCTGAGAGCCTTTTTCACATGGTGCCCTCCGACGCTCCGGTGCTCGCCCGTCCGACCGCGCCACCGGCGCTGCCGAGCGGGCCGGTCGAGGTCACCGAGGCGTGGCTGCGCAACCGGCGGCTGTCCGAGCACACCCGCGACGCGTACCGACGTGACGTCACCGGTTGGCTGCGCTGGTGCGCCGGCCGCGACCTGGACCCGCTGCGGGCCACGTTCCTGCACGTCAACGAGTACGCCCGCGCTTTGGAGAGCAGCGTCGGCGCCCGCAGTGGCCGCCCACTGACCCCGGCGACCGTCGCACGTCGACTCTCCGCACTGTCCAGCTGGTACGACTTCCTCGTCAAACTGGGCGGTGTGCCGGCCAACCCGGTCTCCGGTGCCGACCGCCCCCGCGTCGACCGGGACCACTCCGCCACCATCGGGCTCACGCCCGAGGAGGTGGACGCCCTGCTCAGCGCCGCCGACGCGGACACCGGCGCGACCGCTGTGCGCAACCGGGCGGCGATCGCGCTCCTCGCCGACCTGGGGCTGCGGGTCGGTGAACTGATCTCGCTGGACCTGACCGACCTCGGCACCGAACGCGGCCACCGCAGCGTGCGCTTCGTCGGCAAGGGCGGCAAGCAACGCCGCCGCGCCCTCACCCCCGGCACCGGGTACGCCGTGGACGCCTACCTGGCCCAGCGGGCCGCCGCCACCGGTGTGCCGGTGCCCGAGCTGACCGGCCCGCTGCTGGTCACCGCCAGCGGTGCCCGGCTGGATCGGCACTCGGTGTTCCGGATGGTCCGGCGGCTCGCCCGAGCCGCCGGCATCCCGGCCTGGGCGAAGCTGTCCCCACACTCGCTGCGGCACGCCTTCGCCACCACGGCCCGCTCCGAGGGCGTGCCGTTGGAGGACGTGCAGGACGCGATGGGGCACGCCGACCCGCGCACCACCCGCCGCTACGACCGGGACCGGCACAACCTCGACCGTGACCCGGCCTACGCGGTGTGGGCCGCCCGGTCGCGCCGCCGCGGCTGAGCAACGCCTGCCGCGTCAGCCCTGTGGCCGGGGGCAGATGCAGAACGGCTGCCCGATCGGGTCGAGCAGCACCACCCACCGCTCCCCGCCGGGCTGGAAATCCGGCTTCGACGCGCCCGCCGCGACGAAGCGCTCCTCTGCCGCCGCCAGGTCGTCGACGTACAGATCCAGGTGGTAGCGCTGGTCGCCGGTGGGGTCCGGCCAGGAGGGCGGTCGGTAGCCCTCGACCAGGCCGAAGCCGATCGAGACGCCGCCGGAGCTGATCATCGCGTACTCCGGCTGGCTGTGGGTGACCTCCCAACCGAGCACCTGGTGGTAGAACGCGGCGTGGCCGGCGGGGTCGGACGTGTCGAGGTTGACCATTGCGAGGTCGGCAGCAGCTGTCACGCCGGCAGTATGCCGAGGAGGCCCGACAACCTCGGCCCGAGACACTTACCGGGCGTCGAGGGGCCAGAGCACCACACGGGCGGTGCCGTCGCGGCAGATGAGCCCGGTGCCGACCCGCCGGCAGTCGGTCAGCCCCACCGGCAGCACGGCGGTCACCCGGTGACCGTCGCGTCCGACCGTCGCGACCAGGACCCGCCTGCCGTCCGCCGCCAGCCCCAGCACCACCAGGGGTTCCGTGGCGACCCGTGGCCCGGCCACCGGGTGCCAGCGCGCGCCGGCCGGCCAGGTCCACACCCGTGACCCGGTGCCCGCGTCGATCGCCCAGCGCCCCTGCTCGTCCTGCCCGCAGATCAGGCCATCGCAGGGCCGCAGGGTCAGCTCACCCGCCTGCACCGGCAGCCGCCAGCGCGGCACCAGCCCGGGTAGGTCGTACCCGCTCAACGTCACCGCGCCACCGCTCGGGTGGCGCAGCACCAGGTGTTCGCCCGCGACCTGGGGGTTGTCCGGGCCGTAGTCGGCCGGCGGGAGCCGTCCCCGCCCACGTTCGGTGCCGTCGCGGGCGTCGAGCAGCCGGGCCAGCCCGTCGTCCTGCACCAGCAGCAACCGCCCCGGAGTGCCGGGCAACACCCGCAGCGCGGCGGTGGAGGGCACCGGGACCGACCATCGGGTCGCGCCGGTGGCCGGGTCGACGCCGTGCACCGTGCCCTCGACCCGCCGGCCCGGTTCGGAGGCGCTGCGCACCTCGCTCACCGCTACCGCCGTGTCCCCGACCGCGTACACCCGCTCGGGTCGCCGCCACACCGGCTGGCCGGTCCGCATCGACCGCGCGGTGGTCACCCGCGCCCCACGCGTCTGGTCACGCTCGACGAGCAGCAGCAGGTCACCGGCGGCTTCGGCGGACCACCCGGCGGCGGGCGGCACGGTGACCCGCCAGCGTGGCGGGCCGTCCGGCGCGGTCGAGTCGTAGGCGCTCAGCGTCGGCGGATTGGTGCCGGCGTCGACGACCAGCAGCAGCGGCCCCGCCCCGAGCACGGTCGCCCGGGCGGGCACCGCCGGCCCGACCTGGGGCGACAGTCGCGCGGTCGAAGCGGCGCCGCCGAGCAGGGCACAGGCCGCCACCACCAACGCCACCCGCCAACGGCGGGACACCTCCGGCGGTGGCACCCGGTCGTCCAGCGGAGCGCCCCGCTCGTCGCCCAGCTCGATCAGCACCGACATGGCGCCCACCCGTCCGCTCGTCTCGATCGGTCAGCAGAGCAGATCCAGGTGGTGGTGGGCGTCCTCGGCGATCTCCTCGTGCCGCAGCCAGCGGCGCGCCCACAACCGGGCGGCCAGCTCCGCCTGCTCGTCACCCCACGCGGCGTGCTCGACCAGCAACGCGGTGGTCAGCGCGTACGCCAGTCGCAACGCCAGGCCACGGGCGCCCGCGAGCACCGTCGGCGTGCCCGGGTCGGCGGTCACCGCGGTGATGGTCTGCGCCAGCTGCGTTGCGGTGGTGGCCAGGGTGTCGGCCAGCACCGGCGACAGCGGCCGGGCCAGGTCGACGGCGGCGGCGAGCCGGGTCAGCAGCGGCGCGCCGGCGTCCTCCCGGGTCAGCGCGCGCAGCACGTCCAGGGCCAACACGTTGGTGGTGCCCTCCCAGATCGGCAGCACCTGCGCGTCACGCAGCAGCCGGGGCACACCGGTGTCCTCCACGTAGCCGGCCCCACCGAAGCTCTCCACGTACTCGCTGGCGGAGCTGACGGCGAGCCGGCCGGTGGCCAGCTTCGCCAGCGGCGCCACGATGCGCAGCTCCGCCGCGGCCGCCGGGTCGGTGCCGACCTCCACCCGACCGAGCAGGGCGAACGCGTGCCCGGCGAGGGCGAACGCCCCCGCCGCGTCGACCGCGAGGGTGCCCAGGGTGGCCCGGTGCAGGGGCGAGGATGCCAGCGGACCACCGGCGACGTGCCGCACGTCGGCGTACGCGCGGGCGTAGGCGAGGCCCCGTCGCATCCCGCCGGCCGCCGCCGCGGCGTTGTGCACCCGGGTCACCACGACCAGGGTCATCGCCCGGACCAGGCCGGCCACCGCCGGGTCGCCCAGCGGGACGGCGTACGCGTCGCGCAGGCCGATCTCGGCGGTGGGCAGCGCCCGGGTGCCGAGCTTGTCCTTGAGTCGGTGCACCGTGACACCCGGCGCGGGTGCGCCCGGCGCCGGGCCGTCGGCCAGCGGTGAGTCGGCCGCGTACCGGGGAACGAGGAACGGCGCGAGCACCCGGCTGCCCCGCCCGGCGCCCTCCGGTCGGGCCAGCGCCACCGCCATCGCCGCGTCGGCGGCGGAGCAGAACCACTTCTCCCCGGTCAGCCGCCACGAACCATCCGCCGCCGGTCGGCCGAGCGTGCTGGAGCGGCCCAGGTCGGAGCCGCCCTGCGACTCGGTCATCCACTGCCCGCTGGTGATCGCCGTGTCCGGGTCCGTGGAGATCAGCCGGGGCAGCCAGGCGGCACGGACCGTGGCGTCGACGTCGGGCAGGCTGAGCAGCGCCGCCGCGCCGTCGGCCATCGCCACCGGGCAGGAGAACGTCGCCGACTCCGGCCCGTACAGGTGCAGCAGGGCGTGTTGCACGACCCGGGCGGCGGCACCCCAGGTGCCCCGGGCGTCCGGGAGGTAGGGCAGCGCGACCACGGCGTGTCGGGCGGCGGCGGCGCGCTGCGCCTGCCAGCCGGCGGAGGTGTCGATGCGGTCGATCCGGGCGCCCCACGGGTCGTAGCGGACCAGCGTCGGCGGGTGCGCCTCCGCGTCGGCGTGCGCCGCGCGCAGCGGCCCGGTGACGTCGGCGGCCAGGTCCGCGAGACGACCCTTCGCGGCCGCGTGCCCGCCCGGGCCGAGGTGACGCTCCAGCCAGGACCGCAGCAGGCCATCACCGGCGTACGGGTCGACGGGGGGTGGTACCGGCTGCACGAAGCGGCTCATCGATCGGCTCCTGGCACTGCTCGGGGGTGTGCGCCGACGGTAGACGATGCGTGGCCGGTCCGAACAGGGTGAGTCGCCGGACCCGATTTCCCACTTGTCGTGATTCGGTGCGACGGGTTATCTACGGTCGGTAGTCGTGGGTGCCGGCCAGTCATGGAGCCGACCGGCCCGGCGTCGCCGCCCGATGCGTACCGGGTTGGCGTTCGCCGGGATCGGTGTGGCGCTGTGCTGCGTCGGGGTGGCCGGGTTGGGCGCCTGGAACCTGCAGACCGTCCGCCAGGCCGCCGGCCCGATCCGGGAGACCGCCGACGGTTTCCTCAACGAGGTGGCGCTCGGTGACAGCGAACGGGCGTACGAGCGGCTCTGCGAAGACGCGCGCAGCCGGTGGAGCGCGATCGGCTTCACCAGTTGGGTGCGGACGCCGCCGATGGTCACCGACTACGAGATCACCGACGTGTCGGTCGCCACCCGCAGCGGGCGACCACACGGCACGGTGACCGTGAAACTGACCCGCGACGGCGGGCTCAGCGAGGAACGTCGCCTGCCGGTGATCCGCGAGGACGGGGACTGGCGGGTGTGCGGTGACCCCTTCTGAACCCCCGGTCGTGCGGCCACAGCGGCCCTGGCTGCTACGCGAACGTCGGGGGGTGGAGCCGCCCTGATCCTGACCGACCGGTTCCGGCCCCCGGCGGTGGTGCGATGACCGGCGGGCCACGCATCCGAGGTTGGCCGCCGGGGCGGCGCTGCTGATCACGGTCGGGGTGATCGTGGCCGACCGTGCGCCGCGGGCGCCTCAGTCGCGGGGGCCCAGGTCGCCGCTGCGGTAGTGCCGGCGGCAGAGCACCTGGTAGCGCACCTCGGCGGTGTCCACGGTGTCGCCGATGACGACTTGGGCGCCCTCGCGGACGACCCGCCCGTCCACGACGCGGGCGTTGAGCAGCCCCTCGCGACCGCACCAGCAGAGCACCTCGACCTGGATGCGGGCCACCTCGTCGGCCAGCTCGAACAGGCGCTGCGCGGCGGGGAACATGCGCGACCGGAAGTCGGTGGCCAGGCCGAACGCGAACACGTCGACGTCGTAGCTGTCGACCAGCTCGGCCATCTGCTCGACGTGCTCGACGGTGTAGAAACACGCCTCGTCGCAGATCAGGTAGTCGACGCGTACCCCGTCGGCCCACCGGCCGCGCACCAGGGCCCGCAGGTCCAGGTCGTCGGTGACCTCGATGGCCTCGTGGGCCAGGCCGATACGGGTGGTGACCTGCGGCCCCAGCGACCGGTCGATGCGGGTGGTGACCAACCCGCGCCGGCCCTGCCGGGCGTGGTTGTAGTTCATCTGCAACGCCATCGTGGACTTGCCGCAGTCCATCGGCCCCCAGAAGAACTTCAACGCCGCGGCGTGCACCGGACGCCCGTCGAGCCCGCGCGCGGCCGCGCACCCGGCCGGGGCGTGTGGCTGGCCGGGGAACGGATGGGCCAGGCAGGTCGGGGCGGTGGCGGCGTCGTCGGTCACGGTCGGGCAGCCTAGCCCATCGACCGGCCCGAATAGGTCGGGCGCGGGATCGGTGCTCAGAGCACCCGGGGTGGCGTGTTGCCCGCGGCGACGATGGCGCGGCGGATCGGCACGGCGGCGAGGAGCAGGAACCCGATCACGAAGAAGATCAGCAGTGAGACCAGGCCCACCCGGTACGAGGCGGTGAGTTGGAACACCAGGCCGAAGGCGAGCGGGCCGAGCCAGCTGGTGCCCTTGTCGCTGATCTCGTAGAAGCCGTAGTACTCGCCTTCCTTGCCGGCCGGGATGAGCTGGCTGAACAGCGACCGGCTCAGCGCCTGGCTGCCGCCGAGGACCAGGCCGATGGCCGCGCCGAGGACCATGAACGGCACCGGCGCCTCGGCCGGCAGCCGGAACGCGCCGATGATCACACCGGTCCAGAGCACCAGGCTGAGCAGCACGGTCTTCCAGGCGCCGATGCGCCGGGCCAACGCGCCGAGGCCCAACGCGCCCCCGAAGGCGAGGAACTGCACCAGCAGGATGGTGACGATCAGGGTGCTCTGCTCCAGGCGCAGTTCCTCGGTGCCGTACTGGCTGGCCAGGGTGATGACGGTCTGGATGCCGTCGTTGTAGACCAGGAACGCCAGCAGGAAGAACAGCGTCAACGGGTACGCCTTGATCTCGCGCAGGGTGCGGCCCAGTTGCCGGAACCCGTCGGTGAGCACGTTGCCCTGCCGGGTCAGCGCCGCCGCCGTGCTGGGCCGTTCCCGCAGCCAACGCAGCGGCACCAGAGTGAACACCGCCCACCACACACCGGCGGAGACGATCGACCAGCGGGCCAGGTCCAGGGTGCGCTGCGGGTTGTCGTCCTCGCTGAACAGGGTGACCGCGACCAGGTTGAACGCCAGCAGCAGGCCGCCGCCCAGGTAGCCCAGCGCCCAGCCGCGGCTGGAGATGCCGTCGCGTTCGTCCGGGCCACCGAGCTGCGGCAGGAACGAGTTGTAGACCACGAGGGCCGCGCCGAAGGAGATGTTGGCGATCAGGAAGAGCGCCCCGCCGAGCAGGTAGCGGTCGCCGGTGACGAAGGCCATCGCGACGGTCGCGGCGGCACCGGTGAACGCGGCCCCGCCGAGCAGCCGCTTCTTGTGCGCCGACCGGTCGGCGATCGCCCCGATCACCGGTAGCACGAAGACGGTGAGAAACACCGACAACGAGATCAGGTACGGGTAGTAGGACCCGGCCGCCACCCGGATGCCCAGCGGGTGCACGTACCCGTCGCAGGTGTCCGCGCCCAACTCGCACCCGGCGGCCAACTCCGCGACGGTGGTGAGGAACGGGCCCAGGAACACCGTGATGACGGTGGTCTGGAACGCCGAGTTGGCCCAGTCGTAGATGTACCAGCCGCGCCGCTCCCGACGAGTGCTCGCCGGGGGCGGGGTGTCGTCCACCGTGGGGGTCACGGTCTCGGCCATCGGGGTCCTTCGACGCTCAGGCGGCCCAGTGGCCGCGGCTGCGGTAGACGTCGCGCAGCACGCCGACGTGATCGGTCATGATGCCATCCACGCCACGATCCAGTAACTCGTGCATCTGGGCTGGTTCGTCGATCGTCCAGACGTGCACCTGCAGCCCGATGCGGTGGCAGTAGTCGAGGAACCGGCGGTCCACCACCGGCATCCGCCCGTAACGCGGTGGCACCTGCGCGGCGACCACCGACGGCGGCAGCCGCAGCGGACGCCCATGCAGGGAGGCGAGCCGCAGCCGGGCGACGCCGCGCATGCCCAGGCTGGTGGCGACCCGTCCCTCGGTGAGCGCGCGCAGCCGGATCAGCCGGGCGTCGCTGAACGAGGCGAGCAGCACCCGGTCGCCGGCGCCGGCCCGGGCCACGGTCGCGACCGTCGGCTCGACGCCGCCGTCGGCCTTGACGTCGATGTTGAAGCGGACCTGCGGCCAGGCGCCCAACACCTCGTCGAGCCGGGGTACGACGGCAGCGCCACCGACGCGTACCGAGGCGAGGTCGGCCCAGCTCATCTCGGCGATGCGCCCCGGCTCACCGGTGACCCGCCGCAGCGTCGGGTCGTGGAAGATCACCGCTACGCCGTCCGCGGTGGCGTGCACGTCGGTCTCCACGTACCGGTAGCCCAGCCCGATGGCCCGGGCGAACGCCTCGGCGGTGTTCTCGTCGCCCTCGGCGGCGCCGCCACGGTGGGCGAACGCCAGCGGCGCGGGCGCGTCGAGGTAGCCGAATCGGGTCAACACGCGACGCAGTATGCCCTCGGTTGGTGGCCGGCGGGTGACCGGCCGGCGTCTGTCGCCCTCCCGCGCGGGACTGGGCGGCGGTGCGGCATCAAACGTTTAGCCGACCGGCGTGCCGACACCGCCGTGCTCCAAGATGGCGCGCAGCCGTGCCAGCGTCTGACCGAGTTCCGCGATCCGGGCCGGGGCGATCGACGGACCGAGGTGCGTGGCCAGGTGTTCCTGGAAGGTGCCTTCAGCGTCACCGACGAGCTCCGCGCCCTGCGGAGTCAACTCCAGGAGTAGTGACCGGCCGTCGGCGGGGTTCGGCACGCGCCGAACCCAGGCCCGGGCCTCGAGCCGGCCCACGCCCTTGCTGGTCGCCCCGACCCCGATCGCGAAAAACTCGGCGAGATCGGCGACCCGCGAACCAGGATGGTCACGTAGGTAGATCAGGAACTCGAACTGCGAAGCCACGATGCCGTGTTTTCGACGCAACGTCTCGTTCAAGGCGTTGTAGAGCCGCGTCTCACAGCGGACCAG
This sequence comes from Micromonospora sp. NPDC050276, assembly GCF_044459545.1. Classification (NCBI taxonomy): domain Bacteria; kingdom Bacillati; phylum Actinomycetota; class Actinomycetes; order Micromonosporales; family Micromonosporaceae; genus Micromonospora; species Micromonospora sp. NPDC050276. Next base: position 59,008 of record NZ_JBITJA010000008.1, on the reverse strand, counting down.
GTCACTGAAGACCTGAGCGAGTGTGACGGACTCGACGCCGGAAAAAGATGCCACGGCAGGTATATTAGCTTCCACGGCATCTACTTTATCGCCCATGGGAGGCGTCGGACATGAGCAGGGAACAGCGCGCGGCAATCGGCGCCATGCTGGGTGACGGGCCCAAGGGCTTCGCGCCGGAGTCGGTCGAGACGATGCGGGAGAACTTCGCCGCGCTCATGGCGCTGTTCCCGGTTCCTCCGGTGCGGACCTCGGAGCTGACCCTGGGCGGTCGTCCAGCGGTGCTGGTCGAACCGGAGGGCGAGACCCGGCCGGGCACGATCCTGTACTTTCACGGCGGCTCGTTTGCGCTCGGTTCTCCGCAGACCGCGATGGGCCTGACCGCGAGTCTGGTCAGGCGGACAGGAATGCGGGCCTTCTCCCTCGACTACCGGCTGGCCCCGGAGAACCCGTTCCCGGCCGCGATCGAGGACTGCCTCGCGGCGTACCGGTCCCTGCTCGACAGCGGCGTCGCCGCCGAGTCGATCGCGTTCGCGGGCGATTCCGCCGGCGGTGGCCTCACGGTGACCACCACCCTCGCCGCCCGAAACGCCGGGCTGCCGCTGCCGGGCGCGCTTGTCGCGTTCTCGCCCGGTCTGGATCACACCCGCACGGGTGAGTCGATGGACACCAAGGAGGGCATCGACCCGTTCTTCACCCGGCAGGGCATGGCCCACACGGCGGGGTTCTATCTCGGCGGCCAGGACCCGAGCCAGGAGCTCGCCGCGCCCGCCGTGCTCGCCGACCTGACCGGCTTCCCGCCGATCCTGCTGCAGGTCGGCACGAACGAACTGCTGCTCGACGACTCGGTCCGGCTGGCGAAACGCGCCCGCGACGCCGAGGTCGACGTCATCCTCGACATCACCGCCGGCGTTCCGCATGTCTTCCAGTCCTTCATCGGCCAGCTCGACGAGGCCGACCAGGCCCTGGACCGCGCCGCCCTGTTCATCACGCAGCGACTACAGACCCCCTGAGCGCCGAAGGCTAATTTCCTCGTCGCAAGCGGGACGCCGGCGTCGCAATCCAGCAGGGCGTGCCGACGCTCGCGCACGAACGGTCATTCCTCGATCATCATCGGATCCTGAACGCCAGGGTTCCCCTGACCGCGGACGTACCTCCCGACCGCGGGGGAGAACGCTGCAGCCCGATCTCGGTGCCGGGGCTTACCGCGAGTGGCGGCGGTGGGCGCGGCTGGGGTCGACGGGGCGGCCGGGGTCGACGTGTCGGGGCAGGTCGGGCTCGTCGGGGCGCAGCGGGGCCAGGGTGTCGGTGAGGGCGTCGATGATCCGGTCGGTGGCCCGGCGGGGCGCGCCGGGGCTTGCCGCCGTTGTCTCACCCAGGTCGACGGGGGTGCCGAAGTGCACCCGGATCACCGGTCGGCGCCACAGTGAGCGGGCGATGCCGCGCAGCATTCCCCGGGGCGCCTGGTAGGGCAGCACCTCGTGTGAGCCCCACTGGGCGACCGGGATGACCGGGGCGCCGCAGGCCAGGGCCAGTCGGGCGGCGCCGGTCTTGCCGCGTTCGGGCCACAGGCCGGGGTCCAGGCCGATGCGTCCCTCGGGGTAGATGAGGATCACCGAGCCGCGGGCGACGGCCGCGGCGGCGTCGTCGAGCGCCCGGTGCACGGCGCTGGTGCCCCGGTCGACCCGGATGTGCCCGGCGTGGCGCATGGCGGCGCCGAACACGGGGGCCCGGAACAGCCCGGCGGTCGCCATGATCCGCGGAGCGACCCCGCGGGTCTGGCAGGCGGCGGCCATCACCACCGGGTCGAACGGGCTGATGTGGTTGGCGGCCAGCACCAGCGGGCCACGTCGCAGGTGCGCCGGGACGTCACCGGTGACCTCGAGGCGGGCGAGCGGGCCGACCAGGCCCCGGGCCAGCAGGAGGGCGGCGCGCCAGATCAGTGGCGGCTGCCAGGTGGAGGTGTTCATCAGCGCGCCATCGTCGCACGCGGCGGCGGGGGCGCGAGGGCGGGTCGGGTGATCAGGGTCATTGGTCCCGGGTCGTTTCGGGCCGCCCGGCCCTGCTCTTTTCTCTACGACGAGCAGTAGTATTTACTACGTCTTGTAGTACGGATGGTTGGGGGTTTTCAGGTGGACGCGTTGGACGTTGCCCGCTGGCAGTTCGGTGTCACCACCGTCTACCACTTTCTCTTCGTGCCGCTGACCATCGGCCTGTCCGTGCTGGTGGCCATCCTGCAGACGATGTGGCACCGCACCGGCAACGAGCGCTACCTCAAGCTCACCAAGTTCTACGGCAAGCTTTTCCTGATCAACTTTGCCATGGGTGTGGTCACCGGCATCGTGCAGGAGTTCCAGTTCGGTATGAACTGGAGCGACTACTCCCGCTTCGTGGGTGACATCTTCGGCGCACCGCTGGCCATCGAGGCACTGGTCGCGTTCTTCCTCGAATCCACCTTCATCGGCCTGTGGATCTTCGGCTGGGACCGGCTGCCCAAGCGGGCACACCTGGCCAGCATCTGGGCCGCCGCGATCGGCACCAACCTGTCCGCCTACTTCATCCTCGCGGCGAACTCGTTCATGCAGAACCCGGTCGGCTACCGGATCAACCCGGACAGCGGACGCGCCGAACTGACCGATTTCCCGGCCGTGCTGACCAACAAGGTCGCCCTGATCACCTTCCCGCACACGCTGGCCGGCTCGTTCCTGGTCGCCGGGTCGCTGATCGTCGCGGTCGGCCTCTGGCACGTCATCCGCAACCGCGACTCCGCCGACACCGGCGCGTACCGCTTCGCCACCAAGTTCGGCTCCTGGGTGGTCCTGGTCGCCTCCGCCGCCGTCCTGTTCACCGGCGACATCCAAGGCAAGATCATGACGGACGTGCAGCCGATGAAGATGGCCGCCGCCGAGGGCCTCTACTCCACCGAGAGCCCCGCCTCGTTCTCCGTGCTCACCATCGGCAGCCTCGACGGCAGCCGCGAGGTGTTCGCCCTCAAGATCCCGTACCTGCTGTCGTACCTGGGCACCGGCGACCCGCACGGCACCGTGCACGGCATCAACGACCTGCAGGCCCAGTACGCCACCCAGTACGGCGCGGGCAGCTACACCCCGATCATCCCGGTCACCTACTGGAGCTTCCGCTTCATGATCGCCTTCGGGATGGCCGCCGGGGCGATCGCCCTGCTGGTGCTCTGGAGCCAGCGCAAGGGCCGCACCCCGAGCAGCAAGTGGCTGCTGCGCGCCGGGCTGGCCATGCCGGTACTGCCGTTGCTGGCCAACTCGTTCGGCTGGATCTTCACCGAGATGGGCCGTCAGCCGTGGATCGTCTTCGGCGAGATGCTCACCCGCAACGGCGTGTCCCGCAGCGTCTCGCTGACCGAGGTGCTCACCTCCTTCACCGCCTTCACGCTGATCTACGCCACCCTCGCCGTGATCGAGGTCAAGCTGCTGCTGCGCTACGCCAAGGCCGGCGTGCCGGACGTCAGCGAACAACCCCTCACCGACGACACCGACGACGCCGAGCGCCCGCTCGCCTTCGCCTACTGATCCCGGAGCCCATCGTGGAACTGACCACCATCTGGTTTCTCCTCGTCGCCGTGCTGTTCACCGGGTACTTCATCCTGGAGGGCTTCGACTTCGGCGTCGGCATGCTGCTGCCCGTGCTCGGCCGCGACGATCGGGAACGCCGCGTCCTGATCAACACCATCGGCCCGGTCTGGGACGGCAACGAGGTGTGGCTGATCACCGCCGGTGGCGCCATGTTCGCCGCGTTCCCCGAGTGGTACGCCACCCTGTTCTCCGGCTTCTACCTGCCGCTGCTGCTGATCCTGCTGGCCCTGATCGCCCGGGGGGTCGCCTTCGAGTACCGGCACAAGCGTCCCGAGGCGTCCTGGAAGCGCCGCTGGGACGCGGCGATCGTGGTCGGTTCGCTGCTGCCGGCGATCCTGTGGGGTGTCGCCTTCGCCAACATCCTGCGCGGCGTGCCCCTGGACGCCGACCACGAGTACGTCGGCGGCCTGCTGGACCTGCTCAACCCGTACGCCCTGCTGGGCGGCGCGACCACCCTCGCGCTGTTCCTCACCCACGGCGCGGTGTTCCTCGCCCTGAAGACCACCGGCGACATCCGCGAGCGCGCGGGCGCCCTCGCGGTGCGCCTGGGCGCCGGCGCCGCCGTGCTCGCGGTCGGGTTCCTCACCTGGACGCTGAGCATCCGCTCCAGCGCGGCCGCCGTCGTGCTCGCCGTCGGCGCGGCCCTCGCCCTGCTCGGCGCGCTGGCCGCCGCCCGGGTGCGCCGGGAGGGCTGGGCGTTCACCGGTACCGCGGTGGCGATCGGCCTGGCCGTGGCGACCCTGTTCGCGGCGCTGTTCCCGAACGTGCTGCCGTCCACCCTGGACGCGGCCGGCACGCTGACCGCCACCAACGCCGCCTCCACCCCGTACACCCTGAAGATCATGACCTGGGTGGCGGTGATCTTCACGCCGGTCGTGCTGGCCTACCAGGGCTGGACGTACTGGGTGTTCCGCAAGCGCATCGGCGTGGCCAACATCCCGCAGCACTGACCGCCGAACCGCGTCGATCTTGCACTTTCGGTTGTCGTTCTGCGTGGGATGCACCTTATGCCGCCGCAGAAAGTGCAAGATCGACGAGGATGGGGGGTTCGTCGCGGTGGTATATCGGCTGTCGGGGCGGGGCTGCCTCGCTACGGTGTGCCGATGCCTGCCACCGTGCACGTACGCGAACTCACCGCCGACGACCTCGACGCCGCCTGGGAGCTGGGCCGGTTCGCGTTCGGCGCCAACCCGGAGCGCCCCTCCAGCACGAGCGTCGACGTGCCCGGCATGACCCGCTACGGCGCGTTCGACGACGCCGGTCGGCTCGTCGGCAAGGCCGTCGACCTGCACCACGACCAGTGGTGGTCCGGGCGGGCGGTGCCGGCCGCCGACGTCGCCGGGGTGGCGGTCGCCCCCGAGGCCCGTGGTCGGGGCGTGGCCCGCGCGATGCTCACCGCTCTGCTGGCCGGCGCCCGCGACCGTGGGGCGGCGATCAGCGCGCTCTATCCGACCGTCGCCGCCCCCTACCGGGCCTGTGGGTGGGAGGCCGCCGGTGTGCTGCGCACGGTCGACCTGGCCACCGCCGCGTTGCCCCGGCACCGGCCCGCGTCGCACCTCACTGTCCGGGCCGGCACACCCGCCGACCTGGCGGCCGTCGCCGGGCTGTACGAGCGGGTCACCCGGCACCGCAACGGCATGCTGACCCGCCGGGGGAAGCTGTTCGACTTCTTCGCCGCCGATGGTGGCCTGCCCGGCGACGGGCTCACCCTCGTCGAGGCCGACGGCGAGCTGGTCGGCTACGCCACCTGGCAGCGCGGCCGGGGCTACGGGGCCGACTCGGTGCTCACCGTTGACGAGGCCCTGGCCGTCACGGCCGAGGCCGCCCGGGAACTCGTCGGGGTGCTCGGCAGTTGGGCCAGCGTCGCGCCGAGGGTGCGGCTGTGCCCGCTCGACGGGGACGCCGTGAGTGTTCAGCTGCCGTTGGAGTCGGCCCGCGAGCACGAGCGGGACCTGTGGATGCACCGGCCGGTGGACGTGGCCCGCGCGGTCAGCGCGCGGGGGTGGCCCGCGTACGCCCGGGGCGCCGTGGACTTCCACCTCACCGACCCGCTCGCCGAGTGGAACACCGGCACCTGGCGGTTGGCCGTCGCCGATGGCGCCGCCGAGCTGACCCGCGTCGACGGTGCGGCGGATCTGCGGCTGGACGTCCGCGGTTTCGCGTTGCTGTACGCCGGGGCGGCGCACGCTCGCTCGGTCGCGCAGGCCGGCCTGCTGCACTGTGCCGGTGACACCGACCCGGCCGCCCTGGACCTGCTGGGCGTCGGCGGCCCGGCGCAGCTGCTCGACTACTTCTGACCGGCCGGGCCCGGCACCGTGTGCCGCTGACGGGGCCCCTGACCGGGCGCGCGCCGGCGTCGACGCGGGCCGCGCGCCCGGTCAGGTCGGGGTTGCCGCCAGTTCGGCGTTGGCGCGTTGGGTGACCAGGGTGAGCACTCGGGCGGCGGCGCTCGCCTCGTCGGTGGGGATGCCCGCGTACATGCGGGCGCTGATGCCCACGACGGCGTCGGCGATGCGGGCCTGTACGGCGTGACCGGCGTCGGTCAGCCGTAGCCGCGTCGCGGCATCCGGGTCGACCTCGACGAGGTTCGCGTCGACGAGGGTGGCGAGTACCCGCCGCACCTCCGGCTCGTGGACCTTGAGCGTGCTGGTGATCCGCTGGGTGAGCTGGGCGCGTTCGGCCGGGCCGTTGGCGAGGATGTTGAGCACGAGCACCTGGTTGAACTCGACGCCGAGGGGAGCGACGGCCCGTTCGAGCAGGGCCCGGGTGGCGTAGTGGGCCTGGCCGATGACCTGGCCGTTGAGGGTGGGGACGGTGGACATGATGCCTCCTTCGAAACGTTGGCCAAACCAACGTTGGTGAAGCCAACGTATCATCCGATCGTGGGTCACGCCAACGATTCCTGGTAGCCTGCGCCCATGGAATCCACGGCCCCGCAGTCACCCGCCGGGCTCAGCACCGCCCCGAGCTGGCTGCTCAACCAGACCGCCAGTCATGCCGCCCGCCTGCTCAGCGAGGGCTTCGCCGCGCACGACCTGCGCGGCTACCACTACCGGCTGCTCGCCACCCTGGCCGAGGAAGGGCCCGCGAGTCAGGCCGACCTCGGCCGCCGCTGCGGCATCGACCGCAGCGACGTGGTGGCCGCCATCAACGACCTGGCCGGGCGAGGGCTCGTGGTGCGTGCCCCCGACCCGGCCGATCGCCGCCGCAACGTCATCAGCGTCACCGACGCGGGCATCGACGAGGCCCGCCGGATGGGCGACACCGTCGAGCGCGTCCAACGCGACCTGCTCGCCCCACTGTCCACCAGCGAGCGCGAGCAGCTGACCCGACTGCTCACCCGACTGCTGCGCCACCACAGCGGAAGCTGACCCGCCTCAGCGGGCCTCGCGCAGCTCCGCCAGCCGGGCCTCGATCTCGGCCAGCTCGGCGCGCAGCTTCTCCGCCTGCTGCTCCGCCTCGGCCCGTTCGGTGCCGAGGATCTGCTCCACCGCCTCCTGCACCCCCGGCACGTCCACCAGGGCCACCATCTTCAACGCCTCGGCCGGCTTCACCACGTACGGCTTCGCCAGTGCCTTGCTGCCCTGCTGCGCGGCGACGGTCCACTCACCGTCGGCGTACGCCAGGGTCACCGTGAGGCCGGCGGGGCCCTTCGGCTTGACGGCCTTGACCGCCCGCCGCGCCGGCGGCTTCTCCGTCTGCTCCACCTTCGGCTCCTCCTGTCGCTGCGCGGGCACCCGCGGCGTGTCCAACACGAACTCCGGCGCGGCCACCGCGGGCGGCTCCTGCGGCTCGGGCTCCGGCTTCGGCTCCGCCACCCGACGGCCGACGCCCTTGGGCGCCACGGCCAGGTCGGCGGGGGAGAACGGCAACTCGTCGCGCCCGAAGCGCACCACCACGAACTCGTCGGACACCTCGGGGTCGGTCAGCTCGATCACCTGACCGACCTGACCGGCGATCTGCCCCGCCGACGCGGTGAACACCACCCGTGGCTTGCGCCCGGCCGCCAACGCCTCCCGGATGCTCTGCACCTCGTTAGTGGACAAACCCTGGCCGGCATCCATCACAACCCTCTTCCGTACACCTGTTTGATTGCTGTCTTGATACCAGCCGACTGCGACACCCGCCGCACGGGGCTCGCGCCCACTCAGCCGCCCAACGCCCGCAGGGCCCGGTCCGCGTGGTCGTTCATGCTGACCTCGCTGTGGATCACCTCGATGACCCGCCGGTCGGTGCCGATCACGAACGTCATCCGCTTCATGCTCAACGGCCCCAACGGCACCCGCCGCCTGACCCCGAACTGCTGCGCCACCGTGCCGTCGGCGTCCGACAGCAGCGGATAGTCGAAGCCGTGCAGCTGGGAGAACTCGGCCTGCTTCGCCACCGAATCCCGACTGATGCCCACCCGCGTCGCGCCCAGCGCGGTGAACTCCGCCGCGAGGTCCCGAAAGTGGCAGCTCTCCGCCGTGCACCCCCGGGTCATCGCCGCCGGATAGAAGAACAGCACGACCGGCCCCGTCGCCAGGAACTCCGACAGCCGCCGCGGCGTGCCCGTCTCATCCGGCAGCTCGAAATCCTGCACCACGTCACCGACACCCACACCCGCCACCGCGCACCTCCATCGTCCGACCGACCGCGCGGTGAGCGTAAGCGATCACGCCCAGAGCGTCGCCACCTCGTCGGCCACCACGTCGGCCTGCGCCCGCCCGGCCCGCGCCGCCCCCGCCCGCCGGGCCGGGTCCAGCACGTTGCGGCCGATCGCCGTGCGCGCCGCCGCGTCCGGCATCACCACCAGCACCCGTGACCCGGCCGCCCGCAACCCGTCCACCTGCGCCGACAGCCGCGGCATCGGCCCGAACGCCGCCGAGGTCGGCGCGAGCACCAGCACCGCCCGGGCGTCCGCCGCCAGGTCCGCGTTCACCGTCGAGCGCATCCCACCGTCGACGAAACGGCGCGCGCCGATCGTCACCGGCGGCCACACCCCGGGCACCGCGCAACTCGCGCCCACCGCGTCCACCAGGGACACCCCGCTGTCGCGGTCGAAGACCACGAACTCACCCGACGCCGCGTCCACCGCCGTGACCAGCAACCGCCGCGCCGGCCACTCCCGGTCCGGCAGCCGAGCCTCGATCACCGCCCGTCGCGACGCCTCCGACGGGGTACGCGCCGCCAACGCCATCGCCCCGATCCGCGCCCGCGAACGCACCGCGTCGCGGGTCCGACCGCCGGCCCAGATCAGCCGCGCCAGCACCGCGAAGCCCAACCGCGCCGCCACCTCACTCGACGGAGGCGCCAACTGCTCGGCGTAGAACCGCTGCACGGGCAACCCGGAACACACCTGCGCGCCGACCACCGAGCCCGCCGACGTGCCCACCACCAGATCCGCCTCGGTGACCGGCACACCCCGCTCGACCAACCCCGCCAGCAGCCCCAACTCCCAGGCCACCCCGGTCACCCCGCCACCGCCGAGCACCAACGCCCGCTGCATGTGACTCTCCTCTCGACGACCGACCCGCGCCGGTCACGGTAGCGTCGGCACGACCAGCACGCAGCCGGCAGACACCCCCGGGGAGGCACCGTGGCACCCGTCACCGTCATCACCGGCGGCGGACGAGGCATCGGCGCGGCCACCGCCCGCCGGCTCGCCGCGGCCGGTCACCACGTCGCGCTGTGCTACCGCCGCGACGAGGCCGCCGCCACCGCCGTCCTGGCCGACCTGCGCGCCGCCGGCGCACAAGCCATCGCGGTACGCGCCGACACCACCGACCCCGACCAGGTGAGCGCCCTGTTCGACGCCGCCGGTCAGCTCGGCCCGCTCACCGGCCTGGTCAACAACGCCGGCGTCACCAGCCCCATCGGGCCCTTCACCGAACTGCGCGTCGAGGACCTGCGCCGGGTCGTCGACGTCAACCTCGTCGGGTACGTCCTCTGCGCCCAGCAGGCCGCCCGGCGGCTGACCGACGGCGGGGCGATCGTCAACGTCTCGTCCGCGGCCGCGACCCTCGGCAGCCCGGGGGAGTACGTGCACTACGCCGCCGTGAAGGCCGCCACCGACACCCTCACCGTCGGCCTGGCCAAGGAACTCGCCCCGAGGGGCATCCGGGTCAACGCCGTAGCACCCGGCATCGTGCGCACCGACATCCACGCCGACTCCGGTGTGCCCGACCGCGCCGATTCCGCCGTCGGTCGCATCCCGCTGGGCCGCGCCGGCGAACCCGACGAGATCGCCGCCGCCATCGCCTGGCTGCTCGGCCCGGACGCCTCGTACGCCACCGGGACGGTGTTACGCGTCTCCGGCGGTCTCTGACCACGCGCCTTCGCGGTCGGCGACCGCCGGGCGTTCGCGCTGGTCGGAGACCGCCGGATCCGGCTCAGTGGGTGAACAGCTTCGCCGCGGTGATGACGGTCTGCGCCACCCCGTAGCCGAGCAGCGCCGCCACCACCAACCAGGAGATCCACAACCGGGCCTGCTGCCCGGGTCGGCTGTCCTCGCTCATCGCGTTGCACTCCTCTGCGCCATCTCGTCGTCGGTCGTCTGCTGTTCCGCCGATGGTTCGTGGTAGCGCTGCGGCACCGGCCGCACCAGCAGGTTCGCCACGAAGCCCACGGCCAGCACCCCCACCATCGTGAACAGCGCCGGCCGGTACGCCGCCGCCGTCAACGAGCCCGGCTCACCCTGCGCGTCGAGGAACCCGTTGACGATCAGCGGACCCGCGATCCCGGCCGCCGACCAGGCGGTCAGCAGCCGCCCGTGGATCGCCCCGACCTGGAAGGTGCCGAACAGGTCCCGCAGGTACGCCGGCACGGTGGCGAACCCACCGCCGTAGAAGGACAGGATCACGCAGGCCAACAACACGAACAGGGCCGTCGAGGTCTGCCCGACCAGCGCCAGCAGCGCGTACAGCGCCATGCCGACACCGAGGTACACCAGGTAGATCGGTTTACGGCCGATGACGTCCGAGGTGGACGACCACACGAACCGGCCGGCCATGTTGAACAGCGACAGCAGACCCACGAAGCCGCCGGCCGCCGCGACGGTCACCGCCGAGGTGCCGTTGTCGCGGAAGAAGTCCTGGATCATCGGGCTGGCCTGTTCCAGGATGCCGATGCCCGCGGTCACGTTGCAGAACAGCACCACCCACAGCAGCCAGAACGAGCGGGTCTTCACCGCGTTCGCCGCCGACACGTTCGCCGTGGTGACCAGCGGTTTCGCCGCCATGCTCGCCGGATCGAAGCCATCCGGGTGCCAGCCCTGCGCCGGCACGCGCACGTTCGCCACCCCGAACATCATGATCACGAAGTAGCCCAGGCCGAGCGTCACGAACAACCACACCAGTGCGCTGCCCGAGGCCGTCGACCCGGCGTTGGCCGGGTCGTAGCCGGCGTCGTAGAACGACAACAGTTGCCGCGACAGGGGAGAGGCGACCATCGCCCCACCACCGAACCCCATGATCGCCAACCCGGTGGCCAGGCCCGGCCGGTCCGGGAACCACTTGATCAGGGTGGAGACGGGGGAGATGTAGCCGATGCCCAGCCCGATGCCGCCGAGCAGCCCGTAGCCCAGATACAGCAGCCACAGCTGCTTCGTGGCGATGCCCAGCGAGCCCACCAGGAAACCCGCCGCCCAGAAACACGCGGACACGAACATCGCCTTACGCGGCCCGTTCGCCTCCACCCAGGTCCCGGCGACCGCGGCGGACAACCCCAGCATCACGATCGCGATACTGAAGATCACCCCGATCGCCGTCTGACTGGTGTCGAAGTGGGCGATCAGCGAGTTCTTGTAGACGCTTGTCGCGTAGACCTGACCGATGCAGAGATGGATGGCCAACGCCGCCGGAGGAATGAGCCAGCGGCTGTAGCCGGGCGGCGCGACGGTGTGCCGACGATCGAGTGCGGAAAGCATGCGCTGCTTCCTCTCCGAAGAGGACGAAAGACGTCGCACACAACGTGCCCACACCACTCGTAACCGGCAAACCCACCGTCGCCGGACGGTCGCTGCGGTGAGCTGAGCGGTCAGTCAGCGCCCGCGCCGAGCGGGCGGCGCTGCGAGCGTTGTCGCCGCAGCGCTTCCCGCACGTCCTCGCCGCCACCGCCGCACGGCGACCCGTACCACCGGATGACCCGCACCGCCCGCGGGCGGTGCGCGACGCCGTCAGCGCAGGTCCGGGGTGTGCCAGCCGCCGGCCAACGCGTCGGCGTCCGCTGGACCCCAACTGCCCTTCTCGTACGACTGCACCGCCGCCGGCAGATCCAGGATCGGCTCGACGATGCGCCACTCCTGCTCGATCGTCTCCGCCCGCGCGAAGCGCAGGTGCTGCCCATCCATCGCGTCGTCGAGCAACCGCTCGTACGCCTCCTGCCGACGGCCCAGAGCCGCGCCGAAGTCGACGGACAAATCCACCGGACGGCTCGCCACCTCGGCACCCGGGCTCTTCGCCTGGATCGACATCGTGATGCCGTCACCGCGCCCGAGACGGAACCGCAGCAGGTTCGCGGCCGTCGCCGTGCCCCGCTCGGCCGGGATCAGCGAGCGCTGCGGCTGCTTGAACTCGACCACGACCTCCGTCGCCGTGCCCGGCAGGGACTTACCGGTGCGCAGGTAGAAGGGCACGCCCGCCCAACGGGGGGAGTCGACCGTCAACCGGGTCGCCACGAACGTCTCCGTGTTCGAGTTCGGAGCCACACCCGGCTCGTCGCGGTAACCGGCGTACTGACCCCGAACGGTGTACTCCGGCGACAGCGGCGCGATCTGCCGCAGCACGGCGGCCTCCGCCTCCCGGAACGCGGCGGTCTCCTCGCCGGCCGGCGCCTCCATCGCGATCAGCGCAACCACCTGCAGAATGTGGTTCTGCAGCACGTCCCGCGTGGCGCCCACCGTGTCGTAGAAACCGGCCCGGCCCTGCGTGCCGAACCCCTCGGCGAGCGTGACCTGAATGTTGTCGATGTGCTCGTTGTTCCACAGCGGCTCGAACAGCCGATTGGCGAACCGGAAGGCGTAGAGGCCCTCGACGGCTTCCTTACCGAGGTAGTGATCGATGCGAAACACCCGCTCCGGCGCGAAGGCCGCGCCCAGCGTGCGATCCAGCTCGCGGGACGACTCCAGGTCACGCCCGAACGGCTTCTCCACGATCACCCGACCCCGGTCAGCCAGACCGACCGCCGCCAGGCCCTCGACGACGGAACCGAACACCGCCGGAGGAATCGCCAGATAGAAGACCGGTCGTTCGGCGTCGCGCAGCCGCTCAGCCAGCCGCTGGTACGTCGTCGGGTCCGCGTAGTTACCCGAGATCATCGAAAGGTTGCCCGCCAGCCGGTCGAAGGTCTCGTCGTCGACCTCGTCGTTGGCCTCATTGATCGACTTGCGGGCTGTGGTGACCAGCTGCTGATCATCCCAGGGGGAGCGGGCCACGCCGATCACCGGGACGTCGAGGCGGTCGCGCCGAGTCAACTCGTACAGCGCCGGGAACAGCTTCTTCGACACGAGGTCTCCCGTGACGCCGAACAGCACTACCGCGTCTGAGCGCATGTGCATGGCACTTCCATTCGATCATGTGGTTCTGATCTTCCGAACGGACAACGGCGCGACCCGCTCCGGGAATTCCCCAGCGAGCGGCGCACGTGAGGTCGGCGACAGCGGCGGCGCTCACCTTGAAGGAGGCTGACAGGCCGGGTGTGACGTGGGTAACGCCCGACTCACCCTGATCGAATAACTTCGATCATCATAAGGCCGGAAACCCCGACGCTCCACCCACCCACCGGAACCGACCGGTGTCAGAAAAGCCTTCCACGGTACGGGTGGGTGCGACCCCAGACCTGCTCCCACAGCCGAACCTCGGCCTCCGGCAACGGCAGCTCGGGCGAATACTCCCGGTACGCGCCCGGGGTCTCCGGGATGGCGGCCAGAAACCGCCAGTAGTCCTCCAACACCGGCCGCAGCTCATCGAGCGAATACTCACCCTGCTCGCTGTCCGCGTAGTGGTTGCGGAACCGGATGCCGGCCGCGTCGATCGTCACGTCGTAACTCTCACTGGTCCACGGCTCAACCGGGCCGCCCTTGGCGGCATCATCGACCGTCGCCAGAGCATCGAGGACCACGCCGAAATGCTTACCGACCTCGCTCGACACCCACGCCCCCAAGGGGCGGTACCGCTCGTAGTGCGTCGGGTCGACATCGAACCGGACACCGCCGCTGGCGCTGAGGTGGAACGTGATGAGGGGCAAGAAATTCTCCGTCAGAGCGTCGGCCAGCCGTTGCCGAGAGTGCCGTTGGGACCATACCAGCCCTCGATCCGGACACCTTTGTAGAAGCCCTCCCACTTGTTGGTGTTCGGAATCGCGGTGGCGTTCTGGAACGCCGTCGGAATGGCGGCGTCGACCTGCGCCGGAGTCCAGTGGTCAGGAAAGAAGGTGCTCACCCCACCGTTACCGCTCTTGGGCACCCACCGGCCGGTGGCCTGGTCGAAGTAGAGCGGACGCGCCGTGTACGGGCCGTTCGGCGTCGGACGATTGACCGAGCCCGGCACGATCCGGCGCTCCGGGAAATCCTGCCCACCGGGGCGGTAGTGGTAACCCGAGCCGTACGGGTTGTTCGGGTTGTTCGCCGGCCGACGCACGTCACCGCGGAACACGTGGCTACGACGCTCGTGATCCAACCGCCCCGGGCGCTGCCGACGCTTGGCCTTCTTCAGGTAGCGGAACGCCGCCGAGATGAGCTTCCCGCTGCCCCTCGAACGCGCCGACACCGCCTACGCCTCCAGCAGAGTGAAGAGCACCTCTTGGAAGAGGTTGCTCACCACGGTGCGCGCGAGCTGCTGAAAAATCGGGATCTCCAGGAGGGTGGCCCCGAACGAGACCGCCGCCGTCGCGATCGCCTGCGCGATCTGGATCGCCAGGATGACCAGCTGAACGATCACGGCGATCTTCAACGCCAGCACGATCATGCCGCAGATGACCAGCCCGGTGCCCGTCAACGTGGCCGCGGGCACGCCATCCCGAATGCTGGCGACCGGGCCCTCCTCATTGCTCCACCACTGCTGGAACGCGGTGATGTCGGCACCACTGTTGCCCGTCCAGACCGGAGCCGCACCAGCGTTGGCAGTGCCGACGATCGAGCCGAGAGTGCCCGCGAAGGACATCCACGCCTGCCCCATCTCGGCGAGCTTCTGCTCGTCAGCCTCCGGCCAGTTGAAGCCCAGAATGCCCAGCAACGAACGCAACTCGTCGGGAAGCTGCAGCCCCACGTCAGCCCCCGAGGCCCTGCTGCAGGGTCGTGAACGAACCGTGGATCCGTTCCTCGATCTCCCGATAGGTCGCCGCCATGCCACCCAGATCAAGGCCCGCCGCCCCGATCTCGTCCATCGCCGTGGCGAAGCAGTCGAACGCGAACTCGGCGACCGCCTCGTGCGCCGCCCCGATCAACGCTCCGATGTCGTCACTGCCCCACGGCTGCCCGAACGCCGCCAACTCCTGCTGGAACGCGGCCACCGCCTGCCCGAAATCACCAGCGACGCGCTCCAGACCCGACCCGGACGATGCCAGGGAATCGGGATCGACCTGGATGCCCGGCCCGGTCATCGCCCGTCACCCGCACGCCGCACGAGCATCTCCTGCGCCTGCACAGCTGGTTGGTGAACGCCGACAACTGCCGACCCGTGCTCTCCTGGATCTCCCGAAGCCGCTCACCGAGCCCGTCGAGGTCGGCGCCACCGCCCGGAATCCCCGCCTGGGCCTGAAGATCGGCCAGAGACGAGTTGACCGCTGCGGTCAACTCCTCGGCCAGGACCTGACTGGACAACCGCATCACCCGAGGATCAAGAGTGATCTCGGTGACGCGCCCGGGCAACGCCGTGCGGACCACCACCAGCCCGTCGGCGGCGCTGCCCTCGCCAGCCGGCGGCTCCGCCGCGCCCTGCTGGAACTCGTCGAGCGCGGCCATCGTGTCGGACAGCAACTTGCCGAGACCGGACGGATCGACAGGGCTGGTCACGTCGAGCCCCCCTTTACATCGACCGACGTGAGAAAGCCTAAACGAACCGGTCAACCTGTCGCAGCCCCGGCACACACCGTGACGACCCCCGACCAGCTACAAGCCGCTCCACGTGGGGGAGAGGGCCGCTACCGCGTCCGGCGTACGCACCGGCACCAGCATCCGACTGCTCGTGAGACGTTGTCTGGTGCCACCGCCATCACCCCAGTGAGGAATCGACCATGAAGCTGGCGTTCGACCAATCAGCGGGAACCGGACCAGAGATCGTCTGCCTGCCCATGTTCAGCATGACCCGCGCTGCCACGGCCGCCGCCTTCAGCCCGGCCTTCGCTGGCGCCAACCTCCGCGAGACGTACCTGGACCTGCCCGGCCACGGCGACACCCCAGCCAACGGCGAACCCACGTCCCAGGCGGTGCTGGACACCGTGTGCGGGTGGCTCGACCAGCACACCGACGCGCCGGTCCTGTTGGCGGGCGCCTCCTACGGCGCGTACCTGGCCGCCGGCATCGCCCGCCAACGACCCGGACTCGTCCGCGGCCTGCTCCTCGTCTGCCCCGGAGTCACCATCGCCCGCGACAGCCGAACCCTGCCCGACGCCCCGCCGCTCGACGCGCCCGCCGGCTGGCTCGACGCAGCCCCCGGCGCACTGCACGCACACCTCGACGCCGCCCTGGGGCATCGCACCCCGGCCGTCGTCGCGGCCGTGCTCGCGGCATTCGACTCCGGCGGCCCCGGCGACGCGACGTTCCAGCAGCAGTTGCAGACCGGCCCCGACTACGCCCTACCTGACGAGAACAGTGACGCCGTGTTCGCCGGGCCGGTCAGCGTGATCACCGGCCGACAGGACCGGATCGTCGGCTACGCCGACCAGTTCCGCGCCATGCGCCGCTATCCGCGCGGCACGTTCACCATGGTCGACGCGGCCGGGCACTACCTGCCGTACGAACAACCGGCGCTGCTGCGATCGCTCACGCAGGACTGGCTGCGCCGGGTGTCGGCGTAACACCAGTGCCCCCCGGAAGCTACCGTCGAGTGAGATTCGATAATGCACATTATGTAAAGTTGGGTGTTCTGGTGGTCCCCTCGACAGCGGTCAGTCGCGGGTCAGGCCGGGCGGGCACGCGTCCTCGTCCGGTGCGACGCGGCGCGCGTTGACCAACGGGTTGCGCTGCAGACGGGTGATCACGGCAGCGCTGCCGCCGACGTCGGTCCAGCTGTCGTCCCACAGGGCGGAGACGAGCCAGGAGCGATCCCGTGGAAAGAACAGGTCGGGCAACGCCCCGTCGCCGCGCATGTGACCGGTCCGCCACGTGCGGGCCTGCTCCGGCCCGGCCTCGACCAACACGTAGGGCCAGTCCCAGTAGAGGGACACCCGCGAAGCGTGTGGGAAAACGACGTCGTGGGCGCCGGTGTCCAGATAGCCCAGCCACCAGGGCTGCTCCGGTGTGCACGCGGCCAGCTCGTCGATCAGGGCGCGTTCGTGGGCGTCGAACCCGACGCCGTCCGGCGGATAGCAGGTGGCGTACGCCTCGAACAGCGGCGGGATCGCGGTGGTGATCGAGAAGCCCTGGGTGGTGCGCCCGGCGAGCCAGGCGACGTCGCTGGCCGTGCCGATCCGCCAGGTCCGGCCGTCCCTGCTGACGTCCATGGGATCCGTCCGGGTCGTCGGGTCTCCCGCATCATGGCCGACGGCGGTTGGCGACGCGTGTGGAGCCAACCCGGGCCGGCCGGCAGCCCGCCACTGGTGCCCCGCGGAGCAGACCAGATCCGTCGGACCGTCCAGGTCCCGGTACACGGTGGGCGTGCCGGGTCGACCACAGCTGGGACAGCTGGCGGCGGCGGGCGACGTCATGCCGCGCACGATACGTGCTCCTCGGTCAGTTCCGGCCGTTCTCGCCAGCAACTGGAGGCCCGGCTGGCCGCGTTGGATGGGCGGCTCCGGTCCGGTCCGGCGGCGTGCTGAACGCTGTTGCCGCGCTGGGCGCTGTCCCGGCCGTCCGAGCCGCGGCCCACGCCGGCGATCGGCTGGTTGGCGCGACGGGCTGTCAGGCTGCGTGTGGCACCGCGTGCCTGTCGAGTTGCCCCACGTCCGGGACGCGGCACCGTCCGGGACGCGGCACCGTCCGGGACGCGGCACCGTCCGGGACGCGGCACCGTCCGGGACGCGGCGTGCGCCTGGTGACCCGGACAGCGCCTGCCCCACTGCTGGGGCAGCTCGACAGGAACTCAACAGCTCATCCGGTGCCGAAGCCTGGATGGGGGGTCGCTCCCCCTCTCCCGCGCTTCCCGCGAACGCGAAAATGCTGCATAATATCCCTTATGCATGACAAAAAGGACGAATCGCTCAAGGTGTTGATCGAGGAGTTCCTGACGGCGCGGGCCACCCGCAAGCCCTCCCCGCACACCCTGGCCGCGTACCGGAGGGATCTGCACGCGGTGGCCACCCTGATCGCGGAGGATGCCACCCCTCCCCTCCCCCTGGCCGCCCTGTCGATCACCGCCCTCTCCCCCCGGGTGATGCGGGCGGCCTTCGCCCGGTTCGCCGCTCCCCGGGCGCCCGCGTCGGTGCATCGGGCCTGGTCCACCTGGAACAGTTTCTTCACGTTCCTGGTCGCCGACGGGTTCGTCGCGGGTAACCCGATGCCCGCGGTCGGGCGGCCTCGGGCGCTACTCCCCCAGCCGAAGCCGCTGCGCGGCGCGGACACCCCGGAGGTGCTGCTCGCGTCCGCCGCGCGGGACGACGGTCGGCAACGCGACCCGTGGCCGGAGCGGGACGTGGCGGTGTTGGCCGTGGCGCTCTGCGCGGGGCTGCGCCTGTCGGAGTTGCTGGCGTTGCGCGTCGACTCGCTCGGTGGCCGGTCCGGTGAGCGGCGGATCGAGGTGACGGGCAAGGGTGGGCGACCCCGGGTGGTGCCGATCGAGGCGGATCTGGACCGGGTGTTGGTGGACTACCTGGACAGTCGGGCGCGGCGGTTCGGTTCGCGGTCGGTACGCCCCGACTCGGCGTTTCTGGTGGATCGGCGCGGTGAGCCGTTGCGCCGTGGTGGCCTGCAGTATCTGGTGGAGTCGTGTTACCGGCGGGCGGGCATCGGTGACCGGGTGCCGCGTGGTGCGCGGTTGCACGCGTTGCGGCACACGTTCGCGACCCGGTTGGCGGAGGACGGTGCGAGCGCGGCGGAGATCATGCGGTTGTTGGGGCATGCGTCGTTGGCGTCGTCGCAGACGTACATCGAGGTGACGGCCGGGCAGCAGCGTGACGCGGTCCGGGCCAATCGGACCAACCGCGCGCTGGCGGGTCTGGCGTCGGTGCCGCCGCGGTGAGCGCGGTCAGTGTGCGCGGTGGCCGGTGCCGTCGGCGGTGACGGGCAGTGGGCCGAGGACGGCGTTGATGATGTGGATGCGGGCGTTGGTGGCCTGGTAGTCGGCGCAGATGGTGTCGGCGCGGTCGCCGAGGCGGGCGGTGGGCTCGGTGCGGGTGACGGTGACGGTACTGCCGTCCAGGGTGGTGGCGGTGCCGGCGGTGGTGAGCTCGGCGATCGGGTGGGTTCCGCTGATGAGGTGGGCCTTCAGCAGGGTGCGGAGTTGGTCGGTGTGGTGGGTCATGAGGTCGTCCCAGTTGTCCTCGGAGAAGGTGGCGGCGAAGGCGTCGTCGGAGGGCGCCAGCACGGTGACGCCGGTGCCGGCGGGCAGGTCGGTGAGGACGCCGCTGGTGCGCAGGGCCGCTTCGAAGGTGGTGAGGGTGGGGATCCAGCGCAGCGCCTGGTCGACGGGCTGACTGGCGAGGAAGGCGGGGTTGCCGGGGTCGGTGCCGGTGGGCAGGGCGGCGCAGAGTGGCCCGGTGACCTGGGGTGCGGTGGTCGTTGGGGTGGCGTCCGTGCGGGGCGCTGCGGGGCTGGCGGTGCAGGCGGCGAGGAGCAGAGTCGGCACGAGCAGTGTCGGCACGAGGCGGCCGAGGGCCCGTGGTCGGGGGTGTCGCGGCGGGTTGGCGGATTGCGACACGGCGGCCTCCACGGTTTGCGGGTGTGGGTGGGATGTGCCGGCGGCGGGGGCACCAGGCCCGCCGCCGCCGGCGCTCGGTCGGCTAGCTGGTGGTCACAGCGCCGCGCACTGGGTGGTGCGGGGGCCGTGGACGGTGTTGGCGATGCCGAGGTTGGTCGGGGTGGGGTTGTTGCCGGTGCAGCTGAGGGGGCCACGGATGGTGGTGCCGGCCAGCAGCGGGGTGTCGGTGCCGGTGGTGTTGGCGGACAGGTCGGTCGGGCCGGCGATGGTGACGTCGATGATGGAGATCGCGTCGGTGGTGGCGGTGATGCGGACCGGGCCGTTGATGGTGCTGTCGGCGAGCAGGAGGCCGGCGGCGCCGGTGGCGGTGAGCGGGCCGCTGATGGTCGTCGCGGTGGTGACGAGTGCCGCGCCGGCCCGGACGGTGACCGGGCCGTTGACGGTGGCGTCGGCGGCGCAGGTGAAGCCGGTGACGACCAGGGGTCCGTTGCGGCGGCCGGTGAGGGTGGGGTAGACGCGTTCGCCGTTGGTCAGCTTCTCCACGCCCGACGGGTCGAGGAGCAGCGGGATGAGGCCGCGTTCGGGTTGGTTGAGGGGTACGTAGTAGCCGTCGCCGGTCTTGATGACCTTCCAGCCGTGGGCGGCGATGCGCTGGGCGACGGTGGTGCCGACGCCGCCGGGTCCGTCGGTGCGGGCGCCGTGGTACTGGGCGTCGGTGAGTTTGTAGGCGCAGGGCGCGTTGTCGAGGATCAGGTCGGTGGGGGGCGCGTCGAGCGGTGGTGGGCTGTCGCCGGGGTGCGGTGCCGGGTGGGCGGGGATGGGGCGGGATCCGCGGAAGACCAGCCGGCCGGTGTTGGCGGCCTGGAATTCGATGGCCTCGGCGCGGGCTTTCAGGATGTCGTCGAGGTTGGCGCGGTGGTAGTCGAGGAACTGGTGGAACGTCCACAGGGCGGAGTAGGTCTTGCGGCGCCGGTTGTTGGCGGTGTTGCCCTCGTCGGGGCGGGTCTGGCCGCCGGAGCTGCGCAGTTCCAGCAGGGAGTTGGTGACGTTCTTGAGGCCGAGGGTGTTGCGCAGGATGGTTTCCTCGCTGAGGCCGACGTTGCCGCCGCCTTCGCAGCCGTAGGGGCAGGCCCACCAGCCGGCTTCGGCGCCCTTGGCGTACATGTGGCCTTCGATCATGTCCTGGGACTGGTCGAAGATGGGTTGGGCGACGTTCTGGTGTCGTGGGGGCAGCATCGGCAGGTCGCCGGCGCGGGAGTTGCCGAATTCGTGGCCGTCGTAGCCGGCGACGGGTCGGTAGTCGCGGACCATCCTGATGTACGCGGTGGTCTCTGGTTGGCGGATCAGGGAGTAGTCGCGGTTGAGGTCCTGGCCGGTGGAGTTGCCGCGGGTGTTGTTGGCGCGGCCGTCTCCGTTGATGGTGGGGACGATCAGGACGGTGGTGTGGCGGAGCAGGTCGGTGATGCGGGGGTCGGTGCTGAAGGCGAGTTGGCGGGCCATGATGAGGCAGGCTTCGCGGTCGCCGGGTTCGTTGCCGTGCACGTTGCAGTTGATGGCCACGGGTGCGGTGGCGGCGACTGCGGCGGGGGTGGCCGGTGGGGTGGGGTGGCCGATGACGAGCATGTTGATGGGTCGGTTCTGGACGGTGCGGCCGAGTTCGACGACGCGGACGCGGTCGCTGAGGGCGTCGATGGCGGCGGTGTAGGCGTACTCGTCGGTGTCGCTGGTGTATTGCGCGGCGTGGGTGGTTTCCCATTGGGTGCGCAGCTGTTGGCCGGGGGTGTCGGGGTTGCCCCAGGGTGCGGTGGTGGTGGCGGTGACCGGGTCGGAGTAGGGCTGTTCGGTGGTGCCGATGCGGGCGCGGACGCGCCATTGGAAGGTGTCGCCGGGGTGGTAGCCGGCGTCGGCGAAGGTGGGTGCCTGTTGGTTGATCTGGCGGTTGGGTCGCCAGATGCCGACGATGGTGGGTGCGCCGGTGGGGGTGTTGTCGGCGTCGACGGGGGTCCGTTCGATCTGGTAGTCGGTGGCGCCGTCGACGGGTTGCCAGGCGAGGGTGGTGTATCCGTCGGCCTGGTGGGCGGTGAGGGCGGTGACCTGGTCGGGTAGCGCGGCTGGTTGGGCGTTGACGGGGGTGGGTGCGGTGGTGAGAGTGACGGCGATGAGGGTGGACACGGCGATGAGGGTGGGTCGCTGGCGTCTCATGTGGCCTCCGACGAGTTGATCGTGGCGCGTATCGACCAGCATGATCGTCGAAGTTCGTCGATGCAATGATCTTGAGGAAATCTTGCGACTCGGTGGTGCCCTCCCCCGGGGTTGGTCAGGCGGGGACGGTGGTGGGTTCGCCCGGTGGGAGCCAGCGGATGCTGTCGCGTACCGGCGGTGGGGCGGCGGCGAACGCCCGCTCGATGACGTCGCGGGGCTCCTGGAAGTGTTGCCAGCCCTCGTAGTGCACCGGGATCGTGGTGTGGGGTCGCACTGCGGCGCACAGTTGGACGGCTCGCCGGGCGGTCATCGAGTAGCGCAGCGGCCCGGTGACCGGGAACCGTACGCCGCCGAGGTGCAGCAGCACGGTGCCGATCCGGATGCGGGCGGCCGCAGCGCGTACCCGGCGGGTCAGCACGGTGTCGCCGGTGATCCAGAGCGCGCCGTGGTGTTGTCCCTCCCAGCGCAGGGCGAAGCCGATGACGTCGCCGACGATCGGGCCACTCAGGGGCGGGCCGTGCCGGCAGGGGGTGGCGGTCACCTCGATCGTCGGTCGGTCGGGGTGTGTGAGGCGGGTGGTGTGCCCGGCGCGTAGACCTCGGGTGTCGGGGCCGAGCCGGCGTGCCCCGGATGCGGTGGTGAGCACGGTGTCCGCGTCGCTCAGGAGCGCGCGGCCGGTGTCGTCGAGGTTGTCGCCGTGGTGGTCGTGGCTGAGTAGCACCGCGTGGATCGGCCCGAGGTCGGCGGCGGGGATCGCCGGGCCGGTGACTTTCCGCGACGAGGTGCCCCAGCCGAAGGTGTAGCGCCGCCCGGGTGGGTCGAACGTCGGGTCGGTGAGCAGCCGCCACCCGCCGACTTCGATCAGTGTGGTGGGGCCGCCGATGTGGGTGATCCGCGGCGGCTGCGCAACGTTCACCGGGCGTGCCGCAGGGCCCAGTCGAGGGCGTCGTCGGCGATCTGCTGCCAGCCCTGCTGGGCGGGCAGCAGGTGCGCGTACCCGTGGTAGAGCGTGACCTCGGTGAGGGTGTCGCCCTGGTAGTGCGCGGCGTTGGAGCGCTGCACGCTGGGCGGCATGATGTGGTCTTCCGAGCCGGAGATGAACAGCAGCGGCGCGCGGTGGTCGTTGTGGTAGTTGACGGCGATGTCCTGGGGGCCGGGCAGCAGGTTGGCCAGGACGCTGTCCCAGAGGATGCCGCCGGCGGCGGGGATGGCGTAGCGCTCGTACAGGGCGCGGGCCTCCCCCTCGTCGAACGTGTTGGTGAACGCGTAGTTCCACTGCTCGAAGGTGAACCCGACGGCGCGGTGCCGGTTGGCGGGGTTGCGCAGCACCGGGAAGGTGGAGCGCAGCTGCGAGAACGGAATGACTTTGACGCCTTCGGTGGGCGCCGAGTTGAGGGCGACGGCGCTGGCACCGTACCCCCGGTCGAGCAGCACCTGGGTGAACGCCCCGCCAGCGGAGTGGCCCATGATGATCGGCGGCGTGGGCAGTGCGGCGACGACCGCGGTGAGGTGCTCGATGATCTGCGGCGCGGTCAGTGTCTCCAGAGGGCTGGGGTCGGCGTTGATCGCCTCGACCTCGCCCTCCAGCCCGGGGTACGTGGGGGTGAGCACTCGGAAGCCCTTGTCCTGGTAGTGGGTGACCCAGTGTTCCCAGCTGCGGGGGGTGACCCAGAACCCGTGGATGAGGACGATCGTGTCCGGCGTGTCGCTCATGGTCAGCTCCGTGTTGTCCGGGGGTGGCGATGACGCAACGGCGGTGGTGTCGGCGAGCCCTACCTTAGACATTCGTGGCCCGCGATGGCGGCTTATCCGGCTGGTGGGTGGTCAGCCGAGGTCGACCAGCAGGGGGCGGTGATCGGAGATGGTGGACGGTGGCGCGGTGACGGCGCGTACCGGTGGAAGGGCGGCGAGGGCGTGCCGGTCGGCGAGGATGTGGTCGAGCTGGACGCGGGGCTGCCCGGAAGGGTAGGTGGGGCGTCGGCCCAGGGGGTGCCAGCCGGAGATGAGCCGGGCCGCGCCGGCGGGCAGGTTGAGGTCGCCGAGCAGGACGCGCGGCGCCGGTAGCGCGCGCAGGGCGCGGACGGTCTGGCGTAGCTGGCGGGCGTTCCAGCCGGGGACGAAGGACAGGTGGGTCGCGGCGACGGTGAGCGGGCCGTGCGGGGTGTCCAGGACGGCGGCGAGGACTACGCGGGGTTCGTCGTGCAGCAGGATGAGGCCGCCGCGGGGGCCGGGCACGTAGACCGGTGAGCGCACGGGCGCCGGTTTGAGTCGGGTGACCTGCCAGCTGCGCACGGGGTGTCGGCTGATCAGCCCGATGCCGTAGCAGGGTTCGCCGTGGCCGTCGTCGTCGTGGCGCAGCGGGCGGAACTGTTCGCCGGGGGTGCCGACGATGGCGGCGGCGAAGCGGTGGTGGGGTGCGTCAAGGGCGCGGGCGGCGTGGGCGGTGAGGTCGAGGTTGCCGCTGCGGTGCTGGTCGCGGTCGACCTCCTGTAGGGCGAGCACGTCGGCGTCGAGGGCGCCGATGGCGGCGGCGAGTCGGTCGGAGTCGACGAGCCCGTCGGTGAGGGACCGTCCGTGCAGCACGTTGAAGGTGGCCAGGCGCACTCCTGCACCTTACGTGCCCGTGGCATGGTTGCCGGGTGGTGAAGGTGCTGCTGTGCTCGGTGCTGGTGTTCGTGGTGGTTGGCGCGTTGGGGGTGTGGTTGCGGCGGGCCCGGGGTCGGTGAGGTGAGGCTGGCCACTTCAGGGCCGGTCGGGCCCTTACCGGTGGGCAGAATTGCCGGCCGTGGACGCCGTATCGCTGAGTACCCTGCTGGCCGCCGCAGCGATGGCCGGGTGGGTCGATGCCGTGGTCGGTGGTGGCGGGTTGTTGCTGCTGCCGGCGTTGCTGGTGGCTGCCCCGGGGTTGCCGGTGGCCACCGCGCTGGGCACGAACAAGTTGGCCGCGATCTTCGGTACGGCCACGGCGGCGACGACGTACGCCCGGCGGACCAAGGTCGACTGGCGGGTGGCGGGGCCGGCGGCGGGGTTGGCGGTGCTCAGCGCGGGTGTGGGCGCCGCTCTGGCCGGGGCGGTGCCGGCGTCGGCGTACCGGCCGGTGGTGTTGGTCGTGTTGGTGGCGGTGGCGCTGTTCGTGCTGCTGCGTCCCCGGCTCGGGGTGGTGGCGGTGCCGGCGAAGCGGACTCCGGTGCGGGTGGCGGCGGTGGTCGCGGTGGCCGGGGTGGGCATCGCCCTGTACGACGGGTTGATCGGGCCGGGCACCGGCACGTTCCTGGTGTTGGCGTTCACCGCCCTGATCGGCGCGGACTTCGTGCACGGCTCGGCGATGGCGAAGGTCGTGAACGCGGGGACGAACCTGGGCGCGCTGGTGGTGTTCGGGGTGACCGGGCACGTGTGGTGGCTGCTGGGCGCGGGGATGGCGGTGTGCAACATCGCCGGCGCGGTGGTGGGGGCGCGGATGGCGTTGCGCCGCGGTTCCGGTTTCGTGCGGCTGGTGTTGCTGGTGGTCGTGGTGGCGTTGGTGGCGAAGCTGGGCCACGACCAGTGGGTGGCCTAGCCGCGGCGACTCGGTGAGTCGAAGCGCCCGGCGCGGATCTCGCGCAGGGCGCGGCGGCGGGTGTCGCCGCGCAGGGTGTCGACGTAGAGCCGGCCGCCCAGGTGGTCGGTCTCGTGTTGCAGGGCGCGGGCCAGGAAGCCGCTGCCGGCGATGGTCAACGGCTCGCCGTGCTGGTCGACGCCGTGGGCGGTGGCGTGCAGGGCCCGCACGGTCGGGAAGTACAGCCCGGGGATGGACAGGCAGCCCTCCTCGTCGTCCTGGAGCTCGTCGGACAGCTCCAGGGTGGGGTTGATGAGGTGGCCGCGGTGTCCGTCGGCGTCGTAGACGAACACCTGGGCGCTGACGCCGATCTGCGGTGCGGCGACACCGGCACGGCCGGGGGCACCGAGCAGGGTGTCCATCAGGTCGGTGACGAGGGCGCGCAGCTCGGCGTCGAAGCTGGTGACCGGTTCGCATCCGGTGCGCAGGACAGGGTCGCCGATGATCCGGATGGGCCGCATGGTCATGCGGGTCAGCGTATCGCCGTCCGGTGCCGCGGTCAGCGCCCGGCCAGGGTGGCGCGGATCGGCGCGGTCTTCGCGGCGGCCTCGGCGACCTCGGCGGACGCGTCGCTGTCCCAGGTGATGCCGCCGCCGGCCCAGGTGTGCAGCCGTTGGCCGTCGGCGGCGGCGGCGGCGGTGCGGATGGTCAGGCCCAGGTCGACACGGCCGGGCGCGACCCAGCCCAGCGCGCCCATGCTGGCGCCGCGTCCGACGGGTTCGAGGGCGGCGATCTGGGTCAGGGCGGCGAGTTTCGGTGCGCCGGTGACCGAGCCACCGGGGCAGGTGGCGCGCAGCAGGTCGGCCAGTCCGAGGCCGTCGGCGACGGTGGCGCGGACCGTGGATTCGGCCTGCCACAGGTCACACCAGCGGCGGACGGCGAACAGGTCGTCGACGGTGACGGTGCCGGTGCGGGCGACGCGGGCGAGGTCGTTGCGTTCCAGGTCGACGATCATGATGTGTTCGGCGCGTTCCTTCGCGCTGGTGAGCAGTTCGGCGCGGCCGGCGGCGGTGGCCGGGCGGGTGCCCTTGATGGGCCGGGTGATGACGTGCCCGTCGGTGACCTCGACGAGGGTTTCCGGGGAGGCGCAGCCGATGGCCCAGCCGTCGCCGGTGAGCACGCCGCCGTAGCGGGCGCCGGGCAGCGCGCCGAGGCGGCTCAGCGCGGGCAGGGGGTCGCCGGTGTAGGGGGCGGCGGCGTGGCCGACGAGGTTGCTCTGGTAGACGTCGCCCCGGCCGATGGCGGCGCGGATCGCGTCGACGGCGGCGGCGTGCTCCCGGGGGGTCCAGCTCTCGGTCCACTCGCCCAGCCACCAGGGTGTCGGTGGGCCGGGCGGGATGGCCGGCGTGGTGCCGTGTTGGTAGACGACGACGGCGAGGTCGGGCAGGGTCGGTGCCGGTTCGGGCGCCCCGGTGGGGGCGCCGGCCAGTAGCGCCCCGGCGGCGGCGGACAGGTACAGCGCCGCGCCGCAGACCCCGGTGCCGTGCTGGCCGGTGGCGGGCCGGGTCAGGTCGTGCAGGGGCAGGCCGTGCGCGGCGAGGAACTCCTCGGCGAGGGCCGCGGGGTCGCCGCCGTCGCGCAGAGACCAGTGCAGGCGGGCGCGTTCGGTGAGCGCGCCCCGGCAGGCAGCCGGTGCGGCGGGCACATCGACCAACGCGGCCGGGCCGCGGTCCGCGGCCAATCCAGCCGGGCTGCGGTCCGCGGTGCATACCTCTGGGAGCGTTTCCACGCCGTACGGTCCAACCTTCCTCATCCGTTCAGTGGATTTCCCGGGCACCAGGTGGGCACCTGCTCGATGCTGGACACTTTCGCTTGGTACTGTGCGTCACTGGTCATGTGAACCATGACACAGTGCCCCCACAGTCCGGAGAACCCGATGTGCCAGCACCAACCGACCTGCCCCTCCGCTGAAGCCACCGACCGGGAAGCCGCGCGGGTCCTCGCCTGCTTCCGTGAGCAGGGCTGGAGCCTGCTCTGCAACGGTGTCATCGTCTTCGAGGACACCGGCGAGCTGCTTCCCGACGGCAGCAGCATCGCACCGCACCGCGGCCCCGCCCGCCACGCCCTCGTGGCCTGACCGACCACTCAGCGTCACCGAATAGCCGCCGTCGACCCAGACTAGTCCCCCGGTAAGGGACATCGCCGCCCAGGTCGCAGCGGCTGCCGGGGCGGCTCATACCGCCCGCCCCGGCGCGCCGCCGTCAGTCATCGACGCCTGCGGCGTTGTCAGTCCTCGAACGCCTCCGGCGACGGGCACGAGCAGACCAGGTTCCGGTCGCCGTACGCGCCGTCGATGCGCCGCACCGGCGGCCAGTACTTCCCGGCCCGGTCCACCCCGGCCGGGTACGCGCCCACCGACCGCGGGTACGCGTGCGGCCACTCGTCACCGGTGACCATCGCCGCGGTGTGCGGCGCGTTGGACAGGGGGTTGTCCCCCGCCGGCCACTGCCCCGACGCCACCTGCTCGATCTCCGCCCGAATCGCGATCATCGCGTCGCAGAACCGGTCCAGCTCGGCCAGGTCCTCGCTCTCGGTCGGCTCCACCATCAGCGTCCCCGCCACCGGGAACGACATGGTCGGCGCGTGGAAGCCGTAGTCGATCAGCCGCTTCGCCACGTCGTCCACGCTCACTCCGGTCGCCTTCGTCAACGGCCGCAGGTCCAGGATGCACTCGTGCGCCACCAGGCCCTTGTTGCCGGCGTACAGCACCGGGAAGTGCCCCCGCAGCCGCGCCGCCACGTAGTTCGCGGCGAGGACCGCCACACCGGTCGCCCGGGTCAGCCCCTCGGCGCCCATCATCCGCAGATACGCCCACGGGATCGGCAGGATGCCCGCCGACCCGTACTTCGCCGCCGAGATCGCCGGCGTCGCGTCCGCGTGCGCGCCCAGCGGGTCGCCCGGCAGGAACGGCGCCAGGTGCGCGCGCACCGCCACCGGGCCCACACCGGGCCCACCGCCGCCGTGCGGGATGCAGAACGTCTTGTGCAGATTCAGGTGCGACACGTCCGCGCCGAACTTGCCCGGCTTCGCGAAGCCGACCAGGGCGTTGAGGTTCGCCCCGTCGACGTACACCTGCCCGCCGGCGTCGTGGACCTTCGCGCACAGCGACGCGATGCCCGTCTCGTACACACCGTGCGTCGACGGGTACGTCACCATGATCGCGGCGAGCGCGTCCCGGTGCTTGTCGATCTTCGCGTCCAGGTCGACGAGGTCGACGTTGCCGTCGTCGTCGCAGGCCACCACCACGACCCGCATGCCGGCCATCACCGCCGACGCCGCGTTCGTGCCGTGCGCCGACGACGGGATCAGGCACACGTCGCGGTGCGTCTCACCCCGCGACGCGTGGTAGGAGCGGATGGCCAGCAACCCGGCCAACTCACCCTGCGAACCGGCGTTGGGCTGCACGCTGACGGCGTCGTAGCCGGTCACCTCGGCCAGCCACGACTCCAGCTGACCGATCATCTCCCGGTACCCGGCGGTCTGCTCATCCGGCGCGAACGGGTGGATGTGCGCGAACTCCGCCCAGCTGACCGGCTCCATCTCGGTGGTCGCGTTCAGCTTCATCGTGCACGACCCCAGCGGGATCATGCCCCGGTCCAGGGCGTAGTCGAAGTCCGACAGCCGCCGCAGATAGCGCAGCATCGCCGTCTCCGAGTGGTGACTGCGGAACACCGGGTGGGTGAGGAAGTCGCTGGTGCGGGCCAGGTCGACCGGCAGGGCCGTGTCGACGGCGCCGTCCACGGCGTCCACGCCGAACGCCGCCCACACCTCGCGCAGGTGCGCGTCGGTGGTGGTCTCGTCGCAGGACATCCCCACCCGGTCGGCGTCGACCAGCCGCAGGTTCACCCCGCGCCGCGCGGCGGCCGCGACGACCCGCGCCGCGCCGCCCGGCACGCGCGCGGTGACGGTGTCGAAGAACGCGACGTCCGCGACGTCCACGTCACCGGCGCGCAACCCGGCCGCGAGCCGCGCCGCCATGGCATGGGTACGCGTCGCGATGGCACGCAACCCGTCCGGGCCGTGGTAGACCGCGTACATGCCGGCCATCACCGCGAGCAGCACCTGCGCGGTGCAGATGTTGCTGGTCGCCTTCTCCCGCCGGATGTGCTGCTCACGGGTCTGCAACGCCAACCGGTAGGCCGGGTTGCCGTCCGCGTCGCGCGACACCCCGACCAGACGCCCGGGCAGCATCCGCTCCAGGCCCGAGCGCACCGCCAGGTAACCGGCGTGCGGGCCACCGAAGCCCATCGGTACGCCGAACCGCTGGGTGGTGCCGGCGGCGATGTCCGCGCCGATCTCCCCCGGTGCGCGCAGCAGCGTCAACGCCAGCAGGTCCGCCGCGACAGTCACCAGGGCACCGACGGCGTGCGCCGCCTCGACGAGGCGCGCGTGGTCACGCACCGCCCCGGACGCCCCCGGGTACTGCAGGTGCAGACCGAAGAACTCCGCCGGCAACTCGTCGCGCTCGACGTCGAGGACCCGCACCTCGATACCGAGCGGCTCGGCCCGGCTGGTGATCACCGCGATGGTCTGCGGCAACGCGTCGGCGTCGACGACGTACACCCCGCTCTTGCTCTTGGACGCCCGCCGCGCCAGGGTCATCGCCTCCGCCGCCGCGGTGCCCTCGTCGAGCATCGACGCGTTCGCGGTGGCCAACCCGGTCAGGTCGGTGACCATGGTCTGGAAGTTCAGCAGCGCCTCCAGCCGGCCCTGGCTGATCTCCGGCTGGTACGGCGTGTACGCCGTGTACCAGGCCGGGTCCTCCAGCACGTTGCGGCGGATCACCGCCGGGGTGTGGGTGCCGTGGTACCCCAACCCGATCATGGAGACGGCGACGGTGTTGCGCGCGGCGAGGGCCCGCAGCTCGGCGATCGTCTCGGCCTCGGTGGCCGGGTCGGGCAGGTCGAGGGTGCCGTGCCAGCGGATCACCTCGGGGATCGCGGCGTCCATCAGCTCGTCGATCGAGTCGTGCCCGACGACCTCCAACATCCGACGCTCATCATCGGGGCCGGGGCCGATGTGACGGGTGGCGAACTGCTCTACGGTCATCAGGGGCACTCCCGGGGCGAGGTCGACGTGTCGGCCTCCCCCTCTGTCGCACCCACGATGGGGCGCTCCACAGTGCCTGCCCACGAGGTCCTTTTGCCTGAGAGGTTCCGGGGAGGATTTGCCCCTTCGGCGCCGCCCTGCGTGCTGTCGGGCGGTCTCTCCCACGTGGGTGTTACCGGCGTGGTCAACGCTACCAGCGTTGGTGTTTCCAGCAGATGTCCTACCCCCGGGCCAGGCACCGCATCCAGTGACCCACGATCACACCTTGAGCGGCGTCCCGGCGCCGACGCGCGCGGCCAACCGCGGCAACACCGTGCCCAACGGCGCGTCGACGCACACAGTGGCGTGGCCGTCACCACGGGTCGGCCCCTGGTTGACGATCCCGACCGGGATGCCCCGTTTCGCGGCGCGGATCACGAAACGGCGCCCCGACATCACCGTCAACGACGACCCGAGCACCAGCAACGAGCGGGCCCGCTCCACGGCCGCGAAACACCGCGCCACCCGCTGCGGCGGCACCGTCTCACCGAAGAACACCACGTCCGGTTTCAGCATCCCGGTGCCGCAGATCCCGCAGTCCACCGGCCGGAACGCCGCCACCTGCTCGTCGGGGAGATCAACATCACCGTCCGGGTTGACCCCGGCGACGCGCGCCACGAAATCCGGGTTGGCCTCCCGCAGCCGCCGGTGAAGCTCCTCCCGGGAGGTCAGGTTGCCGCAGGCCAGGCAGGTCACCTCGTCCAGGCGACCATGCAACTCGATCACCGCAGTGCTGCCGGCCGCACCGTGCAGACCGTCGACGTTCTGCGTGATCACCGTGTCCACCAGGCCGGCGTCTTGCAGCTCGGCCACCGCCCGGTGCCCGGCGTTGGGCGCCGCACCCGCGATCAACCGCCACCCCAGGTGGCTACGCGCCCAGTACCGCCGCCGCGCCAGCGGATCACGGGTGAACGCCTGGAAGGTCATCGGCGTGTGCCGCCGCGCCACCCCGCTGGGCCCCCGGTAGTCCGGAATTCCCGACTCGGTGGACAGACCTGCGCCGCTGAGCACCACCACCCCACCAGCGGCCACCAGCGAGGTCAACGCGTCGAGGCTCTCCATCACCCCTCCATGCTGCCTCAACCCGTCCGCGAACGCCGAACCCCGCGACGGGCCCCCCGTCGGCGCGGTGGCGGCGGCTACACCGCGACGACGTCGGCGACGACGCAGGCCATGTTGTCCGGCGCGCCCTCGGCCCGCGCCAGGTCGATCACCTTCCGCACCGTGTCCTCGGGATCGGCGGTTACCGCCAGCGCCGAGCGCAGGTCGGCCCGGTCGACGACCGCGGACAGCCCGTCGGAGCACAGCAGGTACCGGTCACCGGGCAGCGCGGTGCGCAGCGCAAGATCCGCCTCGACCTGCCGACCGCCACCGAGGGCGCGCACCAGCACCGCCCGCTGGGGATGCGTCGCCACCTGACCCCGGTCGAGCCTGCCCTGATCCACCTGGGCCTGCACCCAGGTGTGATCCTGCGTGAGCAGGGACAGCTCATCGCCGCGCAGCAGATAGGCGCGGGTGTCACCGACGTGCACCAGCGCCAGCCGGGAACCGCTGAGCACCATCGCGGTCAGCGTGGTGACCGGCTGGGCGGCGTCGGTCGCCAACGCGTGAACGGCACGGTCGGCGTCGCTCACCGCACCCGCCACCATCGTCAACAGGTCGACGGCCGGCACCTCGGCGAGCGTCAACGGCTTCAGGGCGTCGATGGCGGCGGCGCTGGCCGCCGCGCCACCAGGCCCCCGCATACCGTCGGCCACGGCGAGCAACCGCTCGCTGGCGTACGCGGCGTCCTCGTTGCTGTCGCGCACCAGCCCGGTGTCACAACCGGCGGCCGAGCGGACCGCGACGGTGCGATTCGGCGCGGACATGGTGGCGCCCCCGTCGGACAGGTGGTCCACGAGGATCGTGGCGAGCCGGGCGCGAGCGGCGGTGTCGGCGCTGACCTGCCGCCAGTACGCGCCAACCGCCTCCGCCGCCTCGGCGGCCTCCAGACCACACACCACCCGAATCGTCGCCAGCGGCATGCCGATCCGGCGCAGCTGGGCGACCAGCCGAGCCACCGGCAGCTGCGCCGGGTCATAGAGCCGGTACCCGGACTCGGGGTCGACGGCGGCCGGCACCAGCAACCCGACCTGGTCATACAGGCGCAACGCCTTCGGCGTCAGCCGCACCGCCCGCGCGAACGCCCCGATGGTCATGAGCCCCACGACGACATCCTCCTCGTACCGGTCACCGCGACCCGGCACCCACCAGGCTCAAGCTCGATCACCGCTTCACCGCGCCCATCGAGAAGACGGCGCGTCACCTTCCACCTACACCAACGGCTCAACTGACCCGTCGGGCGACGTCAGGCGTCCGGCCGGCGCGCGGCGACCAGCACCGGCCCCCCGGGGACGGTCGGGAAACGGCGGACATCACCCAACCCCGTCCCCGCCAGCACCTCCGCCATCCGATCCGCGTCACACGCATTGCCGCCGTTGCGAACCGCGTTCCACCGGCCCACCGCCGCCCGCAACGGATCCCCGGCGGGCGGATTGGTCCCCGCCACCAGCCACCCACCCGGTCGCAGCGCCTCAACCAACCGGGGCAGGGCGAGCACCAACGTCTCCTCGGGAAGAAACGGAGCCGGAAGCCACACCAGGTCGTACCCGCCCGGCTCGTCCACCTCCGCGACGTCCTGGTGGCGCAGGATGACCCGGTCCGCGACGTCGCGCGCCTCGGCCAACTCCCCAGCGGCGAGGTCCAACGCGCGCTGCAGCACGTCGATGCCCACCACGGACGCCCGGGGCAGCTCACGAGCCAGGGCAATGGCCAACGCCCCCACCCCGGTCCCGATGTCCAGAACCCAAGCGTCCGCCGAACCCAACCGCTCCGCCAGCCCGGGCAACTCCGGCACCACACGCGTAGCCAACGCCCGGCCCGTCGCCGCGGACGCCCGGCCCTGATGCAGCAACACCTCGTCGTCCAACTCCGCCCAGCCGCCCCCGCTCGGCACCGACGCCTCCTGCGCCGCCGCGGCGACCGCCTGCCGCAGCGAACTCAACCGCGCCTGCACGGCACTGCCGCCGGTCGGCCCATCGGCCGGCACCAGCGACGGGTGCGGCACCGGCACCCCACCATCCCAGGAGAGCAGCCCGGCGGCCTCCAACACGGCGCTGCGGTGCGGCGACGCCACAAGGACCTCGGCGAGCGGCGCCGACAGGGCATCGCGCATCGTGCCGACCGCAGCCGCCAGCGCCCACGCCGAAGCATCCAACGCGGCCAACGGGTCCGGCGACCCGCCGGACGGGGACCGTGGTACAGACACCGAGGCACCTTTCCCAGGGGCGGGCCGCCGGTCAGCCCCGCCAGGCCCCTCCGACTATGCCAGCACCGCCAACGCGCCGAGTGGGATCCCCGTCACCGCTGCTGGTGCCGCGGCAACGCCGACTGCCCCACCACCCCACCCACGAACGGCGCCCCCGGCGTCTCCGCCGCGATCCGATCCATCGTGCGGGCCAACTGCTCACTGCCATCGTCGAGATGCCGCGCCGCCGCCTGCATGTGCGACACCATCATCTCGCCGAAAATCCGCAACGCTTCCCGGGTCGCCACCGTGTCATCGAAGCTCGACCCCGCCGCGCTGCGGTACTCCGCCACCGCCCGCTCCGCCTCCTGCTTCGCCTCCGCCTCCGCCGCATGCAGATAGCTCTCGTACTGCACCCGGGCGTACTCGGCGACCCGCCGCGCGTAGTCATGCGCCTGCGCGATGATCTGCTCCGCCTCCCGCTGCGCCGCCGACAGCAGATTCACCTCCCGCGCCGCCGGCACCTTCGCCGCCGCCCCCGTGCTCGGGATCACGCCGTGCCGGTGCAACTCCACCCGGTCGGTCAGCCGCTCGTTCTCCGCCCGCAACGTCGCGATCTGCGTCGCCAACAGATCCAACTCGTCAGCGACCTGCACCCGGAACCGGTCCACGTCAGCGTTGTCGTAACCACGCCGGGCGAACGACGCGGCACCGAACTCCCACCGCCGAACCCGATCGGCGGTGATGCGCACCTGCACACCGCCGGAAACCTGCATCCCGTCATACCGACTGATCGGCGTCGCGCTCACCTGTGTGGCCCTCCGTTCGCGACTGCGGGGCTCGCAAGCTCACTCCTCGCGCTCACCTGTGCCCACCTCCCGAAGTGTCACCCGCGGCCGACTGCTGCACCGCCGTCCGCCACGCCGGGCCGTACCACTGCGCACCCAGGCCCTCGTGGTGCACCTGACCGGCGTGGAAACCCGCCTGAATCAACGCCTGCACCGCGTGCGACACCATCTCGTCCGACCCGCACACGAACACGTGCCGGGAACGCCAGTCACCGTCGGCCAACGCCCGGTCCACCGCGTGCACGAACTCCCCCGGCCGGTGCACGTCGGCACCCACCACATACGTCACCGTCAACCACGGATACGACGACGCCAACTTGTCGATCGCGTCACTGTCGTAGAACTCGCTGCGGGACCTTGCCCCCACATACAGATCCACCCGTCGCCGGGAACCCTCCGCGGCCACCTGCTCCACCAACGCCTTCACCGGCGCCCAGCCGGTGCCCGCGACCAACAACAACAGGTCACTGGAGCCCGCCGACCACAAACCCAGCCGGTCCCCCACCGGCGCCGCCAGGTGGATCCGATCCCCCACCGCCGACCCGTACACCAGCCGCGAGGAGACCGCGCCGCCCGGCGCGGCCCGCACATGCAACTCCAACGTGCCGTCCGCGCGGGGCGCGTTCGCCGGCGAGTAGTACCGCCACGAACGCACCGACGGGTGCGACACCCCGATCGACTGGCCCGGAGTGAACGGCAACAGGTACTGGGGACGCACCGTCAACACCGCCACGTCGAACGCCCGCCGCTCGTGCGCCACGATCTCCGCCACCCACCACGGCGGATTGACCGCCTCGGCGGCCTGGGCGGCCTCCGTCATCACCTGGGCGACCAACCCGTACGCGGCCGTCCAGTCCGCCGCCAACTCGTCAGTCCACTGCTCGGCGAGGAAATGCTGCAACGTCGCCACCAGCGCCTCACCGACGGCCGGGTAGTGCTCCGCGCGGACCGCGAACTTACGGTGGTCCGCGCCGAGATCCTGCAGGAAACCCACCAGCCGGTCCACCTGGTCCACGTTGGACACAATGTGACCCAACGCGGTCACCAGGCGATCCCGCTGCCCGGCCATGTTCGTGGGGAACATCTGCCGCGTCTCAGGATGAGCGAGAAACAACGTCGAATAGAAGTAGAGCGGCACCTGGTCGCCGTGCCCGGCGACCACCGACCAGCTCTGCTTGAGTCGGGCCGCGTCCACGCTCAGGCGTCCGACCGGTTTCCGGCAGCCACCACCTGGTCCTGCACCTGCCCCAACACGGTCTGCACATCGGCGAGGATGTCGGACGGCACACCCAA
The DNA here is from genome assembly GCF_044459545.1 of Micromonospora sp. NPDC050276. NCBI lineage: Bacteria > Bacillati > Actinomycetota > Actinomycetes > Micromonosporales > Micromonosporaceae > Micromonospora > Micromonospora sp. NPDC050276. Next base: position 23,102 of record NZ_JBITJA010000008.1, on the reverse strand, counting down.
CTCGGTCAGCGTCACCGTCAGGTGCTCGCCCACCTTCGCGTAGTGCGCCACCGGAATGTTCAACGGCTGGTGCGCCTCGGCCAACCCACGACCCGTGTACTCGTTCGGGCCGCCCAGCACCACGGTCAACATCAACGCCAGGTGCCGCCGCTGACCCGCCATGTCCACATCGGCGAAGTAACCCGCCAACTCCGGGTCCGCGAGCACCTTGTCGTAGAACAGCTCAACGGCCGCCTTGACCGAGCTGGCACCGCCGATGCGGTCGTAGTGCGAGGCGGGAGCGGTCTCTTCCGTAACCGTCACGGTCGTTCCTTCCGGGGGTGAGGGTCCAGAACCGTGAGGGACCATAGCGTGTCAAGCGCCTCCGGTCAGCGCCCCCGTATCGGATTCCCGACAAAACGACGGCACGCTCCGTCACCACTACCAACCGGTATTTCCACAACCAGCCACCACAACGACACCCAGAGTATCCACAGTGGACCGCGACGACCTCGCGGCATCGGCCATCGTCACCGACGGTCGCGATAAAAACCAACCGGAAAAAACCGGAAGCCGGAACGCTCAGCCAGCCCGCCGCCGCGCCCGCCGCGCCGCCAACTCGTCACCCACCGGATCCGAACCCGACACCACCGCCGGCTCCACCGGGCCGCTCGCCGCCGGCTCCGCCGGCAGATGCGACAACGACCCCTGGATCTCCTTGAACGCCCCACCGATCGCGATGCCGAAGACCCCCTGGCCACCCTGCAACAGGTCGACCACCTCCTCCGGAGACCGGCACTCATACACCGTCGTCCCATCAGAGATCAGCGTGATCCCGGCCAGATCCTCCACACCCCGCGACCGCAACGCCTCGATCGCCTTACGGATGTTCTGCAGGGACACCCCCGCGTCCAACAACCGCTTCACGACCTTCAACACCACCAGGTCCCGGAACGAATACAACCGCTGCGTCCCCGAACCCGAAGCATCCCGAACGCTCGGCACCACCAGCGTCGTCCGCGCCCAGTAATCCAACTGCCGGTAACTGATGCCCACCGCGTGGCAGGCCGTCACACCCCGGTAGCCAACCGACCCGTCACCCTCGGCCGCCACACCTGGCGCCGACGCACCCGGCTCGTCGAACCCTGCACCCGGATCGGAATCCCGCGGCTCGTGCATCCGGACAACCTCCCCGTCAGTGTGGCGACGCGTCGTTTCCTCCGACGCGCACCCCTCGACATGGAAACCCTATAGCCACCGCCAGGGGTAACCACGGAGGAACCGACGCGACACGCCGCGCAGCCACCGAGAAAGATCACCAATCGCACCCGGGCATCACCCACCGTGACACCCGACGCCGAGCCAAAAGCCCACCTCAGCCCGCGAAGTCCTCCGGACGCACCTGCTCCAAGAACTCGCGGAACTTCTCCACCTCGTCCTCCTGCTCATCAGGAATGACGATCCCCGCTTCGGTGAGGACCTGCTCCGCACAACGAATCGGCGCACCGACACGCAACGCCAACGCGATCGAATCGCTCGGACGCGCCGACACCCGCACCCCATCGCCGATCAACAGATCCGCGTAGAACACGTTCTCCTTCAGCTCGGTGATCTCCACCGCCTGCAAGGGCGCCTTCAACGCCGCCAACACGTCCCGCAGAAGATCATGCGTCAACGGCCGGGCCGGCTTGACCCCCTGCTGCTCATAAGCGATAGCCGTCGCCTCGACCGCGCCGATCCAGATCGGCAGATAGCGGTCCCCCTCGACCTCCCTGAGCAGGACGATCGGCTGGTTGCTGGGCAGCTCCACCCGAACTCCGACCACGCTCAGCTCGCGCACCGCCGCCTCCGTGTCGTTGTCACCTACGCCGCAGCGCCCTTCCCTGCACGGTACACGGACCGCGACACGGCCGTCCCATGCGCTACAGCACCACGTCCGCGCCAGAAAGGGGCTACCCCGGCAAGCCTACGGCACGCTTCCCGGAAGAGATCTTTCCGCTCAGCCACCACCCGCCGGGCACCCTCACCGACCCAACGTCGAACGCAAACCCACCCGCACCAACGCCGCGTGCAACTGCTCCGACAACGCCACCAACTCACGCGCCGTCTCCGCAGCCCGCGCCCGCGCCGCCGGATCACTCTGCCGCGCCAACGGGGCCACCAACTGCGCGAACAAACCGACCTCCCGGTCCGCCGCCGTCCGATAACCCCGCAGGTGCCGCGGCTCCAACCCGTACGACGCCAACCCCGCCACCGCCGACGCGATGATCAAAGCGTCCCCGTCGTACCACCCCGGCGGATCCGACACGAGCACACCGAGCCGCTCCAACTCCACCAACGTCGACTCGTCGATCCCACTACGCGCCACGAGATCCGCCCGGCCGAGCCGCACCTGCGACGACTCGGCCGGTTCGGCAACCTCACGACCCGGCACCGCACCATCGGGACCAACCGCCACCAACGCCGGCCGCGAACGCCCCGGCTGCTCACCAGACGAATCCCACTGGGCCAACTGCTCACGGATCACCCGCAACGGCAGGTACTTGTCCCGCTGCGCGGTCAACACGAACCGCAACCGCGCCACATCGTCCCAGCTGTACTTCCGGTAACCCGCCGCCGTCCGCTGCGGCTCGACCAAACCCTCGGCCTCAAGAAACCGCAGCTTCGAAATCGTGGTGTCCGGAAAATCCACCCGCAACTGCCCGAGCACCTCACCGATGCTCATCAGCGGCTGAGACCGGGCCGCCCCCGGTGACGTGGAGGCCGCAGGCTCGTTCACCCCCGGCCGGCCTCCTCCTCCGGGCGCGGACCGGCGATGAACACCACCCGGAACTTACCGATCTGAACCTCGTCACCATTGCTCAACGTGGCCGCCTCAACCCGCTCACGATTGACGTACGTGCCATTCAAGCTACCCACGTCCCGCACCGTGAACGTGCCACCGTCACGGTGGAACTCCGCATGCCGACGCGACACCGTCACATCGTCAAGGAAGATGTCACTGTCCGGGTGCCGGCCACTGGTCGTCACATCGTGGTCCAACAGGAACCGGGCACCCGCATTCGGGCCCCGACGAACCACCAGCAGCGCCATACCCGGCGGCAACGAACCGGACATCCGGCTCGGCACCACATCGGTATCCGGCCCCTCCAGCACTTCGTCGAGCGAACCGAGATTGAGCGTCGAAGTGACGTCGAGCGGGGGGAACTCGTCGTCTGGCCGCGTCATGGGACCACCTCACGGATCTGTTCGGTCGGCGTCGGGTAATGGCGGGTCTGGCCGCCGGGCACATGCACACCCGGCGGCTGGCTCCCCGTGCCCGGGAAGGCAATTCCGCAACGCTCAACTATTGGGTTCTCGGTCGACTGGGCGAGCCTAGCCAGCGCCGAAATGCAGGGCAACCGGACGCGCGCAGACAACCCGCGCACCGGATCAAGCACACTCAGCCTTCGGTGATCTTCTGATACGCGGCCGCCGTCAGCAACCCATCCGTCGCCGTCGGATCATTCGGCGTGATCTCCACCAACCAACCCGCACCGTACGGATCAGTGTTGATCAGCTCCGGCGTGTCACCCAACGCCTCGTTACGCGCCGCGACCGTACCGGCGACCGGCGCGTAAATCTCCGACACACTCTTGGTCGACTCAATCTCACCCAACGAGTCACCGGCCGCGACCACCGCACCCGCCTCGGGCAACTGCACGTACACGATGTCACCGAGCGCGTCCTGCGCGAAGTGGGTGATGCCGACCCGGACCGAAGCCGTGCCGTCACCCGCCACCCACTCATGCTCGGCGGTGTATCGCAGATCCTCGGGAATCACCAGACGCGTCCTTCATCCATCGGTGCCCCGGACCACCCGGGTCCGGCGCGGCCGCGGCCGGTCAGGAGACCGGACGGGCGTGTTCCAACTTGATCGGCACGTGCAGCGCCGAAACCTCGGCAACCTCACGCTCCCCAAACGTCACGTTACCGCCGCCACCCCGAACCGACGCCACCACCCCACCAGGAATGTTCAACGCCGTACGCATCGTCGCCGGATCACCGATCACCGTGATGGTGTACGGCCCCGTCAACCGACGCCCCTCCACCACCAACGACCCGTTGTCCCCATCCAGGAAGTACGTCGACGCGATGATCCGCACCGTCGCCCGATCACCACCGGAAATCTGCATCGCCTCGGCGCCCGCACCACGCAGCTCCTGCACCGCGTCCAACACCCGGTTCGCCGAAATCGGCTTCACACCCGCGTCGAACTGCACCGTCAAACCCGGACCCACCGCCGGCAACGTCCCCGCCAGAATGCCCAACTCGTCCGCCCGCCGCGTCGCCTCATCCAACGCCGCCTGACGACCCTGCTCACCCGAACGCAACTGCCGCTGACTGTCCTCCAGAGCCCGAATGTCCTGCTGGAGACGATTCTCCCGCGCATCCAGATCCGACAGGATCCGGACCAGGTCCTCCTGCCGCGTCGCCCCCAACGTCGGGTCCGTGGACGTCGTCTTCAACTGCACGACCAACGTGAACCCCAGCAACGCCAACAACGCCGCGATCATCACCCCGGCCGTACTCCACCGGGACCGGCCAGCCGCCACCGGCGCCGCCGACTCCCCGGCCGGCTCCGCCAACCCGTCGGAATCCGCGACCGGCTCCCCCGACCGCGACGCCGCGCCCAGGTCCACCGTCGCACCGTCGTCGACCGGCTCCACACCCGGCTCCACCACAGGCTCGTCATCCGACGGCTGCGGCTGCGCGGGCCCCGGCGGAGCCAACGGGCTCAGCTCGTCCGGATCCGGCGCATCCGGCCGCGGATCCGGCTCACCCGCCGGCCCACCCGGCCGCGCCGGACCCGCCGGCTGCGGCCACCCGGTCCCCGTGTCGGTCTGCTCGTCACTCATCGCAACCCAACCTACGCCCGGAACAGGTGCCGACGGATCGCCGCCACGTTGCCGAAGATACGCACACCCAGCACAACGACCACACCGGTGGACAACTGCCCACCCACCCCCAGCTGGTCACCCAGATACACGATCAGGCCAGCGACCAACACGTTCGAAATGAACGACACCACGAACTGCTTGTCGTCGAAGATGCGGTCCAGCCGGGCCCGCACCCCACCGAACACCGCGTCCAACGCGGCCACCACCGCGATCGGCAGGTACGGCTGCAACGCCGCCGGCACCGTGGGATCAAGCCACACGCCCAGCACCACACCGGCGAGCAACGCCAGCACCGCGATCATCGGCCACCTCCGGAGGGGCTAACAGTCGTCGCCGGACCGGACGACCCGGGACTGCCGGACCGGACACCCGACGCGGAAGGGCTCGGACTGACCGACGGCTTGGCGTAGCGTAGCTGCGGCTCCGGCGCCGCCGGCAGGGTGAGGTCATCCGAATCCCGCACACCGAACGACAACCCGGTCTTCTGCGCGACCTCCCGCATCAGCGCCGCGTTCCGGCTGTCCTCGAACTTGCGCCGCATCGAACCCGGCCCAATCGCCGACACCTCGTACGGCCCGGTCACCGGCCGGAAATCCACCAGCATCGCCTCACCCGCCGACCGGATCGTCGACGTCGACGTCAACCGCTGCCCGTTGATGGCGATCGCCTCCGCGCCCGCACTCCACAGCGCGTTCGCCACCCCCTGCAGGTCGCTGTAGAGCACCCGCGGCGGCCCAGCCCCAGCACCGGTCACCGCGTCCGCCTTGTCCGGCGCGTCCGCCAGCCGCACCACCACACCGTCACCGCGCACCCGACCCAGCCCGGTGCTGGCCTCCAGGTCACGCAACCGGGCTGCGGCCGACCCACTCAACGCCGCGTCCCGCTGCCGACTGACCTCCTCGCGCAGCTGGTCCGCCCGGGTGGACAACCGGTCGGTCTGGCGCTCCCGATCCTTGATCTGCGCCACCAGCCCCGACCGGGCCTGGCTGCGCCCCGGCTCGTCCGCCATCGTCTTCCGGTACGCGACCGCGAACAGGAAACCGAGCAGCATCACCACGACCAGGCTGACCGACCGCGCCGGCCAGGCCCGCCACCCCCGCGCCGGCCCGGACTCCGCCGACCGTCGACGGGCCGCCGCGTCCGCGTACCCCGGATCCAACGGGTTGCGGAACAGCTCGGTGAGAAAATCCGGCGCGTACACCCGGTCCTGGCCGGGTTTCCCGAGCCGCGGCGCGCTCACGCCGCCGCTCCCGGAGTGCGCGCCGCGCGCACCAGTCGGGCCGCCTGCACGACGTACATCCCGCCGGCCACCCAGTAGAGCACCAACCCCCACCAGGCCAACGCCCACCCGATGGCGCTCGCCGCCGTCGCGATGTCGGTCGCCGCGGTAGCCAACAGCAGCACCGGGAACGCCGCGAGCAGCAGGAACGTCGCGGTCTTACCCACGTAGTGCACCGGCGGTGGGCCGTACCCGTATCGCCGCAGCACGCCCAGCGAGACGAGCAGGAGCAGCTCACGGGCCAGCAGCGCCGCGGTGAACTGCCACGGCACCACCTCCCGCGCGGTGAACGCGACCAGGGTGGCGAGGATGTAGAGCCGGTCGGCCAGCGGGTCGAGCAGCTCGCCCAGGCGGCTCACCTGGCGTAGGCGCCGGGCGATCCACCCGTCGACCCAGTCGGTGGTGCCGCCGATGGCGAGCACGACGACCGCCGCCACGTCGGCCCGCGCGACCAGGAACAGGTAGAGGAACAGCGGCACGCCCAGCAGCCGCCCGAAGCTGATCAGGTTGGGCAGGGTGAGCACCTGGTTGCCGGGGGCCTCGTCACCGGTGTCCCGCGGTTGCTCTGCCCGAGCCGGCCGACGCGACACCGATCCTCCTCCACGGCACGCGGCCCCCGGCCGACGCCGGGCGCGGCTGAGGGTCGTACGCGCTGTCGGGCCGACCACCGCCGGCTCTCCCCTGCGGCCCCGGGCGGGGCCCCTTCCCCTGATGCGGCCCGCGATCTCGATGATCGCGGGCCGGGTAGGTGCGCTGCCACTATATCGGGCTTCCTCTCGCGGGCCGGGTGCCGCCGCACGGCTGTCGGTGCGGCTGTGCCGCACTGTGGCGTGGATCACCACGCGTTGAGCGTCCTAGGATACTAGTGAAAGGACGGCGGCGATCAGGCCGTCTGGACGGCCTGATCGCTCTGCTGCTCGGGCACCGAGGTCGCCGCCCGGGCGAACGCGACGAGCGCCAGCAACAGATCGTGCTGCATCCGCGTCGGCATCCGATCCAGCACCGCCTGCACCGCTCGCTGGCGCCGCTCGGCCAACTCCCCCAGCAGGGTCAGCGCGGCGGCGGTCGGCACCAACCGCACCTCCCGCCGGTCGCGGGGATCGGCCACCCGGCGCAACAGCCCGGTCGCCTCCAGCCGATCGCACAGCCGGCTCGCCGAGGAGGGCACCACGTCCAGCAGCTCGGCCAACCCGTTGACGTTGGTCTCCGGCCGACCGCTGATCAGCGTGAGCACCCTCAGCTGGGTCGGCGGCACCTGATGCCGCGACGTGGCCGAGTCGAGCACAGCGATCAGCGTCTCGGCAGCCGCGTCGATCGCCGCGGCGAGATCCGCAGGTCGCTCCACCTGATGTCCCCTGCCGTCATCGCGCTGGTGCCCGCCCGGCACGGCGGCCAACCTCACCCCGTGCCCGCTCCCGCGGACCGTGCCAGTCCAGACAGACCACGACCGCGTCGTCGCGCAGATCGGAATCCGCGTGGTAGGCGTGCAGTTCGCGCATTACCGTACCAACCGCCTCAGCTGGCGGCTGCAGCCGCGTGGCGCGCAGGCAACGGGCCATCATCCGCTGCCCGTACGGCTCCTGACCCGGCGGCTCGGCCGCCCACACCCCGTCGCTGACCACGAAGAGGCGGTCACCCGGAGCGAGTTGCAGCTGCTGAAGCTCGTAGCGGGTCTCGGCGAACATGCCCAACGGCAACTGCTGATCCAACTTCGTCGGCTCGACGGCGGACCCCCGCATCCGCAGCAGGTGTGGGGAACCCGCGTCGACCGCCCGCACCCGGCCGGTGCGAGTGTCCACCTCGAGCAGCAGGGTCGCGACGTACCGGCCGCCCCGGTGTTGGTAGAAGATCGTGTCCGACGCGAGCTCGGCCTGTTCCACCAGGCCGCCACCGGAGCGACGCGCGTTGCGCATCGCGTTGACCGTCACGGCGGTCAACATGGACGCGGCCAGTCCACTGCCCTCGCCGTTGAGCACCGTCACGGTGAGACGGTCGCCGTCCAACGACCAGTCGAAGTGGTCACCGCCCACGGTGTACGCCGGTTCGAGCTGACCGGCCAGTTCGAACGCGTGGTGGGCCACCCCGCGACCGGGCAACAGGTCCCACTGCATCTCCGCGGCCATCGTCAGTCGCTCCCGACGGCGGGCCCGCCGGTACCGGTCGGTCTCCCGGTCCGCCGCGCGCATCGCCACCGCCACCGCACCGGCGATGTCCGTGGCACGGCCGGTCACCGTCGCATTGGGTACGGTCGGAAGCTCGATCAGCAGCACGCCCAGCCGCTCCCCCCACACCGTCAACGGCAGGTAGAGCCGGCACGCACCATCGCCGTCGCGTACCGGTTGCTGGCTGCTGAAACAGCGCTGTGCCATGGTGTGGCAGGACAGGAACCCGGCCGCTGGCAGGTCCGGGTCCAGCACCGGCCAGAGCCCGCTGATCCGGTAGTCGGCGACGAAGACGTCGGTGCGCAGCGCGCCCATCACCGACCGGATCGCCCGGTCCGCCGCCTCGGCCAACTGGTCGGGCGGGGCCTCGCGCAACGCGCGCGACACCAGGTCCGGCGCGTCCACCATCGTCGTCCTCCCCAGAAGCTTGCTATAGGGCAAGCATCATACGGACGCCCTCGGACGGTTGACCGGCGCGGTCAGTCCGCCGCGCGGATCGCGAGCACACCGTGGAACGCGTCGGGCACCCGTGCCGGCGGGCCTTCCGCCCGCCACTGGGCGACCGGGACGATCCCGTCCGCCGTTGGCGCCCACCGACCCAGCAGGGGCGCGAACGCCGCCGGCGGACGCATCCGGAACTGCGGTCCCATCATGGCCAGCGCCTGCGGGTGTCCGGCCAACTCCTCCGTGTCGAAATCCACGGCGAGCAGGCTGCCCGGCGCCGCGGCGGCATACAGCTCGTCGAGAGTACGGGTCAGCGTGGCGTCGTCGAGGAAGGCGGCCAACCCGAGGAAGACCACCCCGACCGGCCGCCGGCCCCACCCCGGCACGAAGCGGTGCAGCTGCGCCGGGTCGACCGTGCCGATGTCGGTCGCGTCGCCGAAGCCGTAACCGGCCCGGTCGCTGCCGGCGAGGATGCTCTGCCCCAGCCGGATGGTGACCGGGTCGACGTCGGTGTAGAGCACCGTCGCGTCGGTGGCGACCTCGTGCACGTTGCCCATCGTGGGCACCCCGGCGCCGAACACCAGGAAGCCGTCCACGCCCTGGGCGACCATGGCCCGCACCGCCCGCCCCAGGAACGCCCGCAGCTCCCGGAAGACCGGCGCGCACGGCCCGTACGCCTGCTCGAACGCGCTCGCGGCGGCCACGTCGACCGGGAAGCGGTGGTGGCCGCCGAGCCAGAAGTCGATCATGCGAGCGGTGCTCGGCTGGTCCGGTTCACCCATCGGCGACGCTCCCTCCCAAGCCGGTCGTCGCCAGCGTACCGACCGGGACGCACTCAGCGGTATCGCGGCGCGAGGGCGTCCGCGACCGCGATACTGGCCGCGAGCGGAGGTGGGCGGTGAACTCGGCGAACAACGCGGCGGTGGTGGTCGGCGTCGACGGCTCGGAACCGGCGCTGCGTGCCGTACGCCTCGCCGCCACCGAGGCGGCACGCCGGCACCGGCCACTGCGGGTCGTGCACGGCTTCATCTGGCCGCTGCTGCACGTGCCGGTCTCCCCCGCCCCAGACGCGCCGCCCGGCGGCGGGCTACGCCACCAGGCCGAGGAACTCGTCGAGGCCGCGGTACGCGAGGCCGAGGCGACCGTGCCGGGGTTGTCGGTCTCCGGCGAGATCATCGACGGGGAGGCCGCCGCGGTGCTGGTCGGCGAGTCCCCCACCGCCGCGCTCATCGTGCTCGGCGACCGCGGGCTGGGTGGGTTCTCCGCGCTGGTGGTCGGCTCGGTCGCCGTGCAGGTCGCCGCGTACGCCGACTGCCCGGTCCTGGTGGCGCGCGGCGCGCAACGACCCGACGAGCCGGTGCTGGTCGCCATGGACGGTTCGGCGGCGTCCCGGCAGGCGGCGGAGTTCGCCGCCGAGACCGCCGTGTCGCTCGGCGTGCCGCTGGTGGCGGTGCACGCCTACCGGCACCCGGGCAGCAGCGGCCCGGGCGACATGCAACCCCTGGTGTACGACGAGGCGAAGCTGCACGGCGAGCAGGAACGGATGCTCGCCGGGTGGCTGACCGGGCTCACCGAGCACCACCGCGGTCTGCGGCTGACCTGCCGGGCGGTGCGCGGCCGACCCGGCGCCGTGCTCGCCGAGGCGTCCCGCTCCGCCCAACTCGCGGTCGTCGGCGGGCAGGGGCGCGGCGAGGTGACCGGGTTGCTGTTGGGGTCGGTGAGCCAGTCGATGCTGCACCACGCGCAGTGCCCGGTCGTCGTGGTCCGCGCGCCCCACTAGACGCCCCGGGGTTGGTCGGCCACCAGACGGGTAGACGGCCGCGGTACGCCCAGCGGACGGCGGGCAGCAGCAGATGCCCAGACCGACGAAGGAGGCAGCACATGCCAGGACCACGGCCGGGCAGTAACGCGTACGACAAGCAGCGCGCGCGGTTGCGCAACGCGATCGACGACTCCGGACGACGAGTGCCCGACGGCAAGGCAAACCAGGTCGCCAACCGGATCCTGCAGGAGGATCGCGGCCAACGGGGCGTGGTGCGCGGTGACCGCACCTACGGCCCGAAGAGCGAGCGCGAACCGGGCGACCCGAAGTGAGGAGGGTCGACGTGGCCGACGGTGCCATCGCGGGCGCCGTCGGCAGCACCGCGCTGAACGTGGTCAGCTACCTCGACATGGCGCTGCGGGGACGGCCCGAGAGCGACGTCCCACAGGAGACCGTCGACCGGCTGGCCGGGATCGCGCACGTGGACCTGGGGAACGGGGCCCGGGCGGCCAACCGCCGCTCGGGCCTCGGGCCGCTCATCGGGTACGGGCTGGGCGTCGCCGCGGGCGTCGGGTTCGCGCTCTACGCCGGTGGTCGGCGTCAGCCGTTGTCGGTGGCCACCGGGCTGCTCGGCGCCGGCGTCATGACGATGACGGACGGGTCGATCACGGTGCTCGGGATCAGCGATCCGCGCACCTGGCGACGCTCCGACTGGATCTCCGACATCATTCCGCACCTCGCGTACGGGCTGGCGGCCGCCGCCACCTGGAACAGGTTGCGGCGGCCGCCAGGTCGTGGGCGCTAGTCAGCGGGTGTCGCTGTCGTCCTCGGCCACCGGCTCACCGGCCGGGCCGTAGGGCGACACCTGCCCCTTGGGCACCGGTCGACCCTCGTCGCCACGCGACGTGCCACGGTTGAGCGGGTGGCCGGTCGGCTTGGGCCCCTTGCTGTCCTGGCTGGTGGCGCCCTTGGCGTTGCGCCGGAACTCTTCCTGCTGCGGGTTGACCACGGGTGTCTCCCTTCCGGGTACGGCAGGCGGCATCGACCGCCTCCGAAGCCGGCATACCCGCCCACCCCGGCGGCATTCCGACCCCGGGCACCGATGAGACGGCTAGCGGTTCCCGAATCGGGTAATCCGTCGGCGTGGGCAACGATCGCAGCGTGGTGCGGGTCCTGCTCGAACGGCGTAATCGCACGTACGCCGAGGAGGCCGGTATCCGGCTCGCCGACCGGCCCGGGCCGCTGTACCAGCTGCTGGTGCTGACCACCCTGCTGAGCACCCGGATCCGGGCGTGCGTGGCGGTGGACGCCGCGCGGGAGCTGTTCAACGCGGGCTACCGCACCCCGCAGGCGATGGAGGCGGCCAACTGGCAGCAACGCGTCGACGCGCTGGGCCGGGGCCACTACCGTCGCTACGACGAGCGGACCGCCACCATGCTCGGCACCGGCGCCCGGCTGTGCCTGGACCGCTGGCACGGTGACCTGCGGCGCTTGCACCGGGAGGCGCAGGGCGACCCGACCGGGCTGCGGCGGCGGCTCACCGAGTTCCCCGGCATCGGCCCCACCGGCGCGGACATCTACCTACGCGAAGCGCAGACGGTCTGGCCGGACGTGCGCCCGTACGCCGACCGTCGGGCGCTGGCCGGGGCGAAGCGGCTGGGCCTGCCGGGCACTCCGGACCGGCTCGTCGGCCTCGTCGACGAACCGGACTTCGGCCGGCTCGCCTCAGCGCTGGTACGGGTGGCGCTGGGTGAGGAGTCCGCCGGTGAGGTCACCCGCGTCGCCGCCGGCTGAGCCGCTCACTTGACCGTCTTGTCCCCCGGACGGGTCAGGTGCCACACCAGCAACGCGGCGAGCAGCGCCAGGACCACCACCCCGCGGGAGATGCCACGGCCCTCCTCGGGGCTGCGGCCGGCGCTGCCGAAGTAGATCACCGCGAGGCCGGCCAGCACCGTGACGAACGTACGCAAACCTCGGTCCTTCACGTATGGCACCGTAGGCAGGCCGCCTTCGCGGTCGCGCCGATTTAGGCCTTTTGTCAACCTTTAGGGGACCTCAGCGCTCGGCGACGAACCCGCAGAGCCGCACCCGACGCACCGCCCGGTCGGCGACCTCCACCACCTCCAGGGTCAACCCCGGCAGGCGTACCGTCTCGCCCGGCCCGTCCGGCAGGTGCCGCAGCCGGGCCAGCATCAAACCCGCCACCGTGGTGTAGTCCCGGCTCAACGGGAAGCTCAGCCGCACCCCCAGATCGGGCAGGTCGTGCAGCGGGAAGTCACCGGGCACCAGCAGCGACCCGTCCGACTCCCGGACCACCCCGTGCACGTCACGGTCGGTCTCGTCGTACAACTCACCGACCACCTCGGCCAGCAGATCCTCCATGGTGACCATGCCGTCGATCCCGCCGTGCTCGTCGACGACCAGAGCCAACTGCTGATGCTCCTGCCGCAGCTGACGCAACGCGTCGGCGACCGGCAGGGTCACCGGCAGCAGCAGCGGGGCGCGGACCTGCCCACCCACCGGGGCGGTTCCGGCCCGCACCAGGTCCCGAATGTGCACCACACCGAGCACCTCGTCCAGGCCGCCGGGACCGGTGACCGGAGCGCGGGACCGCCCGGCGGCCGCCAGCCGTTGGACGCCCTCGTCGGCGGGGAGGCTGGCCGACAGCGTCGTCACCTCCCGCCGGGCCACCAGGATCTCGCGCAGCGTCCGGCCGGCGATGTCGAACGCACCCGTCAGGATCTCCCGCTGCTGGGTCGACAGTCCGCGCTGGCTGGTTAGCATCTCCCGCAACTCATCCTCGGTCATCTCCTCCCGATTGGCCCGCGGGTCACCGCCGGCGAGGCGCACGACCGCGTCGGTGGCCCTACTGAGCAGCCACACCGCCGGCCGGGACACCCGGGCCAGCAGGTCCAGCGGGCCGGCGGTCAGCAACGCCCAGCGCTCGGCCCGCTGCATGGCCAGCCGCTTCGGGGCCAACTCCCCGAGCACCAGCGTGACGAACGTCAGCAGAACGGTCACCAGCAACACCGCGGCGGGACGCGCCGCCCCGCCGAGGAAGCCCAACGGGCCGACCAGCGGACCAGCCAACGTCACCGCGGCCGCCGCCGAGGCGAGAAATCCCGCCAGGGTGATGCCGAGCTGGATCGTGGCCAGGTAGCGGTTCGGGTCGCGAGACAGCTGCACCAACCGGCCGCCGGCGCGGCTGCGCCGGCCCAGCCGCCGCAACTGCCCCTCGCGCAGGGTCACCAGTGCCATCTCACTGCCCGAGAGCGCGGCGTTGACCAGCACCAGCACGGCCACCAGCGCCAACTGCCCGAGCTGACCGCCCATCGCGTACCCCCGTTTGCCGCCTGAGGTCACTCAACCGCAGCGGGGCGCACCGCGGGCCCGGTTTGCGACCGCCGCTCAGTCGACCTCCAGGTCGTCCAGCGAGATGGCGTGGGTCATCAGCCACCGGGCCAGCGCCGACATCCCGAACAACCACAGCGGCACCGATTCGGTGGGGCCGTTGGTGGCGTAGATGGCGAATCGCAGGTCCGGCGCGCGGTACGCCTCGATCCGCCACCGGTGCTGCCGGTCCCGCCAGACCGCCGAAGGGTCCATGGCGTCACCGTAGGTGACCGCAGTCGGTTCGGGGGCCGGTTAGCCCGGCACCACGGTCGCCCCGAGCACGTGTGCGCTCAGGTGACGACGATCCGGGCGTCGTCGGGCAGCCGCCGGGTCGCGCCCCGCCGGTCCAGCAGCTCCAGCAGGGGCACCGCCACCCGGCGGGTGGTGTCCAATGCCTGCCGGGCCGCCGAGAGGGTGAACGGCTGCGGCAGCCCGGCCAATACCCGGACCGCGTCGTCGAGCGCGTCCGGCAACAACACCACGTTGTCGGCCAGCCGCAGCAGGGCGCCGGCCCGCACCGCCGCACCGATCTCCCGAGGGCCCAGACCGAGGTCGACGAGGCGGCCCGCCTCGGGGGCGCGGAACGGCCGGTCGCCGTACTCGGCGCGGACCCGTTGCACGGCCTGGGCCACCGGTTCGGGCAGCGCGTCGGCGCCGGCCGCGCCGACCCGACCGGAGTGGATCCGCAGCGGCGGCCGGACCAGCGCCTCGACCAGCACCCGGTCCGGCAGGGCGAGACGCTGGCGCAGCGCGTCCACCGGCATCCCGGGCTGCAACGGGTGCTCCCGCGCGTACCGGGCGACCTCCTCGGTCACCTGCTCGCCGAGCCGCCGCCAGTACGCGGGGTCGGCTAGCCAGTCACCGGCCACCGGCTCCGCGCACGCCGGCCTGTCACGCCCCGGCTCGCCGTGCACCGGCACGCCCATCCGGATCAACGCGCCGGCCCGGATCAGCCGGCGTCGGCGCAGCTCCCCCGCCAGGTCGGGTCGACCGTCCAACTCGGCGAGGACCTGCGCGCGGGCGGCGGCCGCACCCCGTCGGGCCAGCGGTGGCGGCGCGACGTCCAGCACCCGCACCCCGCCGCTGACGTGGTGCCGGCCCGGGTCCCGCAGCAGCGCCCGGTCACCCACCAGCAACGGCAGCGGGTGGGCCAGCCGCAGCCGCACGGTGTCCGGGCCGAGCGGGCGCACCCGCACGGGCACCGCCGCCGACCCGACGTGCAGGGTGAGGGTGGCCGGCAGGTCGGCGGCCGGGTCACCGGCGAGGCGGACGTCGACGAGGTCGGTGTGGTGAAACCGGCCCGGGGTGAGCAGCGCGTCGCCCCGGCCCAGCCGGTCACGGGGCGTACCGCGCAGGTTGACCGCCACCCGAGCCACCGCCGCCGCCTCCGATCGGGCCTCCCCCAGGGAGTGCAGGCCACGGACCCGGACCGGCTCGTCGGCGCCGGCCAACTCCAACTCGTCACCCACGCGCAGCCGACCGGCGCCGAGGGTGCCGGTGACGACCGTGCCACTGCCCCGCACGGTGAAGCTGCGGTCCACCCAGAGCCGCACCGGGTCGTCCACCGCGGGGGCGGGCAGCTGCGCGGCGAGCCGGTCCAGGGCCGCCCGCAACTCCGGCAGGCCGGCGCCGGTCAGGCCACTGACCGCCACCGCCGGCACCGCACCGAGGCTGGTCGCGGCGATCTCGGCCCGGGCACGGGCCGTCGCCGGCCCCGGGTCGGCCAGGTCCGCGCGGGTCACCACCAGCAGGCCGTACGCCACGCCGAGCGCGTCGAGCGCGGCCAGGTGCTCGGCGGACTGCGGCATCCAGCCCTCGTCGGCGGCCACCACGATCAGCGCCGCCGGGACCGGGCCGACCCCGGCGAGCATGTTCGGCACGAACCGCTCGTGCCCGGGTACGTCGACGAAGGCGACGGTGCCGCCCGACGGCAGCGTCGTCCAGGCGAAGCCCAGGTCGATGGTCATTCCCCGGCGGCGTTCCTCGGCCCACCGGTCGGGTTCCATCCCGGTCAACGCCCGGACCACTGTCGACTTGCCGTGGTCGACGTGCCCGGCGGTCGCGACGACGAACACGCTCAGTCGTCCCCGGGTACGCGCAGCACGGCCGCGCGGACGGTCTCGTCGGCGTCGGCGGGCACGCAGCGCAGATCGAGCAGGAGCCGGCCGCGCACCACCCGGCCGAGGACCGGCTGCTCTCCGGTGCGCAGCGGCGCCGCGTACCGCTCGGGCAGGCTCAGCGCCCACGAGTCCAACTCGACCCCGGGGGCGCCGCCCCCGCCGACCACCGCGACGGCCGGCACCACCTCGGCCTTGCGGCCGTCCGCACCGAGCCGGTCCCGGAGCCGCTCCACCCGCTGACGCAGGGCGCCCGGGTCGGCGTGCAGCGCCGACCGGGTCGGGGTGTCCGGTTGGTGCAGGGTGGCGGCCAGCGCGGCCAGGGTGAGCTTGTCCACCCGCAGCGCCCGGGCCAGCGGGTGACGACGCAGCCGGTCGATGAGCTCGACGTCACCGAGCAGCAGCCCCGCCTGTGGGCCACCGAGCAGCTTGTCGCCGCTGGCGGTGACCAGCGCGGCGCCGGCCCGCAGGGTGCTGGCCGCGTCCGGCTCGTCGGGCAGCAGCGGGTCCGCGCCGAGCAGGCCGGAACCGATGTCGGCGACCACCGGCACGCCGAGCGTGGCCAGTTGCCGTACCCCGGTGGCGGAGGTGAAGCCGGTGACCCGGAAGTTCGACGGGTGCACCTTGAGCACGAAACCGGTCTGCGGGCCGGTGACGGCGGCGTAGTCGGCGAGGGTGGTGCGGTTGGTGGTGCCCACCTCACGCAGCCGCGCCCCGGTGCTCTCCAGCAGGTCCGGCAGCCGGAAACCGTCGCCGATCTCGACCAGCTCACCCCGGCTGACCACGATCTCCCGACCGGCTGCCAACGCGGTGGCGGCCAGCACCAGCGCGGCCGCGCCGTTGTTGACCACGTGCACGGCGCCCGCGTCGGGCACGGCGGCGGCCAGCGCGTCGAGCGCGCCGCGGCCCCGGCGGGCCCGCCGGCCGGTGGCCAGGTCCAACTCGACGTCGGTGTGCCCGGCGGCGGCCACCACCGCGGCGACCGCGGCGGACGACAACGGCGCCCGGCCCAGGTTGGTGTGCAGCACGACGCCGGTGGCGTTGAGCACCACCCGAGGGCCGGGCGTGGGCAGCGCGGCGACCGCGGCGTCGCGTACCTCGTCGGGGTTGATCTCACCGCGGCGGGCGCGGTCCTGCGCGCGGGCGACGATCGCCTTGACCTGCTCCCGGCCGAGCGTCGCGGTGGCCGCGGCCAGCACCGGGTCGGCGAGGAGTGTGTCGGTGCGGGGTACCCGGCGTCGCGGGTCCGGGCCGTCGCCCATCACGTCATCTCCTGCAAGCGGTGTGGCGGAGACGGACGGGAATCGAACCCGCCTGGCCCGGGTCCCGGACCACTCCGGTTTTGAAGACCGGGAGGGGCACCAGCCGCCTGAACGCCTCCACCGGACATTCGATCACACCTCGGGCGGGGCCGCCCGATCGGCTGGAAGATCCATGCCGGTCCGCCGGGCTTCGACCCGTTCGCGTTGCGGCACCACCGTGTACCGAGGGTCGCGGGCCGAGGCGACGCCGCCGTAGAAGATGCCGAACCGGGTCAGCACCGACGCCGCCAGCAACGCGGCCCCCGACAGCACCCCGACCACCCGGCTGCGCCGGCCCAACAGGGCGCCGGCCACCCCGCCGGCGGTCAGCAGCCGCCCGGCGCGCAGCAAGCGGCCCGGCCGGCCCAACCGGTAGGGCTCGCTGAGCAGGCCGAGGCGGGTCTCCACCCGGTGCGCGCCGTACAGCTCCAGGGCCGCGCCGGCCACCGCCATCCGGCGGGCCGGCCCGGCCTGGGCCGGCGGCGCGGCGAGCAGACCCACGCCGGCGCCGCTGGCCAACGCGCTGCCCGCGAAGATCACCGGCAACTCGGGGTACGCCTCATGCCACGACGGCACCGCCGTGTCGGCCAACAACACCCCGGTGTACGTGGCCAGCGCTGGCGCGGTGCCGGCGGCGACCAGCCCAGCGGCGTGCCCGATCGGCGGCAACACCCGGCCGGCCAGTCCCAGCAGGCCGTGCCGGGGCAGCGCACCGGCGGCCTCGGCGATCGCGGCGACGCCCGCCGCCGGCCCGTACGCGGTGAGGATCCAGGTGCCCATCGACATCGGCGAGGTCGGCTTGGCCACCCGGAGCATGTGGTGAAACCGCGCCGGGCGGCCCAGGTCCTTGACCAGGAAGACAGCACTGGCGCTGACGGCGGCCAGCGCAGCGACCCGACCGGCCCGCCGCAGCGCGGGCCGACCGGTGAGCTGCCCACCCGCGGCGAGCAGCGACGAGCCGGCGGCCAGCCCGCCGGTGAACAGGTACGCGGCGATGTCCCACTTCCAGACCGGGGCCTTCAGCACGGGCCGACCGTAGTAGGACGTGAACTCGGCCTCCGGCACCCGCAGCTCCTCACCACCGCCGCCGCGCCGCCTGCCCCGCCGGCCGGAGGCTTCGCCGCTCCGCCGCGCCGTGAGGTCGCCCCGGCGGCCGCTGGCGGCCCCGTCGCCCCTGACCGGGTGCCGGTCGCTCGTGGCCGCTGCGCCGCGCGCAGTTGCTGCATCGCTCGCGGTGCTGGGTCGCTCGTCGCTCAACTGTGGCTGGTCGCTGCCCTCGGTGGCGAGCCGCTCCCGGAAGCGACGGAACCGGTCGCCCACGGGGCCCGGTGGGGTCATGAGGAACCTCCGACGAACGCGGCGACGGTCGCCGCCGCCATGGCGAGAGCGGCGAGGCCGGCGCGTTTCCACATCTTCGGCAGGTCGCGGGTGGTCACCACCGGGTCGGGTGGCAGCCCGTACACCTCGGGTTCGTCGAGGAGCAGGAAGAACGCCCCGTCACCACCCACACCGTCGTGCGGGTCGTGCCCGTACAGCCGCGCCTCCGGGACCCCCCGGTCGTGCAGCGTCTCGACCCGGGCGGCGGCGCGTTCGCGCAGCTCGTCGAGGGGTCCGTACTGGATCGACTCGGTCGGGCACGCCTGCGCGCACGCCGGGGTCATCCCCGCACCCAGCCGGTCGTAGCACAGCGTGCACTTCCACGCCCGACCGTCGCCCTTACGCTGATCGATCACCCCGTACGGGCACGCCGAAATGCAGTAACCACACCCGTTGCAGATGTCCTCCTGCACCACCACCGTGCCGAATTCGGTCCGGAACAACGAACCCGTCGGACACACATCCAGACACGCCGCATGGGTGCAGTGCTTGCAGACGTCCGACATCATCAGCCAGCGGAAATCCGTACGCTCCTCGACGCCCGTGCCCCGCCCCGGCGGCTGGGCCCCGGGCATCCCCAGGAACTGTGGTCCCGCGCCGACCGGCCGGTCAGGGCCGGTGTCGACCGGCGCGCCGAGGACGTCCGCCGACGCGGCGGGGCGGGGTTGCTCGATGAACGCCACGTGTCGCCACGAGTTCGCTGTCAACGCGCCGGTGTTGTCGTACGACATGCCGAGCAGGTCCAGGCCGCTCTCCGGCACACCGTTCCACTCCTTGCAGGCGACCTCGCAGGCCTTGCAGCCGATGCAGACGCTGGTGTCGGTGAAGAACCCCATCCGGGGCGGCGCGTTCTCATGGCCTGCGTCGGGTGCCGGGTCCAGCGGACCGTACAGGCTGTTCGGGTCAGGAAGCACCGTGCTCCTTCCCGTCAGTGTCTGTGGTCACGGCCGGGGCGTGCTGGCCCGGCGTGATCCCGGCCCGCCGCTGGTAGTCGGCCACCAAGTCGAGCAACTCCGGCCCGGTGGGACGGCGGCCCGGCCGCACGTCGCAGGTGCCGACCTTGCTCTCCTGGATAAGGACGTTCGGGTCCAGGCTGATGCCAAACAGGTCGTTGGCCGAGTCACCGGTCACCAAACCCTCAAAACCGAAGTGGTACGGCAACCACACCTGGTGAATGACCCGACCGTCCACCCGCAACGGGGTGAGCCGGTCGGTCACCAGCACCTTCGCCTCGATCACCGCCCGGCCGCTGACCAGGTGCGCCCAACCCAGATGCGCCAACCCAACCTCACCGGCCAGGTCCGGGGACACCTCGACGAACATCTCCGGTTGCAGCTCCGCGAGGGGTGACACGGTCCGGCTCATCCCACCGGCGGTGTGGTGCTCGGTGAGCCGGCTGACCGTGAACACGTACGGGAACACCTGAGCGTGCTCCTGCGGCGGGCTCGGGTTCACCGAGTTCATCGGATGCGCGTACATCTTGCGGGTCGGGTTGGCCTGCTGCCGGTAGAGCGGGTTGCGCACCGGGGACTCGACCGGCTCGTAGTGCGTCGGCAGCGGCCCGTCCAACACACCGCTGGGCGCGTACAACCAGCCCTTGCCGTCGCCCTGCATGACGAACGGGTCGTCGCCGGCGATGCCCTCCGTCCCGGACGCCCCGGCTGGCGGCCGGTACGACGGCGGTTTGGTCTTCTCGAAGTCCGGCACGTCGTAGCCGGTCCACTCGGACTTGTCCGCGTCCCACCACACGTAGCGCTTGCGCTCACTCCACGGGTTGCCGTCCGGGTCGGCGGACGCCCGGTTGTAGAGGATGCGCCGGTTCGCCGGCCACGCCCAACCCCACTCGGCGGCCACCCAGTCCTGTTCGTGCCGGGACTTGCGCCGGGCCGCCTGGTTCACCCCGTCCGCGTACACCCCGGTGTAGATCCAGCAACCGATCGCGGTGGAGCCGTCCGCGCGGGCCTCGGCGAAACCGGACAACGGACGGCCGGTCGCCACGTCGTACCCGTTGATCTCACGCAGCACCGCCTCGGCGCTCGGCTCCGCGTGCGGACCGTGCGTGGGGTAGTCCCAGGTGAGGTCGAGCAACGCCCGGTCGCGCGGCAACGGCGAGCCGGCCAGCTTCTCCCGCAGTTTGCGGCCCAGGTGGTAGAAGAACCACAGCTCCGAGCGGGCGTCGCCCGGCGGCTCGACGGCCTTCTCCCGCCACTGCAACAGGCGCTGCGTCTGCGTGAACGTGCCCTCCTTCTCCACATGGGAGGCGGCCGGCAGGAAGAACACCTCCGTGCGGCACTCCTGCGGCACGATCTCCCCGGTGGCGACCTCGGGACCGTTCTGCCAGAACGTCGCACTTTCGATCATGAACAGGTCCCGGACGACCAACCAGTCGAGGTTGGCCATGCCCAGGCGCTGCGCCCGGCCGTGCGCCGAGCCGACCGCCGGGTTCTGCCCAAGCAGGAAGTATCCCTTGATCTTGCCGTCGATCATGTTCAGCACCTGCTGGTAGGTGCCGTGGTCACCGGTCAGCCGGGGCAGGTAGCCGTAACAGAAGTCGTTCTCCGGCGTCGCCGCATCACCCCAGTACGCCTTGAGCAGGCTGGCCGCGAACGACCGCGCGTTGCCCCAGAAACCCTTCTGCCCCGGGTGCCGGATGCTGTCCACCCACTCGTCGAAACTCGGGTGCTCGGCGTGGTGCGGCATCGGCAGATAGCCGGGCAGCAGGTTGAACAGCGTCGGAATGTCGGTGGAGCCCTGGATGCTGGCGTGCCCCCGCAGGGCCATCACCCCGCCGCCGGGGCGACCCATGTTGCCCAGCAGCAGTTGGATGATCGCCCCGGTGCGGATGTACTGCACACCGACGCTGTGCTGCGTCCACCCGACGGAGTAGATCAGCATTCCGGTGCGGTCCCGACCGGAGTTCACCGTCCACGCCTGGGCCAGCTCTAGGAACTGCGCCTGCGAGATCCCGCAGACCCGCTCCACCATCTCCGGCGTGTAGCGGGCGAAGTGTCGCTTCAGGATCTGGTAGACGCAGCGCGGGTGCTGCAACGTCTCGTCGCGCCGGGTCTGCCCGCCCACCGGCGCGCCGTGCGACTCGTGCGTCAACCCCGCGGCGCTGTCCCGCTCCTGGGCGGTGTGCCCACTGCCCGACGACCCCTCGTGCCCCTCGTACTGCCAGCTGTCCTGCACGTACGTGCCGGTCTCCGGGTCGAAGCCGGAGAAGAAGCCGTCGCCGTCCTCGGTGTCGCTGAACTTCTCGCTCACGATCGTCGCCGCGTTGGTGTACGCCAGCACGTACTCCCGGAAGTCCAACTCGTTGTCCAGGATGTAGCGCACCACCCCGCCGAGCAGCGCGATGTCCGTGCCCGCCCGGATCGGCAAATACGAGTCAGCCAGCGCGCTGGTCCGGGTGAACCGCGGATCGACGTGGAAGACCTTCGCACCCCGGCGCTTGGCCTCCATCACCCACTGGAAACCCACCGGGTGCGCCTCAGCCATGTTCGAACCCTGAATGACGATCACGTCAGCGTTGGCGATGTCCTGCTGGAAATCCGTCGCACCGCCACGACCGAAGCTGGCCCCCAGACCGGGGACGGTGGCGGAGTGTCAAATACGGGCCTGGTTCTCGATCTGGAGCGCCCCCATCGCGGTGAACAACTTCTTGATGAGGTAGTTCTCCTCGTTGTCCAGCGTCGCCCCACCCAGACTGGAAATGCCCAGCGTGCGGTTGAGCGGCCGGCCCTGCGTGTCGACGTCCTCCCAGGTCTGCTCGCGGGCCGCGAGGATCCGGTCGGCGATCATGTCGAGCGCGGTGTCGAGCTCCAGATCCTCCCACTGCGTCGAGTACGGACGCCGGTAACGGACCTTCGTCTGCCGCAACGGGCTGGTGACCAGGCTCTTACTGGCGGCCCCCTTCGGACAGAGTCGACCCCGCGAGATCGGGCTGTCCGGGTCACCCTCGATCTGAGTGACCTGCCCGTCCTTCACGAACACCCGCTGACCACACCCGACAGCGCAGTACGGGCAGATGGACCGGGCCATCGAGTCGGCGGTGTCGGTGCGGGCGGTGAGCGCCCGGGATCCGTCAGACTTGGCCGCGGCACCCCGGCCGAGCGGGTCGGTGCCGGTGAGCTGGCGGTACACCGGCCAGCCCTCGATGAAGGTCCGTAGACCCAACCCCGACACCCCCTCCCACGCGAGCGACCCTCTGAACATAGGCCAACCGAGACGGGTTCGCGAACCGGGGAGTGCAGACAGCGCCGCCCCCGGCCGGTGGGCCGGGGGCGGCGCTGATGTCGGTGTGCAGGTCGCCTCTCGGCGAGTGGCACGACGCGGCTCCAGCCGAACG